>BATO01000110.1 GCA_000474255.1 Aquipseudomonas alcaligenes MRY13-0052
CCGTCCAAGTGCCAGCGCGGCGACCGTGGGCAACGCTTTCGCGCACGACGATGGCGAAATCCGGGCCGGGGCTGGCCACGGCCAGCAGGTGGATCAAGGCAACGGTGAGGAATTCCGCCCAGTACATGGGACCTCCGAATAATGGGAAAGGCTCTGATAGGCTGGCAACCTTACGCCTACCTCTGCCTCGGAAAAAGGTACAGCTGATGACCAACAGCCTCCGCGCGGTCTTCCTCGACCACGCCTCCCTCGATCTCGGCGATCTCGATCTCACGCCACTGCGCCAGCACTTCGCCGACCTGCAGCTGCACGACCAGACCGGCCACCGCGATGTCGTCGAGCGCCTGCACGGCGCCCAGGTCGCCATCAGCAACAAGGTGACCATCGATGCCGCCGCCATCGCCGAGCTGCCGGAGCTGAAGCTGGTCCTGGTCAGCGCCACCGGCACCAACAACATCGACCTCGCCGCCGCCCGCGCCCGTGGCATCACCGTGTGCAACTGCCAGGGCTACGGCACCCCGTCCGTGGCCCAGCACACCCTGATGCTGCTGCTCAACCTGGCCACCCGCTTCGTCGACTACCGCGAAGCCGTGCGCCACGACCACTGGCAGAAGGCGACCCAGTTCTGCCTGCTGGACTTCCCCATCGTCGAACTGGAGGGCAAGACCCTCGGCCTGCTCGGCCATGGCGAACTGGGCAGCGCCGTGGCGCGCCTGGCCGAAGCCTTCGGCATGCGCGTGCTGCTCGGTGCCCTGCCCGGCCGGCCGCCTCGCGAAGACCGCCTGCCCCTGGCTGCACTGCTGCCCCAGGTGGACGCCCTGACCCTGCACTGCCCGCTCAACGAGCACACCCGCAACCTGATCGACGCCGAGCAGTTGGCGCTGATGAAGCCCGGCGCCTTCCTGGTCAACACCGCGCGTGGCGGCCTGGTCAACGAACACGCCCTGGCCGACGCCCTGCGCAGCGGCCACCTGGGCGGTGCCGCCACCGACGTGCTGACCCAGGAGCCGCCGAAGGACGGCAACCCGCTGCTGGCCGTGGACATCCCGCGGCTGATCGTCACCCCGCACAACGCCTGGGGCAGCCGTGAGGCGCGGCAGCGCATCGTCGTGCAGATGGCGGAGAACCTGGATGCCTGGCTGAAGGGAACGCCTCGCCGCACGGTCAGCTAAGGCCTAAAAGATTCTGATAAAATTCGCGGTTTTTATCAGGATCTACCCAATGGACCCGCGCAGCGAAGTACTGCTCCGACAGGCCGACCTGTTCCTTGGCCCGCTGCTTCTGGCGGGCCTTCCCGCCGACGACCTGCTGGGCGAACTGCCCCAGGCACGCGGCTGGACCTGGCACATCGGCGAGCAGAACGCCCTGGAAGCGCGCTTCCCCGGGCGCTGCGAATTCAGCGTCAACGCGCCCGAAGCCCCCTTCGAAGCCGCCGTGCTGTTCCTGCCCAAATCCCGCGAGCTGACCGACTACCTGCTCACCGCCCTGGCCGCGCGCCTGCCCGGCAAGCCGCTGTACCTGGTGGGCGAGAAGCGAGCGGGCATCGAACGTGCCGCCCGCCAGTTGGAGCCCTTCGGCAAACCGCGCAAGCTCGACAGCGCCCGCCACTGCCAGCTCTGGCAGGTGCAGGTGGACCAGGCGCCGGCGGTGCCGGACCTCGAAGCCCTGGCCCAGCGCTACAGCCTCGACCTGGCCGACGGCCCGCTGCAGGTAGTGAGCCTGCCCGGCGTGTTCAGCCACGGCCGCCTGGATCGCGGCAGCGCCCTGCTGCTGGACAACCTGGCCAAGCTGCCCACCGGCAAGGTGCTGGATTTCGGCTGCGGCGCCGGGGTGCTCGGTGCGGCGCTCAAGCGACGTTATCCACAGAGCCAGCTGGTGATGCTGGATGTCGACGCCTTCGCCATCGCCGCCAGCCGGCTGACCCTGGCCGCCAACGGGCTGGAGGCAGACGTGATCGCCGGTGACGGCATCCACGCCGCGCCCAAGCTGCTCTCGGCCATCGTCAGCAACCCACCCTTCCACCAGGGCGTGCACACCGACTACCAGGCCAGCGAAACGCTGCTGCGCGAGGCCGTGCGCCACCTGCTGGTGGGCGGCGAACTGCGCCTGGTGGCCAACAGCTTCCTCAAATACCAACCCCTGATCGAACAGGCGCTCGGCGGTTGCCGCACCCTGGCCGAAGGGGAGGGTTTCCGCATCTACAGCGCCCGCCGCTGAAAGGCGGGCACCCGCGCACCATCCATACTCGAGCGGCACCCGATAGCCGCAACACGCCCGGCGAAGCACCGGGCACCTGGAGTTTTTCTTGACTGACCTCGACACTGCCGCCCCCACCGCCAGCAGCGGCCTGCACCGTTCGCTGAAGCCCCGCCACCTGAACATGATCGCCATCGGCGGCTCCATCGGTACCGGCCTGTTCGTCGCTTCCGGCGCCACCGTGGCCACAGCCGGCCCGGGCGGTGCCCTGCTGGCCTACGCGCTGATCGGCGTGATGGTCTACTTCCTCATGACCAGCCTCGGCGAGATGGCCGCGCACATGCCGGTTTCCGGCTCGTTCAGCACCTATGGCAGCCGTTTCGTCGACGATGGCTTCGGCTTCGCCCTGGGCTGGAACTATTGGTACAACTGGGCGGTGACCATCGCCGCCGAACTGGTGGCCGCGCAGCTGATCATGAGCTTCTGGTTCCCCGACACACCGGGCATCTACTGGAGCGCGCTGTTCCTGGCGCTGATGTTCCTGCTCAACGTCATCTCGGTGAAAGGCTTCGGCGAGAGCGAGTTCTGGTTCGCACTGATCAAGGTGGTGACGGTGGTGATCTTCATCATCATCGGCCTGGCCACCATCTTCGGCGTGATGAGCGGCATGGAATCCCCCGGTTTCAGCCACTTCACCCAGGGTGACGCGCCCTTCGTCGGTGGACTGCAGGCCATGGTCGGGGTGGCGATGATCGCCGGCTTCTCCTTCCAGGGCACCGAGCTGATCGGCATCGCCGCCGGCGAGTCGGAGAACCCGCGCAAGAACATCCCCATCGCCATCCGCCAGGTGTTCTGGCGCATCCTGATGTTCTACGTCCTGGCGATCTTCGTGATCGGCATGCTGATCCCCTACACCGACCCGAGCCTGCTGCAGAACGACGCCAGCGACATCAGCGTCTCGCCCTTCACCCTGCTGTTCGAGCGCGCCGGCTTCGCCGCCGCCGCCGGGGTGATGAACGCGGTGATCCTCACGGCCATCCTCTCGGCCGGCAACTCGGGGATGTACGCCTCCACGCGCATGCTCTACACCCTCGCCACCCAGGGCAAGGCGCCACGCCTGTTCGCCCGCGTTTCCGCCAGCGGCGTGCCGCGCAACGCCCTCTACGCCACCACCCTGGTGGGCGCGCTGTGCTTCTTCACCGCGGCCTTCGGCGAGTCGACCCTCTACACCTGGCTGCTCAACACCTCGGGCATGTGCGGCTTCATCGCCTGGCTGGGCATCGCCATCTCCCACTACCGCTTCCGCAAGGGCTACCTGCTCCAGGGCGGGCGCCTGGAAGACCTGCCCTATCGCGCCAAGCTGTTCCCCTTCGGCCCGCTGTTCGCCTTCGCCCTGTGCCTGGTGATCACCCTCGGGCAGAACTACGAGGCCCTGGTGGGCGAGCACATCGACTGGGCCGGGCTGGCCGCCACTTACATCAGCCTGCCGCTGTTCCTCGCCATCTGGTTCGGCTACCGCCTGAAGAACGGCAGCCGCACCGTGCGCTACGCCGAGATGGACGTGCGCGCCACCGACAGCTGACGAACAGCGCAACGGCGGGCTTGCCCGGCACGCCCGCCTTGTGCAAAATGCGCCCCGTCCTAGGGGAGTAGTCTCCCGCGAGCGCCCTGCTCGCCAGGCACGCGTCAACATACTTGGTCCACAGACCATGGCGCGTGCGACCCAAGCCTGCCTAGACAGGCCAGCGGTTTGACAAGACCTATGACACGAACAACCTGGCCCGGGGCGGGCAGGCTGTACGTGTCATGGTGATTAGTCGAACCCGCCCCCGTAGGAACCCTGATGCTGGAATCCCTGTTCGTCCCCACACTGATCGTTGCCCTGGCGGAAATCGGCGATAAGACTCAATTGCTCGCCCTGCTCCTGGCCGCGCGCTTCCGCAAACCCTGGCCGATCATCTGGGGCATCGTCGCCGCCACCCTGGCCAACCACTTCGCCGCCGGCGCCGTGGGCAACTGGGTCGCCAGCTTCTTCTCCGCCGCCACCCTGAGCTGGATCCTCGCCGCCTCCTTCGTGGCCGTGGCGCTGTGGACGCTGGTGCCCGACAAGCTGGACGACGACGAGGAATCCGGCCTGAAGAAATACGGCCCCTTTCTCACCACCCTCATCGCCTTCTTCCTCGCCGAGATGGGTGACAAGACCCAGGTCGCGACCGTGATGCTGGCCGCTCAGTACCCGCATTTCATCCTCGTGGTCGCGGGTACCACCCTGGGCATGCTGCTGGCCAACGTGCCGGTGGTGCTGGCCGGCAACTTCGCCGCCGATAAGCTGCCGCTGACCCTGATCCGCCGCCTCGCCGCCCTGGCCTTCGCTGCCCTGGCCATCTACGCCGTGTACAAGGCGCTCACCCTCGGCGCGGCCTGAACCGCGTCACCGGCCTGACGCCAGTTCGCTGGCGTTTCGGCCAATGGCAGCGCCGCGCCAACTGGTAGATTCCTCGCCCTACTGCCGGCCCGACCAGGGAGGAGGAAAGCAGATGACGTCGACCGACGACCGCAAGCGCGTGGCGCGCCAGCATATCGACCTGTCCTGGAACAAGGGGCGCGTGGCGCTCGCCGAGCAGCTGCAGAGCAAGGACTTCCTCTACAAGAGCTCGTTCATGCCGGGCCCGCTGGACGGCGAGGGCTACCGCGAGATGGTGCTGAAGATCCGCGACGCCATGCCCGACCTGGAAGTGGTGGTGGAGGAGTGCATCGCCGAGGAAGCCCATGTCTTCACCTGGTGCACCCTGATCGGCAGCATCCACAAGCCGGCCCTCGGCTACCCGCCCAGCGACCGCATCCTCAGCATCTCCGCCATGGCCTTCTGGACCTTCAACAGCCGGGGCGAAGTGCAGGAGATCTGCACCATGTTCGACATGGAAAGCTTCCGCGCCCAGCTCGGCCTGAGCAACCGCGCCTATGCGGAAAAAGCCCTGCCCTGATCAGCCCTCCACGGGTAGCCCGGGCTTCAGCCCGGGACGCACCTGACGAGCCCTTCCTCAGAGATACCCGTTCTCACCGAACCAGCGGATGGCCCGGCGCAGGGTGTCGTCCAGCGCCACCTCCGCCTGGAAGCCCAGCTCGGCTGCAGCCTTGGCGCCATCGAGAAACTGCCCGCCGGCCATGGCGGCGATGCTGGTCGGGTCGATTTTCAGCGCCTCGCCGCTCATGCGCTGGCGCAGGCGCTGCAGGGCCGCCATGCCCCGGGCCACCGCCAATGGCATCGGCGTGGGCGCAGCCACCTCCAGCAGCAGGGCGATGTGCGCGGTCAGCTCGGCCATTTCGATGTTGGTCCCGGTGATCAGGTAGCGCTCACCGGCACGGCCCTTCTCCAGGGCCAGCAACAATCCACGCCCGGCCTCACCCGCATCGATGACATTGCGCTGACCCTCCACGTAGCGGCTCATGGCGCCACTGGCGATGGCCGTGATCAGACGCCCGCTGGAAGGGCCGGCATCGAACTCGCCCAAGGCCATGCCGGGAATGCCGATCACCACCGGCAGGCCGGCACGGGCCTGCTCGCGGGCCTGTCTGTCCAGCGCCCATTTGCACAGCAGGTAGGGGTTCTTCCAGCGCGGCATCTCGTCGTAGAACAACCCCTCGTGCCCCGGCTCACCGTCGGGATGGCGCGGCAGCGCGACCGACGCACCGACATGGAGGATGCGCGGCACATGGGCCGAAAGACAGGCGGCGTAGAAGTGGTTGGTTTCGTCGAGGGCGCTGGCCACGGCATCCTGCCAGCGCCGGTGCCGGGTGGGCGCGTCGTCGGAGCAGAACACCACGCCGTCCAGGTCGACCAGGGCGCGGCTCAGTTGCGAGTGGTCGAACAGCTCAGCGGAATGCAATTCCGGGTCGAGGTAGCCCAGCCGCTCGATGCGCGAGGCGGGGTGATGGATCAGCACCAGCTCATGGCCCGCCGCGCGGATGGCGCGAGCGGTGTGATGGCCCAGCAGGCCGGTGGCGCCAAGGACTGCGATCTTCACGGGAGACCTCGAATGCTCGCCGCCTGCATCATGCCGGTGGCGGCGAGCAATACAGGCTCTTTACGAAAAGTGCCTGCGCTCGGTGATGCTTCGTTAAAAACGGGTTCCGAATGCTCATTTACAGCTCGTAAACTCCGCTTCCTCACCCATTTTTACGCACTGGCGCGCGCCCTTCGGGCCAGCCTCCGGCTGTTACTCCCGTTGGTCGTTGCGCCTCGCCTGACCGTCGCTCGGCGACTTTTCGTACAAACCCTAGGACGGCCTTTTCAGGGCCGCCAGCCTCACTTGGCCTTGGCTTGCTGATAGAACGGCATGACCTTGGGAATGGCAGCCTGGAGGGACGAAATACGCGAGCTGGAAGACGGGTGGGTGCTCATGAATTCCGGCGGCGCGCCTTCGCTGGCCTTGCTCATCTTCTGCCACAGGGTGATGGCGGCGTTGGGGTTGTAGCCGGCACGGGCGGACAGCTCGAGGCCGATCAGGTCCGCCTCGTTCTCGTTGCCACGGCTGTTGGGCAGGGTCATCAGGTATTCCACACCCTGGTTGGCCATCTGCAGGCTCTGGTCGCCGGCGCCCAGCAGGGAACCGAGCTGGGTGGCCATCTGCACGCCGTAGGCCTTGGACATGGCCTCGCGGCCGTGCTCGCGCAGGGCGTGGGCGATCTCGTGGCCCATCACCGCCGCCAGTTCGTCGTCGGTGAGTTTGAGCTGATCGATCAGGCCGCTGTAGACGATGATCTTGCCGCCCGGGCCGCAGTTGGCGTTGAGCTCTTCGCTGTCGATCACGTTGGCTTCCCAGGCCCAACTGCCGGCATCGGGGCGGAACACCGTGGTCTGGGCGATCAGCCGCTTGGCGATGGCCGAGACGCGCTTGGCGTCGGCGCTGTTCTTGTCCAGCACGCCCTGCTGCGACGCCTCGGACAGGGTCTGCTGGTAGGACTGGGCGTACATCTGGTTCACCTGCTGTTCGGACAGCATGCTGAACATGTACTGCTTGCGCTCGACGCCGACTGCGCCGCCGCTGGTGGTATTCACTGCCTGGCATCCGGCCAGCAGCAGGGACAGCGCGAGGCTGCCGAGGATGTGAGACTTCGTCACTGTGACTCTCCTGTGAAAACTGCGCCGTACTCTATGCCTGCGCCACACCCCGGAGCAACCGGAGGCCTTGCCATCCAGCGACTTGCGTTCTTTTCTTGTGAAGCAGGCTCATGCTTCGCCGACTGTCGGCCGATATGTCATGGACCAAGGCTGTACCTGAGACTCCGGGAGTTCCCATGAAATTCAGATCGATCCAGTTTTCGGTCGCGACGCTGGCCGGTGCCAGCGTGCTCGCCGTGGTGGTGGCCCTCGTCCTCTACGCGCTGTTCGCCGGCGCCCGGACCCAGGAGCTGGTACAGACACGAACCCAGGCACTGCTGGAGCAGATCATCAGCGAGCGCCTGCTCAGCCTCGCCGCCTCCCAGGTCTCGGACATCCAGCGCGAGCTGGCCTACCCGATGACCGTGGCCAGCAGCCTGGCGCAGACCAACGCCCTGGCCGGTGAAACCGACGAGAGCGGTGCCGTGGCGATGGACAGCAGCCGCCCGGAGATGATCAACCTGCTGCACCACATCCTCGCCAACAACCCCAAGCTGCTGGACGCCTACATCGGCTGGGAACCCAACGCCTTCGGCGAAGACGCCAACTTCCTCGGGCAGACCGGGCACAACGCTGCCGGTCGCTTCATCCCCTGGTGGTACCGCGACGCCAGCGGCAAGCTGGTGATGGACGTGCTGGGCGATACCCTGGAAAGCGTCAAACCGCTGCCCACCGGTGTGCGCGAGGGCGAGTACTACCTCTGCCCGCGCGACACCAAGCGCCCCTGCGTGATCGACCCGGCGCCCTACGACATGGGCGGCAAGATGGTGATGCTGGCGTCCTTCAACGCGCCGATCCTGGTCAAGGGCCAGTTCCGCGGCATCGCCGGCGCCGACCTCTCCCTCGACTTCATCCAGCAGTTGCTTCTCAGCGCCAACCAGAAGCTCTACGGCGGCGCGGGTGAAATGGCCCTGCTCTCCAGCAACAAGCGCCTGGTGGCCTACACGGCCGACGCCAGCAAGCTTGGCGAGCCGGCGGACCGGGTGCTGGGCAGCGCCGTGGCGGACAACCTGCGCACCCTCCAGGGCGACCAGCCCGCCTACGAGATCGATCGCGACAACGGCCGCATCCTGCTGCTGGTGCCGTTCAAGGTGGCGAGCACCGACGCCGTCTGGTACCTCAGCCTGAACATGCCGCTGGACACCGTGATGGCCGACCTGCACAAGCTGGAAGCCGACCTTTCCACCCAGCGTGACGAGGACATCTTCGGCATGTCGGTGGTCGGCCTGCTGATCGCCGCCCTCGGCCTGGTGGTGATCTGGTTCGTCGGCTTCGGCATCGCCAGCCCGCTGCGGCAGATGGTGACCATGCTCGACGATATCGCCCAGGGCGAAGGCGACCTCACCCGCCGCCTGCACTCCGAGCGCGCCGACGAACTGGGCTCCATCGCCAGCGGCTTCAACACCTTCCTGGCCAAGCTGCAGACCATGATCAGCCAGGTGGTGAGCTCGGTGCAGAAGGTCAGCGACTCCTCGGAGCACACCGCCGACATCGCCATTCGCACCAACCAGGGCGTGCAGAAGCAGCTGGCGGAGATCGAACTGGTGGCCACCGCCGTCCACGAGATGACCGCCACCGCCCAGGACGTGGCGCGCAATGCCACGCTCGCCGCCGAGGCCGCCAGCCATGCCGATCAGGCCGCCAACCACGGCAAGCGCATCGTGCAGAGCACCACCGAGGCCATCACCGCCCTGGCCGGCGAGATCAGCCGCGCCGTGGGCGTGGTGCAGAACCTGGCCAAGGACAGCGAGAACATCAATGCCATCCTGGTGGCCATCCGCGGCATCGCCGAGCAGACCAACCTGCTGGCTCTGAATGCCGCGATCGAGGCCGCCCGCGCCGGCGAGCAGGGCCGCGGCTTCGCCGTGGTCGCGGACGAAGTGCGCAACCTGGCGCAGAAGACCCAGCAGGCCACCGAAGAGATCCAGACCATGATCCAGCAGCTGCAGCAGGGCACGCGGGACGTGGTCAAGGTGATGCAGGACAGCCAGGACAAGACCGACACCAGCGTGCAGTCCGCCAGCGAGGCGGCCCATGCGCTGGAATCCATCACCCAGGCTGTATCGGTGATCAACGACATGAACACCCAGATCGCCAGCGCCGCCGAGGAGCAGAGCGCGGTGGCCGAGGACATCAACCGCAACGTCACCAACATCGGCCAGGTGGCCAATGAAGTGGCCGGCGGCGCCGACGAAGCCTCCCAGGCCAGCGCCGAGCTGACCAAGCTGGCCGAGCAGCAGCGCCGGTTGATCAATCAGTTCCGGGTGTAGTGCTTCAAGCCGTGCGTGGGGGCGGGTTCATTCGCGAATGAATTCGCTCCAACCGGCTCTTTCCCACCACCACGCCTGTAGCCTGGGCTTCAGCCCGGGAGGGTCCCGATCACGCCGGCGTCAGGCACTCCGGCCCATCCAGCTTGGGGTCGTTGACCAGGGTGGCCAGCGCCCGCTCGCGCAGGGGTGGCGAGGCGGCGGTGAGCAACGCGCGCAGGTCTTCCGGATCACTGTCCGCCGCCAGCCACAGCTGCTGGCCGGCTTCGTCCAGCACCAGCGGCCGACGCAGGTCGGCGGCGGGGCGGGTGATCATCGCCAGGCTGAGGTATTCGGCATCGCCCACCGGAAAGGGCTCCCAGAGTGCGGCGAAGTGCAGCAGCGACGTTTCGCCGCTGACCCAGTAAGGCCGCTTGCGCACCCCGCGCCACTCGTAGAAGCCGTTGGCCGGGATCAGGCAGCGCCGCTGACGGAAGGCGTTGCGGAACATCGGCTGTTCCACCAGGGTTTCGGCACGGGCGTGGGCAGGCGTCTTCGACAGGTCGGTAAGCCAGGCCGGGGTCAGGCCCCAGCGGGCCAGGTCCAGGCGCTGCTCGCCGGCTTGCCCGCGCAGCATCAGCACCCGCGCACCGGGCGCCAGGTTCCAGTGCGGCTGCTGCTCGGCGGGGAAGCCGGGCAACGCGGCGAATGCGGGCGACCAGCGAAACAGGGCGAAGCGTCCGGACATCAGGCAAAGGGCTCGGGCAGGTTCAGCACAGCAGGGTGCCGGGGTAGCTGTCGGGCTCATCGCCCGGCACGGGTTGCGCGGCATTGTACGCGGCGATCAGCAGCCGTGCCCGCTCGGCGTCCTCGTCCTCTACCAGCAGGCCCAGCAGCCCCATCAGCGGCAGTTCGCCGATACCGCCCAGCAGGTGCCCGCCCGCCAGGTGGGCCTCGACGCCTTCGCTGGCGAGCATGCCCAGCAGCAGCTGCGCCTCGATCAGATCACCCGGCTCGTAGATGCGCTGCATCAGTCGTCCTCCCGGCGCACGTCCAGGCTCCAGTCCTCGCCGTCGGTGGCCAGCGCGAAGACGATGGGCCGGCAGCACACCGGGCAATCCTCGATGTACTGCTGGTCGCCCGCGGAAAGGTCGAGCAGCGCTTCCACCGCTTCGCCGCAGTAGGGGCATTCATAGGCCTGGGTTTCCAGCATGCGAAACTCCCGTGTGACTTGGCTGTATAATCGCCGGTCTATTTCAGGCCCCGTGATTCGGGGCGCCACCCTTATCTCCAGCCGCAGCACAACAAGAGAACCCGATGGGCGAATTCGAAGCCATCCGACCCTACGACGATGCCGAGGTGGCCGAGGTGCTCGCGCGCCTGTCCGCCGACCCGGCTTTCCTCGGCGCCCTCACCCGCTATCGTTTCCCCCGCCTGGCAGGCCCGCTCGGCTGGCTGCTCAAGCCTGTTATAGCTCATCGCCTGCGTCGCGAGTTCCGCGGCATCGCTTCGGTGACCGCGCTGCAGGACAAGATCGAGCCCTACGTCGACCACACCATCGAGCGCGCCACCGACGGCGTGACCTACTCGGGCGTGGACAAGCTCAAGCCCGGCAACCCCTACCTGTTCGTCGCCAACCACCGCGACATCGTCATGGACCCGGCCTTCGTCAACTACGCCGTGTACCACGCCGGGGTGCCCACGCCGCGCATCGCCATCGGCGACAACCTGCTGCAGAAGCCCTTCGTCAGCGACCTGATGCGCCTGAACAAGAGCTTCATCGTGCACCGCAACCTGGCGGGCCGGCGCGAGAAGCTGGCGGCCTTCCAGTTGCTGTCGGCCTACATCAACCACTCCATCCGCGTGGACGCCCAGTCGATCTGGATCGCCCAGGCCGAGGGCCGCGCGAAGGACGGCGACGACCGCACCGATTCGGCGATCCTCAAGATGTTCCACATGAGCCGCAAGGACGAGCCCTTCGCCGCGGTGATCCACGACCTGCACGTGGTGCCGGTGTCGATCAGCTACGAATACGATCCCTGCGACCTGGCCAAGGCCCGCGAGCTGTATATCCGCGCCACCACCGGCGGCTACGAGAAGGCGCCGGGCGAGGACGACACCAGCATCGCCCTGGGCATCACCGGCTACAAAGGCCGGGTGCACATCGCCTTCAACGACGAGATCCGCGAGAACATCGCTGACGCCAAGCTGCTGGCCGCCGAGATGGACCGTCGCATCCTCGGCGGCTACCGGCTGTTCCCGGTGCACTATCTGGCCTACGCCATGTGGAGCGAGCGCGACCCCGAGCTGGCGGTGCCGACGCTGGAAAGCCTGTTCGGCACGGACGAGATCGCCCGCGCCCGCGCCGAGTGGCAGAAGCGCCTCAACGCCTGCCCGGAAGAACAGCGTCCCTGGCTGGTGCTGCAGTACGCCACCCCGGTGCGCAACCAGTACCGCATCAGGGCCGGCCTGCCGCTCTGACGGTAGCGCGCAATGCAAAACGGCGACCCTCGGGTCGCCGTTTTCATGTCCAGCCGGTCACCGGCAGCGCCGGGATCGCTCAGAGCTGGGTGCTGGCCCAGGACACGCCAAGGGCCACGGCCAGGCTGAAATAGCCGAAGGCGTAGAAGAAGCGGTTCAGCCGCTGGGTGGTCTCGTCCTGCATCAGCGCCGGTTGCGCCATCCCCTCCATTTCGCTGTCGGCGGCCAGGCGCCCGGCGACGCGCTGCTCGCGCAGGCGGGTGGCGACCAGCAGCCAGGAACCGACCAGGGCGAAGAACAGCGCCAGGGCGTTGACTACCTGGTGGGGATGGGCGAGGTAGACAGACCAGAGGTCCTGCAGGGACATCTTCAACTCCGAGCAGGCGCGGCCTGCGAGGTGGAAATGCGGCCGCGCGGGGAGCGGGCCATCCGGATTCGGCGGCGAGTCTACCCGAGCGCCCCGCTCCCCTGCGGCGTTTCCGACGAATCGCGCAGGCAAGAAAAAGCCCGGCACGGGGGCCGGGCTCGTTCGCAGCGGTGCAGCCTTACTGCGCCAGCATCTGCCCGATGGTCGGGTCCTTGAAGGCGCGGGTCAGGGCGTCGCTGAGCACACCGGATACCAGCTTGGTATTGGTTTCCTGGTTCGGCGCGGTGCCAAACTGCTGGGCCAGGGAGGCGCTGTAGCGGCCGCTGTAGCGACGGCTGGCGTTCTGCACGTCGACACGGAAGGTGGCGCTGATGTCAGCCTTGGTCACGTAGACGCCTTCCTTGGGCGACTGGTACTTCAGGTCGGCCAGGGTCAGGGTCAGCTGCGGGGCGTTGAAGGCGTTGGGCGACGGCGTGAAGCCCAGCAGGCGCACGGCGGCTTCGGCTTCGGTCTGCAGGCGCGGCAGGATGTCCTGGCCCTGAACGGTGATGTTGCTGGTGTCCGCATAGAGGCCGCCACGGGTGCCGAGCACCGGCGAGGAGCGCCCATCGGCGACACGAACCACTACCGGCTGGCCCTGGCCGACGGGCGTGAGCGGGCCGGTGAGCTTGGGTTGCGGGCTGAGTTGTTGCGGGCTGAGGGCACAGCCGACCAGGGTCAGGCTGAGGCCGGCCAGCAGGCCGAGCAACGCGCGATTCAGCATGCTTGTTTCTCCAGGTTGGACGCGGAAGGCCGGGAGTATAACCAGCCGGCACGCCTACTGACAGAGCGCTATCAGTGGCCTGGAATGAGACCGTTGGGAGGCCCGGCGGGTTCCTGTAATGCCCCTGTCACGCAGGGATGGGATAAAGCGGCATACCCAAGGAGAAAGCCGTGATGATGTTCCTCTGGTCCCTGTTCGCCCCTCGCGCCAAGATCCGCTGCTTCGCCCTGCTCGACGACAAGGGCCTGTGCCGTGGCTTCCACCAGGCTGCCGAGGCGCCCGTGCGGGGCCGATGGGTGCAGGTCCGCGAACAGCGCCTGTCGTGGATCGGCCAGCAACTGCCCGCCTCCGCGCTCATCCAGCAGGTCGTCCAGCAGTCACGCGGCGCGCGAGCGTTGGCGGCCTGACCGATGGATGAATAAAAGTCACGTACAAACGCTCAATTCCTCCTATTTCTTCGCTACAATCGCCCCCCGATTATAAGGTCGTCTCCTGATCGGGCCTCGCAACACCGGCCGAGCCTTCGCTTGGCACCCGCACAGCCCCACAGAGAGCCGTCCACTTTCGCTGCCATCACTGGCCTGCCGCACCTTCCGCCCGACGTGCAAATCCCTTTGCATGGACGCAGCGCCACCCGCGCTGATGGAAGCGGCCTGCCCCCGGTAGGCGATCTTTTGAGGTTCACGTCTCCAAAAGAGCGTGAGATGACGGTTTTTCACTACTTCACGAGAGAGTGGCGAGCAAATGGCGCAAGACGATTACCAAGCAGTGGACGTGTTGCTGGTCGGGGCCGGCATCATGAGCGCCACACTGGCGGTCCTGCTGAAGGAACTCGATCCAGGCATCAAGCTGGAAATCGCGGAACTCCGCGAATCCGGTGCCATCGAGAGCTCCAACCCCTGGAACAATGCGGGTACCGGCCATGCCGGCCTGTGCGAGCTGAACTACACCCCCCAGGCCGCCGATGGTTCCATCGACATCAAGAAAGCGGTACTGATCAACACCCAGTTCGAAGTCTCCAAGCAGTTCTGGTCCTACCTGAGCGACAAGGAAGGCTTCGGTTCGCCCCGTGACTTCATCAACTCCGTGCCGCACCTGTCCTTCGTGCGCGGCAAGGACATCCCCTTCCTCAAGACGCGCTTCGAAGCCATCACCAAGCACCACGCGTTCGCCCACATGGAGTACTCGGAAGACCGAGCCACCCTGGCCGAATGGATGCCGCTGATGATGCCCGGCCGCCCTGCGGACGAAGCGGTCGCCGCCACCCGCGCGGCCAATGGCACCGACGTCAACTTCGGCGCCCTGACCAACCAGTTGCTGCAGTACCTCGCCACCCAGGCGGATACCCGCGTCAGCTACTTCCAGAAGGTCACCGACCTCAAGCGTACCGATGACGGCTGGAAGGTCAGCATCAAGAACACCCAGAGCGGTGCCAACCGCGAAGTCGCCGCGCGCTTCGTGTTCCTCGGTGCCGGTGGCGGCGCGCTGCCGTTGCTGCAGCTGTCGGGCATTCCGGAAGGCAAGGGCTTCGGTGGCTTCCCGGTCAGCGGCCAGTGGCTGCGCTGCGACAACCCCGACGTGGTCAAGCACCACCAGGCCAAGGTCTACAGCCAGGCCGAAGTGGGCGCCCCGCCGATGTCCGTGCCGCACCTGGACACCCGCGTGGTCGACGGCAAGAAGTCCCTGCTGTTCGGACCTTATGCCGGCTTCACCACCAAGTTCCTCAAGCACGGCTCGTTCCTCGACCTGCCGCTGTCGGTGCGCCCGAGCAACCTAGGCCCGATGCTGGCCGTGGCGCGCGACAACATGGACCTGACCCGCTACCTGATCAAGGAAGTGATGCAGTCCCAGGAACAGCGCCTGGATGCCCTGCGCAAGTTCTACCCGGAACTCGACCCGGCCGACTGGCGCCTGGAAGTGGCCGGCCAACGCGTGCAGATCATCAAGAAGGACGCCAAGAAAGGCGGCATCCTGCAGTTCGGCACCGAACTGGTGGCCGCGGAGGACGGCAGTATCGCCGCCCTGCTCGGCGCATCCCCGGGTGCTTCGGTGACCGTTTCGATCATGCTCAACCTGATCGAACGCTGCTTCGCCGAGCAGGCCCGCTCGGCCGAGTGGTCCGCCAAGCTGAAGGAGATCTTCCCCGCTCGCGAGAAAGAGCTGGAGACCGACGCCGAGCTGTACCACCGCGTCAGCCAGCACTGCGATGCGCGCCTGGGCATCGCGACCGCCAAGCCGGCCGAAGCCAGCGCCGCCACTGCGGGCTGAGCTTCAGCGCCATGAAAGAACCGCCCCTCGGGGCGGTTTTTTCGTTCTGGGGCAGAGCCAGCCCGCAGGATGGGTAGAGCGGAGCGAAACCCATCATGCAGAGCAATGGTCTTCGCGCCGATCACCACGCCAGCGGCGTTTCCTCGCCCTTCCAGAACAGCCAGCGGCGACGCTCGCGGTGCTCACCGGTGCCGATCTGCCACTCCGGACGGCCAGCCTCCAGGTCGATGATGGCGATGATGCCGGCGTAGCTGGAGGCCACCAGGGTTCGGCCATCGGCGGAGAGGTCGATGGCGCACAGGGTCGAACCGAGGAAGTGCTGCCAGACAGGCTCACCCGTCGCATCGACGCAACGCAGGTAGCCGTAGGCGTCGCCGAGGATGAAGCGATCGCCCAGGGAGGCACCGGCGTAGACGCGCGCGCCCTCCTCCACCAGGGTCACGCCCGCCACATCCTCGTAGTGGTCCGAATCCAGGCCCGCTGCCTGGGCGAGGTCCACGGCGACGGTGCCGCCGTTGTAGAAGTGGCAGGCGTTGAAGGCCACGCTGCGGCCATCGCCACTGAACAGGGCGTAATGCGGGTACTCGCCATGGGGCCCGATGGCCGCCACCGGTTGCAGGTCGGCGTCGAACAGGTGATGGCGACCGTCCTGGCCGCCCACGGCGATCCAGCGACCGTCCGCCGACACCGCCCCGTGCTCCATGCTCAGGCCGGTGGAGTACGGCGGCTCGTAGTCGGTGGCCTCGGCGTATTCCTTGAGGGATGCGTTGTCCGGGTACAGGCGGCGCGCGCCTTCCGGGGCCAGCACGAAGATGCCCGAGCCGCTCACCAGCAGCACCCGGCGCCCGTCCGGGAAGGGCTGCAGACGCGTGGGGCGCGGCGTCTCGGCGAAGGTTTCCAGCTCCACGCCCTCAGGTGCATCCTCGGTGCCCAGCGGCCAGGGGCAGTGCAGCACCACCGGGCCGTCCCAGCCGTCCCGCACCTCCACGCCCGTCTCCCGCGCCAGGGCGTAGAAACGTCGATTGGGGCAGGCGCCGAAGAACGCCAGGCCCGGTACATCCTCGACCCGATCACCGACGATGCGCACCACGTGCCCCGGCTCCCAGGTGGCGCCGATGCGCGCGACGATGGAGCCATCATCCAGCAGCGCGAGCATGGGAATGGCCTGGCCCTGTTCGTCGAGCACCTCGTGCAGCGGCGCATGGGCCGGTGGCCAGGCTTCCTGCAGCCCTTCCAGGTGGCCACTGCGGTTGGCCTCGCGCAGGGCTTCCAGCAGCGCGGGAACCAGCTTCTCGCGCCCGGCGGAACTGGGCTCCTTGCCGGCGTTGTCCCAGCCCTCGCGCAGGCCTTTCTCGACATAGGCGTTGATCGCGCGGGCATAGGCGACGGTCTTCTGCTGCCAGCGTTGCGATGCGTCTTCCTTGCTCATGTGCACCTCCTCG
>BATO01000109.1 GCA_000474255.1 Aquipseudomonas alcaligenes MRY13-0052
AAGTGAAATGGGTCATGGTGCGTTCCTCGCTTATCGATTCTGGGTGCCGGTTCGGCGTTGGGTTCTGCTTCTCGCTGCAGGCGTTGTCTGCATGTGAGAAAGATTAAATTCGGTACCCTTGATCCGCTAGACTGCGAAAAATACCTCTAGCGTTCTATTTGGAGAACGAGCGTGGAAGACCTCAACACCCTCTACTACTTCACCCAGGTGGTGGAGCACGGCGGCTTCGCCCCGGCCGGCCGCGCGCTGGACATGCCCAAGTCCAAGCTCAGCCGACGCATCGCCCAGCTCGAAGAGCGCCTCGGCGTACGCCTCATCCACCGCACCAGCCGGCACTGCTCGCTCACCGAAATCGGCCAGGAGTACTACCAGCGCTGCGTGGCCATGCGGGTGGAGGCGGAAGGGGCGGCGGAGGTGATCGAGCGCAACCGCAGCGAGCCGCGCGGCCTGGTGCGCATCGCCTGCCCGACCACGCTGCTCAACTCCTGGGTCGGGCCGATGCTCACCCGCTACATGCTCAAGTACCCGCTGGTGGAGCTCTTCATCGAAAGCACCAACCGCCGGGTGGACCTGCTCCACGAAGGTTTCGACATCGCCCTGCGGGTGCGCTTCCCGCCCCTGGAAAACACCGACATGGTGATGAAGGTGCTGGCCGACAGCACCCAGTGCCTGGTGGGCCGGCCGGACTTCCTCGCCCGGTTGCCGGCAGGTTTCGCGCCCGAGGAACTGGGCCGCCTGCCGAGCCTGCATTGGGGCGGCGCGCAGCGGGACTACCAATGGGAGCTGTTCGGTCCGGAAGGGGCGCGGCTGACCATCCCGCACCGCCCGCGCATGGTCACCGACGACCTGCTGGCGCTGCGCAATGGCGTGCTGGGGGGCGTCGGCATCGCCCATCTGCCACGGGTCGCGGTACGCGAGGACCTGGCCAACGGCACGCTGGTGGAAATGCTGCCGGGCTTCTCGCCCAAGTGCGGCATCGTCCACGCCATCTTCCCTTCGCGGCGCGGGCTGCTGCCCTCGGTGCGCTCACTGATCGACTTCCTCGGCGAAGAGTTCGCCGGCAGCGACATGGCGTGATGCGGTGCAGGGTGGGGGCGGTGGGCTGAAGCGCAGCGCCGCCCGGCCCACCCTACGGGGTGGGAGCGGGGAGGGGCGTCGGCGTCAGCCGAACTCCTCCATGCTGGCGCGCACTTCTTCCAGGGCCTCGCCCAGCAGTTGCTCCAGCGGCTGGCCCTTGATGCCGTCGCGCAGCATCTCCTTCAGCGCCTGCTTGGCGCCGGCGAAATCGTCCTGGTGGTAGTAGAGGCTGCCGAAGCGGCCCTCACGGTCGAAGAACAGGAAATAGGCGCCTTCGAGGATGTCCGCCACCCTGTACCAGCCGTAGCCGATGAAGCGCTCATTCAGCGCCGCGATCTCCTCCGCGCTGAAGTGGCGGCCCGCGTCGAACTCCGGGCGATCACCGCCCCAATGGGCGCGGATCACGTCGATGATCCCGGCCGAGCCGCCTTGCTCCTGCAGCCAGTCCGCCAGCTCGGCGGGGGCCGGAATCCAGAAGCAGTGGGAGTCGGATTCGGTCTGGTTCTTCAACGCGCCGAGGGTGCGGTAGAAGCCTTGCAGCTCCGCCGGCAGCGGGCCGGTGAGGGCGGCCAGCTGTTCGATTTCCTCCTCCGACGCAGGGCCTTCGGTAAAGAGCTCGTCGTCTTCCCCGTTGATCTCGAGGTAGGTCTGGTTATAGGCATCGATACCGTCGCGGATGGTGTCCATGCTGTCCTCCGGTGTGCTGGCCAAGCCCCGTGGGGCGGATGGCACGCACCTTAGCCGAACGCCTTGAAGACATTGTGAAACCAGTGCGCGTTTGTGCGAGCCGGTGGTCGGGCCAATCCACTCCCACCGCTCGTAGGATGGGTAGAGCGAAGCGAAACCCATGCTGCAACGGGGGATCGCTCCGCGCTCCCTAGGCGAATGAATTCGCCCCTACAGGTATTACCAATCGGTGAAGGGCATCCGCCTCCAGCTCGGCTCATCGCTGAGTGCCGGGTCGTCCCGGCTGGCGAGGAAGACCGGCAGATCCTGCCGGGCGATCCAGATATCCCCCTGCCATTTCAGAATGCCGATCCGCTGATTGGCCCAGCTCATTGCGGCCCGCCGGGGTGCCGCTTCGGGGTTGCGGTGGCAGTCATATAGCGTTGGCACCACCACCTCGCTAAGCCATTGGCTGATGCACCTGTGTTCCGGGTGATCGAAGCGGTACAGCAGCCGATAGGCGCCGGCCTCGCTGATGGCCAGCACCTCCTCGCTGCCACCGCTGGCGTGGCGCAGCACCACGACACGGCGCTGGTGCGGGTCCACCAGGCGGGTCATGCGGTAGGGGCGCAGAGCGCCGATCAGGCGAGCGAAATCGTGGGCGACGAACCAGGGCTGGTTGTCGACCATCACGGTGCGCAGCTGGTGGTTGTGGCGTTGGAAAACGATGGGGGTGGATGCGTCGTGCATGGCGGAGCTCCTACTAGGTCGGAAGAGCTGCCACCCACGTCGCCAAACGAGGGTGGCAGACCACGCGGGGTTGGCGAACCGGCTAGTAGGAACCGGCAGACCAGGAGGTCTCCCCGCGCGATCTGCCATAACGCAGAGCAGTGCATGACTGCATGCGTGCGGGGGCCTGCAAGAACATTCGCCGTTCTCGCAAGAACCTCGGCGCCATCGCGCTTGCTAACTCCCGGGCCGCCAAACCCGGCCACGGGATTGACCGTGGAGGGGGGAGGATCGAGAGCGGGGGTGAGGTGGGCAATAGGTTCTTCGGAGGCTTAAGCGTAAGACCTCTCTAAATAAACCAAGCCAAAGCCCTCCGTTTCAAGTTGCTTCAGGTCGCTTAAAGTCTCTATAGGAGTGAGCTTAGCTAGCGGCGCCCTTCATTCTGAGTGGGGCTGGAATAATCTCCTATCGTTGACCAGACCATGACTGCAAGTTTGAACATCTTGCCCACAACTCGGTTGGAGCGAATATCCAGTCCGATTTGATAGGCCCTATATAGTTCGTTTGAAACCATTCCACGAATAACTCCAGCGTTCCCACTAACCATCCGCCACTCTGATACGTAGTCGCCTGCCCATTCGCCCTGCGCTACTCCGGAGGGTTTGAACTGATTTCCCATTGAAAAAATCAGGCTTTCCGCATAGCTAAGGTCATCATGAATGTTGATATGGCGAGGTGAGTCATTTATCAATTTTTGCGTCATTTGCTCACATTGACTCTTTAGATAGGACGCATTTCCTCTCATGGATTCGACTCGGAGTGCTGCCTCAATTCCGTCTTGAAATAAGTAACTCATGGTTAATAGCTCCTTGCTATGGATTTTGCGCTATGCGAGTGGTGCAATTTGGCAGCGCAAAACAAAAAATAGTAGTGGCGAGCGCCATTGGGAAGTGGGAGCTGGCTGTGGCTGCGTTGGAGTTTAGGGTGAAGCCGATGTAACCAGCCAAAATGAAGGTGTGTTTCTTGAAGGCAAGACTTTAAATAGCCAAGCCTCAGTGGCGATATGTCTTTCAAGGAGCAACAGTAGTGACTACGGACGATCTGATCACCATGTACCGCCCTTGCGGCGAGAAGGAACTCGCCCTGGTTGCCGCCAGCGGGTTCAAGCGCTGGCCGCCCAGGCTGCCGGAGCAGCCGATCTTCTACCCGGTGACCAACGAGGCCTATGCCATCGAGATCAACAAGTGGAACGTCACGGACTTCAAGAAGGGTTACGTGACCCGCTTCAGGGTGCGGCGCGAGTTCGTCGAGAAGTATCGGATCGAGCAGGTCGGCGGCAGCCGCCATACCGAATGGTGGATCCCGGCCGAGGACCTCGAGGCCCTCAACGACAATATCGTCGGCGAGATCGAGGTGATCTACGAGGAAGGGCCGAACCCAAAATAAGCGGCCCCGAAGGGCTGCCTGGAGCTGAGCACCCAGGAAATGAAACGGGCCCTTCCGGGCCCGTTTTTCTTGTCACTTCGACAGGAACTTCATCCCGTCTTCCAGCCCGCTCAGCGTCAGCGGGTACATCTGGTCCTCGATCAGCTCGCGCACGATATTGGTCGAGGCGGTGTAGTTCCAGGTGTCCTTGGGGTAGGGGTTGATCCAGATGAGCTTCTTGTACTTCTCCATGAAGCGCTTGATCCAGACGTAGCCCGGCTCTTCGTTCCAGTGTTCGACGCTGCCGCCGGCCTGGGTGATTTCGTAGGGGGCCATGGCGGCGTCGCCGACGAACACCACTTTGTAGTCCGCGCCGTACTTGTGCAGCAGGTCCAGGGTGGAGGTGCGTTCGGAGGTGCGGCGCAGGTTGTTCTTCCACACCGATTCGTACACGCAGTTGTGGAAGTAGAAGTACTCCAGGTGCTTGAACTCGGTCTTGCAGGCGGAGAAGAGTTCTTCGCAGACCTTCACGTGGGCGTCCATGGAGCCGCCGATATCCAGCAGCAGCAGGAGCTTCACGCTGTTGCGGCGCTCGGGGCGCATCTGGATGTTGAGCAGGCCGGCGTCGCGGGCGGTGTGGTCGATGGTGCCGTCCAGGTCGAGTTCGTCCTGGGCGCCCTGGCGGGCGAACTTGCGCAGGCGGCGCAGGGCGACCTTGATGTTGCGGGTGCCCAGTTCCACCTGGTCGTCGAGGTTCTTGTATTCGCGCTGGTCCCACACCTTGGCGGCCTTGCCCTGGCGCTTGCCGGCGTCGCCGACGCGGATGCCCTCGGGGTTGAAGCCGCCGGAGCCGAAGGGGCTGGTGCCGCCGGTGCCGATCCACTTGTTGCCCCCGGCGTGGCGTTCCTTCTGCTCTTCCAGGCGCTTTTTGAACTCTTCGATGAGCTTGTCCAGGCCGCCGAGGGACTGGATCTGCGCGCGCTCCTCGTCGGTCAGCATGCGCTCGAATTCCTTGCGCAGCCATTCATCGGGGATCAGCGCCTCGATGTGCTGGTTGAGGTTTTCCAGGCCCTTGAAGTAGGCGCCGAAGGCCCGGTCGAACTTGTCGAAATGGCGCTCGTCCTTGACCAGGATGGTGCGCGACAGGAAGTAGAACTCGTCCATGTCGGCGAACACCACGTTGTGCTTCAGCGCGTTGATCAGGTCCAGCAGCTCGCGGACCGAGACCGGCACCTTGGCCGCGCGCATTTCGTTGAACAGGTTGAGCAGCATGGCTGCGCCCTCTTGCTGGTTGGCCTCAGGAACGGGGTTCCTGGGGCAGGCCGTCGGCTATGGCGTACCAGTCGGCCTTGGATTCGGGGTAGATGTGTTTCTGCGGGATCTCGCCCAGGGGCGAATCCAGCGTGCCCAGGGCGATCGACACCCAGTTCGGGTGGGCGTTGTCGCTGTACCACTGCAGGGTGGCGCCGCACTGCCGGCAGAAGCTGCGGGTGACGCCGGGGCTGGAGTGATAGTGGGTCACGAAGTCTTCGCCGGCGGTCCAGCGGAAGTCGCTCCAGCGCACGTTGCCATAGGTGGCGAACGCGGCACCGTGGCCCTTGCGGCACTGGCTGCAATGGCAATGGGTGGCGGATTCGATGGGGGCGTCGATCTGGTACTTCACCGCGCCGCACAGGCAGCTGCCGTTATGCATCCTGACCTCTGGCTACGGAATGGAAGCGCCCCTCCGGGAGAGGAGGGGCGACCGGGGCTCAGCGGCTGGCGCGGCGGCTCATGAACGCCAGGCGTTCCAGCAGCTGCACGTCCTGCTCGTTCTTCACCAGGGCGCCGGCCAGGGGCGGGATGGCCTTGGTGGGGTCACGCTCGCGCAGTACGGCTTCGCCGATGTTGTCGGCCATCAGCAGCTTCAGCCAGTCGACCAGCTCGCTGGTGGAGGGCTTCTTCTTCAGGCCCGGCACCTTGCGCACGTCGAAGAACACGTCCAGCGCTTCGGCCACCAGGTCCTTCTTGATGTTGGGGTAGTGCACATCGACGATCTTCTGCAGGGTCTCGCGATCCGGGAAGGCGATGTAGTGGAAGAAGCAGCGGCGCAGGAAGGCGTCCGGCAGTTCCTTCTCGTTGTTGGAGGTGATGATGATGATCGGGCGCTGCTTGGCCTTGATGGTCTCGTCGGTCTCGTAAACGTAGAACTCCATCTTGTCGAGTTCTTGCAGCAGGTCGTTGGGGAACTCGATGTCGGCCTTGTCGATCTCGTCGATCAGCAGGATCACGCGCTCTTCGGACTCGAACGCCTCCCACAGCTTGCCTTTCTTGATGTAGTTGCGAACGTCCTGGACCTTCTCGGAGTTCAGCTGCGAATCACGCAGGCGGCTCACCGCGTCGTACTCGTACAGGCCCTGGTGCGCCTTGGTGGTGGACTTGATGTGCCAGGTGATCAGGCGGGCACC
This sequence comes from Aquipseudomonas alcaligenes MRY13-0052, assembly GCA_000474255.1. Classification (GTDB taxonomy): domain Bacteria; phylum Pseudomonadota; class Gammaproteobacteria; order Pseudomonadales; family Pseudomonadaceae; genus Metapseudomonas; species Metapseudomonas solani. The sequence goes on from BATO01000109.1 coordinate 6,345, forward strand.
GAAGGACTCGGCCAGTTGCTCGGCGAGCATGGTCTTGCCGGTGCCCGGCTCGCCCTTGACCAGCAGTGGGCGTTGCAGGGTGATGGCGGCGTTGACCGCGAGCTTGAGGTCGTCGGTGGCGACGTAGGACTGGGTGCCTTCGAACTTCATCAGGGAATCCTCGAACGGTAACGCCCGGCTCGGCCGGGGCCTTCAGTATTTACGGAAAGGCCGACTATAACGCGCGGCCCGGCGCACTGTGAACGCAGACGGGGCATTCAGTCACTGAATGGGCGGTCACTCTCCCACCAGCCTAGCCATTCCCTTTGCGCGGCGTACCCCGACCTGCGATGGGTGAAGGCTCAAGCACGGGCCTGCCAGGGCCGCGACTGTCACCTTCGGCTACAGGGGCGCACGCCTTGTGAGGGCGGATTCGTCCGCGATGGGCGCCGGCGGTCAGTCGTTCTTCTCCGGCGGCGGCCGTTCGAAGCGGGTGGTGAAGGCCTCGATGAAGGCGTTGCGCAGGATCGACAGGAAGGCCTGGAAGGCGCTCACGTCCTGACGGTGCACGTTGCCGCTGAGCTCCACGCGGGTAGCGAACTGGTCGCGCTGCTGGTTCTTCAGCACCGTTTCGCCGCCGCCGACCAGGGCCTCCCACAGGGAGCGGAGGAAGCCCTTGTCGTCGTTCTCCACGTCCTGCTCCCAGTCGAACACGTCGACGTTGCGCAGCAGCGGCTTGATGTAGCCGCTGAGCTGGGCGTTGTCGGCACGGGCCTCGATCACCAGGTCGCCGCTGCCGGCCTTGAAGTCGAAGCGGCCGTAGGCGCGGGAGAAGTCGTTGAGCCGGGGCAGGTCGACGTCGCGGGCGCGCAGGCGCAGCTCGAAGTCCTCGAAGTTCTTGAACGGGTCGAAGCGCGCCTCCACCTCCAGCGGCGCATGGCCGAGCAACTGCGCCCGGCCCTCGAAGCGCGCCACCCGCTCGCCGCTGTCGTCGGCGACGTTGGTCAGGTTGTAGAGGCTGGCGTTCACCTCGCTGGCGTCGATGTCCACCTTGGGCGTGGAGCTGAAGTTGTGGAAGGCGATGCGGCCGTTGACCACGCGCACCTCGTCGAGGGTGATGGGCAGCAGCTTGTTCAACTGGTCGCGCCAGTCGGTGCCGGCACCGGTCTGGGAGTCCTGCTTGTTCTTGCCGCCGTCGACGAAGTTCACCTCCGGCGCCTCGAAGATCACCCGCGCCACCACGCCGTGCTCGTACCAGAGCGACTGCCAGCTGACTGCCAGGTCTATGCCGGGGGCATCCAGCAGCGGCACCGGGATGTCGCCGTCGGCCTTGACGATGGACAAGCCGTTGATGCGGTACGCGCCGCGCCACCAGGCCAGGTCGACATCGGTGATGTGGCCGCGGTACTCGCCCATGTCGGCGAGCTTGTCGTTGAGGTAGTCGCGTATCAGCCAGGGCAGCGCGAAGTGCGCCACCACCAGCAGCAGGACAAGGGCGAGGAGGGCCCCGAGGGGCAGGCTGTAGCGTCTTTTCATGGGGGCATCCGCCGGGGGCGATTCTCTTTCATGGACTGCCGCCCACTGCAATGAGTTCGGCTGGACTGCACCGGCACACGGGCATAGGCTGTTCGCCTTTCATCTGCCCGCTACCTCTAAGGACAGGACCATGACCCGCATCTACGCAGACAACTCCAAGGCCATCGGCAACACCCCGCTGGTGATGATCAACCGGCTCGGCCCCAAGGGCGTGACCATCCTCGCCAAGGTCGAGGGGCGCAACCCGGCCTATTCGGTGAAGTGCCGCATCGGCGCGAACATGATCTGGGACGCCGAGGAACAAGGCCGCCTGCGTCCGGGCATGACCCTGGTCGAGCCCACCTCCGGCAACACCGGCATCGGCCTGGCCTTCGTCGCCGCCGCCCGTGGCTACAAGCTGATCCTCACCATGCCGTCCTCCATGAGCCTGGAGCGCCGCAAGGTGCTCAAGGCCCTGGGCGCCGAGCTGGTGCTCACCGAGCCGGCCAAGGGTATGAAGGGCGCCATCGAAAAGGCCACCGAGATCGCCGCCGGCAACCCCGAGCAATACCTGCTGCTGCAACAGTTCGAGAACCCGGCCAACCCGGCCATCCATGAAAAGACCACCGGCCCGGAAATCTGGAACGACACCGACGGCGCGGTGGACGTGCTGGTGGCCGGCGTCGGCACCGGCGGCACCATCACCGGTGTGTCGCGCTACATCAAGCAGCAGTGCAACAAGCCGATCCTCTCGGTGGCCGTGGAACCGGCCACTTCGCCGGTGATCAGCCAGACCCTGGCCGGCGAAGAGGTCAAGCCCAGCCCGCACAAGATCCAGGGCATCGGCGCCGGCTTCGTGCCGAAGAACCTCGACCTCTCCATCGTCGACCGCGTCGAACTCACCACCGACGACGAATCCAAGACCATGGCCCTGCGCCTGATGCGCGAGGAAGGCATCCTCTGCGGCATCTCCGGCGGTGCTGCCATGGCCGTCGCCGTGCGCCTGGCCGAGAAGCCGGAGATGCAGGGCAAGACCCTCGTCGTCATCCTCCCCGACTCCGGCGAGCGCTACCTCTCCACCATGCTCTTCGACGGCCTGTTCACCGAGCAGGAACTGCAGCAGTAAGGCCTATCGGCATGCCCCCGGCTCGCTGGGGGCATGCGCCCTCGTGGGAGCGAATTCATTCGCGAAATCCCGGCACCGATGCGCCGGGTTTCACGCCGAACCAGCAGGGCGGGTGCAACCCGCGTAGGGGCGAATTCATTCGCCCGGGAGCGCGAGGCGGTCGCTGGCAGCATGGGTTTCGCTTCGCTCTACGCCATCCTACAAGGCGCGTCTCCCTTCCAGCTTCTAGCTCTTGGCTGCCTTGGTTTCATAACTCCCCGACTCATAACTGACCCCGTGCCTCACCCGTGGCGGCTCCTCGCCTTCGTGGAGCATGGTCACGTTGTCGATGATCGCCTTGTCGGCGATGGTCAGCCGGTCGAGCATGCGCAGGTGTTGCAGCCAGTTGTCCACCAGGAGGATTTCCTGCCAGTTCTCCTGGTCGCTGGTGTCGCGGTACAGCGCCCAGCGGTCGGCACCGTTGCGCAGGCGCAGGCGGCGGAGAATCTGCATGGCGCGGACGAAGTCGCGGGTGCGCTCCACCGGGATGCGGTATTCGATGGTCACCAGCACCGAGCCGCGGCCGGGGTTGAAGACGAAGGTCGGCTGGCCGGGCAGGGTGGTCACCGCGTGGGCGATGCTGGTGGCGTCCAGTTCCGGCAGGCGTGACTGATAGAGCAGGAAGGCGCAGGCGATCATCAGGCAGCCAGCGGCGAACAGCGCGCCCTTCACCCCCATGGTTTCCGCCAGGTGGCCCCAGAGGAACGAGCCCAGCGCCAGGCCGCCGTAGAGTGCCGTCTGGTACAGCGCCAGGGCGCGCGCCTTGACCCAGTCCGGCACCAGTATCTGCACCGCCGAGTTGTAGCTGGCCACCGCGGCGATCCAGCAACCGCCGCCCAGGATCAGCGCCGGGAAGATCACCCACAGGCTGTCCAGCGAGCCCAGCGCCAGTAGCACCAGGCCCAGCAGCAGGCCGCCGAAGCTGATCAGGCGGCTGGTGCCGATGCGCCGTCGCGCCAGGTTCACCCCCAGGCTGCCGAGGATGGCCCCCACGCCCAGGGCGCCGAGCATGTAGCCGTACACCGCCGCGTCGCCGTCCGGGTTGCGGTGCGCCAGCAGTGGCAGCAAGGCCCACACGGCGCTGGCCGAGATACCGAAGGAGAAGGAGCGCAGCATCACCAGGCGGGTGACGCTGGAGTACTGGGTGAAGCGCAGGGCGGCGACCACGCCCTCCATCAGCCGCTCCGGCGGCAGGGTGCGCACCGGCAGCACGCGGCGCCAGCGCCAGATGGCCCAGATCAGCCCCAGGTAGCACAGGCAGTTGAACAGGAAGACCCAGGCCGGCCCCACCGCGCTGAGCATCAGCCCGCCGATGGCCGGGCCGGCGGCACGGGCGACGTTGTAGTTGACGCTGTTGAGCAGTACCGCGTCGCCCACCATCTTCGCCGGCACCTGCTCGTTCACCGCCGCCTGCCAGGCCGGGATGGTGATGGAGCCCCCGATGGAGATCCACAGGATGGAGACGATCAGCAGCAGCGGGTCCAGGTAGCCGAAGAAGGCCATGGCGGTGAGGAAGGTCGCCCCGCTCATCTCGAAGGCCAGGCCCGTCATCATGATCTTGCGCCGGTCGTGGTTGTCGGCCAGCACGCCGGACATGATCGACAGCAGCACCAGCGGCAGCGCGGCGGCGACCTGGATCATCGCCACCGTCGGCGGGCTGGCGTGGGCTTCGGTCACCACCCAGGCGGCGGCCACCGATTGCGCCCAAGTACCCAGGTTGGCGAACAGGTTGGCGATCCAGATGATGCGGAACGCGGTGATGGTGAAGGGGCTGAACAGGCCGCTCTTGGGGGCTTCCTCGGATTCGGGTGTGCGCGGCAGGTCGTTCTTCGGCGATACGGACTGGAGCATGGGGTGGTTCCTTGCGAGGCCGGACCGGGCCATGGGCGCCGGTCCCTGGTTACCGCGCAAGTGTAGTCAGCGTCCCGGCGGACAAAGGCTGGATCGGCGGTTTTCGCCAGTGGCATTCTTCCTCGCGGGTCCGCTGGGACTTTTGTGCAATTGTCTCGCCTGGCCACCGGGGTAAAGCTGGCGCAACGGCAGTATCGACTACGCTTGCCGAGCCCCGACTCCAATCCGCAGCCAGGAAACAAAGACAATGAGAAGTTCCTTCGCGCCTCTGCTCCTGACCCTCGCCGTGTCCGGTGCCGCACAGGCCGCCGAAACGGTGAAGATCTACAACTGGACCGACTACATCGCGCCGGACACCGTCGCCACGTTCAGCAAGGAGACCGGGATCCAGGCGACCTACGACGTCTACGACAGCAACGAAACCCTCGACGGCAAGCTGATGACCGGCAAATCCGGCTACGACATCGTCGTCCCGTCCAACCACTACATGGCCAAGCAGATCGAGGCCGGCGCGCTGAAGAAGCTCGACAAGAGCCAGCTGCCCAACTGGAAGAACCTCAACCCGGCGCTGCTCAAGGCCCTGGAGGTCAACGACCCGGGCAACGAGCACGGCTTCCCCTACCTCTGGGGCAGCACCGGCATCGGCTACAACCCGGCCAAGGTCAAGGAAGTGCTCGGCGACAACGCCCCGCTGGATTCCTGGGACCTGATCTTCAAGCCCGAGAACATGGAGAAGCTCGCCAAGTGCGGCGTCGCCATCCTCGACAACGGCCCCGAGCTGCTGCCCATCACCCTCAACTACCTGGGCCTGCCGCACCACACCAAGAAGCCGGAAGACTACAAGACCGCCCAGGCCGCGCTGCTCAAGGTCCGCCCCTACGTGCGCTACTTCCACTCGTCCAAATACGTGGGTGACCTGGCCAACGGCGAAATCTGCGTGGCCGTCGGCTTCTCCGGCGACATCCTCCAGGCCGCCACCCGCGCCAAGGAGGCCGGCAACGGCGTCGAGATCAAATACTCCACGCCCAAGGAAGGCTCGCCGATGTGGTTCGACATGGTCGCCATGCCGGTGGACGCCCCCGACGAGAAGGCCGGCTATGCCTTCATGAACTACCTGCTGCGCCCCGAAGTGATCGCTGGTGTGAGCAACTACGTGCACTACGCCAACGGCAACAACGCCGCCGAACCGCTGGTGGAAGCCGACATCAAGGCGGACCCGGCGATCTACCCGCCGGCCGACGTCATGGCCAAGCTGTTCGCCCTGGAATCCATGCCGCAGAAGATCGACCGCGTGCGCACCCGCACCTGGAACACCGTCAAGACCGGCAAATGATCCAACGCTGAAACGAAAACGCCCCGGCCATCCGGGGCGTTTTTCTTGTGGGCATTGTTCTTGTGGGAGCGGATTCATCCGCGATCAGTCAACACCGCAGCGTCGGGTTTCACCCGACCTACAGGGGTGGCAACGCGTAGGGCGGATGCAACCCGCGTAGGGGCGAATTGATTGGCTAAGTGTTGCTCGAGGATCTGAGCCCAGCTGATTGCCGAGCTTTGTTGAGGCTTTTCGTTTCGCCCACCCGGGCGAGTCCCTTTTCCAATCGCTGGAACGCCAGCCCGGTGAAAAGGAACCAAAAAACTTGCCCCTCCATACGGGTCTGGCTTCGCCAGACTTCCCTCGCTCCATCGCCGTTCCAGGGGCACGCCGCGAAGGGCCATCCCTGGCCCATCGCGGCTCTCGCGACATCCATGTCGCTCAACCCCTTCCACGAAGATTCGCTCGGCCTCTTGGGAAGGGGCGTTGGCGGCTGCTCCAACTTTATTCGCCCAGCGCATCACCACGTGGTGCGCACGGACTTTCGTAGGATGGGTAGAGCGGAGCGAAACCCATGCGGTGGAGGAGGCAGTGGAGGTGGCAGAGGCTCTTGGGCGCCCGGAACGCAACGTGCCTGAGAGCCTGCTTTAAAACCACAACAGCTAACGTAGACATGGCCAATTCATTCGCCCGGCGACGCTCCAACCCGCACCCACCTACGAGGCCTGTTCCACCTTCACCGCCGCCACCGCCGGGCGCAGCACCAGCCACAGCGCCAGGGCGATCAGCACGCCGCCCTGCAGGTGCGCCCAGGACAGCGACTCGTCCAGCAGCAGCGCCCCCCAGAACACCCCGAACAGCGGGATGAGGAAGGTCACCGTCATGGTCTTCACCGGGCCGACGTTGGCGATCAGGCGGAAGTAGATGACGTAGGCGAACGAGGTGCACAGCAGTCCCAGCCCGGCCAGCGCCAGCCAGATGCCCGGCTCGGCCAGGGGCGCCAGGGGCATGGCGTGGCTGCTGGCGAGGAAGATCGGCAGCAGGCACAGCGTCGCACCGGCCTGGGCACCGAAGGCCGAGAGGCCACTGTCCAGGCCACCGGCATCGTTGATCCAGCGCTTGGTGAAGAAGCCGGCGAAGCCGTAGCAGGTGGTCGCCATCAGGCAGGCCAGGGCACCGCGCAGCAGGTCGGCGTCGAAGGCCACCGGGCCGGCGCCGGTCAGCACCGCCACGCCGGCCAGGCCCAGCAGCACGCCGGCGGCCTTGGGCAGGGTCAGCTTCTCGCCGAAGAACAACCCGCCGATCAGCACGCCCATCAATGGCGTGGTGGCGTTGAAGATGGCCGAGTAGCCCGCCGGCAGCACCTCGGCGGCGAGCGCGTACATGGCGGCGGGAATGCCCGAGCTGACCACGCCAATCAGCAGGATCTTGCCCAGCTTGCCGCGGAAGTCCCAGGTCACCCGCAGCAGCGCCAGGATCGCCACCAGGCCGATGGCCGAAATGGCCACGCGAAAGAACGCCGTCGGAAGCGCGCCGATCACCGGCACCAGCACGCGCATGAACAGGAAGCTGGCGCCCCAGATGGCGGCGAGGCTCAGCAGGCGGACGAGATCGGCGGGTTTCATTGAGTGGCTCCGAGGCAGGAGCGGCACAGCTTACGCCGCCCCGGTAGCGGTGCAATCGACAACTTGCGATCAAATCGGCGGCACAGTTTGGCAAGGCGTCTGGGCTGGGCGTTGTGCGGGGCGGGTGGTTCGTTGGGCGGGTAAACATCCATGTTTGTAGAACGTGGCTTTGCTTTTGGTGCCCTGGAAGGGAGCGCAACCAGACCTTGGAGCATGCAGCCGTCGCTCACTCCGGACGTAGGGTGTGCTGCGCGCACCGGGAGCTCGCCGGAAGCACCTTGCGGCGGTGCGCACGGCACACCCTACGGCACGCGTTCATCCTGTCGAGTCCTCAGGTTGTAGGTCGGGTGAAATCCGGCGTTGCGGGGCGGGGCATAGCGGATGACTCCGCTCCCACAAGGGCGCCGGGGCGTGGCCGTTACAGGGCGGCTTCGAAGACTTCCTTGCCACCGAACCAGGTCTTCAGCACCTGGGTATCGCGCAGGGCCTCGGGCTCCACCTGGAACACGTCGCGGTCCAGCAGGATCAGGTCGGCCTGCTTGCCGGGGGCCAGCGAGCCGATCTGCTGGTCCAGGCCGATGGTGCGCGCCGCGTTGAGGGTGTAGGCCTGGAACATGGTTTCCCGGTCGATTTCCTCGCTCGGGTTGAGCACGCCCTTGGGCCCCTTGCGGCTGACGGCCTGGTAGATCGCCTTCCAGGGTTGCGGCGTGGTCACCGGCCAGTCACTGGCGCCGGCGATGGTGGCGCCGTTCTTCAGCAGCGAACGGGCCGGGTACTGGTACTGGAAGGCCATGGCGCTGATGTAGGGCTGCACCAGGTCCAGGGTGGCGTCGTCGGCGCTGGCCCAGTAGAGCTGCATGGAGGCGATCACGTCGAGCGGCTTGAAGCGGGCGAACTCCTTGGGGTTGACCATCTGCAGGTGGGTGATGGAGTGGGGGATGCCGCTGTGCCGGTCCTTGCGCGCCTGCTCGATGCCGTTGAGGGATTCGCGCACCGCGCGGTCGCCGATGGCGTGCACGTGCACCAGCCAGCCACGGGCATCCGCCGCGCTGACCAGCTCGCCGAAATGCGCCGGGTCGATCAGCAGCTCGCCGTACTTCCTGGAGTTCTTGTAGGGCTCCAGCAGGGCGGCGGTCTGCGCCGGGTATTCGGGCACGCCGTCGGCGAAGATCTTGATGCCCGGCAGGCTCAGGTTGGGCACGCCCTGGAACTGCCGGCGCACCTGGTCGAGGGTGTCCAGGTCGGCGGGGCGGCTCTTCGGATGGGCCACCAGCAGCGCGGCGACGTGGGCGGTCAGTTCGCCCTTCTCGGCCATGGCCTTGTACACCGGCAGGATGCCGAGGGTCTGGGCGGTGGGCTTGAAGTCGAACAGCGGCTCGCCGGGGGCGGCGTTGGCCGTCGGGTCCATCCAGGCGGTGATGCCCAGGCTGAGGTTGTAGCGCAGGGCCGCGCGGCCGGCCTCGAGCAACTGCTCGGGGGTTGCCGTCGGGTATTGCGCCAGCACCGGGTCGAGGCCGGCGTCGGCGAGGAAGCCGTTGGGGCGCTGGTCTTCGTGGTGGCCAACGGTGGCCAACTGCTCGCCCTTGAGGGCTTTCACGGTATGGGCGTCGATGCCGGCGCGTTTCAGCATGGCCTGGTTGACCCAGCCGGTGTGCTGGTCCCAGCCGATGAAGGCGATGGGCACGTCCTTCCATTCACCCTGGTTGAAGCGTCGCTCGAACTCCGCCACCTGGCTCCAGTAGGCCGAGGGCAGGCCGCCGACGCTGAGGATGTCGCCCTGGCGCGCCTTGCCGTCGTCGCGCCACTGGCGCAGGCGCCGCTCCAGTTCGTCCATGGGCAGGAGCTGGGTGTCGACGGTGGCCGACGCCAGTTCCAGGCCCCCCATGACCGCATGGGAGTGGGAGTCGACGAAGCCGGGCATCAGCACCTTGCCGCCCAGGTCGATAACGCGGGTGCCCGCTTCCTTGAGCCGTAGCATGTCGGCATCGCTGCCCACCGCGCGGATCTTGCCGTCCTCCACGGCCACGGCCTGCTGCAGGGGTTGGCCGGGCTCGGCGGTGTAGACCTTGGCGTTGTGCAGGATCAGGTCCACCGCCGCCATGCTTTCCAGGGAGGCACAGATCAGGGCGGTGGCCAGGAGGGTGGGGGCGAGGCGTTTCATCGGCTGGGTTCCGGTTTTTGTTGGTATGGCGCTGAGCCTAACCAAGCCGGGGTCAGCGGCAGAATGCTATGTTCGCGCACAACTTCTATGCCGGATCGGAACAGGTCGATGGATAAGCTCAGTGCCCTCTCGATGTTTATCGCCACCGCCGAGCACGGCAGCTTCAGCCGCGCGGCCGAGCAACTGGGCAAGACGCCCTCGGCGCTGACCAAGGCGGTGGGCCACCTGGAAGCCGAGCTGGGGGTGCGCCTGTTCGAGCGCACCACCCGGCGCATGGCGCTGACCGAAGCCGGGCACATCTACCTGGAAGGTGCGCGCCAGGCACTGATGCAACTGCAACTGGCCGGCGAGGAAGTGGACCAGCTGCAGCACGAGTTGCGCGGCACCCTGCGCCTCACCGCGCCGCCGTCCTTCGGCCCGGCCTTTCTCAATGAGGTCTGCTGCCGCTACATGGACGCCCATCCCCAGGTGCGCCTGGAGGTGGATCTCAACGACGCCTTCGTCGACCTCATCGACGGCGGCTACGACCTGGCCCTGCGCGACGGCCCCACCGACCTGCCGGGGTTGATCGCCAGGCCCCTGGCCGATAACAGCGTCTACCTGTGCTGCACCCCGGGCTACCTGGAGCGCAAGGGCATGGGGGTGACCCTGGAGAACTTCCAGCAGCACGACTGGCTGATCTTCCAGCACCCCATGCTCAACCGGCATTTCTGGTGGCTGCGCCTGGGCGAGGAGCGCATCCGCCTGGCCCATCCGGTGGCGCACCTGGCCAGCGACAACTACGACTTCCTGCTCGCCTGCCTGCTGCGTGGCCATGGCCTGCAACCGCTCCCGCGCTGGAGCGCCAAGCCTTACCTGGCCAGCGGCCAACTGGTGCGGGTGATGCCCGAATACCTGCTGGAGCCCGATGTCTTCGGCCCCTGGGTGCACGTGCTCTACCTCTCCCACCGCCGGCGTACGCGCAAGGTCCGGGCGTTCATCGACATGCTCGAAGGCTATATGCAGGAGCGGGGCATCGGCTGAGGGCGGGGAGTGGACCGGTATTGATCCATCGCGAATGAATTCGCTCCCCCGAGGTGTGTGGCGTGCGCTCCGGGTGGTGGGGCTGCCTCGTAGGATGGGTAGAGCGCAGCGAAACCCATGCGGTCTCTCGCGGGCACGCTGCGCGCGCCTTGGGCGAATGAATTGGCTCTGTCTGCGTTAAGTGTTGCTAGAGGATTTGAGTCCAGCTGATTGCCGAGCTCTGGTGATGTTTCTGGTTTCGCCCCTCGGGCGAGTCCCTTTTCCAATCGCTGGAACGCCAGCCCGGTGAAAAGGAACCAAAAGGGCTTGCCCCATCATCCGGCCCGACTGCGTCGGGTTCCCTCACTCCATCGCCGTTACTCGCTACGCTCGCCCTTCGGGCCGCACTGAAGTGCGTTCGCCGCAA
>BATO01000108.1 GCA_000474255.1 Aquipseudomonas alcaligenes MRY13-0052
CGGGAGACGAACAGGTCCAGGTAGCCCTGGCGGCGTGGGTCCTTGTCGTCGGAGAGCAGCGCCACCTTGCCGCCGTCGGGGCGGTAGATGTCGTGGCGCACGATGTCGCGCAGCAGGCGCACGAAGGGCAGGTTGATCGACTCGCGGAGGGCGTCGCGCAGGCTCGGGTTGCGGCCGTTGTCCTCCTTGCGGAAGTTGCTGAAGGTGTGCAGCCCGCCGCCGGTGAAGAAGCTCTCGCTCGGGCTGGCCGAGTAGGTGCGGTCCAGCGCCGCCGCCAGCATCGGCGCCAGGCTGCGGTCGTGGGTGGTGGCCAGGTAGTCGAGGGCCCAGCGGCTCAGGGCGTCCAGCGGGTCGACCTGCACCTTGCGCAGCTCCGCCGCCGGCATCTCGCCGTAGTGGGTGTGCAGCGCGGTGATGGAGTCCAGGTAGGTGGCCAGCACCCGCAGCTTGGCGGTGGAGCCCAGCTCCAGCTTGCTGCCCTCGTTGATGTCGAAGGGTTGGTCGGTGTTGTCGGTCTGCACCCGCACCTGGTTGCCCGAAGGCGTGCGCTCGAACAGGGTGAAGCTGTAGCGCACCTCGCGGGTCTTCTCCGGCGACAGCAGGCGCTCGCCGAACAGCCCGGCCTGCTCGGCGTAGGCCGGCTCGGCGAGGTCGTGCAGGTAGGTGGTGACGGTTTGCTGCAGCTCGCCCTGCAGGCTGCTGCTGGCGGCCAGGTCGAGGCGGTCGAGGTCGTAGAGCGGCATCTGCAGCATGCTCGACAGGCGCGCCCGCGCCAGGCTGATGCCCTTGTTGCCTTCGATGCGTGACAGCGCCGGCTCCTGCTGCAGGTCGCGGAAGCCCAGGCGCGCCTCCAGGGCGGCCTGGCCCAGGGCCGGGCGCAGCACGCCGGCGTTGCCCAGCAGGCGCAGGTGGCTGTCGGTCAGCGCCTCCAGCTCCTTGCGCCCGCGTGACAGGTAATAGGAGGGGCGACGCTGGGCGATCATCAGCGACACCACCTGGCGCAGCGCCAGGCCCCGTGCCTGTAGGTGTACGGGCTCGTCCTGGTGCTCGGCCAGCAGGCGGTTCACCTGCTCGAAGTCGGCGCCGTACCAGACCCGCAAGCCATCGGCCAGGCCGTGCACCTCGCCATGGCCCGGCACGGCGGAGAGCGGCACGCTGTTGAGGTAGTCGAGCACCACGCGCTGGCGGGCGGCCAGGGTTTCCGGGCCACCCCGGTAGGCGCGCACGCTGGCCGAAGCCATCTGGCGGATCTTCTCGCCGGCCGACAGGGTGAGGCCGGAGGGCGAGTGGCGGTACTTCTCCAGTTGGGTCGCCAGGGTGCTGCCGCCGGCGCTCTGCCCGGGCATGTCGAGCACCTTGCCGGCCTGGCTCAGCGCCGCCTTGACGAAGCGCGGCCAGTCCACCGCCGGGTTGGCCAGGGGCTCGTCGGCCAGCAGGGAGCGGTTCTCGATGAACAGCAGGCTGCTGGTGAGCAGCGGCGGGATGGCGGAGAAGCCCGGGTAGAGCTGCTGTGGGTAGCTGAAGCGGTACAGCGGCTCGCCCCGGCAATCGCTGATGTCGATGCCCGCCTGGACCTTCTCCCGGTACGGCGGAAACAGCCCGTGGCGGCTGTACTCCATCAGCTCCGGGGAGAAGCGCACCTGCTGGCGGATGGCATAGCCGCGCTGATCCAGGCGCTGCAACATCGGCGGCAGGTAGACGTAGCCCAGGCGCTTGTCGAAGGGGCCGTCGTGGGGGTAGAGGATGGCGTCGCTGGGGCCTTCTTCGAGGCTGTAGTTCAGGGTTGCGGCATAGCGGGTGATTTCGCGGGATTGCAGCCAGGAACTGCGCATCTCCTCGCGGGCGGCGAGGGCAATGGCGACACCGGCCAGCAGCATCAGGGTCCAGAACGCCAGGCGGTGTTTCTTGCGGCGGGAGCGGCCGGGCCGCAAGGTGACCTCGTTGAGGCTACCTTTCGGTATCTCGGTGGACGATGCGTCGGTTTGCCATAAAACGCCCATGGTCGATGGCCTGGCTGGCGCGTTACCGCTCTTGTACAAAGCGTAGTTGCTGAGAACCGCAGCGCGCCCCGAAACGACATAAAACAAGGCGATAGGCCATGTCAGACGATAACCGGCAGCAAATAGACCGCAGTTGGCGCGCCAATGCCGGCGCCTGGACCGACGCCGTGCGCGGGCGACGCATCGAAAGCCGTCGCCTGGCCACCGACGGCGCCATGCTCGATGCGCTGGTGGCGCGGGCGCCACAGCGGGTGCTGGACCTGGGCTGCGGCGAGGGCTGGCTGTGCCGCGCCCTGGCCGAGCGGGGCATTGCCACCCTGGGCGTGGATGCGTCCCCGGGGCTGGTTGAGCTGGCGCGGGCCGCAGGGGGAGCGTTCGAGTGCTGCGACTACCAGGGCTTTATCGAGCAGCCCCTGCGCTTCGGCCGCTTCGATGCGGTGGCCTGCAACTTCGCCTTGCTGGAAGAGGACCTGCAGCCCCTGCTCGCCGCGATCGCCAGCGCCCTGGCGGCGGGCGGCGCACTGCTGCTGCAGACCGTCCACCCCTGGACGGCGGCGGGCGAGGAGGGCTACCGCGATGGCTGGCGCCTGGAGACCTTCGCCGCCTTCGACGGGGCCTTCGCCGAGCCCATGCCCTGGTACTTCCGCACCCTGGAATCCTGGCTGGCCCTGCTGGGGCGCAGCGGCCTCGTGCTGGAGGCGCTGCACGAACCCCGTCATCCCGACAGCGGGGTACCGCTGTCGTTGCTGCTCATCACCCGCCCTCAGGGCTGAATGCGGTAGAGGGTGCGGGTCACCCCGTAGCCGGGGTTGGCCAGGCGCACGGGCGTGGGCGTGGCCTGCGGCGGCTTGCGCTGGTTGAGGCGGTTGCTCAGGTCCAGCCAGGCCGCCAGGGCCGACATCAGCAGCACCCCGGCGCAGGCCAGCGCCACCTGGCCCACGGCGTTGAGCCCGTAGAGGGTGGCGACGGCGTCCGCCAGGGGTGCCAGCAGCACGCTGAGGCAGAACACTTCCAGCGAGTGCATGCCCATGCGGCACACTTCGCGGGCCGGCCAGCGGGTCAGCCAGTCGCTGCGCGGCAGCAGCACGGCCACGCAATAGGCGAGGGCGAGGAAGTGCAGCAGGCGCATGGGCGAGAGGTCGGTCTTGTCCAGCGGGTAGAGCACATCGCGCACCACCATGGGCATCCAGGCGTCGTGCAGGCCGGGCACCTTCCAGCTCAGGGCGACCACCGCGCTGAACACCAGGTAGCCGGCAGCGGCGAAGAACAATGGCGACTTCCAGGTGGCCGGCGGCGCATCGGCCGGCCGCGTCTGCGCATGGCGCGCGGCCACGCCGCCGAGGACGAAGAGGAACTGCCAGGCCAGCGGATTGAAGAACCACTCGCCGCCGGGGTGCGAGCTGAGGTTCCACCCGGGCGCGCACAGGTACAGCGCGCCGGACAGCGCCAGGGCGGCGAAGCTCCAGCGCATCAGCAGCGGCAGGATCAGCGGCAGCCCGGCCAGCAGCACCACGTACAGCGGCAGCGGGTCCATCAGGTTGGGCTTGAAGCGCAGCAGCAGCTCGTCGATCAGCGCCTGCTGCGGGTTGGCCAGGAAGTAGTCGAGGCCCATCTCGTTGATGAAGTTGCGGCTGTCCACATGGTTGTTGGTGTAGAACACCACCCCCATCAGCACCGCCAGCAGGAAGATGTGGGCCACGTACAGCACCCAGACCCGGCGCAGTACCCGCAGGCAGGCCACCGCGTAGCCGTCGCGCAGCAGCAGCTTGCCGTAGGCGAGCACGGCGGCGTAGCCGGCGAGGAAGACGAAGATCTCCGCCGCGTCGCTGAAGCCGAAGTTGCGCGGCGTCACCTGGCCCAGCGGGTTGTGCGGAATGTGGTCCCAGAAGATGAACACCAGGGCCAGCCCTCGGAAGAAATCGATACGGAGGTCGCGTCCTGTCTGCATGGCGGCGTACTCGCGGCAAGTCCCGCCCGGGCTGGGCGAGCGGTGGGTCCTGATGGTTCTGACTGTGCACCCGTGGCGAGTTTCCCCATGCAAGACCAACGGTCGTGCACGGCCCGACGCACGGCTTTACCGACGCGGCGGGAAGCCGCACTATCCGCGCGTTTCGATGCGTGCATTCAAGGAGTGGAAATGAGCAAGGCATTGCTGGTCGTGGACATGCAGGCGGGGCTGTTCCTCACCCCCCCGGAGCCCTGGCGCGCCGGGCAGGTACTGGAGCGGATCAACCGCCTGGCCGACCGTGCACGCAGCGCCGGCGTGCCGGTGATCTACGTGCAGCACGACGGCGAGCCGGGCAGCGAGCTGGAGCCCGGCTGCATTGGCTGGCAGCTGCACCCGGGCCTGGAACGCACCGGGAACGACTGGGTGGTGCGCAAGACCGCCTGTGACGCCTTCTTCGAGACCGAGCTCAAGGCCACCCTGGAGAAGCTCTACGTCACCGACCTGGTGGTGACCGGCTACGCCACCGAATTCTGCGTCGACACCTCCATCCGCCGCGCTGCCAGCGAAGGCTTCAACGTCATCCTGGCCAGCGACGCGCACACCACCCGTGACCGGCCGCACCAGCGCGCCGAGGCGATAGTCGCCCACCACAACTGGGTCTGGAGCGAATTCATCCAGCCACGGAACCCCATGCGCCTGCAGCAGGCCGAAGAGATTCACTTCTGAGGAGAGACACCATGGGCCGCATCACCTTTCCCGACGGCACCGCCGTGCCCGCCATCGGCCAGGGCACCTGGCACATGGGCGAACGCCCCGACCAGCGCGCCCGCGAGGTCGCCGCCTTGCGCCTGGGCCTGGAGCTGGGCATGAACCTGATCGACACCGCCGAGATGTACGCCGAGGGCGGCGCCGAGCAGGTGGTGGGCGAGGCCATCGCCGGGCATCGCGATGCGGTGTTCCTGGTCAGCAAGGTGTACCCGTGGAATGCCAGCCGCCAGGGCGTCGAGCAGGCCTGCGAACGCAGCCTCAAGCGCCTGGGCACCGATCGCCTCGACCTCTACCTGCTGCATTGGCCGGGCGAGCACCCGCTGGAGGAAACGGTGGAAGGCTTCGAGCGCCTGCGCGAGCAGGGCAAGATCCTGCGCTGGGGCGTCTCCAACTTCGACCAGGCCGACATGCAGGGCCTGCCCGCTGGCTGCGCCGCCAACCAGGTGCTGTACAACCCCGAGTCGCGCGGCATCGAGTTCGACCTGCTGCCCTGGCAGCAGCGCCAGCGCCTGCCGCTCATGGCCTACTGCCCGGTGGGGCAGGGTGGCAGCCTGCTGCGTGACGCGGCACTCGTCGAAGTCGCCCGCCGGCACGACGCCACCCCGGCGCAGGTGGCCCTGGCCTGGGCGCTGCGCCAGGACGGCGTGATCGCCATTCCCAAGGCGGTCGATCCCGTGCACATCCGGCAGAACGCCCGCGCCGCCGATCTCGGCCTGAGCGCCGACGACCTCGCCCTGATCGACCGCGCCTACCCGGCGCCGACGCGCAAGCAGCGACTGGACATGGTCTGACCCGCTTCGCACCCTGGGTGGGCGCCGAGCGCAGCTGTGTGGGTGCGCGGGTGGGGTGGGCTTCAGCCCACCGTTTTTTCGGCGGGCACGAGGCTTGGCTGATCACGGAGCCCGGAGGGTGGGCCGGGCGGCGCTCCGCGAGCGGAGCGAAACCATCACCCCGGAGCGATCTCCCGGTCCTATCCGGCCAATATCCTAAGAAGCGCCCGTCACCTAGATTCCTATTGTCCTACGGCTCCCATAGACTCGCGGCTCAGATACCCAAGGAAGGATTTCCATGAAACGCATGCTGTGGACGCTGTTGGGCCTGTCGGGGCTGACCATGGGTACCTGGGCGCAGGACACCGCGACGCCGGACCCGCTGCTCGACGCCCCCGCCGCGTCGGCCGCGACCGCCGGCAGCGGTGCCCGTGGCGTGCTGCGGGCGCAAGACCAGGCCGTGCTCGCCAGCGAGCTGGCCGGGCGCATCACCGAAATGCCCTATGCCGAAGGCCAGGCGTTCAAGAAGGGCGAGGTGCTGGTGCGCTTCGACTGCAGCGCCTACCAGGCCCAGCTCAACGCCGCCAATGCCGCCACCCGCGCCGCCCGTGAAGAGCTGAAGAACAAGCAACAACTGGCCGCGCTCAACTCCGTCGGCCGCTTCGAAGTGGCCCTGGCCGAGGCGCGCCAGGCGCAATCCCAGGCGGAAGCCCAGGTCTACCAGGTGCAGGTGCAGCGCTGCCAGGTCAAGGCGCCCTTCGATGGCCAGGTGGTCAGCCGCCGCGTGCAGCCCCATGAAAGCGTGCCCAGCGGCGCGCCGCTGCTTGAGGTGGTGGACAACCGCACCCTGGAAATCCACCTGCTGGTGCCATCGCGCTGGCTCGGCGGACTCAAGCCCGGTGAACCCTTCGAATTCGTGCCCGACGAGACCGGCAAGCCGCTCAAGGCCACGGTCAAGCGCCTCGGTGCGCGCATCGACGAAGGCAGCCAGACCCTGCTGCTGATCGGCGCCCTGCCCGAGGACGCGCCCGGCCTGCTGGCCGGCATGAGCGGCAGCGCACGCTTCCCGGAGAGCCGATGAACGCGCCGCTGCCCGGTTTCGCCGAGCGGGTCTTCGCGGTCTTCCTCGGCCTGCAGGCCCAGGCCCGCAAGGCCGGGACGTCTTCGCAACTGGCCTTCGCCATGGTCAACGACGGCCAGGGCGTATTTGGCTATCGCCACGCCGCGCTGCTGATCACCGGCAAGGTCCGCGCGCTCACTGGCATCAGCGTGGTGGAGCCCAACGCTCCCTTCGTCGCCTTCGTCGAGCGTGCGGCGGCCCAGCGCCTGGCTGCGGGCCAGCTGGGCGAGCCTGGCGTCGTCGAGCCGAGCAGCCTGGACGAGGGCAGCCGCGAGGACTGGCAGGCGCTGTCCGCCGCCCATGCCTTCTGGCTGCCGTTGAAGGATCGCCAGGGCGAGGTCTTCGGCGGCCTGTGGATCGCCCGCGACACCCCCTGGAGCGAGGCCGAGCAGGCCTTGCTGGTGCAGCTCGGCGACACCTACGCGCACGCCTGGCTGGCCCTGCAGCCGCGCAAGCCCTGGCGCCTGCGCTGGCCGAAGAAGAAGCTCCTGGCCCTGGCCGGCGCGCTGGCCCTGGTGCTGCTGGTGCCGGTGCGCCAGTCGGTGCTGGCGCCGGCCGAAGTGGTGCCCCAGGGCGGGCGCGTGGTGGCCGCGCCGCTGGACGGGGTGATCGCCGAATTCCTCGTCAAGCCCAACCAGAGCGTTGCCGCCGGCGACCTGCTGGTGCGCTTCGACGCCACCACCCTCAAGGCCCAGGCCGATGTCGCCGAACGCGCCCTGGGGGTGGCCGAGGCGGAACTGAAGGCCAACAGCCAGCGCGCCTTCGCCGACGCCGAATCCAGCGCCCGCATCGACCTGCTGGCCGCCCGCGTGGAGCAGAAGCGTGCCGAGCGCGACTACGCCCGGCAGTTGCTGGCGCGCAGTGAAGTCCGCGCCGAGCGCGCCGGCATCGCCGTGTTCGCCGATGCCGAGCGCCTCACCGGCAAGCCGGTGCAGACCGGCGAGCGGCTGATGCAGATCGCCGACCCGGCCCAGGCCGAGCTGCGCATCGAGCTGCCCGTGGGCGACGCCATCGCCCTGCAACCCGGCGCCGAGGTGGCGCTGTTCCTCGACAGCGACCCGCTCAACCGCCACGACGCACGCCTGGAACGCGCCGCCTACGAGGCCCAGGCCACCGCCGCCGGGCAACTGGCCTATCGCCTCGACGCCGCCTTCGCCGATGCCCCGCCACGCATCGGCCTGCGCGGCACCGCCAAGCTCTTCGGTGACCGCGCGCCGCTGGCCTACTACCTGTTGCGCCGCCCTCTGGCCGCGCTGCGCCAGGGCCTGGGGTTCTGATGCTGCCCGCCCTGCGCCCCGACCTGCAGCTCTCGCCCGCCGCCCCGGACCGCGACGGCGCGCCGCAATGGACCCTGGCCGACCCCCTGCGTGGCCGCTATTTCAAGCTCGGTGCCGCCGCCGTCCGCCTGCTGCGCCACTGGTCGCGGGGTGAGCCCCAGCAGGTGCTGGCGGCCGCCAACGCCGAGCCGGGCGCGCCCCTGGGCGCCGGCGAGCTGGAGCAGATGCTGCGCTTTCTGCGCGGGCACGACCTGATCGCCGCCCTCGACCCGGAACAGCGCGCCAGCTATGCCCTCAAGGTCGCTAGCACGCGCCACAGCCTGTGGCAGCAGGTGCTGCACCAGTACCTGTTCTTCCGCATCCCGCTGTGGCGGCCGGATCGCTTCCTCAACCGAGCCTGGCCGGTGCTGGAGCGCAACGGCCCCTGGCTGCTGCGACGCGGCCTGCCGGTAATCCTGCTGCTCGGGCTGTTCCTGGTGGCCCGGGACTGGGAGCGCTTCCTCGCCACCTTCCCGCACCTGTTCAGCTTCGGCGGCGCGCTGGCCTTCGGCATCGCGCTGACCTTCGCCAAGCTCTGCCACGAGTTCGGCCATGCCTTCATGGCCAAGCGCGCGGGGTGCCGGGTGCAGAGCATGGGCCTGGCCTTCATGGTGATGCTGCCGATGTTCTACACCGACGTCAGCGACGCCTGGCGGGTGCAGGACCGGCGCTCGCGATTACTTATCGGCGCCGGCGGCGTGCTCGCTGAGCTGGTGCTGGCGGTGCTGGCCCTGCTGGCCTGGTCGCTGCTGCCGGACGGCCCGGCACGTACCGCCGCCTTCATGCTGGCCAGCGCCACCTGGATCACCACCCTGGCGATCAACCTCAACCCCTTCATGCGCTTCGACGGCTACTTCCTGCTGAGTGACCTGTGGGGCGTCGACAACCTGCAGAACCGCGCCTTCGCCCTGGGGCGCTGGCGCCTGCGCGAGGCGCTGTTCGGCTACGGCGAACCGGCCCCGGAGCCCTGGTCGCCGGCCATGCAGCGGCGCCTGCTGCTGTGGAGCTACGGCTCGTGGATCTGGCGCGCGGCGCTGTTCTTCGGCATCGCGCTGACGGTCTACCACCTGTTCTTCAAGGTGCTGGGCATCTTCCTGATGCTGGTGGAGCTGGTGTGGTTCATCGGCCTGCCGATCTGGAAGGAATTCGGCGAGTGGTGGCAGCGCCGCGACCAGGCCGACCCGCGCAAGGTGCTGCTCACAGGCTCGGCCCTGGGGCTGGTGCTGCTGGTGCTGCTGGTGCCCTGGCGCAACGCCGTGGACGTGCCGGCCATGCTGGAGGCCGCGCGCACCGGCACCCTGCACGCGCCCATCGGCGCGCGGGTCAAGGCGGTACGGGTGAAGGACGGCGACACGGTGGAGCAGGGCGCCCTGCTGGTGGAGCTGGAATCCCCGGACCTGGACGCGCGCCAGGGCATCGTCCGCCGCGAGATCGACATCCTCCAGTTGCAGCTGCGGCGCCAGGCCGGGCGCAGCGAGACCGCCGCCGAGACCGGGGTGATCGAGCAGCAACTGGCCGAGGCCGTGGCCGAGTACCGCGGCCTGGCCGCCCAGCGCGAGCGCCTGCAACTGCGCGCGCCCCTGGCCGGCGTGGTGCGCGACCTGCCACCGGACCTGGTGGTGGGCCGCTGGCTGCACAGCGGCGAGACCCTGGCGCGGGTGATCGCCCCCGGGCTGCGCCTGCGCGGCTACCTGGCCGAGGAAAACCTCTGGCGCGTGGCGCCGGGGGCCGAGGGCCGCTTCATCGCCGACGACCCGGCGCGGCCCGCCTTCGCGGTGCGCCTGGACGAAGTGGACACCACCGGCGTCGCCTACCTCGAACTGGAGGCGCTGACCTCCGACCACCACGGCCAGGTGGCCGTGCGACGCAACGCCCAGCAACGCGCCGAGCCGGTGCAGGCCCAGTACGGCGTGCGCCTCAGCCTGCTGCAGGACCTGCCGCCCCCCGCCCAGCCACTGCGCGGCGTGGTGGTGCTGGAGGGCAGCCGGCAGTCGCTGCTGGGCTTCGCCTGGCGCCGCATGGCGGCGTTGGGTGTCAGGGAAAGCGGTTTCTAGCCCATTTGCCAAGGAAGGTTCCATGGACGTAACCCTGCCGATCTGTTCCCGCCTGCCCTGGCGCTTCGACCTGGCGCCGCTGCTCGCGGCCCTGGAGCGGATCGACCCGACGGCCTGGGTGGCGCATTTCAACACCGCCTACTACCAGGGCGACTGGAGCGGGATCGACCTGGTGGCGGCGGTGGACGCGCCGATTCCCCTGGCGCCGGGCTTCGGCCCGGTGGCCCGCAGCGCCCTGTGCGCGGCCGATCCGGCCTGGCAGGCGGCCATCGATCGGTTCGGCGAGGGCCTGCGCAGCGCGCGCCTGCTGCGCCTGGGCGCCGGTGCCAGCATCCGCGAGCATTGCGACCCCGACCTCGGCGCACCGGAGGGGCCGTTGCGCCTGCACGTGCCGCTGCTCAGCCCGCCCGGGGTGGAGTTCCTGGTGGACGGCCGGCAGGTGCCGATGGCGCCCGGTGAGTGCTGGTTCATCGACCTGTCCCGCCCGCATCGGGTGGACAACCCCGGTCCGGGCCCGCGCATTCACCTGGTGCTGGACTGCCTGGCCCACCCGCGCCTGCGCCAGGCGATCGCCGAGGGCCTGGCGACGACGCCTGCGCTGCAACCGAGCCGGGGCGTACGGGCCTTCGCCGCGTTCAACGAGCAGGTGCAGCAGCGCCCGGAACTGGCCCAGACGCTGCAACGGATCACCGACCCCACCGACTTCTGCCGTGAGGCGGTGGCCGCCGGCCAGGCCCTCGGGCTGGTGTTCGGCGAGGCCGACGTGCGCATGGCCATGCGCCAGGGACGCCAGGCTTGGAGCCGGCAATGGAGCTTGCGATGACCCCGTTGGATTTCACCGAGTGGCTGCCGATCCGTGCCTTCGAGGAGGCCGGCAACTGGCAATTGGATTGGGCCTGGTTCGGCACCGCGCCCCTGGCCCGGCCCTTCTTCAGCGACGACGTGGACGATGCGCTGCGCCTGCCGTTCAACCTGGCCCTGCGCCGCCAGACCGGCCTGGACGCGTTGTTCGACTGGCAGGCCCGCACGCCCGGCCTGGAACCTTCGCTGCTGGTGTTCCACACCTCCGCTGCGGCTCCACCCTGCTGGCGCAGTTGCTGCGAGCCCTGCCCGGGCACGTGGTGCTGTCCGAGCCGCCGCCGCTGGATGCCCTGCTGCGGGCGCACTACCGCGCGCCCTGCGCCTCGGCCTGGCAGGCGGATGCGGTCCGTGCCTTGTGCTCGGCCTATGGCCAGCGACGCCGTGGCGACGAGACCCGGCTGGTGGTCAAGCTGGACGCCTGGAATCTCTTCGAGGCGCAGTTGTTGCGCCGGCTCTACCCCGAGGTGCCGTGCCTGTTCCTTTACCGCGACCCGCTGGAGGTGGTGGTGTCCCAGCGGCGCCAGCCCGGCCTGCATGCGGTCCCTGGACTGCTGGGCCCGTCCGGGCTGGATGGCCTGCCGGGGCGGGAGGCAGTGGCGCCCGGCGATTACCTCGCCTGGATGGTCGGCCACCTGCTGCAGGCCGGGTTCGGCCTGTGCGCGGCCGGCGAAGCGGTGGCCCTGAACTACCGTGAACTGCCCGACGCCCTCTGGGGCCACCTGGGGCCGCTCCTGGGCATCGACCCGGCCGCCGTGCCGCACCTGCAGGCCGTGGCCGGACGGGATGCCAAGCGCCCCGGACAAGCCTTCAGTGCCGATGGCGAGGCCAAGCGCAACGAGGCGGACGAGGCCACACGGGCGGCTGTGGAGCGCTGGGCGAGGGCGCCCTATCAGGCGCTGGAGGCCCTTCCACCCCCGCCACTTGTGAATGACGCTTCACATTCATTGCCCAAACCGCCGAACGGCGATTTTTCGATGGTGGCCAACTGAAATCTTCGTCTATGCTGCAAGCAGGGAAACTGTAACCACAGTTGTAGGCTCTTTCCCCGGGCCAGCAAGGATGCACGTCGTATGTCTTTCCAGACCTTGAACCTCCGCTTGGCAACGTCCGCCGATCGCGCTTTCCTGCGGGCGCTGTACGGCACCACCCGTGCCCACGAGATGCAGCACACCCCCTGGGACCAGGCGGGCTGCGAGCGTTTCCTCGACCAGCAGTTCGAATCCCAGTGCGGCTACTACCTGGCGCATTACGCCGACGCCGATCAATACGTCATCGAAGAGGCCGGCCAGCCCCTAGGCCGGGCCTACCTGCTGTGGACCGACACCCACCTGCAAATCATCGACCTGGCCCTGTTGCCCGAGGCCTGTGGCCGTGGCATCGGCGGCGAGCTGCTGGGCCGCTTTCTCGAACGGGCCGACCGTGAGGGCCTCAGCGCGGGGCTGCACGTGGAGTCCTACAACCCGGCCCAGCACCTCTACAGCCGCCACGGCTTCGAGGTGGTGGGGGAGAACGGCGTGTACCTGAAGTTGCGCCGCGCCCCTCGCAGCCCGCAGGCCATGGCCGTGCCTGCGCAACGTCCGGCCGGTCTGTCCTGAGGAATTGCCTATGCACCCGATGCCTTCCTTCGCACTGCTTACCGAGATCGTCGGCCAGCCTTTCCACCTCTGGCTGTCGCCGGAGCAGGTGCTGCCCATCGAACTGCTCGCCGTCGAGGAGGGCACCGCCATGACCCCCCGGCACCAGTGCTACCTCGCCCACTTCGGCCTGCCTTCCCAATGCAGCCTGCCCCAGGACGTCTACCGCCTGGGCTTGCCGGGGGAGCCGGGCTGGGAGCTTCTGCTGACCCCCGCAATGCCCACCCCGGACGGGCGCCCTGTACTCCAGGCCGTGTTCCACACCGACCGGCCGGCATAGACCACAACAATAAACATGCACACGCGCCGAGCCTTAAGGGCGCGCAAAACCAGAGCCAGAGGAGAGTCAACACGTGGAACCTTTCATCGGTGAGATCAAGATGTTCGGCGGCAACTTTGCACCCCGGGGCTACGCATTCTGCATGGGGCAGATCGTGGGGATTGCGCAGAACACCGCGCTGTTTTCCCTGTTGGGCACCGTCTACGGCGGTAACGGCCAGACCACCTTCGGGCTGCCGGACCTGCGCGGCCGCTCGCCGGTCGGCCAGTTCCAGGGGCCGGGCCTCTCGATGATCGACCTCGGCGAGGTCGGCGGCACCGAGAGCGTCACCCTGCTCCAGACCCAGATGCCGATGCACACCCACGTCGCCACCGGCACCAGCACGATTTCCGCTGCCGGCACGCCGACCAGCCCGGCACTGGTTCCGAGCGCCACCAACTCCGTACTGGGTGGGTCCGTCGGCGGGTCGGCCTCTGCGGCGGCCATCTGGTCGACCGCGATGGCGAATCCGGTTCCGCTGACCAACCCCAGCACCGTCAACGTGACGGTGCAGGTCGCCGGCGGCAGCCAGCCGGTGAGCCTGCGCAATCCCTTCCTCGGGGTGAACTTCATCATCGCGATGGAAGGGGTCTTCCCCTCCCGCAACTGATGAACCTGCGCCGCCGGTGCCTCGCGGCACCGGCGGCTCCGTGATCGGACAGAGACTCATCGACAGGCAGACGTACACGCAGACCATGGCCAATTCATCACCCGCCTTCCATTTCATCTCGGGGCTGCCACGCTCGGGGTCCACGCTGCTGGCGGCGCTGCTGCGGCAGAACCCGCGCTTCCACGCCGGCATGACCAGCCCGGTGGGCAGCTTCTTCTCGGCCCTGCTCAAGCAGTTCGGCGCCGAGAGCGAGTTCGGCCCGGTGGTGACCCAGGAGCAGCGCAAGCGCCTGCTCGCCGGGCTGTTCAGCAACTACTACGCGGACCAGGCCGAGCGGGACGTGATCTTCGACACCAACCGCCAGTGGTGCGCGCGGTTGCCGGCCCTGCTGGACCTGTTCCCCCAGGCCAGGGTGATCGCCTGCGTGCGCAATGTCGCCTGGGTGATGGACAGCATCGAGCGGCTCTACCGCGCCAACCCCTACGAGATCACCAAGCTGTTCAACGACGACAACGAGCGCAACACCGTCTACAGCCGGGTCGAGACCCTGGCCCAGCGCAACCGCCTGGTGGGCCTGCCCTGGTCGGCGCTCAAGGATGCCTATTACGGCGAGCACGCCCGCTCCCTGCTGCTGGTGGACTACGACCTGCTGGTGACCACGCCCGAGCGGGTGCTGCGGCTGGTCTACGAGTTCCTTGGCGAGCCCTGGTTCGAGCACGACTTCGAGCATGTCGAGTACGACGCCCCGGAGTTCGACCAGGCCCTGGGCCTGCGCGGCCTGCACAAGGTGCGGCCCAAGGTCGAAGTGGCGGCGCGGCGCACCCTGCTGCCGCCGGATCTGTTCGAGCAGTACGCGCAACTGGATTTCTGGAAGGACTCGCGTAACAGCGAGGCCCATGTGATCAGGACCGCCCGGGATGCCCGGGCCCTGGAAGAAGAACGCAACTGAGCACCCGCCGAGGCGGGTGCCGGAACGAGGAGGTAGAGGTCATGGGCTGGGGTCATTCGAGGAAGGCAGGTCGCAACGGCAAGGCCAAAGGTGCGGAGGCTGCGCCCCTGGCGTGCCCGCTGCCGCTGATCAGTGCGCTGGAGCCGCGCATGATGTTCGACGGCGCGGTGGCCGCGACGGTTGCCGATACCGCCGCCTCGGCGGCCACCTCCGCTCCCACGGCGGCCGACGCGGCCCATGACACCGGCGCCAGCGACAGCAGCCATGCCGGCACCGCCGACAACAGCCACGGCACCCAGGACCTGCAGGCCAGCCCGGTGACCGACGGGCAGAACGGCGTGCGCAAGGAAATCGTCTTCGTCGACACGCGTGCGCCGAACTACCAGGAGCTGCTCAAGGCCGTCTCGCCCAATGCCGAGGTGGTGCTGCTGTCCACCAACAAGGACGGCGTGCAGCAGATCGCCGACGCCCTGGCCGGGCGCACCGGCATCGACGCCATCCACATCATTTCCCACGGCGATTCCGGGGTGCTGCTGCTGGGCAACGGCCCGCTGTTCGAAGGCAACCTCGGGCAATACGCCTCCCAGCTTTCCAGCATCGGCAAGGCGCTGACCACCGATGGCGACATCCTCCTCTACGGCTGCGAAGTGGGGGCCGGCAGCGAAGGCCAGGCCTTTGTCACCAAGCTGGCCGGCATGACCGGGGCGGACATCGCCGCTTCCGACGACAACACCGGCGGCAACGCCAAGGGCGGTGACTGGGACCTGGAGATCGCCACCGGCCAGATCGCGGCCAGCAGCGCCCTGAGCCTGTCGCGCCTGGGCGGTTATGACCACCTGCTGGTGACCACGGCGGTGAACAACATCGCCGACCTGAAGAGCGCCATTGCCACGGGCAATACCGACGGCGTCGACGATGTCATCACCCTGACGGGCAACATCACTTTCGCCAGCTTCAACGATGCCATCACCATCAACGTCACCGACGGCCATACCTTGCAGATCGTCGGCGGCGGTTTCGCGCTGGATGGCGCCAACAAGACCCGGGTGCTGGACGTGACCACCAGCGGCGCCAACTCCAAGGTCGCGCTGGACAACATCACCATCCGCAACGGCCTGCTCGTCGGCAACGGGGCCAATGAAGGTGCCCCCGCTATGGACAGCCTGGGCGCGGCTATCCGCAACGCGGGCGTATTGACCATCACCAACAGCACCATCACCGCCAACAAGGCATCCGGCGGCGGCGGTGGCGGTGGCGACTTCGGTGGCAACTACGCCGGCGGCGGCGGCGGCGGCGGTGGTTTTGGTACCACCCTCGGCGGCACCGGGGGAACCAGCGCCGGTGCCGCCATAACGCCCACCTCACCTTCCACTGTCACCGGAGGTAATGGCGGCGGTCCCAACCCCGACTTCGGGGGGCGTGGCGGCAGCGCTGCGGCAGGTTCGGGTGGCAGTTACTTCGGTAACGGTTCGAACACTGCCGGCTACACCGCCGGGGGATCGGGCGGGGTGGCCAACAACGGCAGCATCAGCATCGGCGGCGGCGGCGGTGGTGGTGGCTCATCGGCGGCCGGCGGCAGGGGGGGCTGCTGCCGCAGGCGGCATCTACAACTCCAGCAGCGGCATCCTGACTATCGTCAACAGCAGCGTGACCAACAACCTCGGTGCCGGTGGCGGCGGTGGCGGCGGGGTTGCCAGCGACCAGGCCGCAAACTACGGCCGGACGGGCAGTGGCGGTGATGGCGGTGCCGGGGTCGGCGCCATCTGGAACGCCGGCGGTACGGTGCGGATGGACGCCGACCAGCGCCGGTACCCTCGCCACCGGCAACGTGGGCGGTGGCGGCCTGGGCGGCAAGGCGGCCGGAGCCGGCAACGTCGATGGCGCCAACGGTGCGTCCACCTCGTCCATCTACACCACCAACGGGGGCACCACCGATACCAATTACAACCCCAACGCGGCACCGACCCTCGGCAACCTCAACAACGACAGCGTCGCCTGGGCCGGTGCGGGCAACACCGTGCGGCTCGATCTGGGCAGCAACGCCAGCCTGGCCGATGCCGAGCTGGGCGCGCTGAACAGCGGCAACGGCAACTGGTCCGGTGCCAGCCTGGTGATCCAGCGCAATGGCACGGCGGTGAGCAGCGACGTGCTGGGCTTCGACACCACCGGCGGGCTGTTCACCGTCAGTGGCAGCAACCTGCAATCGGGCGGGCAGACCTTCGCCACCTTCACCAATACCGGCGGCGTGCTGACCATCAGCTTCACCAGCAGCGGCACCACGGCGACCACCGCCCTGGTGAATGATGTGGCGCAGCGCATCACCTACCGCAACGACACGCCGGCCGGCGATGCCAACGTCAAGGTCACCCTCAACGATGGTGCCGGCGCCAGCGCCACCGCCAACGTCACGGTGACCACGGACTTCATCTACGTCACCAATACCAGCGACACCGCCACCATCGATGCCAGCAACGGCACGAGCTTCAGCGAGGCCGTCGCCATCGCCGCGGCCGACAGCACCGGCAGCCAGACCATCGTCTTCGCCAGCAACCTGGCTGGCCAGACGCTCAACCTCAATGCCGGGTCGATCAACGAGAGCCTGACCTTCGACATGGACCAGGCCAGCGGCCTGATCCTCACCGGCGGCACCCTCACCCTGGGGGGCGGCACCACCCAGACCTTCACCCATGGCGCCGGCGACACCGCCACCATCAGCAGCGTCATCGCCGGCAGCGGCGCCCTGACCAAGGCCGGGGCGGGCAACCTGACCCTCTCCGGCTCCGGCAACACCTTCAGCGGCGCTACCACCATCAGCGCGGGCACCCTGACGGTCAGTGGCGGCGATGCGCTCGCCTCCAACACCAGCGTGTCGGTCGCAGCCGGTGCCACCCTGGCCCTGGCCGGCAACGAGGCGCTGGGCAACCTCTCCGGTGCCGGCTCGGTGACGCTCGGCAGCTTCAACCTCACCAGCAACCAGACGGCGGACACCACCTTCTCCGGCGGCATCAGCGGCACCGGTGGGGTGACCTTCAACCAGACCGGGGCCGCCACCTACTCGACCACGCTTTCCGGCACCAACACCTACACCGGCAACACCGTGCTCGCCAACTACGGCTGGCTGAAGCTCAACGGCGACGCCTCCATGGCTGACACCAACGCCGTGCGGGTCAATGGCAACAGTGTCCTGACGCTGCTCTCGGACCAGACCGTCGGCAGCCTGGCGAGCAACAACGCCAACGCCAGCATCCAACTGGGCAGCTACACCCTGACCGCCGGGGGTGACAACACCTCCACCTCGGTTTCGGGTGCAGTGTCCGGCACCGGCTCGCTGGTCAAGCAGGGCAGCGGCACCCTGACCCTGTCCGGCAGCAATACCTACGGTGGCACCACCACCGTCTCCGCCGGCACCCTGTCGATCGCCGGCGACGGCAACCTGGGCAGCGGGGCCGTCATCCTGGCGGGAGGCACCCTGCTCGACGTCACGGGCGCTACCACCATCGACAACGCCATCGTCCTGGCCGGCAACAGCAGCATCGGCAACAGCAACGCCGTCACCCTCAGTGGTGCCATCAGCGGTGCCTACGACCTGACGAAAACCGGCAGCGGCACCCTGACCCTGTCCGGCAGCAACAGCTACGGCGCCACCTATGTGAGTGCCGGCACCCTGTCGATCACAAACGATGGCAACCTGGGATCGGGCGCGGTGAACCTGGCCGCCGGCACCACCCTGGCGCTCACCGGCGCCAATACCATCGACAACGCCATCGTGCTCGGCGGCGATGCCTCGGTGAGCGCCTCGGCCGCCGCGACCCTGTCGGGTGTGATCAGCGGCGCCTTCACCCTG
>BATO01000107.1 GCA_000474255.1 Aquipseudomonas alcaligenes MRY13-0052
GCTCGCGCAAGCCCCTGGGCAACCTTGGCCACGCGTTGAAGACGCCCCTGGCGGTGCTGGTCAGCCTGGAATCCCGCGACGAGCTGCGCGCGCACCCGGAGCTGCGCGCCACCCTGGCCGAGCAGCTGGAGCAGATCCAGCAACGCCTGGCCCGGGAGCTGGGCCGCGCGCGCCTGGCCGGGGAAGCGCTGCCGGGTGCGCATTTCGATTGCGATGCGGAGTTGCCGGGGCTGTTCAACACCCTGTCGATGATCCATGACAGCCAGCTCGACCTGGACTGGGACGCCGCCGCTGGGCTGCGCCTGCCCTGGGACCGCGAAGACCTGCTGGAGCTGCTGGGCAACCTGCTGGACAACGCCTGCAAATGGGCCGAGACCCAGGTGCTGCTGTCCATCTCCGTGCAGGCCGGCGGCTACCGCCTGAGCGTGGACGACGACGGTCCCGGCATCGCCGAGGAGCAGCGCGAATCGGTGCTGGACAGGGGCTCGCGGCTGGACGAGCAGGTCGCCGGCCACGGGTTGGGGCTGGGCATCGTGCGGGACATCGTCGACGCCTGGGGCGGCAGCATCCGCTTGCTGGAAAGCCCCCTCGGCGGGCTGCGTGTGCTGGTGGAACTGCCGGCGCCGGCTGCTCGCGCCTAGCCCGCCAGCAGCCGTTCCACCGTCACCAGGGCCTGGCGCTGGCGCTCCTGCCAGTCACCGCCCAACACCTCGAAGCGCTGCCCGTTGGCCACCAGCCAGTCCTGGCTGGCGCTGAAGAAGGCCTGGCGTTCGCTCAGCTCCGGCTGGCAGCGCTGGCCATCGCCCAGCCACTCCACCCCTTCAGGGCGCAGCAGCAGGTGCAGGTCGTAGTGCCGTGCCAGCAACTCGGTCTCCAGCCAGGCGGGGCAGTCGCCGAACAGGGTGCGGCTCCAGAGCATGTTGCTCAGCAGGTGGGTGTCGAGTATCAGCAGGGCAGGGCGTCGGGCGCGGGCCGCGTCCTCGCGCTGCAACTGGCCACGGGCAATGGTGGGGATGTCGGCGTAGCAGGTGTCGCGGCGCTGCTCGTCGATGAAATCACGCACGTACTCACTGACCACCTCGCCGCCAAAGCGCGCTTGTAACTCACTCGCCAGCCAGCTCTTGCCGCTGGATTCCGGCCCTGCCAGCACCACCACCTTCATGCCGGGCTCGCCTGCGGCTGCCGCCATTGGCGCCAGCCGTGCACGGCCAGCAAGGTGAACAGCACGTAGAGCGCGGCGGTCAGGTACAGCGCCTTGCTGATGAACAGGCCGACGAAGATCACGTCCACCACTATCCACAGCGCCCAGCATTCCAGGCGCTTCTGCGCCATCCAGACCTGGGCCACCAGGCTGAAGGCGGTGAGGGCAGCGTCCAGCCAGGGCGCCGCGGCGTCGGTGTGGGTGGCCATCAGGTAGCCCAGGCTCAAGGCGCCGGCGGTGCCGAGGGCCAGGCTCAGCAGCAGGCCGTTGCGTGCCAGGCGCGTCACCTCGCGGCCCTCGTGGCGATCTCCGCCTCGGGTCCACTGCCACCAGCCATACAGCTGCAGCACGGCGTAGATCATCTGCAACAGCATGTCGGAGTAGAGCTTCACCTCGAAGAAGATCCAGGCATAGATCAGCACCATGACCAGGCCGATGGGCCAGCACCAGCGGTTCTGCCGGGTGGTGAGCCAGACGGCCAGCACGCCGATCGCGGCGGCGAAGAGTTCAAGTGGCGACACGGGCGGCCCTCGTGAAATAAGCCGCCGATTGTAGCGGCTTCAGCCGGCGGCGGGCGCCCTGGTTGCGAGGCGTTGCTGGTCCTGGCGCTCGCGCTCGGTGCCCAGGTAGGGCTCGCGGGTGCCCAGCAGGTGGTCGAACCAGGGCCGGGTCACGCACCAGTTGGCATGGGGGTTGGGGCCCATGTGGTGGTCGTAGTGCCAGGGCAGGTGGCTGCGGGCCCAGTCCGGGTCCTCGTGGGAGCGACGGTGCACGCGGTAGTAGTTCGCCGCACAGTACCAGAGCGTCGCAGTGAACCAGGGCGCCACCAGCCATAGCGGGCTCGCGGCCAGGCTCGCCAGCAGCAGTGCCCAGGCTTCCTTGCCCTGGGCGTGCCAGCCCAGCGGGAAGCGCTCGTAGCAGGGGTCGCGGAAGGCATGACGGCGGGCGTTGCCGTGGTGTTCGTGGAAATGGAAGCTCCAGAAGCGCCCGCGTACCCGGCCCAGGCCGTGGAGCACATGCTTGTGGAAGAACCATTCGATGAAGTTGGCCAGCAGCAGGCCGGTGATGAGGCTCAGCGGGGCTTCGAGGTACCAGGGCATGGCGGTGGGTTTCCGTGGCGGGTCGTGGGTCGACTCTAGCCAGGAGGGGGGCGCCCGGTCTTGCCCCTGCTGCCCGGTTTACCGGGCGCCCGGGGCAAGCCTCAGCACACCAGGCTGTCGGCCTGGCGGTAGAGCATCAGCAGCTTGCGAGTGATGCTCTGCTGGATGTCGTCGCGCTCGAAGGTGGAGAGGTGCGGCAGCTTGTGCACCTGCAGGCGGTGCAGGTGGATGTAGGGCATCTGCTGGTCGAACTCGCGCAGGTCGCCCTTCATCAGGATCGGCAGGAACACGTCGCCGCGCTTGCGCTGGTTGCTGATGATCTGCGCCAGCGCCGGCTTGAAGGGCATGGTCTTGGGCTTCGGCCCGCCTTCCTCGATGCGTGTGCTGAGCAGCAGGCCCGGCTTGCCGAGCACCACGCCGGGCAGCACGCAGAGGCCGGTCTTGAGCACCGCGCTGGCCTCGATCCCATGCAGGGTGTCGTGGAACGCATAGGGGTTGGGCAGCACCACCATCTTGCGCCCGAGGTCGGCGGGGAAGTGCAGGCCGTAGTTGGTGTACAGCTGGCGCGTGGACTCGGAGTACACGCACAGGCGGTTCTCGAACAGGCGGATGAACCGCTCGGCCAGCTCGCGACGGGCGATGCTGTCCAGGTCCCAGATCAGGTCCTGGTTCTGCTGTTGGCCGAGGTCGACCTCTTGGTGTTCCATGTTGCCCATGCCGGTCCTCAAACGCGGAATTGTCTCAACAAGCGGTTCAATTGTTCGGCCAGCTGGCTGAGCTGCTGGCTGGCGGCGCTAGTCTGCTCTGAAGCCATCGCGTTGTCATGGGCCAGGCTGGCTGCCTGAGTCACATTCTGGTTGATGTCTTCCACCACGTGGGATTGTTGCAGGGTGGCGCTGGCGATGGAGGCATTGAGCCCGGTGAGGTTGCGCAGCGACTGGGCGATCTGCCCCAGGCTCTCGCCGGCCTGGCTGGCCTGCTCCACCGTCAGTTGCGAGGCGCGGCTGCTTTCGTTGATCACCTTCACCGCCGCCTCGGAGTTGCCCTGCAGGCGCTCGATCATGCCGTGGATCTCGGCAGTGGATTTCTGCGTGCGCTGGGCCAGCAGGCGTACTTCGTCGGCGACCACGGCGAAGCCGCGGCCCTGTTCGCCGGCGCGGGCGGCTTCGATGGCGGCGTTCAGCGCCAGCAGGTTGGTCTGCTCGGCGATGGAGCGGATCACTTCCAGGACGGTGCCGATCTGCGAGCTTTCCTCGGCCAGCGAGCGGATCACTTCCACGGCCTGGCCGATGGTGTCGGAGAGCTGGCCGATCTGCCGCAGGCTGGCGTCGATGTTGCTCTGGCCGAGGCGTGCCTGGTCTTCGGCGGTGCGCACCTCGCTGGCGGCGTGCTCGGCGTTCTTCGCCACGTCCTGTACGCCGTAGGTGACCTCGTTGATGGCGGTGGCCACCAGCTCCATCTGCTGGGATTGCTGCTCGCTGTGGCGCTGGCCGTTGCTGGCGATGCCGCCCAGGGAGCCGGCGGCCTGGTCCAGTGCGCCGGCAGCGTCCAGTGATTGGCGGATGACCCCGCGCAGCTTGCTGGTGAAGGCGTTGAAGTGCCCGGAAAGCGCGGTGATCTCGTCGCGACCCTGGCCATCCAGCGAACTGGTCAGGTCACCTTCGCCGCTGGCTATGTTGGCCATGGCCGCCACAACGTCCTGCAGCGGGCGGGTGATGCTGCGGGCGATCACCACCACCAGCACCGCCATGATCAGGGCGATCACCAGGCCGATGAAGGAGGCGCGCAGGGCCTGGGACCAGAACTCCTCCTGCATGTCGTCGATGTAGATGCCCGAGCCGATCACCCAGCCCCAGGGTTCGAAAAGCTGCACGTAGGACACCTTGGGCACCGGGTCGCTGGCGCCCGGCTTCGGCCAGCGGTAGTCGACGAAGCCCGCGCCCTTGCTGCGGGCCACGGCCACCATGTCGTTGAACAGCGGCTTGCCGTCCGGGTCCTTGTAGCCGGAGAGGTCCTGCCCCTCCAGCTTCGGGTTGGTCGGGTGCATGACCATGCGCGGGGTCAGGTCGTTGATCCAGAAGTAGTCGTTCTTGTCATAGCGCAGCGCGCGGATGGCCTGCATGGCCTGCTTCTGCGCGTCCTCGCGGGGCAGGGTGCCGGCAGCCTCCTGGGCCTGGAAGTGCTGCAGCACGCCGGCGGCGGTCTGCACCACGTGCTGGGTCTTGAGCTCCTTGCCATGCAGCAGGTCGCTGTGGATCTGCTGGAGCATGGCCATCCCGAGAACCACCAGCATCGACACCGCGACGACGAGGATCAGCCAGAGGCGGCGGCTGATGGGCAGACTGCGAAGGTTCATGGTCGGGGGCTCCTGACTCGTTATTGTTCTGCGGCCGGATTTCGCGCTCCAGCGCGGTCGTTGCCACGCGCGAATCCACATCATGTCTGATAGCATTTCGGCCTTCGGCCGGCAAACCTGATGCAGATCGTCGGCCGGGAACCCGCGTCACTGTGGCTGGTCTCAGCCGCGCACGGCACCCGTCCGGGCCACACCACACACCTTTTCGAGCAGGCCGCCATCGGGCGAGCCTTGGGGAGAACCAATGGATTTTTGGACGGCCTTCCAGGCCCTGATTCTGGGCGTAGTCGAAGGCATCACGGAGTTCCTGCCGATCTCCAGCACCGGCCACCAGATCATCGTCGCGGACCTGATCGGCTTCGGTGGTGAGCGCTTCCAGGCGTTCAACATCATCATCCAGCTCGGCGCCATCCTCGCCGTGGTCTGGGAATACCGGCGCAAGATCTTCGACGTGGTGGTGGGCCTGCCTCGCGAGCGCAGCGCCCAGCGCTTCACCGGCAACCTGCTGGTGGCCTTCTTCCCGGCGGTGATCCTGGGCGTGGCCTTCGCCGACCTGATCCACCACTACCTGTTCAACCCCATCACCGTGGCCACGGCGCTGGTCATCGGCGGGGTGATCATGCTCTGGGCCGAGCGTCGCGATCACCTGATCCAGGCCGAGACGGTGGACGACATGAACTGGAAGCAGGCCCTCAAGGTGGGCTTCGCCCAGTGCCTGGCGCTGGTGCCCGGCACCTCGCGCTCCGGCGCCACCATCATCGGCGGGCTGCTGTTCGGCTTGTCGCGTAAGGCGGCCACCGAGTTCTCCTTCTTCCTCGCCATGCCCACCATGGTCGGCGCGGCGGTGTACTCGGGCTACAAGTACCGCCACCTGTTCCAGCCCTCCGACCTGCCGGTGTTCGCCCTGGGCTTCGTGGTCTCCTTCATCTTCGCGATGATCGCCGTGCGCGCGCTCCTCAAGTTCATCGGCAACCACAGCTACGCGGCCTTCGCCTGGTACCGCATCGGCTTCGGCCTGCTGATCCTCGCCACCTGGCAGTTCGGGCTGATCGACTGGGCCACCGCCCAGGGTTGATGAGTCCCGGGCATTCGCGACATCGATAAAGGCACGCCCCCGGGCGTGCCTTTGTCATAGTGGGCGCCTGCACCGCAACGATTGAGGAAAGCCCATGAGCGCGCTCGAACATCGCCTGCTGGAGGTCAACGGCATCCGCCTGGGGCTGTATTGCGCGGGCCCCGAGGATGGGCGGCCACTCTGGCTGCTGCATGGGTTCCCCGAGTGCTGGCATTCCTGGCGCAACCAGATCGAGCCGCTGCTGGCCGCCGGCTACCGCGTGCTGGTACCGGAGATGCGCGGCTACGGCGGCAGCAGTGCCCCGAGCGATCCCGCCGCTTATGACCTGATCACCCTCTGCGGCGATATCCAGGCCGCCATGGACGCCCTCGGCCAGCATGAGGCCTGCGTCATCGGCCACGACTGGGGCGCTCCGGTGGCCTGGCACCTGGCACTGCTGGAGCCGCTGCGGGTCAAGGCGGTGGTCGGCATGGCGGTGCCTTTCGGCGGTCGCCCGAAGCAACCGGCGACCGAGGCGATGCGTCAGCACTTCGCCGGGCGCTTCAACTACATCCTCTATTTCCAGACGCCGGGCGTCGCCGAGCGCGAGCTGGATGCCGACATCCCGCGCACCCTGCGGATGATGATGCACAACAGCTCCGCCGCCGTGCCCCGGGACTTCTTCCTCCAGGACAAGCCCGCCGGCGCGACGCTGTTCGACGGCATGCAGGACCCCGGCCAGCTGCCGGCCTGGTGCGACGAGGCGGCCTTCGCCGAGTACCTGCAGACCTTCGAGGGGCGCGGCTTCCACGGTGCGCTCAGCTGGTACCGCAACTTCGAGCGCAGCTGGCAGCGCACCGAGCCGCTGCAGGGCAGGCAGGTGTTGCAGCCGGCCCTGTTCCTCATCGGCGACAAGGACCCGGTCGGCACCCTGGAGGCCCACAGCATCAAGGTCATGCCGCGCAGCGTGCCCGGCCTGGAACAGCACGTGATCGCCGAGTGCGGGCACTGGCTGCAGAACGAAAAGCCGCGCGAGGTGAACGCCCATCTGCTGGGCTTCCTGGCGCGGCACTATCCGAACGGCACATGATCTTCAGCCAGTAGCCCGGGCTCCAGCCCGGGGTTGGCATTCCCGGACTGAAGTCCGGGCTACGGTCCCGAAGTCGTGCAGAAATGGGGAGGCTGGAGGGGCGAATTCATTCGCCCGCTTCTGCTTCGCCCCTACAGGCCTCCCGGGTCAGCTGGCCAGCAACTGGCGCAGCACGTAGTGGAGGATGCCGCCGGCCTTGAAGTACTCGACCTCGTTGAGGGTGTCGATACGGCACAGCACCTCGACCTTCTCCGTTGTGCCGTCTTCGCGGGTGATCTCCAGGGTCAGCGGTATATGCGGGCGCAGCTTGACGCCACTGAGGCCCTTGATGCTGATGGTCTCCTTACCGGTCAGGCCCAGGCTCTTGCGGTCGGTACCCTCCTTGAACTGCAGCGGCAGCACGCCCATGCCCACCAGGTTGGAGCGGTGGATGCGCTCGAAGCTCTCGGCGATCACCGCCTTGACCCCCAGCAGGTTGGTGCCCTTGGCCGCCCAGTCGCGGGAGGAGCCGGTGCCGTATTCCTTGCCGGCGAAGATCACCAGCGGCGTGCCTTCGGCCTGGTAGCGCATGGCGGCGTCATAGATGGCCAGCTTCTCGCCGCTGGGCACATGCAGGGTGTTGCCACCTTCCTCGCCGCCGAGCATCTCGTTGCGGATGCGGATGTTGGCGAAGGTGCCGCGCATCATCACCTCGTGGTTGCCACGCCGCGAGCCGTAGGAGTTGAAGTCGGCCGGCTCCACGCCGTTTTCCCGCAGGTAGCGCCCGGCGGGGCTGTCGGCCTTGATGTTGCCGGCAGGGGAGATGTGGTCGGTGGTCACCGAATCCCCCAGCAAGGCGAGGACCCGGGCCTGCTGCACGTCTTCCACCTTGGGCGGCGCACCGGCGATATCGGCGAAGAAGGGCGGGTGCTGGATGTAGGTGGAGTCGGCCTGCCAGGCATAGGTGTCCGATTCGGGCACCTGGATGGCGCGCCATTTCTCGTCGCCGGCGAAGACCTCGGCGTATTCCTTGCGGAACATGGCGGTGTCCACCTTGGCGATGGCGTCGGCGATCTCCTTCTGGCTCGGCCAGATGTCCTTCAGGTACACAGGCTTGCCGTCCTTGCCTTCGCCCAGCGGTTCGCGGCTGATGTCCAGGCGCACGCTGCCAGCCAGGGCATAGGCCACCACCAGCGGCGGGGAGGCCAGCCAGTTGGTTTTCACCAGCGGGTGCACGCGGCCTTCGAAGTTGCGATTGCCGGAGAGCACCGAGGCCACGGTCAGGTCGCCCTGCTGGATGGCCTTCTCGATGGGCTCCAGCAGCGGGCCGGAGTTGCCGATGCAGGTGGTGCAGCCGTAACCCACCAGGTCGAAGCCCAGCTCATCGAGGTACTTAGTCAGCCCGGCGGCGGCGAAGTACTCGGTCACCACCTTGGAGCCGGGCGCCAGGGAACTCTTCACCCAGGGCTTGCGCGTCAGGCCCTTTTCCACGGCCTTCTTCGCCACCAGGCCGGCGGCCATCATCACGCTGGGGTTGGAGGTGTTGGTGCAGGAGGTGATGGCGGCGATCACCACGGCGCCGTCGCTCAGGCGGTGGGTGCGGCCCTCGTATTCGTAGTCCATCACGCCGCTCTGCACGCTGCCGCCCACGGCGGTGCCTCCGCCGCCCTCGCTGAGCAGGCGGCCGTCCTCCTTGGCGCTGGGCTTGAGTTGCAGGGCGATGAGGTCGTCGAAGGTGCTGGCCACCTGGGTCAGCGGCACCCGGTCCTGCGGGCGCTTGGGCCCGGCCAGGCTGGCTTCCACCGTGCCCATGTCCAGGGACAGGTTGTCGGTGAACGCCGGTTCGTCACCGGCGTTGCGCCATAGGCCCTGGGCCTTGCAGTAGGCCTCCACCAGCTTGACCGTGGATTCCGGGCGGCCGGAGAGGCGCAGGTAGCCCAGGGTGATCTCGTCCACCGGGAAGAAGCCGCAGGTGGCGCCGTATTCCGGGGCCATGTTGGCGATGGTGGCGCGGTCGGCCAGGGGCAGGTCGGCGAGGCCGTCGCCGTAGAACTCGACGAATTTCCCCACCACGCCCTTCTTGCGCAGCATCTGGGTGACGGTGAGCACCAGGTCGGTGGCGGTAATGCCTTCCTTGAGCTTGCCGCTGAGCTTGAAGCCGATCACCTCGGGGATCAGCATCGACACCGGCTGGCCGAGCATCGCCGCTTCCGCCTCGATGCCGCCCACGCCCCAGCCGAGCACGCCGAGGCCGTTGATCATGGTGGTGTGGGAGTCGGTGCCCACCAGGGTGTCGGGGAAGGCGTAGGTCCTGCCGTCCTCGTCGCGGGTCCAGACGGTGCGGCCCAGGTACTCGAGGTTGACCTGGTGGCAGATGCCGGTGCCCGGCGGCACTACGCTGAAGTTGTCGAAGGCGTTCTGGCCCCAGCGCAGGAAGGCGTAGCGCTCGCCGTTGCGCTCCATCTCGATCTCGACGTTCTGCTCGAAGGCCTCGGGGCTGGCGAAGCGGTCCACCATCACCGAGTGGTCGATCACCAGGTCCACCGGCGAGAGCGGGTTGATCTTCTGTGGGTCGCCGCCGGCCTTCGCCACGGCATCACGCATGGCGGCCAGGTCGACCACGGCGGGCACGCCGGTGAAGTCCTGCATCAATACCCGCGCCGGGCGGTACTGGATCTCGCGCTCGGAGCTGCGGGTCTTCTGCCAGGCCACCAGGGCTTCGAGGTCCTCGCGGCCGACGGTCTCGTTGTCCTCCCAGCGCAGCAGGTTCTCCAGCAGCACTTTCAGGGACAGGGGCAGTTTGTCGATGCTGCCGAGGCGCTTGGCGGCCTCTGGCAGGCTGAAGTAGTGATAGGTCTTGCCGTCCACCTCGAGGGTGCGGCGGCTGTTCAGGCTATCCAGGGAAGGCATGCGACATCTCCTTTTGGCCCACACGGCATGGGCCGATACAGGGGGCGGAACCTTGGAAAGCTAGCTCTGCTTGGCAGGTTCCGCCATGTTCTGGACTCCCGTTCCGCCAGCATGGTTCCTCTTGTCGCATCACTGCGGGCGTAGGAATTTTCCATCGGTTAGTGTGTGAAATCGGGCGCTTCGGCTCTATAGTGCGCGGCCAAGGAGACACCCCGATGAATAGCCTGTTCCTGCACTGCCGCCCCGGTTTCGAGGGCGAAGTGTGCGCCGAGATATCCGACCTGGCCGCCCGACTGGACGTGCCCGGCTACGCCAAGGGCAAGGCCAACAGTGCCTGTGCCGAGTTCATCTGCCAGGATGCCGACGGCGCCGAGCGGCTGATGCGCGGCCAGCGTTTCGCGCGCCTGATCTTCCCGCGCCAGTGGGCCCGTGGCGGCTTCCTGGCCCTGCCGGAGACCGATCGCATCAGCGTGCTGCTGGCGCACCTGGCCGACTACCCGGTGTGCGGCAGCCTGTGGCTGGAGGTGCTGGACACCAACGAAGGCAAGGAGCTGTCGAATTTCTGCAAGAAGTTCGAGGCCCCCCTGCGCAAGGCCCTGGAGAAGGCCGGGCGCCTGGTGGATGACCCGGGCAAGCCGCGCCTGCTGCTGACCTTCCGCAGTGGCCGCGAGGTGTTCGCCGGCCTCGCCGAGGCGGACAACTCCGCGCTCTGGCCCATGGGCATCCCGCGCCTGAAGTTCCCCCGCGAGGCGCCGAGCCGCTCCACGCTGAAGCTTGAGGAGGCCTGGCACACCTTCATCCCCCGCGAGCAGTGGGAAACACGGCTCTCCGAGGACATGACCGGCGTCGACCTCGGCGCATCCCCCGGTGGCTGGACCTACCAGCTGGTGCGTCGCGGCATGCTGGTCACCGCCATCGACAACGGCCCCATGGCCGAAAGCCTGATGGAGACGGGGCTCGTGCAGCACCTGATGGTCGACGGCTTCACCTTCAAGCCGAAGCAGCCGGTGGACTGGATGGTCTGCGACATCGTCGAGAAGCCGGCGCGCAACGCCGCGCTGCTGGAGACCTGGATAGGCGAGGGGCTGTGCCGCGAGGCGGTGGTCAACCTCAAGCTACCGATGAAGCAGCGCTACGCCGAGGTGCAGCGCCTGCTGCAGCGCCTGGAAGACGCCTTCCGCGAGCGCAGGATCAAGGTGTCCATCGCCTGCAAGCAGCTCTATCACGACCGCGAGGAAGTGACCTGCCACCTGCGTCGCCTGGACCGCTGAGGCCCCACGCCCAGCCGCGCCGGGCATCGGCCGGGCTGGGCGTGCCCGGCGCTTTACGCCACAATGGCGACCTGTTCCTGGAGTACCCCATGTCCGATCAGCCTGATGCCATTCTCGATGCCACCGGCCTCAATTGCCCTGAGCCGGTGATGATGTTGCACAACAAGGTGCGCGACCTGCCGTCCGGCGGTCTGCTCAAGGTCATCGCCACCGACCCGTCGACCCGGCGGGATATCCCCAAGTTCTGCATGTTCCTCGGCCACGAGCTGGTGGAGCAGGGCGAAGAGGCCGGTACCTACCTGTACTGGATTCGCAAGAAGGCCGAATGAGGCCCGCCTCGACTCGATAAAAAGAAGCCCGCATTGCGCGGGCTTCTTGCTGTGTGGCGTCAGGCCGGTTCGGCCAGGGCCGTCACGCGGTCGCTGCTGCGGATGCGC
Source organism: Aquipseudomonas alcaligenes MRY13-0052 (assembly GCA_000474255.1). GTDB lineage: Bacteria > Pseudomonadota > Gammaproteobacteria > Pseudomonadales > Pseudomonadaceae > Metapseudomonas > Metapseudomonas solani. The sequence continues at coordinate 11,399 of BATO01000107.1, forward strand.
GAGCGCGCGCTACGGGCCACACGGAAGGTCAGCATCACCGCCGCCACCGTCAGGCCGGCGATCAGCCCCTGCCACAGGCCGCGTGGGCCAGTGGGTTCGCCCAGCCAGTCGGTAAGCCCCAGCAGGTAGCCGATGGGCAGGCCGATGCCCCAGTAGGAAAACAGGGTGAGGATCATCGTCACCCGCGTGTCCTGATAACCACGCAGGGCACCGGCGGCGGTGACCTGGATGGCGTCGGAGAACTGGAACAACGCGGCGAACACGATCAGCGATGCAGCCACCGCGATGACCTGGGCATCGGGGGTGTAGATGGCGGCGATCTGCTCACGGAACAGCAGCATCAGGCTGGCCGACAGGCAGGCATAGGCCAGCGCCGTGGCCATGCCTACACCCGCGGAGAAGCGCGCATCACGCGGCGTGCCACGCCCCAGGGAGTGGCCGACACGCACGGTCACCGCCATGGCCAGGGAGTACGGGATCATGAACACCAGCGAGCTGAAGTTCAGCGCGATCTGGTGCCCGGCCACCACGTTGGCGCCCAGCCCGCCGATCAGCAGGGCGATCACCGCGAAGATGCTCGACTCGGCGAAGATCGCGATGCCGATGGGCAGGCCCACGCTCAGCAGGCGCTTGATCACCGCCCAGCGCGGCGTCTCGAAGTGGGTGAACAGGCCGCTCGGCTTGTACACCTTGGCGATGTTCACCCAGCCCAGCATGCCGAAGAACATCAGCCACATGGCGATGCCGCTGGCCCAGCCGCAGCCCACGCCGCCCATGGCCGGGAAGCCCAGGTGGCCGTAGATCAGCACGTAGTTGAGCGGGATGTTCAGCAGTAGCCCGCAGATGCCCAGCACCATGCTCGGACGGGTGCGGCCCAGGCCGTCGCTGTAGCAGCGCAGCACCTGGTAGAGCGCCACCGCCGGCAGGCCGAAGGCGATGCCGTGGAGGTAGCCCATGCTCGGAGCCACCAGGTCTTCTTCCACGCCCATCATGCGCAGCACGGGTTCGGCGCAGAGCAGCAGGCCGGCGCCGGCGAGGCCGACGACCACCGCCAGCCACAGGGCCTGGCGCACCAGCGGGCCGATCTCGGCATCCTGGTTGGCACCGTGGCGCTGGGCGACCTTGGCCGTGGTGGCGAGGAGGGTGCCGGTCATCAGCAGGAACACCGGTACCCAGATGGAGTTGCCCAGGGCCACGGCGGCCAGGTCGCGCGCGCTGACACGGCCGGCCATCACGGCGTCGACGAAACCCATGGCCGAGTGGGAGAGCTGGGCGATCATGATGGGCAGGGCAAGAGTGAATAGAGCACGCAATTCGCGACGCATACGGTCGAGGCGAGTTTGGTTTGTCACGGGGGTCTTTCCATGGCTGTGAAGCGTTCACCGGTACGGCGGTGGCGTCCGTATTGCTCGTGGCCCACGGGGTGGGCAAGCCTGGCTGCGATGGGCTCGCAACGGGCGCTGGCCTGGCCGTGGCAAGGGGATTGCCGGCGATAGGGGGACAGCGGAGGCGGAAGACGGCCTAGTCTACGCGCTGACGGCATGGTCAGGAAAGAGGGCGATGCACTGGGTTGGGGCGACGCCGGGCCGGGGGATTCCGTAGAATGGCCGCCTTGCCCCTGGAGAGCACCATGCGCATCCTCGCCGACGAAAACATCCCCCTGGTCGACGCCTTCTTCGGCGGTTTCGGCCCCATCCGCCGCATGCCGGGTCGCGCCATCGACCGCGCCGCCCTGGGCGACGCCGAGGTGCTGCTGGTGCGCTCGGTGACCCGCGTCGACCGCGCCCTGCTGGAAGGCAGCGCGGTGCGCTTCGTCGGTACCTGCACCATCGGTACCGATCATCTCGACCTGGGCTGGTTCGCCGAGGCCGGCATCGCCTGGTCCAGCGCGCCCGGCTGCAATGCCCGTGGCGTGGTGGATTTCGTCCTGGGCAGCCTGCTGACCTTGGCCGAGGACGAGGGTGTAGCGCCCTCGACCCGCACTTACGGCGTCGTCGGCGCCGGCCAGGTTGGCGGGCGCCTGGTGGAGGTGCTGCGCGGCCTGGGCTGGCGGGTGCTGGTCTGCGACCCACCACGCCAGGCGGCCGAGGGCGGCGACTACGTCGACCTGGCTACCGTGCTGGAGCAGTGCGATGCCATCAGCCTGCACACGCCATTGGACAAGGGCGGCGCCCATCCCACCCACCACCTGCTGGGGGCCGCCGAGCTGGCGCGGCTCAAGCCCGGCTGCTGGCTGATCAATGCCAGCCGGGGGGCGGTGGTGGACAACCGGGCGCTGCGTGATGCGCTGCGGGCCCGTTCGGACCTGCGCGCCGTGCTGGACGTCTGGGAAGGCGAGCCGGAGGCCGATCCCGAACTGGCCGCGCTGTGCCGCATCGCCACACCGCATATCGCCGGCTACAGCCTGGACGGCAAGCTGCGCGGCACCGCGCAGATCTACCAGGCCTTCTGCCACGCCGAAGGCATCGAGGAAGCGGTGCGGCTGGACGAATTGCTGCCCGCGCCCTGGTTGCCGGAACTGACCCTGGATGCCAGCGCCGACCCGGTCTGGGCGTTGGCCATGCTGTGCCGCGTGGTGTACGACCCGCGTCGTGACGATGCCGATTTCCGCCGCAGCCTGGTGGGGGATTCCGCCCAGCGCCGTGCCGCTTTCGACGCCTTGCGCAAGCACTACCCGGTGCGCCGGGAAATCGACGGCCTGCGGGTGCGCCTGCAGGGCGAGGCGCCGCAACTGGCGCAGTGGGTGCGGGCGCTTGGGGCGGAGCTGGCCTGAGGCCGCGGCCCGCCAATGACCCACCAATGAAAAGGCCCAGGCAGATGCCCGGGCCTTCGAGTGAAGCGCTGGGGGTCAGGCCTGTTTGCGGGCGCCTTCCCAGTGCTTGTCCAGCTCTTTGCAGGCGCGCTGGATCATGCCTTCGGTAATGGGGATTTCCCGACCCTGGGCATCGATGACCGAGCCGCCAACGGGTTGTTGGGGTTGAAGCGGAACGACCCGGCGGGTGGAAGTGCTGTTCTGCAAGCTCATGGCCTGTCTCCTCATCAGGTGGTGCGCGCAGTCTAGGTCCCATAGATGAACGCGCAGTGACAGTCAGGCGCCAGTATTACGCCGTAAAAGCAAAGGACCGGGGGAGATTTGCAGCGATTGTGCCAATCGCGCTTTCCGGCCGGTCCATGGGGTTGACCCGCAACGCGGGCCGAGAGTTCAGCGAAGAGGTTGGCATGTCGATATTCCGAATGGGCCTGATCATCAATCCCCTGGCCGGGCTGGGCGGCGCGGCTGCCCTCAAGGGCAGCGACGGTGTCGCCGAGGAGGCCCTGGCGCGCGGCGCCGTGCCCCGCGCCGAGGAGCGCACCCAACTGGCGCTGGAATCCCTGCTGCCCCTGGCCGGGCGCCTGGAGTTCCTCACCTTTCCCGGCGCCATGGGCGCCGACCTGCTGGCACGCATGGGCTTCCGCCATCGGCTCATCGGCACCCTGGAGGCGGCGACCAGCAGCGCCGCCGACACCCGCCACGCCGTGGAGGCGCTGCAGGAGACGGGGGTGTCGTTGATCCTCTTCGCCGGCGGTGACGGCACCGCCCGCGACGTCAGCGCCGTGGCCCGTGAAGGCCAGCCGGTGCTGGGTATTCCGGCGGGGGTGAAGATCCATTCCGGCGTCTACGCCATCAGCCCGCGTGCGGCGGGGGAGGTGGCGCGGCGGCTGGTGGAGGGCGGCCTTGTACGTCTGGCCAGCGGCGAGGTGCGCGACCTCGACGAAGCGGCGCTGCGCGAGGGCAAGGTGGTGGCCCGCTGGTACGGCGAGCTGACGGTGCCGGTGGAGGGGCAGTTCATGCAGCACGTGAAGCAGGCGGGCATGGAGTCCGAGGAGTTGGTGCTGGTGGACCTCGCCGACTGGCTGGCGGAAAGCTGGGAGGAGGGCGTGCGCTACGTCCTCGGCCCTGGTTCGACCCTGCACGGGTTGGCCGCCAACCTCGGCCTGGAGGCCACGCTGCTGGGCGTGGACGTGATCGAGAACGGCCAACTGATCGCCCGCGATGTCACCGAGGCCCAGCTGTTCGAACTGGTGGACGGCCATCCGGCCTTCCTCCTGGTCACCGCCATCGGTGGCCAGGGGCACATCATCGGCCGTGGCAACCAGCAGATCAGCCCGCGCGTGCTGCGCGCCATCGGCCTCGATCGGCTACGGGTAGTCGCCACCAAGCGCAAGCTCGGCACCCTCGACGGCCGGCCCCTGCTGGTGGACAGCGGCGACCCGCAGCTGGACGACGCCTTCCCCGATGCGGTGCGGGTCTGGGCCGGCTACAAGGAGGAGCTGTTGTACCCGCTGGGCTAGGCCGCCGACGCAGGCGCCGAGTGCTGACTGGCAAATGACTACAGCGCCCTGGGAACCGACGCAAACCGCCCAAGGCGGGCGCCCCTGGCGCTGCTGCTGACCGATCCTTAAGGTTGGCCGGGCCTGCCGATCCGGTGCTTGCGCACCTGGCGCATTCTCCTCAGGGCTTATGGTTGGGGCGTCAGGGGCGCAATCCCGGATCGGCAGGCTCCTTTGCACAGCTGAATACCCTTGGCCCGATGGCTCACACCATCGGGCATTTTCCGTTGCCTTCCGCTCCGTTACTCTTGCCGCTGCACATCTGCAAGGAGAGAGAAGATGGTCCAGGGTGGTTGCCTGTGCGGCGGAGTCCGTTTCGAGATCGAGGGTGAGCTGGCGCCGATCCAGATTTGTCATTGCAGCCAGTGCCGCAAGGCGCAGGGCACGCCTTTCGTCACCAATATCCCGGTGGACGAGACGCGCTTCCGCTTGCTGGCGGGGAATGAGCTGCTGCGTGCCTTCAGCTCCTCGCCGGGCAAGCAGCGAGTGTTCTGCGAGCGTTGCGGCTCGCCCCTCTACAGCAAGAGCGAGAAAGCCCCTGGCGTGCTGCGCATCCGTGCCGGCCTGCTGGAAGGCGAGCTGGAAACGCGCCCCGCCAACCACGCCTATGTGGCGTCCAGGGCCAACTGGTGGGACATCCAGGATTCCCTGCCGCAATTCCCTGCAGGGCGGGGCTGACCATGCTCAAGCGACTGTTTTGCCTGTTCCTGCTGCTGGCCAGCCTGGGCGCCCAGGCGGCGGTGGATGCCGTGCGGCTGGTGGATTCGGCGCGCGGCCAGATCGGCGTGACCCTGAGCTACGACCCGGTGTACCGGCGCATCGCTTACCCCGGCGGCGACGTGCCCCTGGCCACCGGCGTGTGCACCGACGTGGTGATCCGCGCGCTGCGCGAACAGGGCCTGGACCTGCAGAAGGTGGTGCACGAGGACATGCGCAGCCACTTCTCCGCCTACCCGCGCAACTGGGGCCTGAAGCGCCCCGACCCGAACATCGACCACCGCCGCGTGCCCAACCTGATGACCTGGTTCAAGCGCCAGGGCATGGCGCTGCGCCCCAGCGACCAGGCCGCCAGCTACCGCCCCGGCGACATCGTCACCTGGGACCTCGGGCGCGGCCTGCAGCACATCGGCATCCTCTCCGACCGCACCGGTGCCGACGGCGTGCCGCTGGCCCTGCACAACATCGGCCGCGGTACCCAGGAAGAGGACATCCTGTTCCGCTACAAGATCATCGGCCACTACCGCTTCGCCGAGCGTTGACGGGCCACGAGCATGGGCCGTGTCTGTGCTCGACGGTTTTTCGCGCAAGGCCTAGTATCGACGGCATCCTTTCCTGACCGGGAGCGCGTGATGAGCGCCGATTCCTTTCCTCCCCACATCCAGCCCGGCGAGCGCGTGGTGCTCTTCGATGGCGTCTGCAAGCTGTGCAACGGCTGGGCGCGTTTCCTGATCCGCCACGACCGCGAGCGGCTGTTCAAGCTGGCTTCGGTGCAATCCCCGGAGGGGCAGGCCATTCTGCGCTGGTATGGCCTGCCCACCGACCACTTCGACACCATGGCCTACATCGAGGGCCGCGAGCTGTTCGTGCGTTCCGACGCGGTGCTGCGCATCGCCCGCCTGCTGCCCTGGCCCTGGCGCCTGGGTGGGGTGCTGCGGGTGATCCCGGCGGCGTTGCGCGATTGGCTCTACGACCGCATCGCGCTGAACCGCTACCGGCTGTTCGGTCGCCACGAGGTGTGCCTGCTGCCGAGCCCCGACCACGAGCAGCGCTTCCTCCAGGCGGGCAACTGAGGCAATAGAGCGGCTGGCGCAGCGGCGGGAAAACCCGCAGAGTGGCGCCTCCTCCCGATCGAGTCCTCGCAATGGGTCTGCTTTCCTCCCGCCAGCGCAATGCGCTGCGCATGGCCGCGCGCTTCGTCGCTCCCTATCGCTGGCGGGTGATCGGCGCGCTGCTGGCGCTACTGTTCACCGCCGCCATCACCCTGTCCATGGGGCAGGGCATCCGCCTGCTGGTGGACCAGGGCCTGGCGACCCAGTCACCGGAAGCCCTCAACCATTCGATCATCCTGTTCTTCGCCCTGGTGGTGGCGCTGGCGGTGGGCACCTTCAGCCGCTTCTATCTGGTGTCCTGGGTGGGCGAGCGCTTCGTCGCGGATATCCGCAAGCGCGTGTTCAACCACCTGATCGAGCTGCACCCCGGCTTCTTCGAAACCACCCGTGCCTCGGAAATCCAGTCGCGCCTCACGGCCGATACCACGCTGCTGCAATCGGTTATCGGCTCGTCGCTGTCCCTGGCGCTGCGCAACGGCATCATGATGATCGGCGGCATCGGCCTGCTGTTCGTCACCAACCCCAAGCTGACCGGCATCGTGGTCGTCGCCCTGCCGCTGGTGGTGGCGCCGATCCTGCTCTTCGGCCGGCGGGTGCGGGCGCTGTCGCGGCAGAGCCAG
>BATO01000106.1 GCA_000474255.1 Aquipseudomonas alcaligenes MRY13-0052
CGTTACCTGGACCCGCGCATCGCCGAACAGCTCGCCTTCGCCAGCAGCAGCCCCACGGACGATGCCGCCGCCCAACTCTCCGACCGCGAGTTCCAGATCCTCCGCCTGCTGGCCCAGGGCCTCAGCGTCAACCAGATCGCCGACCAGCTGGTGATCAGCAACAAGACCGTCAGCACCCACAAGACGAGGCTGATGGAGAAGATGGGCTTCACCTGCAACGCCGACATCATCAAATACGCCATGACCCACGGCCTGACGGCCTGAACCACAGGTCGCCACTCGATATTAGGGAGTGGCGCAACGCAGCCCCTCGGGAAATCCCTACAAAAAAGCAGGATGTCCCGATGCCATCACCGGGATAGGACGATAGGGCCGATGGCGCCCCGCGCTCATGCTGGACACACCCCCGCAAGGTATCGCCGCTGCGGGCCCCGTGTCCTCAAGGAGCGCGACCGTGACCAGCCCGAACCCCACTTCCAGCGTCCCCTGGCTGCCCATCGCCCTCTGCGGCGCCGGTTGCGCGCTGCTGTTCTGGACGGCCAGCCAGTTCCCCTCCCCGGCCTGGGCCCTGGCGGCCGTGGCGCCCACGCTGCTGCTCTGGGTCGTCCTTGCCCACCGTGGCGGCGCCCACGAACAGGCACTCAAGCAGGCCCGCGACGAGGCCCTGGCCGAAGGTACCCGGCTCGAGGCCGAGCGCCACGTGCAGGGCCTGCCGGAGCTGTGCGTCAGCATCGCGCCGATCTGGTCGGCGCAGATCGAATCCGCCCGCCACCAGACCCAGACCGCCATCGAAGCCCTCTCCGAGCGCTTCGCCCGCCTCGCCGGCCGCATCAGCGAAGCCGTTTCCAGCGGCATGCAGGCCGACAGCGATGCCCTGGTCGCCCTGCTGGCCCAGAGTGAGGTGGAACTCGAAGACATCGTCAGCCAGCTGCGCCTGGCGCTCTCCAGCAAGGAGAGCCTGCTGCAGGAGGTGGAGCGGCTGAACAGCTACACCGCCCAGCTGCGCACCATGGCCAAGGAAGTGGGCGATGTGGCCAAGCAGACCAACCTGCTGGCCCTCAACGCCGCCATCGAAGCCGCCCGCGCCGGTGAAGCCGGTCGCGGTTTCGCCGTGGTCGCCGACGAGGTGCGCAAGCTCTCCACCCTTTCCGAGGAAACCGGCAAGCGCATCGGCGACACCATCGAGACCGTCAGCGGGGCCATCGAGCGCACCCTGCAGGTCTCCAACGAACACGCCACCCGTGATGCCGGAACCCTGGAGAACGCCAGCCAGGTGATCCGCCAGGTGATCGCCCAGTTCCGCTCCGGCGCCACCCGCCTGGTGGAGCACGGCAACGCCCTGCGCGATGACAACGCCGCCGTCGGCGAGGAAATCTCCGAGGTGCTGGTCGCCCTGCAGTTCCAGGACCGGGTCAGCCAGATGCTCGGCCACATGCGCGACGACATCGGCCGCCTGGCCCAGCACCTGGAGCAGGACGACGCCCGCCACCTGGACGCCCGCTCCTGGCTAGACGAACTCTCCCGCACCTACACCACCCCCGAACAGCACGCCATCCACCACGGCCGCCAGGGCGGCTCGGGCAGCGCGGGCGCCAGCCATTCCGCTTCCGACATCACCTTCTTCTGAGGACCCATCATGGCCAAGACCATTCTCATCGTCGACGACTCCGCCTCCATCCGCCAGGTGGTGGGCATGACCTTGAAAACCGCCGGCTACGACGTGCTCGAAGGCGTCGACGGCAAGGACGCGCTGACCCAGCTCGACGGTCGCAAGGTCCACCTGATCATCAGCGACGTGAACATGCCGAACATGGACGGCATCACCTTCCTGAAGAACGTCAAGCAGCTGGCGGCCTACAAGTTCACCCCCGTGATCATGCTCACCACCGAGGCCGGCGACGCCAAGAAAGCCGAAGGCCAGGCCGCCGGGGCCAAGGCCTGGGTGGTCAAGCCCTTCCAGCCGGCGCAGATGCTCACCGCCGTTTCCAAACTGATCCTGCCCTGACCGGGAGACCGCCATGAGCACCCTTGAATCCCTCGATGGCAGCCGCCGCCTGGCCCTGGACAGCGCGCTGACCATCTACACCGCCGCCGACACCAAGCTGCTGCTGGCCAACGCCCTGCAAGGGGCCGTGGACCTGCACCTGGACCTCAGCGCCATCGAGGAAGTGGATTGCGCCGGCCTGCAGCTGCTGCTGGCGGCCTGCCAGGAAGCCCGCCGCCAGCACGTCCACCTCAGCCTCGAAGGGGCCAGCCCGGCCATGACCGAGATCCTGCAACTGAGTGGCCTGCATGACCTGCTCCCCATCGGAGGGCTGCATTGATGAACCTCGACAGCGTGATCGGCACCTTCATCGCCGAAAGCCGGGAGCTGCTGCAGCAGATGGAAGACGCCCTGCTGCAGATCGAGCAATCCCCGGAAGACCCCGAACTGATCAACGCCATCTTCCGCGCCGCCCACACCATCAAGGGGTCCTCCGGGCTGTTCGGCTTCGACTCCATCGTCGCCTTCACCCACGTGGCCGAAAGCGTGCTGGACCGCGTCCGTGCCGGCGAGCTGCCGTTCAGTGCCGACCTCAGCGCCCTGATGCTGCTGGTGGGCGACCACCTGGCCGGCCTGGTGGACCACCTCGCCGAGGGCCGCGACCTGGCCGAGCTGCCGGAGGTCATGGGCATCCACGAGGCCGAACTGGTGCAACGCCTCAGCCAGTACCTGAACGACACCCCGGCCGCCGCTACCGAAGCGCCCTCCGAATGTGCAGCCGCGCCCCGCGATGGCGTCGCCAGCCAGCACTGGCACCTGTCCCTGCGCTTCGGTGCCGACAGCCTGCGCGACGGCATGGACCCGGTCTCATTCCTGCGCTACCTGGCGACCTTCGGCGACCTGCTGCACACCGAGCCGGTGCTCGATCACCTGCCCAGCTTCGACGCCCTCGACCCCGAAGCCTGCTACCTGGGCCTGGAAGTGGCCTTCACCACCGAAGCCGACCCGGCGGTGATCGAAGGCGCCTTCGACTTCGTCCGCGAAGAGGGCCGCATCCGCATCCTGCCGCCCGGCGCCCCCTTCGCCCGCTACGCCGAGCTGCTAGCCGAACAGGCCGACGAAGGCGACGCCCAGCGCCAGCGCCTGCTGCGTTGCGGCACCCTGAGCGAGGCCGAACTGGCCAGCCTCGATACCCCGCAGGCCAACGAAGCCCAGGCCGATTCCAGCCCCGAGGCACCGGCCGCCGCCGAACCGGGCGAGACCGCCGCAGTCGGCAAGGCCCTCAAGGAAACCGCCCGCGCCAGCGGCGAGGCCAACCTGATCCGCGTCGACGCCGGCAAGTTGGACCAACTGATCAACCTGGTGGGCGAGCTGATCATCGCCGGCGCCAACACCCGCATGCTCGCCCAGGGCTGTGGCCTGGTGAACATGAGCGAGTCCGCCGAGAGCCTCTCGCGCCTGGTGGAGGAAGTCCGCGACTCCGCCCTGACCCTGCGCATGGTGCAAATCGGCGCCACCTTCAACCGCTTCCAGCGGGTGGTGCGCGACGTCTCCAAGGAGCTGGGCAAGGACATCGTCCTGCACATCAGCGGTGGCGACACCGAGCTGGACAAGACGGTGGTGGAGAAGATCGGCGATCCCCTCACCCACCTGGTGCGCAACGCCATGGACCACGGCATCGAGCCGGCCGAGCAGCGTCGTGCCAGCGGCAAGCCCCTGCAGGGCGTAGTGCGCCTGAACGCCTACCACGAAGCCGGCGGCATCGTCATCGAAGTGAGCGATGACGGCGGCGGCCTCAACCCCGAGAAGATCCTCGTCAAGGCCGTACAGCGCGGCCTGATCACCGAAGGCCAGCAGCTCTCGGACAAGGACACCTTCAACCTGATCTTCGAGCCCGGCTTCTCCACCGCCGAGCAGATCAGCAACCTCTCCGGCCGCGGTGTCGGCATGGACGTGGTCAAGCGCAACATCACCGCCCTGCGCGGCACGGTGGAGCTGGACAGCCGACTGGGCGCCGGCACCTGCGTACGCATCCGCCTGCCGCTGACCCTGGCCATCATCGACGGTTTCCTGATCGGCGTCGGCAGCTCCAGCTACGTGGTGCCCCTGGACATGGTGGAGGAATGCATCGAGCTGCCCAGCAGCGACCTGGACGACCTCGACCAGCTGGACCTGCGCGGCGACGTGCTGCCCTTCATCCGCCTGCGCAACCTGTTCGAGGAAGCCAGCCTGCGGCCCCGCCGAGAGAACGTGGTGGTGGTCAGCTACGCCGGGGTCCGCGCCGGCCTGGTGGTGGACCAGCTCCACGGCGAGTTCCAGACCGTCATCAAGCCGCTGGGCAAGGTGTTCGGCCAGGTCCCGTCGCTCTCCGGCTTCACCATCCTCGGCAGCGGCGCGGTGGCGCTGATCCTCGACATCCCCGGCCTGCTCGCCCAGTTCGCACAGCCTGGTCGCCCTGGCGCCAGCGGCACCGCCCTCAGCCAACGGAGTAGCCTGCAATGAGTACCGCCAGCCTGCCCCTGCCGGAATTCGTCGACGACGAGCAACGCCAGTACCTGACCTTCCGGGTCGGCCGCGACCTGTTCGGCGTTGCCACCCGCTACGTGCGGGAAATCCTCGAGTTCCACGCCATCACCCAGGTGCCGATGATGCCGCCGCTGGTGCGCGGGGTGATCAACCTGCGCGGCGCCGTGGTGCCGATCATCGACCTCGCCGAGCGCTTCGGCCTCGGCAGCACCGAACTGGGCACCCGCACCTGCATCGTCATCGTCGAGCTGCAGGACGGTGACGAGGCCCAGCTGATGGGCGCCCTGGTGGACGCCGTCACCGCCGTCGCCGAGATCGAGCCGCGCGCCCTGCGCCAGGCCCCCGCCTTCGGCAGCCGCGTACCCCCGGAATACATCGAAGACCTCGCCCGTGTGGACGAACGCTTCCTCACCCTGCTGCGCATGGAGCAGGTGCTGAACGTCGACCAGATCGCCGCGCTGGCTGGCCAGCGCAACACCCCCCGACTGTCCCTCGTCTGATTGCGCAGACGCGCACAGGAGTCCTGAAAATGACCATCAGCAAGAAAATGATCCTCCTGGTGATGTCCGCCCTGATCGGCATCCTCCTGCTCTCCGGGATCGCCTATCAGCAACTGAACCAGGTCTACACCGCCGCCAACTTCGCCAACGTCAACTCAGTGCCGAGCATCGTGGCCCTGAACAAGCTGCGCAACGCGGTGAATATCCAGATCCAGCACGTCTATGCCCACATCCTGACGACTGATGACAAGGCCATGGCTGAGGTCGACGCAACCATCAAAGCCAACCAGGTCGATGTGATGGCAGCCATCGACGATTACGAGAAAACCATCGTCGATACGGAAGACCAGCAGCTGTTCGATGCGGATCGCAAGATCATCTCCGAGCTCCTCCACAAGGCAGACTCTGTACTGCTGCTATCGCGCGCTAACCAGAACAATGAAGCTCGTGACGCCATGATCGTGCTCCAGAGCGATGTCATCGAACCGCTGCGTAATGCGCTCAACAAGCACCGTGACTACAACATCCGCATGGCCACCGAAGGCGGCCAGCGTGCCGAAGCGACCCGCCAGCAAGCCACTCTGATTTCCATCGTGGTCTCTGCCATCACCCTGTTGGTGATCGGCCTGATCGGCGGCCTGGTCACCCGCAACCTGCTGCGCCAGCTGGGTGGCGAACCGGCCTACGCCGTGGACGTGGTCAGCCGTATCGCCGCCGGCGACCTGACCGCTACCGTCGAGACCAAGCCCGGCGACACCGGCAGCATGCTGGCGGCCATCAAGACCATGGTGGAGAAACTCAGCCAGATCATCGGCGAGGTGCGCAGCAACGCCGACTCGCTGACCAGCGCCTCGGAGCAGATTTCCGCCACCGCCCAGAGCATGAGCCAGGGCGCTTCCGAACAAGCGGCCTCGGTGGAAGAAACCAGCGCCTCGATGGAGCAGATGTCCGCCTCCATCGCGCAGAACACCGAGAACGCCAAGGTCACCGACGGCATGGCCGGCAAGGCCGCCCGTGAAGCCGACGAAGGCGGCCAGGCCGTGCGCGACACCGTGGCGGCCATGAAGACCATCGCCGAGAAGATCGGCATCGTCGACGACATCGCCTACCAGACCAACCTGCTGGCCCTCAACGCCGCCATCGAGGCCGCCCGCGCCGGCGAACACGGCAAGGGCTTCGCGGTGGTGGCCGCCGAGGTGCGCAAGCTGGCCGAACGCAGCCAGGTGGCCGCTCTGGAGATCAGCGAAGTTGCCAAGAGCAGCGTCTCCCTGGCCGAGCGGGCCGGCACCTTGCTGGACCAGATGGTGCCCTCCATCGCCAAGACCTCCGACCTGGTGCAGGAGATCGCCGCCGCCTCGGAAGAGCAGACCACCGGCGTCAGCCAGATCAACACCGCGATGAACCAGCTCAGCGAGATCACCCAGCAGTCCGCCTCCTCCGCCGAGGAGCTGGCCGCCACCGCCGAGGAGATGAGCGGCCAGGCCGAGCAACTGCAGCAGCTGATGGACTTCTTCAAGGTCACCAGCGCCGGCAAGGCCGGTCGTGACGCCAGCGCCAAGGGCAAGGCCGGTGCGGCCCGCAAGGCCTCCCTCAGGGTGGTGGAGGACCGTGACGACGCCTTCGACGACGCAGTGCCGGCCGGCTTCGTCCGCTTCCAGCACTGACCCGACCTTTCGATACCGTGACCGGGGCACCTGCCGGTGCCCCCAGGAGCGAAGCATGTCCAGCGTCTTCAGCCGCCCCGGCGACGCCACCCAGCCGGATGCGCCCCAGCAGTACCTGACCTTCACCCTGGCCGACGAAGTGTTCGCCGTCGGCACCCGCAGCGTGCGCGAGATCATCGAGTACGGCCACCTGACCCCGGTGCCGATAATGCCGCCCTGCGTGCTGGGGGTGATCAACCTGCGCGGTGGCGTGGTGCCGATCATGGACCTGCGCCAGCGCCTCGGCGCCGGGAACACCGCCATCAGCCGGCGCAGTTGCATCGTCATCCTGGAGGTGGAACGCGACGACCTGCGCCAGGTGATGGGCATCCTCGTCGAGGCGGTCAACGCCGTGATCGAGATCGGCACACAGGACATCGAACCGGCCCCCCGCTTCGGCGCCCGCATCCGCACCGACTTCATCCACGGCATGGCCAAGCTCGACGGCCGCCTGGTGGTGCTGCTGGACATCGGCCAGGTGCTGTCCCTGGACGATCTGCAGCGCCTGGCCGACGTCGGCACCACCGCCGACCTGCAACAGTCGGCCTGACCGGGAGCCCACCATGACCGATCTCAGCCTCTCCAACCGCGAGTTCCAGCAGTTCCGCGGGATGATCCACGAGATCGCCGGCATCGCCATGTCGGAAGCCAAGCGCCAGCTCATCGCCGGCCGGCTCAGCAAGCGCCTGCGCCATTTCGGCCTGGGCTGCTACGGCGACTACTACCAGTTGCTGATGAAGGACAAGAGTGAGTTGCAGATCGCCGTCGACCTGCTGACCACCAACGAGACCTACTTCTTCCGCGAGCCCAAGCACTTCGAATTCCTGCGCGAGAAGCTGGGCACCGAGCTGCGCAGCGGCAGCGGCCCGCTGCGCATCTGGAGCGCCGCCTGCTCCAGCGGCGAGGAGCCCTACACCCTGGCCCTGCTGCTGGCTGACGCCGTCGCCGCCCGCCCCTGGGAGATCCTCGCCTCGGACATCAGCACGCGCATCCTCGACAAGGCCCGGGCCGGGCTCTACCCGCTGGAAGACGCCGAAGGCATCCCCGGCAACCTGCGCCAGCGCTTCTGCCTGCGAGGCACCGGGCGCAACGAAGGGCTGTTCACCCTGGACCCGGCCCTCAAGCGCCGCGTGCAGTTCCGCCAGATCAACCTCAACAACGCGCTGCCGGACGTGGGCGTGTTCGACGTGATCTTCCTGCGCAACGTGATGATCTACTTCGATGCCGACACCAAGCGCCAGGTGGTGCAGCGCCTCTGCGCACGCCTGCGCCCGGGCGGCTATTTCCTGGTCAGTCATTCGGAAAGCCTCAATGGCATCAGCGACGAGCTGCAATCGGTGCGCCCGTCGATCTACCGGAGGCCCCATGCGTAAGCCCCAGGGCGTCGTCGAGGTGTTCCTGCAGCCGGGCGAGTTGTATTTCGGCGACCGCTACACCCGCTTGCGCACCCTGCTGGGCTCCTGCGTCTCCATCGTGCTCTGGCACCGCGAGGCGCTGCTAGGGGGCATGTGCCACTACATGCTGCCCACCTGCCGCCACCCGGGCCGCGAACCGGACGGGCGCTACGCCGACGAAGCCTTGCACCAGCTGCTGCAGGAGATCCGCGACAGCGGCACCCGCGCCACGGACTACCGGGTCAGCCTGTTCGGCGGTGGCAACATGTTCGGCAGCCGCGAGCGCCGGCACATCGGCCACAAGAACGTCGAGGCCGGCCTGGCCCTGCTGGCCGCCCACGGGCTCGCCTGCCACGCCCGCCACGTCGGCGGCGAGGGCTACCGCAACCTGATCTTCGACGTGTGGAGCGGCAACGTCGCGCTCCGCCACCCCAACCCGCAACAACTTGCCAGTCGGCGCTACGAGGCCTGCTCGCCATGAACAAGATCAAGGTGATGATCGTCGACGACTCCGCCGTCGTTCGGCAGGTACTGACCGGCAGCCTGTCCGGCCACAGTGGCATCGAGGTGATCGGTGCCGCCGCCGACCCGCTGTTCGCCCTGGAGCGGATGAACCGCAACTGGCCTGACGTGATCGTGCTGGACGTGGAGATGCCGCGCATGGACGGCATCTCCTTCCTGAAGAAGCTGATGGTGGAGCGACCCACGCCAGTGGTGATCTGCTCGACCCTGACCGAGAAAGGCGCGGCCACCACCATGGAGGCCCTGGCCGCCGGTGCCGTGGCCATCGTCACCAAGCCCCAGGGCAACCTGCGCCAGTTCCTCATCGAGGCCACCGAGGAGCTGGTGGGGGCCATCAAGGCCGCGTCACAGGCGCGCCTCAAGCGCTTGCCCGGCGCCCCCGCGTCCGCCACGCCGGCCGTGGCGCCCAAGCTCAGCGCCGACGCCATCCTGCCGGCCGGCGGGCCGGCCGCCATGACCCGCACCACCGAGCGCATCGTCGCCCTGGGCACCTCCACCGGCGGCACCCAGGCCCTGGAATACGTGCTCACCGCCCTGCCCCGGGTCTGCCCGGGGATCGTCATCGTCCAGCACATGCCGGAAAAATTCACCGCTGCCTTCGCCGCACGGCTGGACGGCCTCTGCCAGATCGAGGTGCGCGAGGCGCGCCACGGCGACCGGGTGATTCCCGGCCGCGCGCTGATTGCCCCCGGTGGCCGCCACATGCTGCTCAAGCGCAACGGCGCGCAATACGTGGTGGACATCGTCGACGGGCCGCCGGTGTCCCGCCACAAGCCCTCGGTGGATGTGCTATTCCGCTCCACGGCCCGCGCCGCCGGCGCCAACGCCACCGGCATCATCATGACCGGCATGGGCGATGACGGTGCCCGAGGCCTGCGGGAAATGTACGAAGCCGGCGCCTACACTTTGGGGCAGGACGAGGCCACCTGCGTGGTCTACGGCATGCCCAAGGAAGCCCGCAAGCTGGACGCGGTGCGACGCGAAATCCCCCTGGAGCAGATCCCGGCCCAGATTTTGAGGGGCGACCGCCCCTGAGTTTGTGGCCCGGCGATGCGCAGTCGGCGACTTCCCCACTCCGTCGCCGGTGCCGCTGGGCCCTTTTGAATCCGGGTGTGCGTGTAGCCCCCCACACGCCCGACGCCACCTTGGAGCGACGTGAAATGATCCTGTTCAGTGCAGCCCTGAAAAACGAACTGGCCAGGTGCCAGGATGAACTGGCCACGGCACGCGCCCTGCGCGACGCGCTGGACCGCTCCCAGGCCATCATCGAGTTCCTGCCCGACGGCACCATCGTCGCGGCCAACGACAACTTCCTGCGCACCATGGGCTACCGCCTGGACGAGATCTCCGGCCGGCACCACCGCCTGTTCTGCGAACCTACGCTGGCCGACAGCGCCGAATACCGGCGCTTCTGGCAGCGACTGGCCCAGGGCGAATTCATCCGCGAGCGTTTCCTGCGGCTGGACAAGCAGGGGCACGATGTGTGGCTGGAGGCCACCTACAACCCGGTACGCGACGCCAGCGGGCGGGTCACCAAGGTGATCAAGCTGGCCACCGACATCAGCGCCAACCTCATGCACGAACATGAGGAGGACGCGATCATCAATGCCCTCAACCGCTCCATGGCGGTCATCGAATTCAACCCGGCCGGCGAGGTGGTCGCCGCCAACGAGAACTTCCTCGCGGTGACGGGCTACCGCACGCAGGATGTCGTCGGCAAGCACCATCGGATCTTCTGTTCGAGGGAGGAAGCCGGCAACCCCGGCTACCAGCAGTTCTGGCAGCGCCTGAACCGGGGCGAGTACGTCAGCGGTCGCTTCGAACGGCGTAACAGCCACGGTGGCGTCATCTGGCTGGAGGCCAGCTACAACCCGGTCTTCGACACCCGCGGCAAGCTGTACAAGATCGTCAAGTTCGCCTCCGACATCACCACCGAGGTGCTCGAGCAGCAGGCCGAGTCCGAAGCGGCCCACGTGGCGTACGAGACCGCTCAGCAGACCGACGCCGAGGCCCAGGGTGGCGCAGAAGTGGTCAATCGCACCGTGGCGCTGGTCCAGGGCATCGCCGGGGAGCTGAACCATGCCGCCGAGCGCATCGGCGCCGTGAGCCAGCAGTCCGACGTAATCAACAGCATCGTGCAGTCCATCCGTGGCATCGCCGACCAGACCAACCTGCTGGCCCTCAACGCCGCCATCGAAGCGGCGCGCGCCGGTGAGCAAGGCCGTGGCTTCGCGGTGGTGGCGGACGAGGTGCGCAACCTCGCGGCACGCACCGCACGGGCCACCGAGGAGATAGTCGAAGTGGTCAAGCGCAACCATGAGCTGGCCCAGGAAGCCGTCGGCAGCATGCGCGAGAGCTGCGAGAAGGTGGACCAGGGTGTACGCCTGGCCAACGAGGCGGGCCGGGCCATCCAGAGCATCCAGGAGGGGGCCCAGCGGGTCGTGGACACCATCCAGCGCTTCACCCGCACGCTACGGGGCCACTGAGCAGGCCCGAGCCACCCGGCACGGTCCAGGGGCCACCCGGCGGCACGCAGCATCGCTCTCGGGTACGAGGTGAAAACAGGAAGGGTTGTCGCTGGAAGGCAATCACCCGCCCGGACGGGCGGGTGATGCAGGCGGCGGGCTGGAGGGGCCTGCCGAGGGGTCAGGCCTTGGAGGCGCAGCTGGCCGGGGCCCAGTCACCCATGTCGGGGCTGTTGCACACATCGCTGACCATGGTCTGGCCACGGCTGGCGACTTTCTGGCTTTCGGCGCGCTTGGCTTCGGCCTGTTGCAGGGTGCGCTCGGTGCTCACCGCTTCCTTCGGCACGGCCTTGGCAGTGGCGGTGGTCTTCTTCGGCGGCGTGGTGGTCTTGGACGTGGTGGTCTTGGTGTTGGTCTTGGTCGTGGTCTTGGTGGTAGCCGGGGTGACCGGCGTCTCGGCGGCGACGACCTGGCTCACGTCCTTGCGCTCGACACCGACGGTCTGCAGGTCTTTCTCGTAGGCCTGGGTGTAGGTGTTGATGTTCTCGCCGGCACGGCCGTCGACGGCCGCCATCAGGGCGTTGGTTTCGTTCAGCCCGCTGACGATCTCGGCCAGGCGCAGGCGGCCTTCGGTCTCGCTCACGGTCTTGGCCTTGCGCGAGGCCTGCAGCGAGGCGAACTCGCGCTGGTAGCAGTTCTGCGCGGCGCTGGCGTACTGGATGCTGCGGTCGATCTCGCCGCTGCTGCGATCGATGTCGCTGGCGTAGGAGGCAATGCGCGCGTTGTCGTCGGCGATCTGCTGCTGACGGGCGCTGTAGTAACCCGCTGCGCCGCCTACCAGGGCACCGCCCGCTGCGCCGATCAGCGCGTTGCGGCCGGCGTGGTCACCGCCGGAAAGGCCGCCCGCCAGGGCGCCGATCACGCCGCCGGCGATGGCACCGGTGGCGACCGACTGGGTCATCGCCTGGTCGGAGGCACGCAGCTGGCTGACCGGCTGGTAGCACTGCGGGTAGTACTCGGCCTTGGTGCTGGCCGCGACCTTGGAGCTGGGGGAGCCCATACCGGCGCAGCCGGTGAGCAGCACGCTGGTGCAGGTGACGGCGGTGAACAGTGCGGTGCGTACTGCGGAAAATGCGGGAATGTTACGTGGGGTTGCCATGGTCGATGCTCTCGTTCTTGAGTGTGTCTAACAAGCCGCTGAGAAGCTATCTGCGTTGCCATCGCAGCGTTGAAAACAGTCTCGAAATGCTCATCTACAGCTCTTAGACTCCGCTTTCTCACCTGCTTTCGCCTTGCGCTGGCGGCCTCGCTTACGCTTCTCAGTGGCTTGCCAATCCATTAAGGCTTCACGGAAGCCACCTAAAACGCCGTCCTTGTAGCGTGGCCTCAGGGGCCGAGCAGTTCTTTCAGAATCGCTTCCGGGTCCGCCCTGCGCTGCTGACGATACTCGCCCACATGCTTGACGAAAAGCGTGGCGCGCGTCACGAGACTCTTGCCCAGCACCGGGTTGCGGTTGAGTTCTTCCTTGGTCCGCTGGAACTGCGCCTGGATCACCGCATCGGTATAGCGAGTACCGGTCGCCAGGTTGTCAATATAGATCGCCACGGCGCCGTCGAGTGCCGTTTTACCGTTGGCCATCGCACTCTCGTAGAGCTTGACCGAGGCTTCGTCCTTGGCGGTCTTCGCCTGGTCACGGCTCTTCTTCAGGTTGGTCAGGCGGATGTTGTAGTTGTTGATGGTCTCGGCCACCAGGGCGGCAGACTGGATCAGGTTGCCCGCAGCCTCTTCGCGCTGCTTGGCGATCAGCGAAATGTTGCGCTTGAGCTCCTCGTTGACCAGCGCCAGGCGCCCTTGCAACTCGGTGTCGGTGCTGCCGGCGATGATGCTGTCGAGCAGTTGGGTCGGGTCCTGGTCGTCGGCGATCTCATCGGTGAGCGAGGAGGCGCGGCCCTCGGCCTTCCATTGTTCGAACAGGTCCTTGTAGCGCGAGCGCGGCGCCGACAGCGCGCCGATGGCGACGCGGAAGCCGGTGGTCTCGTTCTGCTGCTCAGTGCCGTCGGCGGCGAACAGCGGGTACTCGCGGCGCATGCCGGTGAACAGGGTCATCTCCCCTTCCAGGTAGTTGCCGCCCTTGACCACGAAGCCGCCGTAGGTGCCCTGCCGACGCCCGGCATGCACCAGCTGGAAGGACTCCTGGACCATCTCGGCGGCGTTGCCGATGACATCGAACAGGCCGATGGGGTTGGGCTTCTTCAAGCCGATGGGCAGCAGGCGCGCGGCCTGGCCGGTGCCACCGGCGACCTGGTTGTACACCGCCCAGTCGCCCAGCGGGCCGTCACCCTCGGCGCCTTCCTGCTTGCGTGGGAACAGCCGTGCTTCCAGCTCCTGGCGGCTCACCGCATGGGCGCCACGGGCGGCGAACTCCCATTCCACTTCGGTGGGCAGGCGCACGAAACCGACTCCGCCGTCCTCGGCCTTGCTGCCACGCCCGCTGATGGGCAGCAGGTCGCGGTGGTTCTTCAGCAGCCAGGCGCTGTACACCGCGCCAAAGCGCTCGGCCTCGAAGCGCGACAGCTTGACCTTGGGCAGGCGCGAAGCCATGCCCGCCGGTGCCGGCTCGCAGGCCGGCGCCTCGCCCTGGCCGGCCAGGGAGGCCGCCTGGGCCATCACCAGGTCGTACTGGCGCTGGGTCACCTCGTACTTGCCGACGAAGTACAGCATCGGCTTCAGCGGCGTGCCCTTCTCCGGCTTCGGCAGGCTGCCGGAAAGCTTGCCCTGCCAGTCCTTGGACAGGTCCGACAGGGTGAACTGGCCGTTGATGTAGTCGCGCCGATAACCGGAGATGAACGACTGCTGGTAGCCGGTCTCGCTCTCGCTGAAGGGGTAGCCGAGGCTCACTTCACGGTCGTCCAGGGTGCCCTTGGCCAGCACGTAGACGTAGCGGAAGACCATCTCGCCGTCGCAGGGCAGCGGCAGGCTGACGTCGTCCGGCAGCGGCTTGGGGTTGTACAGCGGGTCCGGGTCGGCGTGCGCCGAGGCCACCGCCAGGGACAGTGAGAATGCGACTGTCAGCAACTTAAACATCACGTAATCCTTCCGAAGCTTCGATTCGGGCCGCACGCCAGCCACCGGTGGCCGCAGCCAATGCGCTGCAGGCCAGGGTCGCCAGCAACGCCAGCAGGTAATGGGAGAACAGCAGACGGCAGGCGGATTCGCCCGCCGCCGACTGGAACAAGTGGTTGAGCCCGGTCTCGGCGGCGAGGTACAGCACACCCGCCAGGGCCAGGCTGAAGGTGCCGGTGTAGAGCGCCTGCAGCACCACGAAGCCGACCAGCGCGGCGGTGGAGAAGCCCAGCAGGCGCAGCACCGAGAGTTCGCGGCGCTTGCGCTCCACCGCTGCCAGGGTGCTGGCGGCCATGGCGGCGAAGGCACCGGCCAGGGCCAGCCCGGCGATGATCCAGAACACCAGGGTGAGGTTGCGGCTCAATGAACGCACCTGGGCGATGGCTTCGGCCTGGGTGGCGACTTCCTGGTCGTGTTCGGCGAAGTGCAGGCGCAGGGTCTCCACGGCATCGAGGTCGCGGGCATAGAGGCGGAAGCCGGGGTAGACCCGCGCCCGTGTGCCGGCGACTTCGCGGCCCGGCCAGCCGAAGCGCTCCACGGCCAGGCCGTCGCGGTAGTCCTCCACCGCTTCCAGCAGGTCCAGGCGGGCGAACAGGGCCTGGCGCTGGAAGACCTCCAGGGGCAGCACCGCCTTCACCTTCACGCGGGTGCGCTGGTATTCGGGCGTGCCGGAAACCGAGCGGCCGAAGGCAGCGGTGAGCTCGTCGCCCACCTTCACGCCCAGGCGCTCGGCGGCGCGCTGGCTGAGCACCACCTCGCCGCTGCCCCGGGGCAGCTGCTCGGCTGGCACCAGCGGGTCGCCTTCGGCGGTGGGCACCATCTCCACGGTCAGTGGCTGGCTGCCGCCGTCGGCGTGCAGGTCGACGGTGGCGGCGATCTGCCGGGTACGCGGCACCACGAAGGCCACTTCGGGGCGCGCGGCCAGCGCGGCGATGCTGTCGAGGTTGTAGCGGGCGCCGCCCAGGGGAATCACCTCGCGCACGGCGGGGTCGCGCTCCAGGCGTTCGGTCAGGGTACTGACCAGGCCGTGCTTGAGGCCGAAGAGCACCAGCAGCGGAGCCACCACGGCCACCAGCGCGAGCACCGCACAGGCCGAGAGCCGCGCCTCGTTGCGGTAGTCGTGCCAGGCCAGCGTGGCGAGCAGCCCCTTGCGCATCAGCCGGCCTCCGCCAGGGTGGCGGTGACGCCGCCGTCGACGCCGCGTTGCAGCGCCAGGGGCAAGGGGGTCAGGCCGGCGCGGGCGGCCAGGGCCTGGTCGTGGGTCGCCACCACCAGGCACAGGTCATGGAGCCGGGCCTGTTCCACCAGCAGCTGCATCACCCGCTCGGCGTTGATGGGGTCGAGGGACGCGGTGGGCTCGTCGGCCAGCAGCAGGCGCGGGCGGTGGGCCAGGGCACGGGCGATGCCGACGCGCTGGCGTTGCCCCACCGAGAGTGCCGATGGGCGCTTGCCGAGCTGGTCGGCGATTTCCAGGTGGGTCGCCAGGTGGCGCACCGTGTCGTCGTCGGGCATGCCCAGCAACGCGCGGGACAGGCCGATATTGCCGGCCACATCGAGATAACCCAGCAGGCCGCCGGTCTGCAGCACGTAGCCGATGCCACGGCCGCGCAGGGCCGCCAGTTCGTCGTTGCGACCCTGCCGCCAGAGCGCGGTGACATCGCGCACGCGGCCGTCCAGCTCGCATTCCATCACCCCGCCGGCATCCGGCGAGAGGATCAGCGCCAGCAGGTCGAGCACCGTGCTCTTGCCACTGCCGCTGGGGCCGACCAGGGCCAGGCGTTGCCCGGCGCGCAGGTCCAGCCTGGGGATTTCCAGGCTGTAGCGCTGGGCGCCCTGCCCCCGCGTCTTGCGCAGGTCGCGAAGCCTGAGCATCAGGGCAGCGTCGACAGCGGCACGCGGTAGAGGGCGTCACCGGGCGCCGCGTCGCCGAAGCGCACCCAGTTGGCGGTGTCGTTGTGGAAGGTTTCGTAGAGGCGGATCTTCGAGTCCAGCTCGTCGATGAAGTCCTCCTGCTCGGCCACCGACAGCGACAGCCACAGGTCCTGGTTCATGTTCAGCGACTTGCTGCGGTACGGCAGCCCTTCCAGGTACTCGCCGAGGATGCCGCTCTGCGCCAGGTTGCTGCCACGGGCCAGTTTCGAGGGGTCGCGGGCCATGTGGGCACTGGCGCTGGCGATCTCCTGGAAGAAGTCCTTGGGCGAGCTCTGGGTGCGGCGCGCGGCGTCGACGATCACCTTCAGCGACTGCTGCAGGTCGTTGAGCTGCAGCTTGGTCAGCAGCACGCAGACCTGGAAGGCCGGCAGCTGCGGGTTGGTCAGGTCGCGATCGGAGGTCCAGGCGGTCACCAGCTGCGGCGCACGGGCCTGGGACTTGTGGCCGAGGAAGTCCATGTGCATCGCATAGCCGATGGCGGCGGTCTTGGCGGCGATGCTGTTGCCCGCCACCGGCGCCTCCAGCGGTGCGTCGCTGCGCACCTTGTGCACCAGGTCGGCGAAGACGCTGCCGATCTCGCCGATACTGTCGCCGAACTTCTTCACGTCGCCGCCGGCCACCGGGATGTACAGGTCACCGATCTGCGGGTTGGCATCGGCGGTGAGGCTGCGGTACTGCTGCTCGGCGAAGCCGTGGTTCTTCTTCCCGGCGTCGGTCTTCAGGTGCAGGGCGTAGATCTTGATCTGCTTGCGCAGCGCCGCCTCGCGGACCTCGGCCTCGTTCATCTGGGTACGGCCCAGGGGGTCGTTCTTGCGGATCGCGCCGGCATCGCTGACCAGCAGGATCAGGCGCCCGCCGTAGCCGCTCCAGTCCATGCCGTCGACCGCTTCCATGACACCGGCGAAGGCATCCTCGTTGAAGTCGTGGCTGGAGACGTTGGTGGCCTTGACCTGTTGCGCCAGTTGCAGGAACTGGTCCGGATTGCGTCCCTCGTCCAGGCTCACCAGGGTCTTGGCGGTGTACTCCAGGCCCGGCGTCTTGTCGGTGTTGCTGCGGAAACCGACCATGCCGAAGCTGACGCTGTCCAGCTCGCCCCGGGCGGCGATCTGGTTGTGCAGCTCGTGCACCACATCGCGCACGCGGTCGATGTAGGGCTGCATGGACACCGAGGTGTCCACCACCAGCACGATGGCGGTACGGAAGGCATCGGTCTTCGCCGCCGGCGCGCTGCCCTCGCCCTTCACCTGGGGCGTGTCGCCCGGGTCGATGGAGGCGACGTTGAGCAGCTGCACCGGCTGGCCGCTGGCGTCGAAGCTCTCGCGGGAATCGAAGATCGGCAGCAGGTAGAACTGGTCCTGGGGGATGGCGCTGGCGGCCGGCTCGATGGCGACGATCTCCGGGTCGCTGCTGTCGCCGAACTGGGCCTGGTGCACGGCGTTGCGTGCCTTGTTGGAATCGGCGAGGAACAGCTCGACCTGCTCCGGGTCACGCAGGAACATCACCGGCGAGCGGCCGGAACGTTCGGTGAACTTCAGCACCAGGCTCTGCTTCCAGTCGCTGAGCTTGTCCAGGGGCAGCCAGCCATCGCGGTGGCCATCGCTGGAGGCGCCCACTTCCACCCAGGGCGTGCCGCCCACGACCTTGCGCGCGTACACGTAGAACACCGAGAACGCCGGCACCGGCGCACCGTCGGCCTGGGCGCCGGCGGCGCTGGCAAAGCGCGCACCGGGCTTGCTCAGCACGCGTTCGAAGAGGGTTTTCTTGCCGGCCATGATCAACGGCCGGCTGCCGCCGTCCTGGTTGCCCACGGGCTTGGAGTCAGTGCTGGAACCGCTGTCTGCCGGCTTGTCGCCTTCGCCGCCGGTGGTGCCGCTGGCACCGCCATCGACCTGGCCACCGTCGACCTGGGCCGTGTCAGGCTTGGCCGGCGACTGGTTCAGCCACCAGTAGGCACCGCCGCCGATACCGGCGAGGCCGAGCACGGCCAGGCCGGCGGCGGCGATCAGCGGTGCGCGGTTGGGGCCGCTGGAGGGCTGGGCGGCAGCGGCGCTGAGTTCGGTGTCCAGCACCGAGGCGCGCTTGCCCTTCTTGGGCGGCGTGGCCGGGGGGGTCGCCGGTGGCGGCACCTGGGTCGGCGGAGCGGGGGCGTCGAGGGGCGGCATGGTTACCGAGACCGGGGTCAGCCCGGTCATGCCGCTGCCGGTCTGCGCGG
>BATO01000105.1 GCA_000474255.1 Aquipseudomonas alcaligenes MRY13-0052
CCCCTGTCAGTGCCGCAAACGGCGCGGCGCGCCAGCATGGCCTGCGCCGCGCTGAGCGGAATCATCGCCGCCCACCTGCGCGAGAACCCCGGCGCCAGCCGCGAGGCGGTGCTGAACTGGTTGCAGGAGGGCGCCGCCTTCACCGGTCCGGAGCGTCGCCATGGCTGAGGTCGTCGTGCTCGGCGCCGGCCCGGCGGGCGCGGCGGTGGCCCTGGGGCTGAAGCGGTTGGGCTATGGGGTGCGCGTGGTCAGCGAGTGGCGGCGCTTCGCGGCGTTGGAGGGCGTCTCCCTTCGAGTGCTGGAAGGCCTGCGCCATGCCGGACTCACCCGTGCCCTGGCGTGCGCCGATGCGCCCTCGCCACGACGGGTCGCCTGGGGCGCTGGCAGCCAATCCATCAACCAGGAGTGCCTGCTGGACCGGCCGCGCTTCGATGCGGCGCTGCGCGAGGACCTGGCCCATGCCGGCATCGAGGTGCTGGAGGCGCGGGTGCTGCGTGTCGAGGCGCTGGAGTCGGGGCACCTCATCCATCTGGACGGTGGCGAGCCGTTGCGCGCGGACTTCCTGGTGGAAGCCCGTGGCCGCCAGGCCCCCCTGGCCGGTGGCCGCTTGCGCGGGCCGGAAACCCTCAGCCTGCTCAACCTGTGGCGCGAGGCGCCGGGCCGCCCCGGCTCGGCGCTGGAAAGCCTGCCCGACGGCTGGGCCTGGATGGCACGGCTGGAAGACGGGCGCTGCTACTGGCAGATCACCCGCGACGCCCACGGCCTGCCACCCAAGGAGCAACTGCCGGCCTGGTGCGCGGCGCGGCGCGGCGAATCCACCCTGGTGCGCGAGCTGTTCGGTGAGGCCGCGTTGCAGCCGACCGAACTGCATGCCCGCAGCAGCACCGCCATTCTTTTCAACGAGGCCAGTGGCCCCGACTGGCTGCGGGTGGGCGACGCCGCCATGGCGGTGGACCCGCTTTCGGGCAACGGCATCTTCCAGTCCCTGTCTTCCGCGTTGCAGGCGCCGGCAGTGATCAACACCCTGCTGCAGCGGCCGGAGCGCACTGCACTGGCCCGGCGTTTCCACCAGCAGCGGGTGGAGCAGCTGTTCCTGCGCTTCGCCCGCACCGGTCGCGATTTCTACTCCATGGAACAGCGCTGGGCTGCACAGCCGTTCTGGCGGGAGCGCAGCACCTGGCCCGACGCCGAGCCGCTGCACGCACCGGCCGATATCAACCAACTGCGTGTGGCGCGCGCGCCGGTGATCCAGGGCGACCTGATCGAGGAACGGGAGGTGGTGGTCACCGCCGATCAGCCCCTGGGCATCTGGCACCTGGACGGCATTGCACTCGCGCCCATCATCCAGGCGTTGCACGCCGGGCAACTGGCCGAGGCGCTGGCGGGCCTGGCGCCCGAGGCGCGGCGCAAGGTGCAGGGCTGGCTGCTGGGGCAGGGCTATCGGCCCTGATTCGTGCGTTTCCTGCCCTGCTCGGAATGTGCGAAGGCTAGAATATGCCGCGCAGATTCAGCCTGGCCATTGAAGGGAACTCCATGCATTTCGACCTGATCCAGACCCTCAGCCTCGCGGGCAAGAACTCGGTTCCGAACGACGACCGCATCGGCAGCGCCGAGCAGCACGCCTGGGTCATCGACGGTGCCACCGACCTCGGCGAGCCGGGGCTCATGGGCGAGCGCGGTGGCGCGGCCTGGCTGGCCGGCGCGGCCCATCGCGCATTCGCCGGCGCCTCGGGCCCGCTGGCGGAACTGTGCGGCGGCGTGTTCGACCGCGTCGCCACGGACTACGGGCGTGAACGCCAACGCGAGCCGGTCGCCCACTGGGAGCTGCCCCGCGCCTCGCTCGCCGCCGTGGCCATCGAGGGCGAAAGCCTCGCCTGCGGCCACCTCGGCGATTGCGTCGTCATCCACCGCAGTGCCAGCGGCGTCGCCTTCCTCACCCCCGAACCGAACCGCGACACCGAGCAGGCCGAAGCCGCCGCGCTGGGGCCGGGTACCGGCGCTGACAACGTGCGCAGCGCCCACGTGCTGGCCGACCGCCGCGCCGCCCGCGAACGCCCCAAGGCGGTGCTGAGCGTCGACGCCGAGCAGGCCAGGGCAGGCATGCACTACGCCCGCACGCCGCTGGCCAAGGGCGACGACCTGCTGCTGATGACCGATGGCTTCGCCGCGCTGTTCGACACCTACCACCACTACGACGCCGCCACCCTGGTGGCCCGCGTGCTGGAAAGCGGCCTGCTGCCGCTGGCTGCCGAACTGCGCCGCATCGAACTCGAAGACGCCGCCTGCCTGCGCTACCCGCGCTTCAAGGCCAGCGACGATGCTTCGGTGATCTGGTTGCGGGTGGGGTAGGGCAGATCGGCTTTGTAGGGCGGGTGAAACCCGCGATGGTCCTGTTATCGGACCGTCGGGTTGCACCCGACCTACGTGAAGTCGCAACACCGCAGTTCGAAAGGGAGAGAAACACCCCATGGAGTATTACACCTGCCGTATCCAGTTGCGTGGGCAGAGCCATTTGTTCATCTGGTACTGAGACGACACTGATGGCGTCGTGAAGAACGATGTCGGCAAGGTGGTCACCTTCGCATCGGAGCGCGATTCCGGGCGCTATCTGGAACAACTGGGATTGCAGTTGCAGGATCAGGACGAAGTGCCTGACTACGATTTCGACGAGATCGCTCTCTGGTGTGTATCGCCAGACGCCGAAGCGGTCGACTGCTCGGACTTCCTGAATACCTGGAACATGCTCGTCGACCTCATCGGCAAGCCGGCGAGCCCATCCGCATTCAGGGAGGCCAACCGGCGCCTGGACCACATCTACGACACGCTGTTCTGGGGTAACAACCTGCCTTCCGTCACGCCCGAGGGGGAGCACTTCACGCCCGCCTGGCCGGATGAGGACATCCAGGAAATAGCCCGCCTGTTCATGGCGGGTATCGCTGAAATCTCAGAGCTGTTCGAAGCCGAACCTTATCGCTTCGTGACTGAAGCCGGACGCTGATCCGGCTTTACCCGCGCCGCACCACCGGTACCCATACCTCGACGAAGCCCGTGCCCTGCATCGGCTCGAAATCGGCGCTGTACTGCTCGAATTCCGGGGCGTCGGCGAAGGCGTAATCGGACTCCGGCAGCCACTTGTTGAAGATGGTGAGGAAGGTCTGGTGGATGGTGGAGATGTGGCCCTGGTGGCGGAACACGGCGTAGTCCTGCTGAGGCACCTTGAGGTAGCGCAGGGCCGGCGGCAGCGTGTCGATACGGGGGACTTCGACGCCGGCGATGTATTCGAAGCTGCCGTCCTCGCCCGGGTTACAGCACAGCCCATAGGTGACGTAGCTGGTCTGCCCGGGGATGTTGCCCAGGTAAGGCACGAAGGCCTGCCATAGGCCGACGATGCCCTCGTTCTTGTCGAAGGTGAAACGCTCGCCCAGGCCGGCGATGATGAATTCGGCACGGGTTTCATAGCGGGGTTGGGACAGTTCCACGAAGCTCATTTCTTTCATGCGCAAAGGCTCCACCAGTGACAGGCTGCCGTACCCCTGTTCACGAACCTGCCGGGGCGTGGCCCCGAACAGGTCGCTGAAGGCACGCGTGAACGCTTCATGGGACCCATAGCCGGCACCGAGGGCGACATCGAGGATGTCGTGCTTCCCGTCGCTCAATGCCAGCGCCGCCTGGCTCAAGCGCCGGGCGCGGATGTAGCGCATCACCGACCAGCCCGTGGCCAGGGAAAAGAAGCGCGACAGGGTGAAAGGCGACAGGCCGAACTGGCGCGCGACATGCCCGAGGTCCAGCTCGGAGCCCAGCTCCGTTTCGATGAACCACAGGACTTTCTCGATGCTTGGCATGGGTGCTCCTTGAAGACGGGGCGACGTTAGCAGTGGAGCACGGTGGGGATTTGATCGTTCTTGCGGCCCGGCTATCGATGGACGTGCCAGGCGCCGAATTGTAGGGGCGACTTCAGTCGCCCGCTCGAAACATCAGCCTTCATGCCGCCCGTCGATCCCCCAGCCACTCGCTTTGCACAGTACGTCGAAATCACGTGCCAGCTCCGCCAGGGTGATGGCGCCGAGGCGGTCGATAAGCAGCGCTTCGGCCTGGTTCAGGGCGTCTTCCAGGGCGGCGTTGACCACGCGCTCGACGGCGCATTCCGGAGTTTCGTTTTCGATGCCGATGGCGAAGATCCTCGGGCCGCCGACGGCGTTGTGGATGTCCAGCAGGGTGATGGTTTCGAGGTCGCCGGCCAGGGTCCAGCCGCCGCCGTGGCCTTTCTCCGAACTCACATAGCCCGCCTGGCGCAGGCCGGCCATGGTGCGGCGGACCACCACCGGGTTGGTGTCCAGCATCCGGGCGATCTGTTCAGAGGTGAAGGGTTGGTCGTGGCGGGCCATGTGCAGCAGCACATGGAGCATGCGGGAGAGCCTGCTGTCCTTTCTCATTGCATTGCCTCTGTTGCGCCTTACGTCAGGTGAATCGGATAACGCCACTTTATAAGTTGCGTGAGAAAAAATCCTCGCTCTATCATGTAGCTTCAAAAGTTTCATGACTATCAGCCGGCCATTCCGAGGCCCGGATGCCGGCGAGCAACGGAGGAGAGCAGCGATGCAGTACGACGTGATCATCATCGGCGGTAGCTATGCGGGCCTGTCGGCGGCCATGCCCCTGGCGCGGGCGCGCCGGCGCATCCTGGTGGTGGACGAGGGGTTGCGGCGCAACCGCTTCGCCGCCCATTCACATGGCTTCCTGACTCAGGATGGCAACGCGCCCGGTGCCATCGCCAGCCAGGCACGCGAGCAGGTGATGGTCTACGAGACGGTCGAGTGGCTCACCGGCAAGGCCGTTGCCGTTGCGCTGACGGCGCGGGGTTTCCGTGTCGAGATCGAGGGCGAGGAACCGCGCGAGGCGCGCCGGCTGATCTTCGCGGGCGGTGTCGTCGACCAGCTCCCCGAGATTCCCGGCCTGGCCGAGCGTTGGGGCAGCCGGGTGTTCCATTGCCCCTACTGCCACGGCTACGAGCTGCAGCAAGGGCGGATCGGTGTCATCGCCACCTCGGCCATGTCCATGCACCTGGCCTTGCTGCTGCCGGATTGGGGCAGCACGACGCTGTTCCTCAATGAGGCGTTCGAGCCCGACGCGGAACAACTGGCCAAGCTCGCCGCGCGCGGCGTGACGCTGGAGCACGAGCCCGTACGCAGTATCGACGGCGAGCTGGATGTGGTGCTGCACGACGGGCGGGTGATCAGCCTGGACGGGCTGTTCGTGCCCACCCGCATCGATGTCGCCAGCTCGCTGCCGGAGTCGCTGGGCTGCGAGTTCGACGAGGGCTTCTACGGCCGGATCATCCGCACCGACGCGATGAAGGCGACCAGCGTCAGGGGCGTCTATGCCTGCGGTGACGCGGCGCGGATGGGCGGCTCGGTGCCCCTGGCGGTGGGCGATGGGACCCTGGCCGGTGCCGCCGCGCACCAGTCACTGATCTTCGACAGCCACTGATCGCGGAGGCCCCTATGCAAGCGTTTTCCGATCCGCAAGCCGTCGCCCGTTATGCGGAGGGGCCTGTTCGCCAGGTGCCCGGGTTCCATGCCCTGCAGCAGATGACAGCCCTGCTGCTGGCCGAACGAGTGCCCGCACAGGGGCGGGTGCTGGTGCTCGGCGCCGGCGGTGGCCTGGAGCTGAAGGTATTCGCCGAGGCGCAACCCGGCTGGCGTTTTGTCGGGGTGGACCCCTCGGCGGACATGCTCGCCCTGGCCCGCCAGACCCTGGGCGATCTCGATGCACGGGTGGCGCTGCACCAGGGCTATATCGAGTCGACTGCGCTGGAGCCTTTCGATGGCGCCACCTGCCTGCTCACGCTGCACTTCCTGCCGGAGGCGGAGCGCCTGCGCACGCTCCGGGAGCTGCTGCTGCGCCTGAAGCCTGGCGCGCCGCTGGTGGTCGCCCATCACAGCGTTGCGCAACCGCTTGCAGAACGCACGCGCTGGCTGAGGCGCTACGCGGCCTTCGCGGCTGCATCCGGGGTTCCCGCCGCCCAGGCCGAGAATGCGATTGCGGCCATCAGCGAACGTTTGCCGCTGCTCTCGCCCGAGCAGGATGAGGCGTTGCTGCGCCAGGCCGGTTTCGAGGGGGTGGAGCTGTTCTACGCCGGTTTCACCTTCAGGGGCTGGGTGGGTTATCGGCCTGGTTAGCCCGGTTAGGCGGTTTATTCACCCTTATGAGAACGCCCGGCAATTGCCGGGCGTTCTGGGTGTGGCGGTGGCTCCTGAGCCGGCTTAGAAGCTGTACTTCAGCGTTGCCATCAGGTTGCGCGGTGCGCCGTAGTAAACGGTCTCGTAGTTGCCGATACCGCTGTAGTAGTGCTTGTCGAACAGGTTGTTGAGGTTGAGCGAGCCCTTGAGCTGGTCGCTGAAGTCGTAGCCAGCCACCAGCCCGACCAGGCTGTAGGATTTTTGTTGGAACTTGGAGGGGTTGGAGAGGGTGTACCACTCGCCGGCCTCGAAGTAGGTACGGCTCTGCCAGTGCAGGTTGCCGCCGACCGTCAAACGCTGCCAGTCACCAGGCAGGCGGTAGTTGGTGGCCAGCTTGAACAGGTGCTGCGGCTGGGTGGAGGCGACGCGCTCGTGGTCGGCGTCGTGGGACTCCTGGAAGGTGTAGCCGGCCTGCAGTTGCAGGCGTTCCAGTACCTCGCCGGAAACCTCCAGCTCGATGCCGCGGGTGGTGACACCCTGGACCGCCCGGTAGGCGGTGCCTCCATCCGGCGTGGTGGCTCCCGTGGCTTCGGCGAAGTTGTCCTGCTGCAGCTCGAACAGCGCCACGCTGGCGTTGACCCGATCGTTCAGGTAGCTGCCCTTGATGCCGACCTCATAGCTCTCGCCGGTCAGCGGGTCGATCTGGCTGCCGTTGGCCTGGAAGATGTAACTCTGCGGCTTGAACACGTCGGTGTAGCTGGCATAGGCGGTGTGGTGGTCGTCGAGGTCGAAGGTCAGGCCGGCATAGGGCACCACCTCGCCGGAAATGACCGTGGCGCTCGGGTCCTGCACGTCACGCAGGGCGTTGACCCGGTCGATTTCCCAGCGGTAGTCGACAACCCGTGCACCCAGGATCAGCGACAGCCGGTCGGTGGGTTTGAGTACGGTGGCGGCGAAGGCAATGCGCTGGCGGGCTTCGAAATCGAAGGTCGACCACCAGTCGAAACGCGCCGGTTTGGTGGCGTTGTTGTTCCAGTTGAAGACGTCGTCGATCAGCGCTTCGGTGTCGCCGTCGTAGCGCTTCGAGCTGGCCTGGGTGCTGGCGATGCTGTAGCCGAACACGGCTTCATGTACGCGGCCGCCCAGGGAGAAGGGGCCCTTGGCGAACAGGTCCAGGCTCTGCTCCTCGGTGGTGGTGTTGAAGCGCGAGGCGCCGCCCGGGTAGAAGCCGTGGGAGATGCTGTTGTCCATCTGCACCGCTTCGCTGGTGATGCCGGAAATCAGCTCGCGGGAGCGGTAGTCGCGCCCGCTGGCCTGGGCCTTGAACGTCCATTCATTGGCGAACTCGTGGCTGAGTTCGGCGAACGCGCGCTGGGTGTCCTGGTTACGGTAGGCCCAGCGGTCAGCGGCGTTGGTGGAGCGGTCGAAGCTGATGGTGCTGCCGTCCTGGTAGAAGGCTGGCAGGGCGCCGGTGGTGCTGCCGTTGTTCTGGTTCTTCTGCACGTCGTAGCCGAGGGTCAGGGTAGTGTCTTCGGCCAGGTCGGCTTCCAGCACGCCGTAGAAAACATGCTGATCGCCTTCCAGGTAGTCGACGTAGCTTTTCTGCGTCTGGCTGCCGGCGACCATGCGCCCGCGTATGGCGCCACCCTCTACCAGCGGGCCAGAGAGATCGACCTCGCCGTTGTACTTGTCCCATGAGCCTGCGCCCGCCGCTACGTGGCCCTGGAACTGGGCGGTGGGGCGCTTGCGCACCAGGTTGACGACGCCAGAGGGGTAGCCCGCGCCGTTCACCAGGCCGGTGGCGCCCTTGAGGATCTCCACGCGGTCGTAGATCAGCGAGTTGCCGATGCTGTAGTTGTCACGCAGCGAGCCACCGTCGGTGGATAGGCTGGGGATGCCGTCGAACTGGAAGTTTTCGATCTGGAAGCCACGGGAATAGAAACTGTACGCCTCGGAACTCTCCCGGTTGACGGTGATGCCGGGCGCTTGCTGAAGCACGTCGGAGATGCTTTGCAGGCCCTGATCGTCCATCTGCTGGCGGGTGATCACGCTGACCGATTGCGGCGTTTCGCGCAGCGTCAGTGGTAGGCGGGTCGCGGCTGCGCTTGCGCCGGTGGTATAGGAGCCGCTGCCTTCCGTGGTCAGGCCCAGGCCGGTGCCGGTCACGGTGGTGGCGCCCAGCTCCAGGCTGCTGCTGCTCGCGCGGTTGAGCAGGTAGAGGCCGTTGCCCTGGTCGCTGGCTTGCAGGCCGGTGCCCTGCAGCAACTGACCCAGTGCCTGGGGCACGCTGGCCTTGCCGCTGAAGCCGGGGCTTTTCAGGCCCTGTACCAGGTCGGGTTCGAGGGGCAGGGTGATGCCGGCCTGACTGGCGAATTCGGCGAGGGTGCTGCTCAGCGGCCCGGCCGCAACCTGGAAGGTATGCAACTGGCTGTGTTGGCCGAGGGCTTCGGCCCAGGCGATGGCGGGCTGGCTGGCCGCCAGGGCGACGCCGAGCAGGGCGGCGCTGATGCCGCGCGCCAGTCCGGATGGCAGCAGGCGGGACGGGAGGGCCGTTGGTCGTTGCATTGAAGAGTTCCCCAAGTGTGTCGAATGTGTTTGGCGTGATTCGCGAGAGAGGACATTCGAGCGAGGGAAAACACGACAAGGATTCTTGTTCGCTTTTACGGATCAGGCATCCGCCGCCGCGATGGTGACCCAGTAACGCGTGCGGTAGCTGATTTTCACCGGCAGTACACGGGTCAGCGCCTGCAGCGCAAGATCGGTATCGGTGAGCTGGAAGGCGCCGGAAACCTGCAGCTGCGCCACCGTCGGGTCACAGCGCAGCAGGCCCGGGCGGTAGCGGCCCAGCTCGCTGGCGAAGCGGGCGAGGGTCATGCGCTCGGCCTTGAGCACGCCGCGCAACCAGTCGCCGGCATTGGGCGCCAGCGGGCTCGGTGTGGCCACACCGTTGGCACCGAGGCTGGCTTGCTGGCCTGCGTCCAGGCGCAGGCTTGTGCCTGAGCCGATGGGCGTCAGCTCCACCGCCCCTTCGAGCACGGCGATATCGCTGTGGCGGTCGTATTGGCGCACCAGGAAATGGGTGCCGATCGGCACGATGGCGCCTTGCGCCGTCTCCACCCGGAAGGGGCGGCCGAGGGCGTCCTGGGCGGTGATGATGGCGATCTCGCCGCTCACCAGGCGGACGCGGCGCTGGCTGGTGTCGTAGTCGATGTCCACCGCGCTGTCGGTGTTGAGGCGCAAGCGGGTGCCATCAGGCAGGGTGATTTCGCGTTGCTCGCCGCTGGCGGTGCGCTGGTCGGCCCGCCAGTGTTGCCAGGTGCCGCTGCGCTGCACCAGCACGACGGCGGGTACCGAGGCGATGAGCAGTGCCAGGGTCTTGATGGCGCGTCTCCGGTCCAGGCTCGCCGGCTTGCCAAGGGTGGCGCGGCCGATGTCGCTGGGGATCAGTTGCATCCGCGCGTGGAAGCCTTCGGCCAATTGCCAGGCCCGCTCATGCTCGGGGGCGGCTGCACGCCAGGTGTCGCAGGCCTGGTGCAGCTCGGCACTGGCATCGCTCGCCTGCAGGCGGATGAACCAGCGTGCCGCTTCCCTGGCGACGCCGCGATCGATGGCTTGCCCGCTCATGGCCAGCCGGGCTCGCTGGCCATCAGCACGATGCATTCCTCGAAGGCCTGGACCAGGTAGCGCTGCACCGAGCGCACGCTGACCCCGAGGCTGGCGGCGATGGTCTCCTGGCTGTGGCCTTCGAGCTGGTACATGAGGAAGGCGCTGCGGGCCTTGCTGCCAAGGCGCGAGAGCACTTCGTCCACCTCCTGCAGCGCTTCGAGCACCAGCGCCTGGTGTTCCAGGCTCGGCACCTGCTGTTCCGGCAGACTGGCGAGGGCTTCGAGGTAGGCCTGCTCCATGGAGCGGCGGCGGTAGAGGTTGATCATCAGGCGCTTGGCCACGGTCGCCAGGTAGGCGCGGGGCGCTTGCAGCGGTGCCGCCTGCGGGGCGGCCAGCAGGCGGACGAAGGTGTCCTGGGTCAGGTCGGCGGCATCGCAGGGGTTGCTCAGCCGGCGACGCAACCAGCCGAGCAGCCAGCCGTGATGCTCGCTATAGAGGTCGTGCAGCGGGTGGGGGCTGGCGGGGGAGGCCATGGCGATCCAAGGATATGTATGAGAATGAATCGCATTCTATTAGTGGCGAGCGAGGCGCCGCAACACATCCTGCTGTCCGTGGTGGCATCCGCCAACGAAAAGCCCATTCCGGGGAATGGGCTTTTTCGTTCGTTACCGCCGCTCGGCTCAGCCGATCAGCACATAGCCGAAGGGGTTGTGGCGCAGGTCGCCGAGCGGGTAACCGAAGTCGGGGCGCTTCTTGTAGGGCGTGAGCGGCTCGCTGGCGTCTTCCAGGCCGAAGGTCGCCAGGAAGGCTTTCTCGAAGCGCGCGACCGAGTCGAGCTGCTCCTGCTCGGTGGGCTCCTCGTCCTCGCCGAAGGCGATCACGAAGTCCGGCAGTCCCAGGTTCTGCATGCCGCAGCTGTAGAGCTTGTCGTCATCGCTGATGGGCTTGCGCACGAACATCTTGTACAAGGCCAGCAGCATGGACTTCTGGTCGCGCTGCTCCACGGCGTCGGTCATCTGGGTGATCAGCTCGCGCCAGCGCACGAGGCCGTGGGCGAGGCCGGCGGTCTCGATCTTCGCGGCGGTGATCATGCCCTTGTCGATCAGGTTGCCCAGGCAGCGCGCGGTGACCATCGCCACGGAGATGCGTGTGCGCTCGGAGAAGATGTTGCGCACGATGAAATAGGCGGAGGCGGTGTGGTTCTCGATGTTCTCCCAGTCCTGGTCGGTCATCGAGGGCTCGGTGCGGTCCATGCAGGCGGAGTAGGAGCGGGGCATGCGGTCGTCGTTCTCCAGCTCGCTGAACTCGGGGTCCAGGCGATAGGTGTCGACGAAAGCCGCGGCGGCCATTTCCTCGAACTCCGACTTCAGGGCATCGAAGGAGTCCATGTTGCCCAGCACGTTGAGGATCATGGCCGGGGGCAGGCTGGCCTTGATGTTCGTCAGCTGCTCGTCCTTGGCGGCGATGTAGGCCTCCAGCGCCTCGAAGTACGTCACGGCGTTTTCCTGGATTGCTGCGCTTTGCTCGGCGATGGGGAAGGTATCGAGCTGGTCTTCACCCTGCGCGTCCACCTCGACGGGCTGGTAGCGCACCTCGTACTCGCGGGTCTCGTGATCCACCAGCTTGAAGATGAAGTGGCAGTGATCGCTGTGGCCGTTCTTCGCGCCCGGGCTGTTGAAGTTCTCCACGGCAACGCGGATGCGGTGCTGGTCGAACACCACGAACGCCTCTGTCTCCTCGTCATCCCCGTGCTCGAGGGTCACCCACTCGTCGTTGTCACCGCCTTCGATGTACGCGTGGAAGTGCTCTTCCACGTACTCCGAGTTCAGCAGGGCCTGGATGCGGTCGTAATCGATTGCGGCGAGAGCGGGGCTCGGGGCGTTGGCCATGGTGCGTCCTGTCGGGCTCATTCCATCGGCTGCCGGCGGCAGCGGATGGGTGGGGGATGGGGTTGTACTTGAGGCCGCGATTATCGGGGGAGCTGGGGAGGGAATTCTGTGAGAGAGGCCTGAATCCGTGGAGGAGGGGTGGCCGGTGGTCGGCGCGTCGGCAAAGTGACCCAGCCACTCAATATGCATCGCCGGACCATTTCTCCAGTACGGCCTGCACCTCCTCATCGCTGGCGAAGTCGCCGGCATCAGCCTCCTTCAAGGCGCGCTCTGTTTCCGCCAGTTGCCAGACTTCACGGTGCAGGTATTGCCACAGCGCTTCCTCCGCCAGGGAGTCTTCACTGCGGCCAGTGGCCTTGGCCAGGCTGGCCAGGTACTGGGCGACCTTCTCGGAAATAGTGAGCGAAACGAGTGACATGGCGACCTCCATGTACGGTCGGGCTGTATCGCCTGGAGCAACACGGTTGCTCCAGGCGAATCCTCAAGTAGATGGGGACAGGGCCCCGGCTATTTACCCGGCAACTGCGCCAACTCCGCCAGTTTGCAGAAGTCCTCATAGTTGTTGCGCGACAGGTGAACCATCGCGTCCATCAAGGCCCCTTCCCGGTATCGGCTGAGGTAGGGGTAGTCAGCGCCGT
Source organism: Aquipseudomonas alcaligenes MRY13-0052 (assembly GCA_000474255.1). Classification (GTDB taxonomy): domain Bacteria; phylum Pseudomonadota; class Gammaproteobacteria; order Pseudomonadales; family Pseudomonadaceae; genus Metapseudomonas; species Metapseudomonas solani. Next base: position 12,313 of record BATO01000105.1, read on the forward strand.
CGCGCAAGGCTGCGAAATCCAGGAGCAACTCCGCCATCACCTGGGTGGTGTGCAGTCGCGTGTCGAGGTGGTCGACCAACTGCTGGATGCGTTGCTCCTTGTAATCGATTAGAGGGGCGCTGTTCATGCCGAGGCCTCCTTTGTGGATACGTGGAGGGGGTGAGCAAGAGGGACATAAGCTTCGTGCATGGTGGTTCTCCGTTATGGGGTCAGGAGCTGGCACCAATTCGCTGTCAATCGAAGGGTGGCAGACCGCGCGGGGTTGACAGACCGGCTAACGGGAACCGGCAGACCGCGAAGGTCTCCCCGCGCGATCTGCCATAGAGCAGAGCAGCTATGAAAGCTGCATGCGTACCGATGCCTGCAAAAAACATTCGCTGTTTCTCGCATGCACGTCGTGGCGCATTCGCGCCCGTTAGTTTCGGGCTGTCAAACCCGGCCACGGGATTGACCGTGGCCGGGGCAGGATAGGGAGGAGGGGGCGGGAGGGCAAGGGGATATAGTCAGTATCTATTCGCCGGGCTACGCGTGGCCATCCCTTCTCATGAAGCCCTTCAATGCATCTTGCCTTTAAACTGCACTGATCAAAGTTTATTGATTACCTCCTGATCCGAATCACGCATGATATGGCGAAAATAAAAAGCACCCCAAAAAGCATCAGAGCTGTTTTGAGTGATTCGTTGCTTGCGGTGTATGCAAGTGCCCCAGAGAAACCTATTGCAGTTATCCAGTCATAGGATTTTATTCTGGTTAAACCCAAGGCTAAATTTCGATTTGGGGAGAAAAATTTTGCCGCTAAAATCGAAAAAAATACCACTAATGCAATGAATTCTGGATTTTTCTCATCTGTAAATTTCCACAACAAAAAACACAGGGCGGAGATGCCTGCTGTTATGCATGTGTATAGTGATTTATTAATTTTGAGAACTCTATTTTTAGTCTTCTGAGGCATCGATTGTCGAGGAGGTGCTACTGCGTAAATAGGTGCCCATGCCAGTGGTTGGCAGTGTGAAATCGCATTAGTACAGGCTAGGTTGTAGGCGCTGCACCAACTTGAACGCCGTGCTGGTACAACCTGAAACCGTGGTCAGAGCGGCCTGCTGGGGGGCTGGTGACAGTAATATGCGATCAATGGCTGAGCATTGCCTCATTCGACGCAAACACAACTCAAATCCCGACAGCAACTGAGGCGGGTTAGTCGAAGAGGTAACTCGTTGAGTAATGTTGTGGTCGCAACCCAAGCCATGCTGTTGTCGTCTCAACCGGCGGCAGGAAATTGAGGTGAGCTTCGATTCGCACGCTTGATAATTGTTTGCCCTAAAGTCAAGGCTTATATTCATATGCTGTATACCTGTCAGCATAAAATGTGGCTAGATCTTTCTCTGATTCATAAAGTTCAGACCAGACCTCATAGCCATCTATCAAAGACTCTCCATCTTGTAAAAAGCAAGCTTGCTCAGGGTGAGATTCAAATCCGCAGCATTCTGCATATTCAACTGCTTCCTGTTCACCTTTTAGGTAGGCTGTTTCAAGGTCCGGCGCTTCAAAACAGACTGTGCGCTCTTCAAAAATATTTTTCCCATCCTCTTTCTTCCCAAAGAGATATACATTTCTTATAGCGTACCAAGGCATGTGGCCTCCTAATGTTTCTTTTTCATATATTTGAACTATCACATAACTCGTATTTTGTTATTGACTTCGCATGCTAGCTCCGAGATGGAGTAAGTGCTGTTGTCAGGCTAGGGATATGAGTCTTATCCTTACAAAGGGGGCATTCGACCGCGCCGATTGCGACTCATATTCACTCCACAATCCTCGCACTACCCGCACTACGATATCGCTTCGTCGACTTAGCACGTTGCCTTCGCCGGCTAACCTGTCTACAAAACTAGTCATTGTTGGCCTAGGTCAATGATGTCTGGGCGCGTAGGTGAGCTCCAGCCCGGAAATGAAGGGGAGGCTTGAGCATGTGACGCTGGAGTGTTGTGTTCTTCTTCACACCGTAGATCTACAGGGCAGTTGGGATTAGGGAAGTTAAGCTCTTCGCACAGTGCACAAGGAGCTGCGCCAGCGATGCATGCAAGTTCGATGTGAATAAGTGGGCCGCGAATAGATCTGATCTTTCCCCCCTTGGATTTTCGACTACCTCTCTCCCCCATAGCTTTTTCATGAGTTTTTAGCTTTTTCTGCAGTGCGTTTCTAGTTTTTTTGTCGAGGTTTGGGTCTTTTAATTGCTCTTTGATTCGGTCTACTTGTGCTTGATCAAGTTTATGGTTTCCTTCAGCTGTTAAACCATACGCATCGAAGTAGCCCAGGGGATTACCTTCTACATATCCATAGGTATTTAATCCCCCATCCAACCCAATCGGATCACTCTCCACATACCGCCCGGTCTCCGGATCGTAGTCCCTGAAGTAGTTGTAGTAGAGCGCACTGTGCGCATCGGCGACTTGGCCCGGGAAGCGCAGGATCACATCGATGTTGCTGCCATAGGTGTTGGGTTGCCCCACACCGAATGCATCGCTCTGCCAGCTCCACACCAGGTTGCCGCCCTGGTTGGTGGCCAGGCGTGGGGTGTTGAGGCGGTCGCTGTGCAGGTAGCTGAGGGTGGTGCTGGTGATTCAGCAGGCTGCATTAAACCTTTCCACCCCCGGCATGTATAGGCGCCGCACCAACGTGAACATCCTGCTGGTCTAACCTGACACCCTGAACCGAAAAGGTCTGAACAGGCTGCTGGAGAAGTTGATACAGCAGGGGATAGCTTGTACGTAGATAAAAAGGTGCCAATGCGAGTGTTTCATGGCCGCCAAGCTGATGAGACGCAGCAAGAGAGCTGAGTTAGTAGAGCGCTACAGGGCAAGGAAACTCGTAGCGCTCTATATCGGGTGAGGAAAACCATCTGCGCTACAAATTATCGAACCTTATGCTTTTGTAGCTCGCTACTTAATGTTTTGGCCTTAACAAGAATGTCATCAATATCTGCTTTTGCGGATATTGCTTCTTCTATCTTAGAAACTCGGGCTAGGATTTTTTGCCTTTCTTGCGGGATGAGCAGGCCAGCCTTTGCATCTGCAAATGCTAGTCCATGGATTGAGCTAGATACGTCTCCCTTGTAGGCTTGTGAGATTGCATAATCCAAGAACTCAGAGAGTGTAATGTACGTATGCTTGTCTGTTTCCTTGAAGTGCTTATAAAACCATGAGTTAATTAATGGCGGGAGTGACTTTGTTTCATATTTCTGAGTGGCGCGCATAACCCATTTCGCCATCTCAATATCGCCGTTCTCCGCTCCCCTAATTGCGAAAATCATCCCTGAATTTAGATCATGCTTTGATGCACGAATCTCGATGTAAATTAGGGCTAGATCCTGATTTCCATTGAGTGCCCCCTCTAGTGCAATTTTTTCTGCTATCTCAGTTTTTCCACAGGTCCATAGATCCATTAACTGCTCGGGACTGTTGGAGTTAATGCTTGTTGTGTCAGGGCAGCGGGGATGGCTGGTGTGTGTTGAAAAGCCAGCACAGCCCTGTATGCCAAAGATTGTGAGAAATAAAATAAATAGGGAATTAATTTTCATAAGGTTTTCCATCCCTGAAATTTCGATATTTACCAGGATTGCTCTTATCCTTGCCGCCATCTGGTGTCTCACCGTAAGGGGTAGGGTCTAGAGAATATTTAAATGGACGCCAATCCCACCAAACAAACTGATCTGGCGCTCCGACATTTGGCTTCCAGATTCGTGAGAAGTTTTGGGCAATCGAATTATCGCCCTTGCCCGTATTGCACGAAGCGAACTCTACTGGCATATCTTCTTCGCAGCCAAGCTCTTTGAGCTCAGCTTTGAGTCGCTGAAGGTCTTCTGGGTTATTTCTATAGTATTCTGGGCTGGAGCCTCTATCGTCGCGGATAGCGTTTGGGTTGCCGTGCGCATAAATTACACAAACTCCAGGTCTGTCTGGGTCGGCTACAGCCCCTCTGTAAGGCTTCTGGTCTGGGTCATCCGGATTAAAGAAGATTACCTTCTCTAGCCCAAGTGGATCGAAGAAGCTGACAGGATTTGCTTCTACATACCCAAATGTATTCAACCCGCCGGCCAGTCCAATCGGGTCGCTTTTGACGTACCGCCCGGTCTCGGGGTCGTAATCGCGGAAGTAGTTGTAGTAGAGCGCACTGTGCGCATCGGCGACTTGGCCGGGGAAGCGCAGGATCACATCGATATTGCCGCCATAGGTGTTGGGCTGCCCCACACCAAAGGCATCGCTCTGCCAGCTCCACACCAGGTTGCCGCCCTGGTTGGTGGCCAGGCGTGGGGTGTTGAGGTGGTCGCTGTGCAGGTAGGTGAGGGTGGTGCTGGCGATGGTGGTGCCGGCGGCGTCGTAGCTCAGGTCGATCTGGGCGATGGGCAGGCTGTCGAGCCACACGTAGTAGCTGGCTTGGCTCTTCTTGCCGCTGCTGGTGTAGCGCACCTGGCCGAGCACCTGGCCGTCGGGGCCGTAGAGGTAGGTGTAGGGCGTGTGGGCGGTGCCTTGCTGCACGTCCTTGAGCACGCGCTGGCCGAGGGCGTTGTAGGCGTAGCGGGCGATGGGCGTGCCGGCCTCGTCGGTGACGGCGTTGAGGCGGCCCTGGTCGTCGTAGGTGTAGCGACGGCTCTGGCTGTAGCGGGTGTAGTTGCCGGCGGCATCGGCTTCGACGGCGTAGCTGGTGCTGCGCTGGCTGAGGCGGTTGCTGTCGGTGGCGTAGTGCAGGGTCTGCTTGGCGGTCTGCGCTTCGCTGCCGTTGGTGGTGGCATAGGTGGTGCGCGAACTGCGGTTGCCGGTGGCGTCGTAGGCGTAGGCCTTGCGGCTGGCGGCGGCCTTTTCCTCGGTCAGGCGATCGAGGGCGTCGTACTGGTAGTCGAGGCTGCCGAACAGGCTGTGGGCGTGGGCGGTGATGTTGCCGTTGGCGTCGTGGCTGTAGCTGCTCTGCCAGTTGCCGACCTGCTGGGCGGTGAGCTGGTAGTCCTGGTCGTAGGTGCGGCTGAGGACGATGCCGTTGTTCCAGGTGAGGCTCTTGAGCGGCCCGAAGGGGGCGTAGCCGATGTTGCTGGCAAGGCTGGTGGGTGTGGCGCTGCCCACCGCAAAGCCGACCTGGCTGACCTGGCCGGCGGCGTTGCGGCTGTAGTGGATGCTGAAGCCGGCCGGGTAGTCGATGCGGATGAGGTTGTTGGCGGCGTCGTAGGCGTAGCCGAGGGTGTCGTACTGATCTGTCCCCAATACCGCAACGGAGCGCAGTTGCTCGATGAGGTTGCCGCGCTCGTCGTACTTGTGGCCGAGCACGCCGCTGGCGTCCTGCACCGCAGTGAGGCGGCCCACCCCTTTGTTGCCGTTGGCGGTCATGTCGTAGTGGTACTGGACGTTGAGCGCAGGAGTGGCGGGGTACTGGCGGCCGGTGAGGCGGTCGAGGGCGTCGTAGCTGTAGGTGGTGACGATGCCGCGGGCGTCGGTCTTCTGGGTGACGTTGCCGGCGGCATCGTGCCCATAGGTGGTGGTGCCGGTGTCGGGGCTGATGAGCGTGGTGAGGTTGCCGAGGCCATCGTATTCGTAGCGGGTGGTGACGCCGCGCGGATCGACGACCTGGGTGAGGTTGTCCTGGGCGTCGTAACCGAGGCGGGTGACCTTGCTCAGCGGATCGGTGCTGGAGACCAGGCGATCGAGGGCGTCATAGGCTTGGGTGTGGCTGAACTGGCGCGGGTTGGTGTCGGTGGTGGGGTTGTCGTTGAGGTCGTACTGCTTGCTGTGGGTCTGGCCACCAGCCCCGACCGAGCGCAGCAGGCGGCCGAGCTCGTCATACACCCACTGTTGCTGCTGGGTGAGGTTGTTGGAGGCGTCCTTGATGCGCTGGGCCGTGCGGTTGCCCATGGCGTCGAGGTCGAACTCGACCTGCTCGCCGAGGTTGTTGGTGATCCTGGTCAGGCGCCGGGCATCGTCCCAGGTGTAGGCAAGCCAGCTGCCGTCGCCCCGGGTGACCTTGGTGATCTGGCCGATGGCATCGTGCTCGAAGGCGGTGGTGCCGCCACCGACGCTGACCGAGGCGAGCCAGCCCTGCGGGGTGTAGGTGAGGGCGGTGGTGACGCCGTTGGGGTCAA
>BATO01000104.1 GCA_000474255.1 Aquipseudomonas alcaligenes MRY13-0052
GCGCGCACGTGACGGCGGCTTTCGTAGGATGGGTAGAGCGCAGCGAAACCCATGCGGTGGAGGTGGCACAAACCCTTAGGTGCCCGGAAATAGCCGTGCTTGAGCGCTTGCATTAAAACCACAACAGCTAACGCAGACAGAACCAATTCATTCGCCCAACGATGCCGGCACGAGAACTATTGGTAGGGGGAAATTCATTCCCCATGCAGGCCGCCCCTTCTCCAGGGACTTCCCACACGCAGGCTTCGTAGCCCGGGCTTCAGCCCGGGGCCGTCAGGGCGCTCAGGCCGCGCCCCGCCCATAGGCGCTGTCGATGCCCCGGCGTTCATCCAGGCAATCGGCTTCGCCCATCTCGAACTCGCGGCAGATCAGCGGGCGGTTTTCGTAGATGGTGCAGAGCATGGTGTCGCGGTCCAGCGCGGCGCACCAGCCGTCGTCCAGGCGCGCCATGACGTCGCCGCCCCAGTCATCGGTTTCGATGAAGCGTTCGGGCACGCCGGTGTCGGTGATCAGCATCACTTCCAGCTGGCAGCAGCAGGCGGCGCAGGTGGCGCAGGTGATCTCGTGGGCGGCAGGCAGTTGTTGGACGGGAATCAGCGAAGGGCTCATGGGCGCGGAGTTTACGGCAAAGGCATGCGCTCCGGTTGCCGGGGCGATCAGGTGCTCGGCCTTGGCCGCTTCAACTGCCTCGCCAGGCGATGCAGCAACGGCAACACGGCGGCCCAGATGAGCGCCAGTACCAGCAGGCTCGGCAGCGTGCCGAAGGGCAGGCCGACCCCGGCCACGCGCGCGCCGGCCAGGTACGACAGCGGTGCGGCGATGGCGCCCAGCAGGCTGGCCAGCCACCAGGGCCGGGCAGTCCAGGCCAGGCAATGGTTGAGCGTGGTGCCCAGCAGTGCCCAGAGCAATACCAGCCAGGGCGGGATCAGGTGCCCGCCGTAGCCGAAGTCGAACAGGCCGAGGTTGAGCAACAGGCAGTCCAGCAGGCTGCCCAGCAGCGTCACCGCGATCACCAGGCGGCCATCCTCCGACCAGGAGCCGATGCAGAGGACGTGCAGCGCCAGGATCGCCGGCGCCACCAGCAGCAGGAGCGGCTGGTTGGCGGCGAACAGGCAGGCGAACCAGCCCAGCTGGAACAGCACCGCATTGGCCAGCTGCCTAGGCATCCAGGCGGCCGAGCAGTGACGGCGGGCGCGCGCCGGGCTTGGCCAGCACCAACTGTGCGGTGCCGATGGCGCGCTCCAGGAAGCCACCCTCGCAGTAGCACAGGTAGAACTCCCAGAGCCGGTAGAAGGTTTCGTCGTAGCCCAGTTGCTCCAGGCGCCCGCGCGCTGCGCGCAGGTTGTCGTGCCAGTGGCGCAGGGTGCGTGCGTAGTGGGGACCGAAGTCCTCCATGTGCAGCAGGTTCATGTCGCTGTGGCGGGTGATCACCTCCAGCATCTTCTGCACCGAGGGCAGGGCGCCCCCGGGGAAGATGTAGCGCTGGATGAAGTCGACGCTGCGTTTGGCCTGCTCGTAACGCTGGTCGCGCATGGTGATGGCCTGCAGCAGCATCAGCCCGTCGTCCTTGAGCAGGCGTGCGCACTGCTTGAAATAGGCGGGCAGGAAGCGGTGGCCCACCGCCTCGACCATCTCGATGGAGACCAGCTTGTCGAAGCGCCCGTCGAGGTCGCGGTAGTCCTGCAGCAGCAGGGTGACGCGTGATTGCAGGCCCTGCTCCTCGATGCGCTGGCGGGTGTACTCGTACTGCTCGCGGGACAGGGTAGTGGTCGTCACCCGGCAGCCGTGGTGGGTGGCGGCGTAGAGCGCCATGCTGCCCCAGCCGGTGCCGATCTCCAGCAGGTGGTCGTCGGGCTTGAGGTCGAGCTTGCGGCAGATGCGTTCCAGCTTGTTCAACTGGGCCTGCTCCAGGCTCTGCTCGGGGCTGGCGAACTGCGCGGCGGAGTACATCATGGTGGGGTCGAGCATCTGCTCGAACAGGTCGTTGCCCAGGTCGTAATGGGCGGCGATGTTGCGCCGCGAGCCGGCCCGGGTGTTGCGGTTGAGCCAGTGCAGGCCCTGCACCAGGGGCCTCCCCAGCAAAGCCAGGCCGCGTTCCATGCCGTCGAGCACATCCAGGTTGGCGACGAACACGCGGATCACCGCCGTGAGGTCCGGCGTGGTCCAGTAACCGTGGATATAGGCCTCCCCCGAGCCGATGGAGCCGTTGGCCGCCACCAGCGGCCAGACCGCCGCATCCTGCACCTCGATACGTGCCCTGAGTTCAGCCTGAGCGTCGCCGAAGACCCGTTCCTCGCCGTCCTCCAGCACGGTCAACTGGCCGTGGCGCAGCCCTTCCAGCTGGGCCAGCACCAGCCGGCGCAACAGGCCGCCGGCCAGGCCGGTGGTGCCGAACAGGCCCGGCTTGATGCCGAGACTAGTGCTCTTCATGGTGATGCTCCTTCGAATGCGTGGTGGCGACGCGGTAGGCGCCGTCCGCCGCCTGGTGGGAGAACAGAGGCAGGCGTTTGAGCAGCAGGCGCAGGGCCTGCCAGTAGATGCCCAGGACGGTCTTGGCCGTCATCCAGGGAAAGCGCGCGAGGTAGCGGTGCAGGCTGGCGCGGTCGAGTTCGTGGCGCTCCAGGTCGAGGGTCGCGTCGAACAGCCGGGTGTCGCCCTGCCAGTCCTCCATGTGCACCGCCAGGCGTGGGCCCACCGGGCTGAAGGCCATGCGGTACTCCAGCTCGCGGGGCAGGAAGGGCGAGACGTGGAAGGCCTTGTCCACCCGCACTCGCTGGTGGCCCTCGCCCTGCGCCGGCACCACGTAGTGGTAGCGCTCGCGCCAGGGCGTGTTGGTCACCTCGCAGAGGATCGCCATCAGCGTTCCGTCGGCGTCATGGCAGTAGAAGAAGCTCGCCGGGTTGAAGGCCAGCCCCCAACTGCGGGCCTGGGCCAGCAGGCGGATGGCGCCTTCGGGGCGCCGCCCCAGGGCCTCGCCGACGCGCTGGCGCACGGCTTCGGCGAGGCGCATGCCGGTGCCGGTGAACTGCGGCAGGAAGTCGCGCTCGCGAAAGGCGAAGGGCGCGAAGCGTCCCGGTCCGGCGAGCGGAGAGAGGCCGAGCACCTGTTCCTGCTCGTCCAGGTCCAGGTAAAGCAGGCCGATGCGGTAGCGGAAGGCGTGGGCCCGGGGCTGGTGCCGCCGGTGCCTGACCCAGCCGCTGTAGAGGGCGCTGTTCACAGGGATTCCCCGAACTCACGGGCCACGCGCAGGGCGCTGACCACGCCATCCTCGTGGAAGCCGTTGCCCCAGTAGGCACCGCAGAAGTAGCTGTGCTGCTTGGCGTTGATCTCCTCCCAGCGCGCCTGGGCGCGGACGCCCTCGAGGCTGAACTGCGGATGGGCGTAGCTGAAGCGGGCGAGGACGCGCGCGGGGTCGATGGCTTCGCCCTGGTTGAGGCTGACGCAGAAGGTTTCCGGCGCCTGGATGCCCTGGAGGATGTTCATGTTGTAGGTCACGGCCGCCGGACGCTGGCGGGGGCCGCCCAGGCGGTAGTTCCAGCTGGCCCAGGCCAGTGGCCGGCGCGGCAGCAGGCGCGTGTCGGTGTGCAGCACCACCTCGTTGTCGGCATAGGGCAGGGCGCCCAGTACCTCGGCCTCGGTCGCGCTCGGCTGGGCCAGCAGGGCCAGTGCCTGGTCGCTGTGGCAGGCGAATACCACCTTGTCGAAGCGCTCGCTGCCGGCGGCGCTGTGCAGGGTCACGCCCTCGGCATCGCGCTCGACCCAGGTCACCGGGCAGGACAGGCGGATGTGGTCGGCGAAGCTGGCCGTCAGTGGCGCCACGTAGCTGCGCGAGCCCCCGCTGATCACCCGCCATTGCGGGCGGTCGTTGACCGAGAGCAGGCCGTGGTTCTTGAAGAAGCGCACGAAGAACTGCAGCGGGAAGGCCAGCATGTCGTCCAGCGGCATGGACCAGATCGCCGCCCCCATCGGTACCAGGTAGTGATCGCGGAAGCGCTCGCCATAACCGCCCATGCGCAGGTAGTCGCCGAGGGTGATGGCGGGGTTGATGCGGCCCGCGTCGAGGTCCGCCTGGGCGTCGTGGTTGAAGCGCAGGATTTCTCGCAGCATGCCCCAGAAACCCGGCGAGAGCAGGTTGCGCCGCTGGGCGAAGAGGCTGTTGAGGTTGTTGCCGTTGTACTCCAGGCCGCTGGCCGGGTCGTGCACCGAGAAGCTCATCTCGGTGGGTTGGCTGGCCACGCCCAGGCGCTCCATCAGGCGGATGAAGTTGGGGTAGGTCCAGTCGTTGAAGACGATGAAGCCGGTGTCCACGGCGTAGTCACGCCCCTGCAGGTGCACGTCCACCGTGTGGGTGTGGCCGCCGATCCAGTCGCTGGCTTCGAACAGCTGGATATCGTGCTGGCGGGCCAGCAACCAGGCGCAGGTGAGACCGGAAATGCCGCTGCCGATGATGGCGACTTTCATTGGGGAGCTCCGTTACGGGCCAGGCGTCGGCCCAGGGCCAGGCGCATCCGCGCCGGCAGCCGGGCGAGCAGGCGCAGGGCGAGGATGAAGGGGCCCGGGAAGGCGATTTCCAGCGGCCGCCGCTGCAGCCGCCGGACGATGTGGTGCGCGGCACGTTGCGTCGACCAGCGCATGGGCATGGGGAAGTCGTTGCGCTGGGTCAGCGGCGTGTCGACGAAGCCGGGGCTCACCAGCGTGACGTCGAGGCCTTCGTGGGCCAGGTCCACGCGCAGGGATTCCAGCAGGTAGCGCAAGCCGGCCTTGGAGGCGCCATAGGCTTCGGCGCGAGGCAGGGCGAAGTGGGTGACGGCGCTGACCACGCCGACCAGGTGCGGCCGTTCGCCCTTGCGCAGCAGGGGCAGGGCGGCTTCGATGCAGCGCGCCGGGGCGAGCAGGTTGGCGGCTACCACGCGCTCGACCAGGTCGGCGTCGAACCGCCCGGCTTCCAGGTATTCGCAGGTGCCGGCGTTAAGGATCGCGCAGTCCAGCGCGCCCCAGTGCCGAGCGATGCGTTCGCCCATGGCGGTGACCTGGGCGGCGTCGGTCAGGTCGCCCGGCACCAGCAGTACCTGCTCGGGGAAGCGCTGCTGCAGGGTTTCCAGCGGGCCGCTGCGGCGGGCGCTGAGGGCGAGACGGTGCCCGTCCCGGAGCAGCAGTTCGGCTAGTTCGGCGCCGATGCCGCTGCTGGCGCCGGTGAGCCAGATGCGTCGGGAGTCGTTCATGCCAGTCGCCCCTTTAGCAAGCGGACCACCCCGCCCAGCAGCGGCACGTGTTCATAGAGCAGCGCGCCGGCATCGAAGTAGTCGCGGTGGTAGTACACCCGTTCGTTCCAGCGCAGGTGCGAGCAGCCTTCCACCGCAATCGGGCGGCCGCCTGCCAGGCGTGGGTGGCGATAGGTCATGGTCCAGCGCAGGTAGCCTTGGCCTTCACCCGCCTGGTCATAGCCGTGGAACTCGAAGTTCAGGTCGTTGACGTTCTCGTAGAGCCCGGCGAAGTAGCGGCGGATGGCGGGCAACCCTTCGACATGGTGCAGCGGGTCGGTGAACTGGGCGTCCTCGCTGTACAGCGTGGCGAGCAGGTCGAGGTTGTCGCGGCCCAGGCGCGCGAAGTCCTCGGCGAAACGTTGCAGGAAGGCGCTCATGCCGTGACCGCCTTGGGCAGGCTGCGGAAGGCGGCGATGGCCCGGTCGCGGCTGGAGGAGAGGTCCACCATCGGCTGTGGATAACCTTCCGGCAGGAACAGCCCGCCACGGGCGGCCGGGTCGTGGATGTCCTTCTTGTCCAGGCTTGCCAGCTCCGGCAGCCACTGGCGGATGAACACCCCTTGCGGGTCGAAGCGCTGGGACTGGCTGACCGGATTGAAGATGCGGAAGTAGGGCGCGGCATCGGTGCCGGTGGAGGCGCTCCACTGCCAGCCGCCGTTGTTGGCCGCCAGGTCACCGTCGATCAGGTGGCGCATGAACCAGCGCTCGCCCTCGCGCCAGTCGATCAGCAGGTTCTTGGTGAGGAACATGGCCACCACCATGCGCAGGCGGTTGTGCATCCAGCCGGTGGCCAGCAATTGGCGCATCGCCGCGTCGACGATGGGGATGCCGGTACGCCCCTGTTGCCAGGCTTCCAGGTCTTCGGGGGCATCGCGCCAGCGCAGCGCTTCGGTGTCGGCGCGGAAGGCGCGGTGGCGGCTGACGCGTGGGTAGCCCACGAGGATGTGCTTGTAGAACTCGCGCCAGAGCAGTTCGTTGATCCAGGTGACGGCGCCGGCGTTGCCCGACTCGAACTCGCCCTGGTTGCTGCGCAGCGCGGCATGCAGGCATTGCCGTGGCGACAGCACGCCGGCGGCGAGGTAGGGCGACAGCTGGCTGGTGCCGGGGTGTGCGGGGAAGTCGCGTTCGTCCTGGTAGTGCTCGATCTGCTGGTCGGCGAACGCCTCCAGGCGGCGGCCCGCTTCCTCTTCGCCGGCGGGCCAGAGCGCTTGCAGGCTGGCGGGTGGGGTGTGGAAACCCTTCACCGTGGCGGGTACGGCGCTGCTTTCGATATCCAGCGGCTCCTGCTTTTTCGGCAGCGGCGCACTGTGGGGCAGGGCGCTGTACAGCCGCGCGTAGCAGGCCTTGCGGAACTGGCTGAAGACCTGGAAGTAGCTGTCGCTCTTGGTCAGCACGCTGCCCGGCTTGAACAGCAGTTGGTCGAGATGGCTGCGCAGGCGCAGGCCGTCGGCCTGCAGGCGTGCCTTGACGGCGGCATCGCGCTGGCTCTCGTTGATGCCGTACTCCTCGTTGACGTGCACGGCGCTGACCTGGTGCTCGTGGCACAGGCGGGCGACGGCTTCGGGGGCTTCGTCCCAGAGGTCGGCGCGGCGGATCAGCAGCGGCACGTTGAGGCGCGCCAACTCGGCCTGCAGCGAGGCCAGGTTGCGCAGCCAGAAGTCCACCTTGGCGGGGGCGTCGTCGTGTTCCTGCCACTGGCTGGGGCTGAGCAGGTAGAGGGCCAGGGTCGGCCCGGCGGCCATCGCGGCGGACAGGGCCGTGTTGTCCTGGACGCGCAGGTCGCAGCGGAACCACATCAGTTGGCGCATGGAAGATCCTCGGGCCTGGCCAGCACACCAAGGCTGGTCAGGGTTTGCAGGGCCGCGACCGGGTCGTCGGCGAGAGGGGGGCGGATGCCTTGTGCGGCCAGCTCTTGCAGCTCGCGCTGGTGGATGCGCACGGCGGGCCCGGCCAGCACCAGCGGGCAGCCGTGGTCGGCCAGCAGGCGCGCCAGGCTGGGGCCGGCCAGGGCTTGTTCGGCATACAGCAGCAGGGCGCGGGGCTCGATACGGGCGATGGCCAGGGGCAGCTCGGCGGCGGGTATCGGCCACTCCAGCACCTCCACCGCGCAGCCGGCATTGCTGGCCAGCCAGGCGCTTATCCACAGGCCCGGCGCCATGGGGTGTTCACAGGGGTTGAGCAGCAACAGCGGGGCGCCGCCATGCTGGCGGTTGTTGTGGTAGATGCGCGCGCCCAGCTTGCTGCGCAGCCAGGCGTTGAAGAACACCCGCTCCAGGCGCGCGCCATAGGCATCGCCCCAGCGGGTTTCCAGTGCTTCGAGCAGGGGCAGCAGCAGTTGCTGGCACAGCGTCAGCGGGGGGTAGATCGACAACGCGGCGTTGAAGCGCTCGTCGAGGCGGCGCTCTGCCAGGGCGCCGATGGCCTCCAGCAACTGATGACGCTGCTCGTCCCACAGCGAAGAAGACGAGAGTCCGGCGTGCTGACCACCCCGCAGCAACCCCTTCACCTGGCCCACCGGTACGCCACGGTCGAGCCAGGTGAGCACGGCGTGGATGCGCGCCACATGCTCCGGCGCATACAGGCGGTGGCCCTTGGCGGTGCGCTGGGGCAGCACCAGGCCGTAGCGGCGTTCCCAGGCGCGCAGGGTCACCGGGTTGACGCCGGTGAGCCGCGCCACCTCGCGGATGGGCAGCAGGCCCCGGGCGAGTGCGGCCTGGAAGTCGCCGTCGAGCGGCGTGTCGTCGTAATCGTCCATGGCTAGATGGCGTTGCGCAGGCTGAGGTCTTCGGGATGCGGCTGCAGGTAGGCCTGCTGCGCGATGTAGGGATGCGGGTGGCGGGCGAAGTGGTGCTTGAGCAGGGTGAGCGGCACCACCAGCGGCACGATGCCGGTGCGGTACTGCTCGATCAGGCGCTGCATCTCGGCCTTCTCGTCACGCCCCAGGGAGCCCTTCAGGTAACCGCTGATGTGCTGCAGCACGTTGCTGTGGGTACCCCGGGTGGCGCAGCGGCTGAGGCCCTTCATCAGCTCGCTGAAGTAACGCGGTGCCAGTTCCTCGGGGTGGTGCTCGCCGATGCCGCCGAGCATCCGCCCGAGGGCGCGGTAGCGCGCGGGGTCGCTGGCCATCAGCTGGTACTTGTAGCGGACGTGGAATTCGAGGATGCCGCGCCGGGTCAGCCCCTCGGCCAGCAGGGCGCGCCAATCGGCGTGGGCGTAGACGCGGGTGAGGAAATTCTCCCGCAGCACCGGGTCGCACAGGCGACCTTCTTCCTCCACCGGCAGGTCGGGGCGGGCGGCGCAGAAGGTCTCGGCGAACAGGCCGCGCCCGCCGCCTTCGGCGGGGTAGCCGTTGTCCTGGTAGACCTTGACGCGGTATAGGCCGCAGGAAGGTGACTTCTGCATGAAGATGAAGCCGTCCAGGTCGTCCAGGCGCTCGGCGGTCTGCCGGCCGTAGTCGCGCAGGGCATCGCTGACGTCACGCTCGTCGCGGCTGCCCACGGCGCGCGGGGCGGCGGGGTCGCCCACCAGGCGCAGGGTCGGGCGCGGCGTGCCGAGGCCGATGCCGACCTCCGGGCAGACGCGGACGAATTCCAGGTGGCGGGCGAGGAATTGGCTGCACAGGCGGGATTCCTTGTGCCCGCCATTGAAGCGGACTTCCTCGCCCATCAGGCAGGCGCTGATGCCGATCTTGGGGGGCTGGGCAGTGGGGGCGCTGGACATGCGGTGCCTCGGATGAACTTGTACAGGTTCTGTTATTTGTACAACCTGTGTTCATCATAGGCGTGTCGTTGTACAAATCAATAGTCTTGTACAACTTTTCCGGCGACCTGCCCGGGGTCGCCGGTGGGACGGCTTGCGACCGTCAGAGGTGTTCGAGCAGGCGGCGGGCGGCGTCCTGCCCACTCAGCCAGGCGCCTTCCACGCGGCCGGAGCTGCACCAGTCGCCGCAGGCGTAGAGCCCCAGGTCGGCATCGGCCAGGGCGCCCCATTCGTGGGCCTGGGCCGGGCGCGCGTAGAGCCAGCGGTGGGCCAGGGTGAAGGCCGGCGGCGGTACGGCACAGCCGATCAGCTCGGCGAAGGCGCCGTAGAGCTGCTCGATCACCGCTTCCTTGGGCAGGTCCAGGTGCTGGCGGCTCCAGGCGCTGGTGGCGTGCAGCACCCAGGTGTCCTGGCTGTTGTCGCGACCGGGCTTGGTGCGATTGCGCGCTACCCAGTCGAGCCCGCTGCCTTGCACGAAGCAGCCTTCGACGGGTGTCTCCAGCGGCTTCTCGAAGGCCAGGGCCACGGCCCAGGTGGGCTCCATGGCGACGCTGGCGGCGACTCCGGCGAGCTTGGGGGCGGCGGCCAGCAGGGTGGTGGCCTGGGGCGCGGGGGTGGCGATGATGACGTGGCTGAAGGGGCCGTGGCTCTGGCCCTCGGCGTCCTGCAGGCTCCAGTGCTGCTCGCCGCGGAACACCTCGGTGATGCGGCAGCTGAAGTTCACCGGCAGCGCCCCCATCAGGGCCCGGGTGATGGCGCTCATGCGTGGGGTACCGACCCAGCGCACCTGTTCGTCCGGGGAGGGCGAGAGGGTGCCGTTGCGGAAGTTGTAGAGGGTGGGCGTCCACTCGGCGACCCAGCCGCGGTCGCGCCATTGCTGGACGACTTCGGTGAAGCGGCGGTCACGGGCGGTGAAATACTGCGCGCCGAGGTCGAGCGAACCGGCGTCGCTGCGCTTGCTGGCCATACGACCGCCACTGCCGCGGCTCTTGTCGAAGAGCTGCACGGCGTGCCCGGCGGCATGCAGCGCCTGGGCGGCGGAAAGGCCCGCGAGGCCGGTTCCGATGATGGCGATGGGAGTGCTCATGGTTACCTCTTTACCTTGTGCTGTAGCGACTGCTGATCAGGTGTTCGATAAACCTATACACTTTTGTTGCGTTGTACAGGGCTATCGGTTCCAATTCGAGTGCCGCTCATAAAGGTGTGACCATGGCGGACTCAACCCGTGCCCTGTCTTGATTCAGACTAGGGCGATATCTCCACTTAGCACCATGCGAGGAGGATGCCATGCACATATTGCTGACCGGCGGTACTGGCCTGATCGGCCGTGAGCTCTGCCGGCTGTGGAGCGGGCAGGGCCACCAGGTCACCGTGCTCAGCCGCACGCCGCAGCGCGTGGCGGGGCTTTGCGGGCCCGTGGTGCGGGCCATCGGCAGCCTCGACGAATACGGTGACGGGCCCCTGGATGCACTGGTCAACATGGCGGGCGAACCGGTGGCCGGCGGGCTGTGGACGCGTAACCGCAAGGCGAAGATTCTCGACAGCCGGGTGGCCTTCACCGAGCGCCTGCTGGCCTGGCTGGAGACCCGCGAGCAACGCCCGGCGCTGCTGCTGTCCGGCTCGGCGGTGGGCTGGTATGGCGACGCCGGCGAGCGCGAGCTGCGCGAAGACGCGCCACCCGGCAACGGCGATTTTGCCAGCGCCCTGTGCATCGCCTGGGAAGAGACCGCGCAACGCGCCGAGGCACTGGGCATCCGCGTGGTGCTGTTGCGCACTGGCCTGGTGCTCGCGGCCCATGATGGTTTCCTCCGCGACATGCTCCGGGCGTTCCGCCTCGGCCTCGGTGGCCGCCTGGGCAGTGGCCGCCAGTGGATGCCGTGGATCCACCTGCAGGATCAAATCGCCGCGATGGATTTTCTTTTGCGGCTGGAGGGGGCCAGTGGTCCCTATAATGCGTGCGCTCCGCACCCCGCGCGCAATTGTGATTTCACCCGGAGCCTGGGCCGCGCGCTGGGGCGGCCGGCCGTTCTGCCGGCGCCGACCTTCGCGTTGCGCCTGCTGCTGGGGGAGATGTCGATCCTCCTGCTGGGTGGCCAGCGCGCCTTGCCGACGCGTTTGCTGGAGGCGGGATTCACCTTTCGTTTCACCGATCTGGATACGGCGCTCGCCGATGTGCTGAGGCCTAAGGACGTTGCATGACTGATCACGCGCTGCTGCTGGCCAACCTGGGCTCACCCGCTTCCACCTCGGTGGAGGACGTGCGTCGCTACCTCAACCAGTTCCTCATGGACCCCTACGTCATCGACCTGCCCTGGCCGCTGCGTCGCCTGCTGGTCTCGCTGATCCTGATCAAGCGGCCGGCGCAGTCGGCCCATGCCTACGCCTCCATCTGGTGGCCCGAAGGCTCGCCACTGGTCGCCCTCAGCCGCCGTTTGCAGACCGCCACCCAGCCATTCTGGCCCCATGGCCCGGTGGCCCTGGCGATGCGTTACGGCGAGCCCTCCATCGAAAACACCTTGCAGGAACTGGTGCGCCAGGGCGTCAAGCGCGTGACGCTGGCACCGCTCTACCCGCAGTTCGCCGACAGCACCACCACCACCGTCGAACAGGAGACGCGCCGGGTCATCGCCGCCCATGGCTTCAAGCTCCAGGTGCAGGTGCTCGACCCCTTCTACGACCAGCCCGAGTACCTCGATGCCCTGGTGGCCAGCGCCCGCCCGCACCTGGAGCAGGGCTTCGATCACCTGCTGATGAGCTACCACGGGCTGCCCGAGCGTCACCTGCACAAGGCCGACACCAGTGGCAGCCACTGCCTGAAGGGCGCGGACTGCTGCCAGCGTGCCGAGGGCCAGGTACTCGCCCGCTGCTACCGTGCCCAGTGCTACCGCACCAGCGAAGGCTTCGCCGCGCGCATGGGGCTGCAGCCGGGGCAGTGGTCGGTGTCCTTCCAGTCGCGCCTGGGGCGTGCCAAGTGGATCGAGCCCTACACCGAGAGCCGCCTCGACGAACTGGCGGCACAGGGGGTGAAGAAACTGCTGGTGATGTGCCCTGCCTTCGTCGCCGACTGCATCGAGACCCTGGAGGAGATCGGCGACCGCGGGCGCGAGCAGTTCATCGCCGCTGGCGGCGAGGACCTGGTACTGGTGCCCTGCATGAACGATCACCCGCAATGGGCCCAGGCACTGGCCAGCCTTTCCGGCAAGGCCCAGCGCCTGCTCTGAGCATCAGCCCGGGGACAGCCCGGGCATTCGCCTGGCCTATAAAGCCGCTGCTTCATCCCGCCTGCACCTAAGCTGGGCGCTTCTTCCACCGTCGTGCGCCGCACCGGCGGCGCCGAGGAGAGCCCATGCAGAACAACAACAATGGCTATCCCTCGGGCCTGCGAGCCTGGACCACCGTCGCCATCCTGATGGTGGCCTACGTGCTTTCCTTCATCGATCGGCAGATTCTCAACCTGCTGGTTGAGCCCATCCGCCGCGACCTGGTCATCAGCGATACGCAGATGAGCCTGCTGATGGGCCTGTCCTTCGCGCTGTTCTACACCGTCTGCGGCATCCCCCTCGGGCGCCTGGCCGATACCCGCAGCCGCCGCGGGCTGATCGCCATCGGCGTACTGTTCTGGAGCGCCGCCACCGCCGCCTGCGGCATGGCCAAGCTGTACTGGCAGTTCCTCGTCTGCCGCATCGGCGTGGGCGTGGGCGAGGCGGCATTGTCGCCGGCGGCCTATTCGCTGATCGCCGACAGCTTCCCCCAGGAGCGCCGCGCCACCGCCATCAGCGTGTATTCCATGGGCGTGTACCTCGGCTCGGGGTTGGCCTTCCTGCTCGGCGGGCTGGTGATCAAGTTCGCCTCGGCCCAGGGCGACGTGCACCTGCCGCTGCTGGGTGACGTGCGCCCCTGGCAGCTGATTTTCCTCATCCTCGGCGGTGCCGGCGTGCTCTTCACCCTGTTGATGCTGGCGGTGCGCGAGCCGGCCCGGCGCGGCGTGGGCGCCGGTGTCGCGGTGCCTTTCTCTGAAGTGGGGCGCTACATCCGCGCCAACCGCCGCACCGTGCTCTGCCACAACTTCGGCTTCGCCGGGCTGGCCTTCGCCGGCTACGGCAGCGCGGCGTGGATCCCCACCTTCTTCATCCGCACCTACGGCTGGGACGCCGGCCACGTGGGCGTGGTCTACGGCAGCATCGTCGCGGTGTTCGGTTGCCTCGGCATCGTCTTCGGCGGCCGCCTGGCGGACCGCATGGCCAAGCGCGGGCGCAGCGACGCCAACATGCGCGTCGGCCTCATCGCCGCCATCGGGGCGCTGCCGCTGGTGCTGGTGTTCCCGCTGCTGGACAACGCCAACTGGGTGACCGTGCTGATGGCGCCGACCGTGTTCTTCCTCAGCATGCCCTTCGGCGTGGCGCCGGCGGCGATCCAGGAGATCATGCCCAACTCCATGCGTGGCCAGGCTTCGGCCATCTACCTGTTCGTCATCACCCTGATCGGCCTGGGCCTCGGCCCCACCGCCGTGGCCCTGGTGACCGACTACGTGTTCGCCGACGACAAGGCGTTGCGATACTCGCTGCTGATCGTCACCTCGCTGGCGGTGTTCAGCTCGGTGGTGCTGCTGTGGATGGGGCTCAAGCCCTACCGCGAAAGCATCGAGCGCCTGAAGCAGTGGGTGGCGCCGAGCCCGCTGCCGGGCGCCAAGCTGGTGGATGCCTGATCGATGGGTTTCGCTCCGCTCTACCCATCCTACGGAGGCTACCGAACGGGGTATGAGCCCGGAGAGCCTCGTCATCGATGACGCCACGCTGCCAATAAAAAGCCCCGCGATTGCGGGGCTTTTTTTGTGGCGCGGGGCTCAGATGTCCGGCGCGTCGTCCGCCGCCTTGTGCTTCCAGGCGTCGTGGCCGGGAAGGACCAGGTTGAGGGCGATGGCGACGATGGCGCAGAGGGCGATGCCCTTGAGGCCGAAGTCGTCCGGGCCTGTGCCGGTGCCGATCAGCACGCCGCCGATGCCGAACACCAGGGTCACCGAAACGATCACCAGGTTGCGCGCCTCGGCCAGGTCCACCTTGTGGCGGATCATGGTGTTCATGCCCACCGCGGCGATGGAGCCGAACAGCAGGCAGAGGATGCCGCCCATCACCGGCACCGGGATGCTCTGCAGGATGGCGCCGAACTTGCCGATGAAGGCCAGGCCGATGGCGAACAGCGCTGCCCAGGTCATGATCTTCGGGTTGTAGTTCTTGGTCAGCATCACCGCGCCGGTGACTTCGGCATAGGTGGTGTTCGGCGGGCCGCCGAACAGGCCGGCGGCCGAGGTGGCCAGGCCGTCGCCCAGCAGGGTGCGGTGCAGGCCGGGGGTCTTCAGGTAGTTCTTGCCGGTCACGCTGCCCACCGCGATCACGCCGCCGATGTGCTCGATGGCCGGGGCCAGGGCCACGGGGACGATGAACAGGATGGCCTGCCAGTTGAACTCGGGAGCGGTGAAGGCCGGCAGTTCCAGCCAGGGCGCTGCGAGGATCTTGGCGGTGTCGACCACGCCGAACCAGAACGACAGGGCGAAGCCCACCAGCACGCCGGAGATGATCGGCACCAGGCGGAAGATGCCCTTGCCGAACACCGCCACCACCAGGGTGGTCAGCAGCGCCGGCATGGAGATCCACATGGCGGTGGCGTAGGGGATCAGCTCGGTGCCGTCACCGGCCTTGCCCATGGCCATGTTGGCGGCGATGGGGGCCATGGCCAGGCCGATGGAGATGATCACCGGGCCGATCACCACCGGGGGCAGCAAACGGTCGATGAAGCCGGTGCCTTTGATCTTCACCGCCAGGCCGAGGAAGGTGTAGACGAAGCCCGCCGCCACCACGCCGCCCATGGTCGCGGCCAGGCCGAACTGGCCCTTGGCGAGGATGATGGGGGTGATGAAGGCGAAGCTCGATGCCAGGAACACCGGCACCTGGCGACCGGTCACGATCTGGAACAGCAGGGTGCCCATGCCGGCGGTGAACAGCGCCACGTTCGGGTCCAGGCCGGTGATCAGCGGCATCAGCACCAGGGCGCCGAAGGCCACGAAGAGCATCTGCGCGCCGGACAGCACCTGGCGCCATAGCGGTTCGTTGAATTCATCGCTCATGGATCAGGTGTCCTTCTGCTTGGTGCCGAAGATCTTGTCGCCGGCATCGCCCAGGCCCGGAATGATGTAGCCATGCTCGTTGAGCTTTTCATCGATGGAGGCGGTGAAGATCATCACGTCCGGGTGGGCATCGTTGACCACCTTGATGCCTTCCGGCGCGGCCACCAGCACCATGGCGCGGATCTCCTTGCAGCCGGCACGCTTGAGCAGCTCGATGGTGGCGACCAGGGAACCGCCGGTGGCCAGCATCGGGTCGATGATCAGTGCCAGGCGCTCGTCGATCTCGGGGGCCAGTTTTTCCAGGTAGGTGTGCGCTTCGAGGGTTTCCTCGTTGCGGGCCACGCCCACGGCGCTGACCTTGGCGCCCGGGATCAGGCTGAGCACGCCGTCGAGCATGCCGATGCCGGCACGCAGGATGGGCACCACGGTGATCTTCTTGCCGGCGATCTTCTCCACCTGCACCGGGCCCGCCCAGCCCTGGATCTCGTAGTTTTCCAGGGGCAGGTCGTTGGTCGCTTCATAGGTGAGCAGGGCGCCCACTTCCTGGGCCAGTTCGCGGAAGTTCTTCGTGCTGATGTCGGCGCGGCGCATCAGGCCGATTTTGTGGCGGATCAGCGGGTGGCGGATCTCTCGGATAGGCATGGGGTGTTACTCCGGCGGGCTGGCAAAAAAATTGCGTTAGATTAAAGCATTGCCTGTGCCATGTCGTGACTGACTGGCCGGTCGCGCGACCTTTGGGGCGTTGCATGATGAGGCCTGCGGGGCTGCGACAAACTATCCTCGACACTCGTCCGGCAGGGCTTGCTCCCGGACAGACGGATGAGTACCTTTGCCGACTTTTATCTTGACGCCCCGATCAACTTCCCACGGAAGCCAGGGCCAACGCCGCTCAAAAACAGAGGAAAAGCCATGCCCGCCGATCTCGCCCACATCCGCCAGGTAATGGCCGAAGCCGACTGCCTGTACACCGATGCCCAGGTCGAAGCCGCCATCGACCAGATCGCCGGCGCCATCAATGGCGAGCTGGCCGAGCGCAACCCCGTGGTCTTCTGCGTGATGAACGGCGGCCTGATCTTCGCCGGCAAGCTGCTGCCGAAGCTCGACTTCCCCCTGGAGCTGTCCTACCTGCACGCCACCCGCTACCGCAATGAAACCAGCGGCGGCGAGCTGTTCTGGAAGGCCAAGCCGGAAATCTCCTTCATCGACCGCGACGTGCTGATCATCGACGACATCCTCGACGAAGGGCACACCCTCGCGGCGATCATCGACTTCTGCAAACACGCCGGCGCCGCCCTCGTGCACACCGCCGTGCTGATCGACAAGACCCACGACCGCAAGGCGCGCCCGGACCTCAAGGCCGACTACGTGGGCCTGCCCTGCGTGGACCGCTACATCTTCGGCTACGGCATGGACTACAAGGGCTACTGGCGCAACGCCGCCGGCATCTTCGCCGTCAAAGGGCTCTAAGCCCGTGGCTGTGCGCTTCCTCGACCAGGCCCTGTTCGCCGACCTGGCCGCAGGGGCCGCGGCCAGCCCGCGCCAGCGGCTGCACCACAACTTTCACGGCATGGAAGAGCCCTGCCACCGCCTGGCGGTGGGGCTGCAACCCGGCACCTACATCGCCCCCCATCGCCACCTGTCCGCCGACAAGGCCGAGACCCTGCTGGTGCTCAAGGGCGCCTTGGGCCTGCTGCTGTTCAGCGAGGACGGTGCCGTGCAGGAGACTCGCGAGCTGCGTGCCGGGGGCGAGTGCGTCGGGGTCGATCTCACGCCCGGCCAGTTCCATGCCCTGGTGGTGCTGGAGGCCGACAGCCTGCTCTTCGAATGCAAGGCCGGCCCCTATCGCCCGTTGGTGGATGGGGAGTTCGCCCCTTGGGCGCCCCGCGAAGGCGAGGCCGCCGCCCTCGACTACCTGGCCTGGATGCGCGCTCAGTTCGGCTGAGGCTCCAGCCAGCGCAGGGCCTTGGCCCGCGCCTGTTCCAGGTCGCGCACATAGGCCAGGCGGCCGTCCTCGCGACGGATGCCGGCACGGCGCAGCTTCAGCCGCACCCGCGTCGTGGTGCCCACCAGCACCAGGCCGATCCCCTGCTTGTGGTAGTCGTTCAGCAGGTTCTCGATGGCCGCCAGTGCGGTCATGTCCAGCAGCGGTACCGCGCTGATTTCCACGATCACCACCTTCACCTGCGGGTTCAGCCGGCGCAGCACGCTCAGGGCCTTTTCCGCGGCGCCGAAGAACAACGGGCCACGGATCACGTAGGGCATCACCTGTTCCGGCAGGCCCTCCAGCGCCTGGCCGAGGTGCGCGGGCAGGGGCTGGGCGTCGGTGAGGTCGCTCATGCGCTTGATGAACAGGGCCGCCGCCAGCAGCAAGCCGACGCCCACCGCCAGCACCATGTCGAACAGCACCGTCAGCACCAGGCAGGTGAGCAGCACCAGCACGTCGTTGCGCGGGGCGATGCGCAGGGTGTGGGCGACGTGGCGGGCCTCGCTCATGTTCCACGCCACCATCAGCAGCAGCGCCGCCAGGGCGGCCATCGGCAGGTAGCTGAACAGCGGCGCCAGCAGCAGCATGGCCAGCAGCACCACCCCGGCGTGGATCACCGCCGCGATAGGCGACACGGCGCCGGCGCGGACGTTGGCGGCACTGCGGGCGATGGCGGCGGTGGCGGTGATACCACCGAACAGCGGCGCCACCAGGTTGCCCAGGCCCTGGCCGAGCAGTTCGGCGTTGGGGTCGTGGCGGGTGCCGGTCATGCCGTCGGAAACCACGGCGCAGAGCAGCGACTCGATGGCGCCCAGCATGGCGATGGCGAAGGCCGGGGCGAGCAACTGACGCACCAGCTCGAAGGACATCACCAGCGGCGCGCCACTGGCGCCCGGCAACTCCCAGGGCCACGCGAAGCTCGGCAGGAAGGGCGGGATGCCGGGGTGCACCATGCCATCGAGTTCATAGGTGAAGCGCTCGCCGAGGGTCGCCACCGGCAGGCCCAGGTAATCCAGGGCCAGGCCCAGCAGGGCGCCGACCGCCAGGGCCACCAGGTGTCCCGGCACCTTGGGCACCAGGCGCGGCCACAACAGCAGGACCGCGAGGCAGGCCAGCGCCACCAGCGCGTCGCCCAGGTGTGCACTTGGCAGTGCCTGGGCCAGCAGGCCAAGCTGCTCGACGTAGTTCTGTGGCGGGTGGGTCAGCTCCAGGCCGAACACGTCCTTGATCTGCAGGGTGGCGATGACGATGCCGATCCCGGCGGTGAAGCCCAGGGTCACCGGGTAGGGGATGAACTGGATCAGCCGGCCGAAGCGCGCCAGGCCCATGGCGAGGAGGATCATCCCGGCCATCATGGTGCACAGCAGCAGGCCACCGAGGCCGAATTGTTGGGTGATGGGCAGGAGGATGACCACGAAGGCGGCGGTGGGGCCGGAGACGTTGAAGCGCGAGCCGCCGCTGAGGGCGATCAGCGGGGCGGCCACCAGCACCGTATAGAGGCCATGCTGCGGCGCGACCCCGACGGCGATGGCCAGCGCCATGGCCAGCGGGATGGCGACGATGCCCACCGTCAGGCCGGCGCCCAGGTCGCTGCGCAGGGATTTCCAGGAATAGCCGCTGCGCAGGCTCTGGCGCAGGGCAGCGAACAGTGGCGGCATGGGTAATGACATGGCGACTCCTCGGCGGAAGGCACCGATTATAGGGGCTGCGTGGCGCTTGCCACCTTGACCTGAGTCCAATGACTACAGGCCAAGGGCCCATGCTAGAGTGCTGCGCTCGTTTCTGCCGGGAGTTGCCGATGTCTCGCCGTACCCGCTTCGCTGCCATCCTCCTGCTCGCCGCCAGCCTGCCCCTGGCCGCCGCCCCGAGCGGGGCCCCGAAGGGGGCGACCACACTCCTGCAGACCGACTTCCTGCCCCCCGACGAACAGGGCCTGCGCCAGGAGCAGCCCGAGCAGCAACTGGTGGTGAAGGTGGTCAGCTACCGCGTCACCCTGGGCAACCAGCGCCAATCCAACCAGCAGCCGATCCCCATCACCACGCCGATGCTGATCCAGCTGCGTGCCGCACCCGTGGGCAAGACGACCGGCAAGGGCTCGGAAGCGGTCGATGTGCAGATCGACTTCGAGGCCGACGGCAAGAGCCTGAAGAAGGCGACCTACGACGAAGCCACCCGCAAACTGACGCTGCACTACCCGCAGTCCCTGTACCGCGCGGTGCTCGATCTGCTGCGCAGCGGCACGGTGTTCTGCCAGTTCGCCGCCTACCCCAACGGCCATGTCTGGGCCGACCTGCACCTGGGGCCCGTACGCCTGCGTTGAGCCGTATCGGCCTGCGGGGGTAAACTTCGGGCCCCGTGTGTTCCGGCCAGAGAGTAGTGAGCGATGCGCAAAGACAAGAAGCAGGTGATCGGCGAAGAAATCACCGAGGACTCGATCAAGCTGTTCCTCACGGTGGAGCCGGCCGATGCGACGCCGCCGTCCCTGCACAAGCTGGTCAAGGCCTATCGCGGCCTGCGCATCGATGACTTCGAACGCTTCCTGCAGTTCTTCCTCGAGGCCGGCTACGACCTCGGCGCCAAGGACGCGCAGGGCAATGACTTCGTCGCCCTGATCAAGGATCAGCGCCTGGCCGAACCCTATATCGAGGCCGTTCAGGCCGCCCGGGGCTGACCCGAGTTATCCACAGGAACCCGCCTTCGAGCGGGTTTCTGCTTTTCTGGGCCTGGCAAAAACAGTGACCCAACGCACGAAC
>BATO01000103.1 GCA_000474255.1 Aquipseudomonas alcaligenes MRY13-0052
GGCTTCGGCCAGTTGCGCTGCGGTCAGCTTGTCGCGCGGAACCCAGTCCAGATGGCTGAAGTCAGCACTACGGGAGGCGAGTGCCTTGCCACCGGCTTCGGTGACCAGCGTCGTCCTGGCTTCGGCCGATTCGGACGTGCCGCTCGTGGCTGCCGCGCCAGCGACGCCAACCCTGGAGCTCACGGCGCTTTCGCTGTGAACTGGGCGCGGAGGCAGGCTCTCTGCCGTCGCCTTGGGCGCACAGGCCCAACTGCCGGAGGCGGCTGCCTGGCAGTCGAACTGCTCGGCGGCGACTACGAACTGAGTGGCCACAGGCTGCATTGCCAGCAGGCTGCCGGTGACCAGCAGGGGGAATTTTTTACGAAACGCGGGGGATTTTACTGCCATCTTGTTAGTCCGGGCTTCCTGCGCGCCATCGGCCCGCGGGGGCCGCACGCCTCTCGATGGGCTGAAAAAGATGCTGGATAATAAAGCATGACCCGCGCAACGGCTAGCGCCGTCGGAGACCCTTGTAATGCCCCATGAAGATGTACGCCTTCAACAACTTAGCGCCTGGCTGGACCAGCGACTGCCCGCCTTGTTCCATGCCGAAGGCTGGGGCGAAGTGCCCCCCGCCGATCTGCTGCCGGCCAGCAGTGACGCGAGTTTCCGCCGTTATTTCCGCTGGCAGGCGGAGGGCCGCAGCCTGATCCTGATGGATGCTCCGCCGCCCCAGGAAGACTGTCGCCCCTTCGTCAAAGTGGCCGAAATGCTCGCCGAAGCCGGTGTGCATGTGCCGCGGATTCTTGCGGCGGACCTGGAGCAGGGCTTCCTCTTGCTCGATGATCTGGGCCGCCAGACCTACCTCGAGGTGATCGACGCCGATAACGCCGATGCCTTGTTCGAGGATGCGTTCCGGGCATTGCTGGCCCTGCAGAAGCGCAGCTTCGCGGTGCCGATGCCGGCCTACGACGACGCCCTGCTGCGCCGCGAATTGCAGCTGTTCCCCGACTGGTACCTGCAGCGCCACCTGGGCATCGAGCTGTCCGGTGAGCGCCTGGCTGCCTGGCAACGTGTCTGTGACCTGCTGATCGCCAGCGCCCTCGAGCAGCCCCGTGTGCTGGTGCACCGCGACTACATGCCGCGCAACCTGATGCTCAGTACGCCCAACCCGGGTGTGCTGGATTTCCAGGATGCGGTCTACGGCCCGGTCACCTACGACGTCACCAGCCTGTTCAAGGACGCCTTCCTCAGTTGGCCCGAAGCACGCGTGCGTGCCTGGCTGGAGCGCTACTGGAACCTCGCCCGCGAGGCCGGTATCCCGGTACAGCCGCAACTGGACGACTTCCTCCGTGCCAGCGACCTGATGGGCGTGCAGCGTCACCTCAAGGTCATCGGCATCTTCGCGCGCATCTGCCATCGTGATGGCAAGCCCAAGTACCTGGGTGATGTCCCGCGCTTCTTCTCCTATATAGAAGCGGTGATCGAGCGGCGCCCCGAGCTGGCCGATCTCAAGGCACTGTTCGGCTCCCTGCCGCAGGCCGAGGCGGTGACCCCATGAGGGCGATGATCCTCGCAGCGGGCAAGGGCGAGCGCATGCGCCCGTTGACGCTGCACACCCCCAAGCCGCTGGTGCGTGCCGCCGGCACCCCGTTGATCGAGTTTCACATCCGCGCGTTGGCGGCGGCCGGCTTCCGCGAACTGGTGATCAACCACGCCTGGCTCGGCCAGCAGATCGAGGATCACCTGGGTAGCGGCGATCGTTTCGGCGTGTCCATCCGCTACTCGCCGGAAGGCGAACCCCTGGAAACCGGTGGCGGCATTCACCGCGCGCTGCCGCTGCTGGGGGACGAGCCTTTCCTGGTGGTCAACGGTGATATCTGGACCGACTACGGTTTCGCCGCCCTGAAGGATTTTCCGTTGCAAGGGCTCGCTCATCTGGTGCTGGTGGATAACCCCGCTCACCACCCGGGTGGCGATTTCATCCTCGACCAGGGCGTGGTCCGTGACGGTGTGCCCGGCCAGCCAGGGCTGACCTACAGCGGCATCGCCGTGTTGCACCCCGCGCTTTTCGAAGGGAGCAGTGCCGGAGCCTTCAAGCTGGCGCCGTTGCTGCGCCAGGCCATGGGCGAGGGACGCGTCAGTGGCGAGCATTTCACCGGTCGCTGGGTGGATGTCGGCACCCACGAGCGCCTGGCGGAAGTCGAGCGCCTGATCGAGGCGGAGCGCTGAGATGTTCTGGCCCGTCACGTTGCTCAGCGCCATCGTCGGCATGTTCATCGCCAGCATTCCCGGTGCATTGCTGGGTGGCCTGCTTGGCCAGGTGGTGGATCGCCGGCTGAAGCTGGATTCCTGGGCCAGCTTGCGGGCGCGCTTGCGGCGTGGCATGGCTGTGGAGCAGGAGGATCTGCTTTTCGTATTGCTCGGCCGCCTGGCCAAGAGCGAGGGGCGGGTCGTGGACCTGCACATCCAGCAGGCCCGTGCCGAGATGCGCCGCCTTGGGCTGGACGAGGCCGGGCAGCGCCGGGCGATCGTCGCCTTCACCCGAGGCAAGTCCGAGCCGGTCGACCTGTACCTGCCCCTGCGCGGGTTGCGTTATCAGCGTGCCGAAGGCGAGGCGTTGCTGCGCAGTTGCTGGCAGATGGCGGCAGCGGATGGTCGGGTCGGCAAGCACGAGCGGGGGCTGATCCTGCTCTGGGGCAAATGGCTGGATTGGCCGGCAGAGCAGGTGGAAGCCCTGTGCGCCGGCTTCGATATTCCTGGCGGTGCGCCTGTGCGTCGTGGCAATGCCTACCAGGATGCCCTGGCGCTACTGGGGGTGAACGCCAACAGTGAACCGGCGGCGATCAAGCGCGCCTACCGGCGCTTGATCAGCCGCAACCACCCGGACAAGCTGGCCGGCGCCGGGGCCAGCCCGCAGCGTGTGCGCGAGGCCACCGAGAAAACCCGTGAGTTGCACAACGCCTACAGCCTGATCCGCGAGCGCCACGGCTTCCGCTAGATACCCGGCGACTGCGGGATGATGGGCGCCGGTGCGGCCGCGGGTGCCTTTTTCCCCGGTGCTTGCAGGTGCGATTCGAGCCAGCCGCGCACCCGCCGGAACAACTGCTCCTGATCGGCGTTCCGGTCCGGCAACGTCTTCAGGCCCACCTGCACATAGGCCGGGTGCTTGTCGCGCTTGCTCGCCTGCAGGCGCTTGAGGGCGGCGGCGCTGTCCAGTGGCCGGTCCTTGTAGAAGAAATCACCGATGGATTGCTTGAGCTTGGGCGCCGAGTCCTCCAGGGCCGGGCTGTAGCCGGGCGGCACCTCGGCATCCACCAGCACCAGGTTGTCGATGCCGGCGGACGGCGCGTCGCTCAAGGCCTGCACGGCCCAATAGGCACCGCTGCCGTGGCCGAGCAGGACGATGGTCTTCGGGCCCTGCTGGTTGGCGAAGGCAATGGCCGCCTGGATGCGCGCGGCGATCCGCGTGGCCTGGGCCTTGCGCTCTTCCTCGGCGCTGAGAACCGGCTGCGCCGGGTCGGTGGAGGGCTCGGCGCTGCCCGCCTGCTCGGGCGTCGGGGGCGGGGTGGCCGGGTCGGCCTTCTCGGTCTTCGCATCGCCGTCGGCGGGTGGTTCGGCCTGTTCTACCGGGCGCGGTGGCGGCTCGTTGCCCTTGGGGTCAGGCAGGGTGAGGCTGAGGCTGTGCCAGCCGACATCCGGCAGTTTGTTGCGCAGCGGCGCGATCGCCCGGGGCCAGTCGGCGCTCTCGCCATCACCGGGCAGCAGGATCACCACGCCATTGGGCTCGGCCACATTGGCCGGCTTCCACAGGGCCAGGAAGGCATCGTCGCCGGCCTTAAGCTGTTGCTGTTCCTTCTGGGGCAACTGGCGCTCCAGGGCACTGGCGTCTTCCTGGCTGCGTTCTTCCAGGGGCGCGCGTTCCACCGGCGTTTCCGTGGCGGCGTTGTCCTTCTTTTCGGCCGGCGGGTCTTCGCCGTGGGCGATCGTCGGCAGCAGCAGCGCGAGGCAAAGGGCGGCGAGTGTCGGGCGAGGGGCTCGGAGCATCAGAGGATTCCACGGAGTGGCCATAGGCACGCAGCCTAATGGCTAGGCCGGTATTTGTCAGGCGCACCTTCGCCTCGGCAGGGATGCTGGAGTAAGGTACGTCGGCTTCGTTCTCGGGCAGCCTGGCTGTGCGGAGTTTCCTGTGATTCGTTCGTTGTGTCTCTTGCTTCTCACCTGCTGCCTGGCGGCTTCCCTGGGCGCTGCTCCCGCATCCACGCCGGTCGCACTGGAGCCGCCGCTGCGTGAGTGGCTGGATCAGCACGAGCAGTTGCGTGCCGGCGTGGTACTGCAGGCGCCTTATGCACAGCTGGACCGCCGTCTGCAGCAGCTCTCCGGCGTCAACGTGGAGCTGCTCGATTGGGTCGCCGCCGCACTCGGCGTGCGCCTGGTCTGGCGCACCTTCGCCGATAACGCCGAGTTGGAGAGTGCCCTGCGCACCGGGCAGATCGACCTCGCGCCCGGTCTCAGCCAAACCCCTGCCGGCCTGCGCCTGTGGCTGTTCTCCGACCCCTATATGCGCGTGCCGCAGCTGGTGGTGGGGGAGCGCGGTAACGGCGGCGCCGTGGATATCGAGAAGCTCGGCGGTGATGAGCCCGTGGCGGTGCGTGCACCCAGCGCGGTGGCGGACTACCTGCGCGCCACCTACTCCAATGTCGCCGTGCAGGGCGTGGGCAGTGAGCGCCAGGCCCTGCGTGCGGTGCTGGAGCAGCAGGTGAAGTTCGCGGTGATAGACGAGGCGCAGCTCAGCCGGCTGTCTCGCGAGCAGGAATTCTCCGGCCTTGCGGTGGTGGGCGACATCGGGTTTCCCCAGTTGCTGCGAGTGGCGACCCGGCGCGACTGGCCGCAGCTCTCCACGGCGGTGGACGCCGCCCTTCGCACCATTCCGCCCAAGGACCTGGACCAGTTGCACGAGCGCTGGCTGCAGCCCAAGTACCCGCGCATGGGCGAGTCGCCCGGTTTCTGGCAGAACCTCAGCCTGCTGCTCGGCCTGTTGTTCCTCAGCGCGGCGGCGATCATCTACTGGCTGCGCCGTCAGCAGCGCAGCCTGGAGAAGCGCCTGCTGGAGGCGCGCCATGCCATCCAGCTGCGCGAGACGGCGGAAGAGGCGCTGCGCCTGACCCAGTTCTCCATCGACAACAGCACGGTCGGCATCCTCTGGGTCAACTGGGACAGCCACGTGCGCTATGCCAACCGTGCCGTGGAACAGATGCTCGGCTACGAGGCCGGCGGCCTCACCGATCGCCCCCTGGCGCATATCCAGCCGCAGCTGGACATGGACCGCTGGCTCAACCTCTGGCGCCGCGCGCGCAATCACGATGAAGGTGCGCAGACCTTCGAGACCGCCTGCCTGCGCGCCGATGGCAGCGAGATGCCGGCGGACGTTTCCCTGAGCTTCCTGCGCTTCGGCACCTCCGAGTACCTGGTGGTGTTCCTCACCGACGTCACCGAGCGCCGCCGTGCCCATGCCGCCATGGAGGAGAGCGAGGCGCGCCTCAAGGGCATCGCCTCCAACGTGCCGGGCCTGGTGTTCCGCCTGGAGCGCCTGCGTGCCGGCGAGGACGCCGAATTCGCCTTCATCGGCGCCGGCAGCGAGGCCCTGGTGGGCTATAGCGCCGGTGAGTTGCTGGACACCGGGCGTGGCATCCGTGGCCTGGTGCACCCGGACGATGTCGACGGCTACTGGGCCAGCCAGATGGCGGCGCTGGCGGCTGACCGCGACTGGCACTGGCAGGGCCGCGTCCTCACCCGCGAAGGCCAGCAGCGCTGGGCCGACATCAAGGCCAGTGCGCGTCTTTTCGAGGACGGTCGCGCCACCTGGGACGGCGTGGTCTGGGACATCACCGCCAACAAGCAGATCGAACTCGAACTGGCCGCATCCCGTGCCCAACTGCGGGACCTGTCGGCGCACCTGGAAAGCGTGCGCGAGGAGGAGAAGGCGCGCATCGCCCGCGAAGTGCACGACGAGCTGGGCCAGGTGCTCACCGTGCTCAAGCTGGAAACCTCCATGTGCGAGCTGGCCTATGGCGAGCTGGACCCCGGCCTGGGCGAGCGCCTGAACAGCATGAAACGCCTCATCGCCCAGCTCTTCCAGCTGGTGCGCGATGTGGCCACGGCCTTGCGCCCGCCCATCCTCGACGCCGGCATCGGTTCGGCCATCGAGTGGCAGGCACGGCGCTTCGAGGCGCGCACCGGCATCCCCTGCCTGGTGCGGGTGCCGGAGGTGCTGCCGCAGCTGTCGGACGCCAAGGCCATCGGCCTGTTCCGTATCCTCCAGGAGGCACTGACCAACGTCATGCGCCACGCCCAGGCCCATAGCGTGGACGTGGCGCTGGAGCTGGAGGACGGCAGCCTGCAATTGATCGTCAGCGACGATGGCGCGGGCTTCGACCCCGCTGCCTGCCGACCGGGCGTATCCTTCGGCCTCGTCGGCATGCGCGAGCGGGTGTTGATGCTGGGCGGCGACCTGTCGATCGACAGCCAGCCGGGGGAAGGCGCCACGCTGGTGGTGCGCATCGCTTTGGACAAGGAGAAGAACGCGTGATCCGAGTACTGGTGGCCGAAGACCACACCATCGTCCGCGAGGGCATCAAGCAGTTGATCGGCCTGGCCAAGGACCTGTGCGTGGTGGGTGAGGCGGGCAATGGCGAGCAGTTGCTCGACACCCTGCGGCAGACGCCTTGCGAGGTGGTGCTGCTGGACATCTCCATGCCCGGCGTCAACGGTCTGGAGGCCATTCCGCGTATCCGTGCCCTGACCAACCCGCCGGCGGTGCTGGTGCTGTCGATGCACGACGAGGTGCAGATGGCGGCGCGCGCGCTGAAGATCGGCGCTGCCGGCTACGCCACCAAGGACAGCGACCCGGCGCTGCTGCTCACCGCCATCCGCAAGGTTGCGTCCGGTGGCCGCTACATCGACCCCGAGCTGGCCGACCGCATGGTGTTCGAAGTGGGCCTGACCGATTCGCGCCCGCCCCACGCGCTGTTGTCCGAGCGCGAGTTCTCGGTGTTCGAGCGCCTGGTGAAGGGCGAGGGCGTCAACGAGATCGCCCAGCACCTGGCAGTCAGCGGCAAGACCGTGAGCACCCACAAGGCGCGCCTGATGCAGAAGCTCGGCGCCCATTCGGTGGCCGATCTGGTCAAGTACGCGGTGGAGCACAAGCTGGTCTGAATACCTGATCGACCCGCTGGGAATTGTAGGGCTCGCCCTACACGCGATCCTCCGCCGCCCTTATAGCAATCTCTCATAGCGCCCGATTTGCGTGGCTTGCCGGCTTCTCTAGTCTCTGGGGACGGCATAAACAAAAATCACAAAGGTGCGGTGATGGCCTCCATTCCGGCGAACGATGTACTGGTCAGCTTCCGTGGCGTGCAAAAGAGCTACGACGGCGAGTCGCTCATCGTCAAAGACCTCAACCTGGATATTCGCAAAGGCGAGTTCCTGACCCTGCTGGGCCCCTCCGGCTCTGGCAAGACCACCAGCCTGATGATGCTCGCCGGGTTCGAGACCCCGACCAATGGCGAGATCCTTCTGGCCGGGCGTTCGATCAACAACGTGCCGCCGCACAAGCGCGACATCGGCATGGTGTTCCAGAACTACGCGCTGTTCCCGCACATGACGGTGGCCGAGAACCTGGCCTTCCCGCTCACCGTGCGCGGCATGAACAAGACCGACATCAGCGAACGCGTGAAGCGCGCGCTGTCCATGGTCCAGCTCGACGCCTTCCGCAACCGCTACCCGGCCCAGCTCTCCGGCGGCCAGCAGCAGCGCGTGGCCCTGGCCCGCGCCCTGGTGTTCGAGCCGCAACTGGTGCTGATGGACGAGCCGCTGGGTGCGCTCGACAAGCAGCTGCGCGAGCACATGCAGATGGAGATCAAGCACATCCACCAGCGCCTGGGCGTGACGGTGGTGTACGTGACCCACGACCAGGGCGAGGCGCTGACCATGTCCGACCGCGTGGCGGTGTTCCATCAGGGCGAGATCCAGCAGATCGCCCCGCCCCGCGAGCTCTACGAAGCCCCCAGCAACACCTTCGTGGCCAACTTCATCGGTGAGAACAACCGCCTCAACGGCCAACTGGTCAGCCGTGATGGCGAGCGCTGCGTGGTCAGCCTGGCCCGTGGCGAGAAGGTCGAGGCGCTGGCGGTGAACGTCGGCCAGCCGGGCGAGCCGGTGACCCTGTCGATCCGCCCCGAACGGATACGCCTGAACGGTGGCAGCGAGCGCTGCGCGAACCGCTTCTCCGGCCGCGTCGAGGAGTTCGTCTACCTGGGCGACCACGTACGCATCCGCATGGAGGTGTGTGGCAAGCCCGATTTCTTCGTCAAGCAACCCATTGCCGAGCTCGACCCCGCATTGGCGGTAGGCGACGTGGTGTCCCTCGGTTGGCAAGTGGAGCACGTGCGCGCACTGGACCCGCTGATAGCGGACTGACGACGCGGCGGCACCCCGGCATTACCCACCCAGCACTATGGAGAAAACAACAATGTCCAAATCCTTGAAGCTCACTGCCCTTGCGTTGGGGCTGGCATGCGCCGCACAGGCCATGGCAGCCGACCTGACCGTCGTTTCATTCGGCGGCGCGAACAAGAATGCCCAGGTGAAGGCGTTCTACGAACCCTTCCAGGCGTCCACCAGCAACAAGATCATCGCCGGCGAGTACAACGGTGAGATGGCCAAGGTGAAAGCCATGGTCGATACCGGCAGCGTTTCCTGGAACCTGGTGGAGGTCGAATCCCCCGAGCTGGCCCGTGGCTGTGACGAGGGCCTGTTCGAGGAGCTGGACCCGGCGCAGTTCGGCAAGGCCGAGGACTTCGTTCCCGGCGCCGTGCAGCCCTGCGGCGTGGGCTTCTTCGTCTGGTCCACCGTGCTCGCCTACAACGCCGACAAGCTGAAGAGCGCCCCCACCAGCTGGGCCGACTTCTGGGACACCGGCAAATTCCCGGGCAAGCGCGGCCTGCGCAAAGGCGCCAAGTACACCCTGGAGTTCGCCCTGATGGCCGACGGCGTCGCGCCCAAGGACGTCTACACCGTGCTCGCCACCAAGGAAGGCCAGGATCGCGCCTTCAAGAAGCTCGACCAGATCAAGCCGAGCATCCAGTGGTGGGAAGCCGGCGCCCAGCCGCCGCAGTTCCTTGCCTCCGGTGACGTGGTCATGAGCTCCGCCTACAACGGCCGCATCGCTGCGGTGCAGAAGGAGAGCAACCTCAAGGTGGTATGGACCGGCGGCATCTACGACTTCGACGCCTGGGCTATCCCGAAGGGCGCCAAGGATCAGGAAGCCGCGCTGAAGTTCATCGCCTTCTCGGTCAAGCCCGAGCAGCAGAAGATCTACTCCGAGAACATCGCCTACGGTCCGGCCAACAAGCAGGCGGTACCGCTGCTGGACAAGGGCCTGCTCAAGGACATGCCGACCACGCCTGAGAACATCAAGGACCAGGTCGCCATGAACGTGACCTTCTGGGCCGACTACGGCGAGCAGCTGGAACAACGCTTCAACTCCTGGGCCGCCAAGTAACCGGCCACCCAGCACATCCCCTCCTCCTCGCGGGGGAGGGGAGTACCCAGAGATCCACCGGAGTTCGCCATGGCCACCCTCGTTGCCGGCCCGACCCTCAAGCAACGCCTCGCGCGTGCCGAGCGGGTCAACCGCCTGAAGTCCCAGGCCCTGATCCTGCCGCTGCTGCTGTTCCTCCTGCTGACCTTCCTGGTCCCCATCGGCACCCTGCTCTACAAGAGCGTGAGCAACCCCGAGGTGGTCGGCGCGCTGCCGCGTACCGTCGAGGCGATCTCCGCCTGGGACGGCAAGGCGCTGCCCGATGAGCCGGCCTACAAGGCCCTGGCCGAAGACCTGGCTGCTGCGCGCAAGAACCAGACCGTCGGCGATCTTTCCAAGCGCCTGAACATGGAGCTGGCCGGCTATCGCAGCCTGATGGCCAAGACCGCTCGCGCACTGCCGTTCAAGGAAACCCCCGCTTCCTACAAGGACGCGATGGAGGGCCTCGACGAGCGCTGGGGCGACCCGGCCTACTGGCAGGCGATCCGCCGCAACGCCTCCAGCCTGACCCCCTATTACCTGCTGGCGGCCGTCGACCATCGCATCGACGACCTCGGCGAAGTCGCCCCGGCGACGCCCGACCAGGCCATCTACCTGGACATCTTCACCCGCACCTTCTGGATGGGCGCGGTGATCACCCTCATCTGCCTGGTGCTGGCCTATCCGCTGGCCTACCTGCTGGCCAACCTGCCGACGCGCAAGAGCAACCTGCTGATGATCCTGGTGCTGCTGCCGTTCTGGACCTCGATCCTGGTACGCGTGGCGGCCTGGATCGTGCTGCTGCAGTCCGGCGGCCTGATCAACGGGGCGCTGCTCAAGCTCGGGCTGATCGACCAGCCGCTGCAACTGGTGTTCAACCGCACCGGCGTCTACGTGGCGATGGTGCACATCATGCTGCCGTTCATGATCCTGCCGATCTACAGCGTGATGAAGGGCATCTCGCCCACCTACATGCGTGCGGCGATCTCCCTCGGCTGCCACCCCTTCGCCAGCTTCTGGCGCGTGTATTTCCCGCAGACCGTGGCGGGTGTCGGCGCGGGCTGCCTGCTGGTGTTCATCCTGTCCATCGGCTACTACATCACCCCGGCGCTGCTGGGCAGCCCGAACGACCAGATGGTCAGCTACTTCGTCGCCTTCTTCACCAACACCACTATCAACTGGGGCATGGCCACGGCCCTGGGCGGCATGCTGCTGCTGGCCACCATGGTGCTCTACGTCGTCTACAGCTGGTTGGTGGGCGCCGGCCGCCTGCGCCTGGGTTGAGGAGATAAGAAATGCTGAGTCCCTACATGTCCCCGGTCGAGCGCCTGTGGTTCTACACCCTGCGCATCCTCTGCGGCCTGGTGCTGCTGTTCCTGATCCTGCCGGTGCTGGTGATCATCCCGCTGTCGTTCAACTCGGGCACCTTCCTGGTCTACCCGCTGCAGGGCTTCTCCCTGCGCTGGTACGCGGACTTCTTCGGCTCGGCCGAGTGGATGCGCGCGCTGACCAACAGCATCATCGTCGCCCCGGCCGCGACCTTGCTGGCGATGGTCTTCGGCACCCTGGCCTCCATCGGCCTGACCCGGGGCGAGTTCCGCGGCAAGGCGCTGGTGATGAGCCTGCTGATCTCGCCGATGGTGGTGCCGGTGGTGATCATCGGTGTCGCCAGCTACCTGTTCTTCGCCCCGCTGGGGCTGGGCAACAGCTACCTGTCGCTGATCCTGGTGCACGCGGTGCTCGGTGTGCCCTTCGTCATCATCACCGTGTCGGCCACCTTGCAGGGCTTCAACCACAACCTGGTGCGCGCCGCCGCCAGCCTGGGTGCGCCGCCGCTGACCGCGTTCTTCCGCGTGACCCTGCCGCTGATCGCCCCGGGGGTGATCTCGGGGGCGCTGTTCGCCTTCGCCACCTCCTTCGACGAAGTGGTGGTGACCCTGTTCCTCGCTGGCCCCGAGCAGGCCACCCTGCCGAGGCAGATGTTCAGCGGCATCCGCGAGAACCTCAGCCCCACCATCGCGGCGGCGGCCACCCTGCTGATCGGCTTCTCCGTGGTGCTGTTGCTGGTGCTGGAGTGGCTGCGCGGGCGCAGCGAAAAACTGCGTACGTCGATGCCCGAGTAACGGCGCGACAGGTCGGAAACGGGGAGCCAAGGCTCCCCGTTTGCACTGTGGTGGGGCATCGCTGATGTATGACAAAGCCATGGAGGCGGACTCAGGCTACAATCCGCGCCACCGTGATTCTGCTCCGAGGTCTGTCATGCAACCCTTCGCCATCGCACCGTCGATCCTTTCCGCCGATTTCGCCCGCCTGGGCGAGGAAGTCGACAACGTGCTCGCCGCTGGCGCCGATATCGTCCACTTCGACGTGATGGACAACCACTACGTGCCCAACCTGACCATCGGCCCGATGGTCTGCTCGGCGCTGCGCAAGTACGGCGTCACCGCGCCCATCGACGTGCACCTGATGGTCTCGCCGGTGGATCGCATCATCGGCGACTTCATCGAGGCCGGCGCCACCTACATCACCTTCCACCCGGAAGCCTCCCTGCACGTCGACCGCTCCCTGCAACTGATCCGCGACGGCGGCTGCAAGGCCGGCCTGGTGTTCAACCCGGCAGCGGGCCTGGATGCACTGAAGTACGTGATGGACAAGGTCGACATGATCCTGCTGATGAGCGTGAACCCCGGCTTCGGCGGGCAGAAGTTCATCCCCGGGACCCTCGACAAGCTGCGTGAGGCGCGCGCGCTGATCGACGCCTCCGGCCGCGATATCCGCCTGGAGATCGACGGTGGCGTCAACGTGAAGAACATCCGTGAGATCGCCTCGGCGGGCGCCGACACCTTCGTCGCCGGCTCGGCCATCTTCAACACGCCGGACTACGCCGAAGTCATCGCCGCCATGCGCGCCGAGCTGGCCCAGGCCTGATGAGCGCCCTGCAGCGGCTGTTCGACGGGCGCCTGCCGCGCCTGGTGATGTTCGACCTGGACGGCACCCTGGTGGATTCGGTGCCCGACCTTGCTGCCGCCATCGACCGCATGCTCGTCACCCTGGGCCGCCCGGCCGCGGGTATCGAGCAGGTGCGCGAATGGGTCGGCAACGGTGCCCGGGTGCTGGTGCGCCGCGCCCTGGCCGGTGGCCTCGATCATGCCGCCGTGCATGACGAGGACGCCGAGAAGGCGCTGGAGATATTCATGGAGGCTTACGCCGACAGCCATTCGCTGACGGTGGTCTACCCGGGCGTCGCCGAGACCCTCAAGTGGCTGAAGAAGAAAGGCGTCGAGCTGGCGCTGATCACCAACAAGCCGGAGCGCTTCGTCGCCCCCTTGCTGGACGAGATGAAGCTCGGTCGTTACTTCCCGCTGATCATCGCCGGCGACACCCTGCCCCAGCAGAAGCCCGACCCGGCGGCACTGCTCCATGTGATGCACATGACCGGCACCAGCCGCACCGAGTCGCTGTTCATCGGTGACTCGCGCAACGATGTGCTGGCAGCCAAGGCGGCCGGCGTGCAGTGCGTGGCCTTGAGCTACGGCTACAACCACGGACGGCCCATCAGCGAAGAGGAGCCGGCCCTGGTGGTGGACGACCTGCGTGAGCTGCTGCCTGGCGGTTGCGCGGCAAACGGCGCTGCGCTAATGTCGCCCGACTCCCCAGATCATCTGCCTCACAGAGATAGAAACGTGCTGGTTCCCTGCAAGCGTTGGCTCGAACGAGCCGGAATGAAGATCATCAAGGCCGCGGCCCGTTGGCGCTGGCGCGCCTGATTTGATTCTGGCCGGATACTCCGGCGCGTTTGCACACCGACGTTTTTTCTCCAGGAGCCTCCGGGCTCCTCGCCCACGAGGCTGATCATGACCCGCGATGAATTCCTGCGTTTGGCCGCTGAAGGCTACAACCGCATCCCGCTCGCGTTCGAAACCCTGGCGGATTTCGACACCCCCCTTTCCCTCTACCTGAAGCTGGCCGACACGCCCTTCTCCTACCTGCTCGAATCGGTACAGGGCGGCGAGAAGTGGGGCCGCTACTCGATCATCGGGCTGGAAAGCCGCACCGTCCTGCGTGCCCATGGCCACCAGGTCAGCGTGAGCGTCGACGGCCAGGTCGTGGAAAGCCAGGAGAGCGAAGACCCGCTGGGCTTCGTCGAAAGCTTCAAGGATCGCTACAAGGTGGCGCCCATCGCCGGGCTGCCGCGCTTCAATGGCGGGCTGGTGGGTTACTTCGGCTACGACTGCGTGCGCTACGTCGAGAAGCGCCTGGCCAACTGCCCGAACCCCGATCCGCTGGGCACCCCGGACATCCTGCTGATGGTTTCGGACGCCGTGGTGGTGTTCGACAACCTGGCCGGCAAGCTGCACGCCATCGTGCTGGTGGACCCGAGCGCCCCCGACGCCTTCGAGCAGGGCCAGGCGGCCCTCGCCGAGCTGCGCCAGAAGCTGCGCCTGCCGATCACCCCGCGCCTGGGCGTGGACCCGGCGCTGCAGTTCTCCGAGGACCTGCCCTACCGCTCCAGCTCCACCCGTGAGGAGTACGAGCAGGCGGTACGCGAGATCAAGGAGTTCATCCTCGCCGGCGACTGCATGCAGGTGGTGATCTCCCAGCGCATGACCATCGATTTCAAGGCCGCGCCCATCGACCTGTACCGGGCGCTGCGCTGCTTCAACCCGACGCCCTACATGTACTTCTTCAACTTCGGTGACTTCCACGTGGTGGGCAGCTCGCCGGAGGTGCTGGTGCGAGTCGAGGACGGCCTGGTCACCGTGCGCCCCATCGCCGGCACCCGCCCGCGTGGCGCCACCGAGGAAGCCGACCTGGCGCTGGAGGAGGACCTGCTCTCCGACGCCAAGGAACTCGCCGAGCACCTGATGCTCATCGACCTGGGCCGCAACGATGTCGGCCGCGTCTCGTCCACTGGCTCGGTGAAGGTCACCGAGAAGATGGTGATCGAGCGCTACTCCAACGTGATGCACATCGTCTCCAACGTCACCGGGCAGCTGAAGGACGGCGTCTCGGCGATGGATGCGCTGCGCGCCATCCTGCCGGCCGGCACCCTCTCCGGGGCGCCGAAGATCCGCGCGATGGAGATCATCGACCAGCTCGAACCGGTCAAGCGTGGCGTCTACGGCGGCGCCGTGGGCTACCTGGCCTGGAACGGCAATATGGACACCGCCATCGCGATTCGCACGGCGGTCATCAAGGACGGCCAACTGCACGTGCAGGCAGGCGCGGGAATCGTCGCCGACTCGGTCCCGGCACTGGAATGGGAGGAGACGCTGAACAAGCGCCGCGCCATGTTCCGTGCCGTGGCTCTCGCCGAACAGACCGCCAAGACCGACGCCTGAGGATCGCTCCATGTTGCTGATGATCGATAACTACGACTCTTTTACCTACAACGTGGTGCAGTACCTGGGCGAACTGGGTGCTGATGTCCATGTGATCCGCAACGACGAACTCTCCGTCGCCGAGATCGAAGCCCTGAACCCCGAGCGCATCGTGGTTTCCCCTGGCCCCTGCACGCCCACCGAGGCGGGCGTGTCGCTGGAGGTGATCACCCACTTCGCCGGCAAGCTGCCGATCCTCGGCGTGTGCCTGGGTCACCAGAGCATCGGCCAGGCCTTCGGTGGTGACGTGGTGCGTGCGCGCCAGGCCATGCATGGCAAGACCAGCCCGGTGTTCCACGAGGACCTGGGCGTGTTCGAAGGGCTGAACAACCCGCTCACCGTGACCCGCTACCACTCCCTGGTGGTGAAGCGCGAGACGCTGCCAGAGTGCCTGGAGATCACCGCCTGGACCCAGCACGCCGACGGCGCCGTGGACGAGATCATGGGCCTGCGCCACAAGACGCTGAACATCGAGGGTGTGCAATTCCATCCGGAATCCATACTCACCGAGCAGGGCCACGAGCTGCTGGCCAATTTCCTCAAGCAACAAGGCGGGGTGCGCTGAGATGGATATCAAGGAAGCCCTCAACCGTGTGGTCAACCAGCTGGACCTGACCACCGAGGAAATGCAGGACGTGATGCGCCTGATCATGACCGGCCAATGCACCGACGCACAGATCGGCGCCTTCCTCATGGGGATGCGCATGAAGAGCGAGACCATCGACGAGATCGTCGGTGCGGTCTCGGTGATGCGCGAGCTGGCCAGCCGTGTCGAACTGGGCTCCCTGGCCCGGGTGGTCGACGTGGTCGGCACTGGTGGCGACGGCGCCAACATCTTCAACGTCTCCTCGGCGGCGAGCTTCGTGGTCGCCGCCGCAGGGGGCAAGGTCGCCAAGCACGGCAACCGCGCGGTGTCCGGCAAGACCGGCAGCGCCGACGTGCTGGAAGCGGCCGGCATCTACCTGGACCTGAAGCCCGAACAGGTGGCGCGCTGCATCGAGCACGTCGGCGTTGGCTTCATGTTCGCCCAGGTCCATCACAAGGCGATGAAGTACGCCGCCGGCCCGCGTCGCGAGCTGGGGCTGCGCACCCTGTTCAACATGCTCGGCCCGCTTACGAATCCGGCCGGTGTGAAGCACCAGGTGGTCGGCGTATTCAGCCAGGCGCTGTGCCGCCCGTTGGCCGAGGTGCTCAAGCGCCTGGGCAGCGAACACATCCTGGTGGTGCATTCGAAGGATGGCCTGGACGAGATCAGCCTCGCGGCTCCGACCCATGTCGCCGAACTCAAGGACGGGGTGGTCACCGAGTACCAGGTGCAGCCCGAGGACTTCGGCATCAAGAGCCAGAGCCTGATCGGCCTCGCCGTGGACAGCCCGCAGCAGTCGCTGGAACTGATCCGCGACGCCCTGGGCCGTCGCAAGACCGAGAACGGCCAGAAGGCTGCCGAGATGATCGTGCTCAACGCCGGTGCCGCGCTTTATGCGGCGGACCACGCGAGCACCTTCAAAGAGGGCGTGCAGCTCGCCCATGACGCACTGCACACCGGCCTCGCCCGCGAGAAGCTGGAAGAACTGGCCTCCTTTACCGCGGTGTTCCGAGTGGAGAATGAAGCGTGAGCATCCCTACCGTTCTTGAAAAGATCCTGGCCCGCAAGGCCGAGGAAGTCGCCGAGCGTCGCCTGCGCGTGCCGCTGGCGGAAGTCGAGGCGCTGGCCCGTGCCGCCGATGCACCCCGCGGTTTTGCCCGTGCGTTGCTGGAGCAGGCTGCACGCAAGCAGCCGGCGGTGATCGCCGAGATCAAGAAGGCCTCCCCGAGCAAGGGCGTCATCCGCGAGAATTTCGTGCCGGCGCAGATCGCCCGCAGCTACCAGGACGGCGGCGCTACCTGCCTCTCGGTGCTGACCGATGTCGATTTCTTCCAGGGCGCCGACGCCTACCTGCAGGAGGCCCGCGCGGCCTGCTCGTTGCCGGTGATCCGCAAGGATTTCCTCATCGACCCCTACCAGGTGGTCGAGGCGCGTGCGCTGGGTGCCGACTGCGTGCTGCTGATCGTCTCCGCGCTGTCCGATGCACAGATGGCCGAGCTGGCGAAGACCGCCAAGGATGTGGGGCTCGATGTACTGGTGGAGGTGCACGATGGCGATGAGCTGGAGCGTGCGCTGAACACCCTGGATACGCCGCTGGTGGGTATCAACAACCGCAACCTGCACACCTTCGAGGTGAGCCTGGATATCACCTTGGACCTGCTGCCGATGATCCCGCGTGATCGCCTGGTGATCACCGAGAGCGGCATCCTCAACCGTGCGGACGTGGAACTGATGGAAGTCAGCGAGGTGTTCGGCTTCCTGGTGGGCGAGGCGTTCATGCGTGCCGAGGAACCGGGCACGGAACTACGCCGGCTGTTCTTCCCCGAGCGTGGCGGGGTGAGCCGGGCGATCGATCCTGATTGACTGGAAGTGCACATGGAAAAGCCGGCGTCCTGCCGGCTTTTTCATGTGCGCGTCTTAGCGGGTACCGAATACCACCATGGTCTTGCCTTTCACGTGTACCAGGCCCTGTTCCTCCAGGCTCTTGAGTACGCG
The DNA here is from genome assembly GCA_000474255.1 of Aquipseudomonas alcaligenes MRY13-0052. GTDB lineage: Bacteria > Pseudomonadota > Gammaproteobacteria > Pseudomonadales > Pseudomonadaceae > Metapseudomonas > Metapseudomonas solani. Next base: position 17,522 of record BATO01000103.1, read on the forward strand.
ACCGACCATTTCACGTGAGCAACCGACGATGCGACCGATCTCCTGACGGGTGATCTTGATCTGCATGCCATCCGGGTGCGTCATGGCGTCGGGTTGCTTGCACAGGTCCAGCAGGGTGCGAGCGACACGACCGGTGACGTCGAGGAATGCCAGGTCGCCAACCTTGCGCGTGGTGTTGCGCAGGCGGTCTGCCATCTGGCTGCCCAGGGCGTAGAGAATCTCCGGATCCTGTTGGGTCAGCTCGCGGAACTTGGCGTAGCTGAGCTCAGCCACTTCGCATTCCGTCTTGGCCCGTACCCAGGCACTGCGTTCCTTCTCGGTACCTTCCTTTTCGAACAACCCCATCTCACCGAAGAAGTCCCCGGAGTTGAGATAGGCGATGATCATTTCGCGGCCGTCGTCATCCTCGATGAGGATGGTGACCGAGCCTTTGATGATGAAGAAGAGCGTCTCGCAGCGGTCGCCCGCATAGATGATGGTGCTCTTTGCCGTATAACGGCGGCGATGACAGTGCGCTAGCAGCTTGTCGAGGTTCTTGATCTTTGGTGTGAGGGTAATAGCTACCATGCCCGAGTCCCGAAATTTTAAAGGTAAGCCTTTGTCCAACAGGCACTTTCTTATTAGTTATCTGGCTAAGTGTGCCAGTTATCCGGCGTCAGCTTAACAGACGGTTCGTGACCGGTGATCCGAATTTGAGACGCAGGTAACAACTGGCGGGGAACTAAACGACCAACGTATGTGACACGCGGCCTTTCCAGGCGCTGTGATAAGCTGGCGACCCTTTTTTTCAGCCTGGAGTCTGGCGATGAAAGCGCGTATCCAGTGGGCGGGAGAAGCCCTGTTCGTCGGCGAGTCCGGCAGTGGTCATGCCGTAGTGATGGACGGCCCGCCGGAGAGTGGTGGCCGCAATCTCGGCGTGCGCCCGATGGAGATGCTACTCATCGGCCTGGGTGGCTGCACCAACTTCGACGTGGTGAGCATTCTCAAGAAATCCCGCCAGCCGGTGGAGAGCTGCGAGGCCTTCCTCGAAGCCGAGCGCGCCGACGAGGACCCCAAGGTTTTCACCAAGATCCACGTGCACTTCGTGGTCAAGGGCCGCGGCCTGAAGGAGGCGCAGGTCAAGCGCGCCGTCGAGCTCTCGGCCGAGAAGTACTGCTCCGCGTCGATCATGCTCGGCCGCGCCGGCGTCGAGATCACCCACGATTACGAAATCGTCGAACTCGGCTGACCCACCGACACCCAATCATCACATTCGGGGCGCAGACTCTGGCAGGTGACGCCCGTCATCTGCATAATGCGCCCCCTCGTTTTTCCGGGGTAATTCGCCCCAGAACCGATAACCACAATCGCCATCGCGAAGAGGTGTAAACCGTCCTACGCAGAAGTCACTGTGCGCTTCTGACGGGCATGCTCAACCACGCGGCAGGGCCGCAATGAACAGAGAGTTCCCAACGGTGAAAAGCAAACTCAAGCTCCACGGGTTCAATAACCTGACGAAGACCTTGAGCTTCAACATCTATGACATCTGCTATGCAGAGACCCCCGAGGACCAGCAGGCCTACGTCGAGTACATCAATGAAGAGTACGACGCTGAACGCCTGACCCAGATCCTCACCGACGTGGTCGACATCATAGGTGCGAACATCCTCAACATTGCCCGCCAGGATTACGATCCCCAGGGCGCCAGCGTGACCATTCTCATTTCCGAGCAGCCGGTGACCCCCACCGACAGCCAGATCGAGGAATCCCCCGGTCCGTTGCCCGAGACCATCCTGGCCCACCTGGACAAGAGCCACATCACCGTTCACACCTACCCGGAAATCCATCCGGTGTCGGGGATCGCGACCTTCCGCGTGGACATCGACGTTTCCACCTGCGGTGTGATTTCGCCCCTGAAGGCGCTCAACTACCTGATCCACCAGTTCGACTCGGACATCGTCACCGTCGACTATCGCGTGCGTGGCTTCACCCGCGATGTGGAAGGCAAGAAGCACTTCATCGACCACGAGATCAACTCGATCCAGAACTACCTCTCCGACGATACCCAAGACGCGTACCAGATGACGGACGTGAACGTGTACCAGGAGAACCTGTTCCACACCAAGATGCTGTTGAAGAACTTCGACCTGGACAACTACCTGTTCGGCGACGCGACCTCCAACCTGACCGCTGAGCAGCGCAAGCAGGTCGAAGAGCGTGTTCGGCACGAGATGCTGGAAATCTTCTACGCGCGCAATATGCCGCGCTGACGCGCGGGGGCTGCCAGCTCGAAGCTGCAAGCACAAAGGGCGCCTAGGCGCCCTTTGTCGTTCTTGCAGTGTGTCGTTTTCTTGCAGCTTGAGGCTTGGAGCTTGCCGCTGCTTT
>BATO01000102.1 GCA_000474255.1 Aquipseudomonas alcaligenes MRY13-0052
GAAGAAGAAGTAAGCGGAGCCCTGCATGAGCATGCGTGATCGAATCCTCGCCGCGTTCGCGGCCCTCGAACCCCAGCACCTGGAGGTGCTGGACGAGAGCCACATGCACAGCCGCGGCCTGGAGACCCACTACAAGGCGGTGATCGTCAGCCCGGTGTTCGCCGGGCTCAATGCGGTCAAGCGCCACCAGAGGGCCTACGCCACCCTGGGTGAGCTGATGGGGCAGTTCCATGCCCTGGCCCTGCACACCTACACCCCCGAGGAGTGGGCTGCGCAAGGCGCCGCACCGGATTCGCCCACCTGCAAGGGCGGCAGCAAGCACGATCTCTGATCGATGTTTCCCGGGCACGGCTCCGTGCCCGGGTGCCTTTCTTCAGCCCACCGCCCTCCCGGTTTGAGCCCCGCTTGAAGCTGCCTGGTTCGGTGCGTGCACCCTGCGCGGCACACCCCCTGGCATGAGCGCGTGCCTCGCTCGACTCCGCCTGGTGGAGGTAAAGAGCGACCTCCACCCTACAGGTCATGTCCAGCCGGAGGCTTGGCGGGACTCGTGCCTTCCGTGAAGCCTCTCTCCCCTGGCTGAAGACGCCGTCCCGCACCACAAGTCGCCTGAGACCTTTTCACGCAGTTTCCCGGCTGCGCTTTTTGCTAGAATCCGCCCCCAGCGCCGGCCTTGCCGGCGCTGTCGTTTTTGTCACCCGGTCCGCCCTTTGCGTGGGCGACCACTGGAGGAAATCACCATGTCCCGGATCGTCGTCGCGGCGCTCTACAAGTTCGTCTCCCTGAAAGACTACGTCGCCCTGCGCGAACCCCTGCTCAAGACCCTGCTCGAGAACGACATCAAGGGCACGCTGCTGCTGGCGGAGGAGGGCATCAACGGCACCGTCTCCGGCACCCGCGAGAGCATTGACGCGCTGCTTGCCTGGCTCAAGGTCGACCCGCGCTTCATCGACCTCGACCACAAGGAGTCCTACTGCGACGAGCAGCCCTTCTACCGCACCAAGGTCAAGCTGAAAAAGGAGATCGTCACCCTGGGCGTGCCCGGCGTCGATCCCAACCAGCGCGTGGGTACCTACGTCGAGCCGCAGGACTGGAACGCCCTGATCAGCGACCCCGAGGTGCTGCTGATCGACACCCGCAACGACTACGAGGTGGCCATCGGCACCTTCGAGGGCGCGGTCGATCCCAAGACCAAGTCGTTCCGCGAATTCCCCGAGTACGTGCGCGAGCACTACGACCCGGCGGTGCACAAGAAGGTCGCGATGTTCTGCACCGGCGGCATCCGCTGCGAGAAAGCCTCGGCCTACATGCTGGGCGAAGGCTTCGAGGAGGTCTTCCACCTCAAGGGCGGCATCCTCAAGTACCTGGAAGAGGTGCCCGAGGCGGACACCCTCTGGCGCGGCGACTGCTTCGTCTTCGACAACCGCGTCACCGTGCGCCACGATCTGACCGAGGGCGACTTCGACCAGTGCCACGCCTGCCGCAACCCGATCTCGGTCGAGGATCGCCAATCGCCCCATTACGCCCCCGGCATCAGCTGCCCCCATTGCTGGGACAGCCTCAGCGAGAAGACCCGCGCCGGGGCCCGTGAGCGGCAGAAGCAGATCGAACTGGCCAAGGAACGCAACCTGCCGCACCCGATAGGTCGCAACCCGCGCCAGCCCATGGAGAGTTGAGAGAGCCCGATGCCCAAGACCCGCCTGCTCTACGTGATGGACCCGATGTGTTCCTGGTGCTGGGGCTTCGCCCCGGTGGCCGATGCCCTCGCAGAGCAGGCCCGTGCGGCCGGCGTCCCCATGCACCTGGTGGCGGGCGGCCTGCGCACCGGCCAGGGCGCCTCGCTCGACCCCAATACCCGGCGCTACATCCTCGAACACTGGCATGCGGTGCATGACGCCACCGGCCAGCCCTTCCGCTTCGAGGACGCGTTGCCGGACGGTTTCGTCTACGACACCGAGCCGGTCTGCCGCGCCCTGGTGGTGACCCGCTCGTTGCACGAAGAGGCCACCTGGCCGCTGGTCAAGCTGATCCAGCATGCCTTCTACGCCGAGGGTCGCGACGTGACCCAGGCGGCGGTGCTGGTGGAGCTGGCCGAGGCGGCCGGCATCCCGCGTATCGAGTTCGCCGAGGCCTTCGATGGCGCTGCCGCGCACCAGGCCACCGCCGAGGACTTCACCTGGGTGCAGGACCTGGGCATCGCCGGCTTTCCCACGCTGCTCGCCGAACGTGATGGCCAGCTGGCGCTGCTGACCAACGGCTACCAGGGCCTGGATGAACTCGCGCCGCTGCTGGCCCGCTGGCTGGAGCGTGCGACCCATGCCTGATCGCCTCAGTTGGGCGGAGATCCGCCGCCTCGCCCTGCGTCACAGGAAGGCCCTGTGGCTGGCCAACCTGGTGGCGGTCTTCGCCACCCTGTGCAGCGTGCCCATCCCGCTGCTGCTGCCGCTGCTGGTGGACGAGGTGCTGCTCAAGCAGGGCGACGCCGCGCTGAAGTTCATGGACCGCTTCCTGCCCGACGGCTGGCAGGTAGCTGCCGGCTACATCGGCCTGATGCTGGTCACCACCCTGTTGCTGCGCAGCCTGGCGCTGGTGTTCAACGTGCTGCAGGCGCGGCTCTTCGCGCGGCTGTCGAAGGACATCGTCTACCGCCTGCGCGTGCGCCTGATCGAGCGCCTCAAGCGCATTTCCCTGGGTGAGTACGAGAGCCTGGGGGGCGGCACCGTCTCCGCTCACCTGGTCACCGACCTGGACACCCTGGACAAATTCATCGGCGAGACCCTCAGCCGCTTCCTCGTGGCCATGCTCACCCTTGCCGGTACCGCCGGCATCCTGGTGTGGATGCACTGGAAGCTGGCGCTGCTGATCCTGCTGTTCAACCCACTGGTGATCTGGTCCACGGTGCAGTTGGGCAAGCGGGTCAAGCACCTGAAGAAGCTGGAGAACGACAGCACTTCGCGCTTCACCCAGGCGCTGACCGAAACCCTGGAAGCCATCCAGGAAGTGCGCGCCGGCAATCGCCAGGGTTTCTTCCTCGGCCGCCTCGGCCTGCGTGCCAAGGAAGTGCGTGACTACGCCGTCGCTTCGCAATGGAAGAGCGACGCCGCCGGGCGCACCAGCGGCCTGCTGTTCCAGTTCGGCATCGACGTGTTCCGCGCCGCGGCCATGCTCACCGTGCTGTTCTCGGACCTGTCCATCGGCCAGATGCTGGCGGTGTTCAGCTACCTCTGGTTCATGATCGGCCCGGTGGAGCAATTGCTCGGCCTGCAGTACTCCTACTACGCCGCAGGTGGCGCCCTGACGCGCATCAACGAGCTATTGGCCCGCGCCGACGAGCCGCAATATGCCAGCCGCGTCGACCCCTTCACCGGCCGCGAGACGGTGGGCGTGCAGGTGGAAGGGCTGCGTTTCGCCTATGGCGACGAGCCGGTGCTGGATGGCCTCGACCTGTCCATCGCCCCTGGCGAGAAGGTGGCCATAGTCGGCGCCAGCGGCGGCGGCAAGAGCACCCTGGTGCAGCTGCTGCTGGGCCTCTATACCGCCCAGGCCGGAACCATCCGCTTCGGCGGCGCCAGCCTGGAGGAGATCGGCCTGGAGCGCGTGCGCGAGCATGTGGCGGTGGTGCTGCAGCACCCGGCGCTGTTCAACGACAGCGTGCGCGCCAACCTCACCCTGGGCCGCGAGCGCAGTGACGAGGCCTGCTGGCGCGCGCTGGAGATCGCCCAGTTGGCCGACACCATCCGCGCCTTGCCGCAAGGGCTGGACAGCATCGTCGGGCGTTCCGGCGTGCGCCTTTCCGGTGGGCAGCGCCAGCGCCTGGCGGTGGCGCGCATGGTGCTGGCCGACCCGCGCGTGGTGATCCTCGACGAAGCCACCTCGGCACTCGACGCCGCCACCGAATACGCCCTGCACCAGGCCCTGGCGCGCTTCCTCGAAGGGCGCACCACGCTGATCATCGCCCACCGCCTGTCCGCGGTTAAGCAGGCGGACCGGGTGCTGGTGTTCGACGGCGGGCGCATCGCCGAGGACGGCGACCACCAACGCCTGATCGCCGACGGCGGGCTCTACGCCAAGCTCTACGGCCACCTGCAGCACTGACCGGGCAGGCGTGGCGTCACGTTGGCACACCGCTCCGTCAACTTTTCATTACGCCATCGCCCGCCGGCCCCGCGCGGGCCGTGGGCGTATGCCCGGCGTAAGGAAAAGCTGCCGCCGGGCCAGGCGGCCATCACAGTTTCCCTGCGTATCTGTGCCTTGTTTCCGCGCCTCCGGGCGGGTGTGATGGCCCCCGCCACGCGTGCCGGCCCCCGCCCACGCCCATGACAACAAAACCCGGAGGTCCCCGATGACCCCAGCCTTGCAGCCCGGCGCCCGTGCGCCTGGATTCCCCTTCGTCGCCTGCGCCTGTGACCCGTCGGCCTCGGCGCGCATCCCTGTCAACGCGAATCGTCGTGCCCGACCGCTCCCTGCCTGGGGGGAGGTGCCGCCCGACGCCCGCTGAAAGGTTCACCCGCCTTGCCATTCCGCCGCGCCACAAGCGCTGCGGGTCCGATTTCCGTCACGACAACAATCAAAAGGTGACGCCATGCACGACACGCAATCCCAGGGCACGCTCAAGCGCGGCCTGAAGAATCGCCATATCCAGCTGATCGCCCTCGGCGGCGCCATCGGCACCGGCCTGTTCCTTGGCTCGGCCGGGGTGCTCAAGTCCGCCGGGCCGTCGATGATCCTCGGCTACGCCATCTGCGGCTTCATCGCCTTCCTGATCATGCGCCAGCTCGGCGAGATGATCGTCGACGAGCCAGTGGCCGGCTCCTTCAGCCATTTCGCCCACAAGTACTGGGGCGGCTTCGCCGGCTTCCTCTCCGGCTGGAACTGCTGGGTGCTGTACATACTGGTGGGCATGTCCGAGCTCACCGCGGTGGGCAAGTACATCCACTTCTGGTGGCCGGAGGTGCCCACCTGGGCGACGGCTGCGGTGTTCTTCGTGGTGGTCAACGCCATCAACCTGGCCAACGTGAAGCTGTTCGGCGAGGCCGAGTTCTGGTTCGCCATGATCAAGGTGGTGGCCATCGTCGGGATGATCGTGCTTGGTTGCTGGCTGCTGTTCAGCGGCTCCGGCGGCGAGCAGGCGACCGTGTCCAACCTCTGGGCCCACGGCGGCTTCTTCCCCAATGGCATCGGCGGCCTGGTGATGGCGATGGCCTTCATCATGTTCTCCTTCGGCGGCCTGGAAATGCTCGGCTTCACCGCCGCCGAGGCCGAGAAGCCCGGCCAGGTGATCCCCAAGGCGATCAACCAGGTGATCTGGCGCATCCTGATCTTCTATGTCGGCGCCCTGGTGGTGCTGCTCTCCCTGAGCCCCTGGGATGCGCTGCTGGCCAGCATCAACAGCGCCGGCGACCCCTACAGCGGCAGCCCCTTCGTGAAGATCTTCGCGCTGATCGGCAGCGACGCCGCCGCGCACCTGCTGAACTTCGTGGTACTCACCGCCGCGCTCTCGGTCTACAACAGCGGCACCTACTGCAACGGCCGCATGCTGGTGGGCCTGGCGGAGCAGGGTGATGCGCCGAAATCCCTGGCCCGCGTGGACAAGCGCGGCGTGCCGGTGCGCGCCCTGGTGGTCTCGGCGCTGGTGACCTTCCTCGCCGTGGTGGTGAACTACGTGGTGCCGCACAACGCCCTGGAGCTGCTGATGTCGCTGGTGGTGGCGGCGCTGGTGATCAACTGGGCGATGATCAGCTACTCGCACCTGAAGTTCCGCCAGCACAAGGATCGCGAAGGCATCCCCACCGCCTTCCGCGCCTTCTGGTCGCCCTTCGGCAACTGGCTGTGCCTGGCCTTCGTGGTGTTCATCCTCGGCGTGATGCTGCTGATTCCTGGTATCAAGGTGTCGGTCTATGCGATCCCGGTGTGGTTGCTGGTGATGTGGGGCTGCTACCGCCTGAAACTCTCCAGCGCGGCCCGCGCCAAGCAGGCCTACGCCGCGGGCTGATCCCGCCTCGCGTCATCCGGGCCCGGCCTCAGCGCCGGGCCTTTTTGTGGGTGCCGAACGCCGCCGTGGCGCCGCGCGGGGCGATCTGCGAGCATGTCGCGCCGCCTGTCCATGGAGGGCGCATCCGCAATGATCTTCGGTCCCGATCCCACCTTCATCCTGATCTTCGGCATCGCCGTGTTGCTGGCCGTACTGTCCGTGCCCGGCCTGCTGGCGCTCGGGCTGGCGCTGGCCCTGCCGCGCTCGCGGCGCCACGTGCTGGCGCGGCCCTGGCGCTATGGGGTGCTGGGCGTGCTGCTGTTGGGGTTCGCCGCCCTGGGCGTGCTGATGCTCTGCGAGGAGCGGCGCATGGAGGCGGAGAGGCAGGCCGAGCACGATGCCCTCAACCCGCGCCTGGAGCGTGACCTGCAACTGGGTGAGCTGGTCTTCCCGGCGGGCAGCCAGGTGCGCCTGGACACCTTCGAGCCGCTGGACTGGCAGGACCAGCCGCAGCCCCACGGGCTGGAGAGCCTGATCGAGGCCTGGCTGCCCAAACCACAACAGGTGCTGGGGCTGGAGGTGGACGCCCTGGAGCTGCCGCTGCACTACTCGTTCTCGCGCATGCGCCTGGTGCGCGACAGCGTCGTCGAGGGCTGGCCCTGCGCGGGCAACGACTGGGTGGAGTACCGCCGCGAGGTCGAGGAGCGTTTGCAGCCGTCGCGCTGGCACTTCGACCGTTGCCCGCTGGTGCCCGGCAGCCGGCTGTTCGGGCTGGAGTGGCCGCTGGGCAGCCTGGTCTACGGCAACGGTTACGGCTGGACCCTGCGGGTGTCCGACAGCGCCGGGCCGCTGCCGCTGGAGGGCATGAGCCTGCTGGAGCTGAACCTGATGCTCGACGGCGACCGCCACCTGCTGCGCTGGGACGGGCGCTTGGCCGAGCCCCACGCCCTGGGCGACTGGGACTACCCCGCCGGCACCCGCGTGCGCCACCTCGATGACCAGCGCCTGCTGCTGAGCCCCACCCGCGACGCGCCGGCGCGCAACCGCGTGAGTGGCGAGCAGGTGACGTTCGGACAGTCGCTGGTGCAAGCGCGCGATGGGCGTGAACTGGGGCGTGAGAGCAACGAGCGGATGGGGGTGAATGACGTCTGGGAGTGACGGCCTACGGTCGACGCCCCAAGGGACGTCGGCACTATCCGAATCCCCCCTCGCACCCTGTGTATCTCCCGGCCTTGTCCCGCCGGGCAAGGCCTGTATGGTGGTCCGTCGCCCCGGGGAGGAAGCCACAAGGAGTACTCACATGAAGCTTGCTCTGCAATTCGACGCATCCGTCGGCATCAACGTCCTGCGCCAGGTGATCCAGGCTGCTGGCGACAACACCACCATTACCTTTAACGCCGCCCATGGCCTGGACGTCGGTGACCTGCTGTCGGTGGTCAGCGCGGCCGGCAGCGACAAGCAACTGGTGCTGGCCTTCGATGGCGCCCGCCTGACGCCGCGCAACCTGCAGCAGGCCACCAGCTTCGCCGGCGAGAAGACCGCCATCCAGATCGGCAAGGGCCAGGAGGTCAACACCAGCGCCTTGCTCGCGGTAATCAACGCCGCCGGTGACGGCAAGCAGGTGCGGGTAGCCTTCAACGGCGCCCAGGCCGACGACGAGGCGCTGCGCCAACTGGTGGACGCGGCGGGTCGCCAGGTCGGCATCGACATCAACGGCGGGCACGCGGTGCCCATCGATCGCCTGCTGGGCATCATCGACGCGGCGGCCAAGGAGGGTGGGCTGGGCGTCGAGTTCAACGGCGCGCAACTGCTGGAGGCCAACATCCTCCAGGCCGTCGAGCGTGCCGGTGGCAGCACCGGCATCGGCATCAACTCCGCCCAGGCGATGAGCGAGGGCACCCTGCAGGCGGTGATGCAGGCGGCGGGCGACGGCACCCACCTGGGCCTGTCCTTCCACGGTGGGCAGCTCGATGACAAGGGCTTGCTGGCGGCCATCGAGGCGGCGGGCACCAACACCCATATCCAGGTCAACACGGCTCAGGCGATGGGGGCGGGCGCGCTGCTGCTGAGCATCAACGCCACCGGCAACACCAAGCGCTTCAGCGTCGAGTTCAACGGCGCCGAGCTGCCCTTCGGCAACCTGCAGCAGGCGGTGGAGGCGGCAGGGATCAACACCGCCATCAGCGTCAACACCGCCCAGGCCATGGACCAGAAGGCGCTGCACGCGGCCATCGAAGCCGCCGGCGACCTGAAGCGCCTGGACGCGCAGTTCAACGCCATGCAGATGCCGGTGGAGAGCCTCGGCCAATTGGTGGACGCATCCGGCAGCCGCATCGCGCTGACCGTCGCCGCCGCCCAGGCGCTGCCGCTGCCCGCCCTGCTGGAGGTGGTGCAGGCCGCCGGCTAAGCCCTCTTCACGCAGCCCCTCAACGACCAGGCCGCCTTCGGGCGGCCTGGTCGTTTTCGTTTTCAGGGCCGTATGTCGGGTGTATCGGGCTCGCGGGTTTCACCCGCTGACCCATGCCAAACCCCATAGCAGCGGCACACATCCGTAGGTTGGCGCCGAGCGTAGCGAGGCCCAACTCGGCAAGGTCGACATCGGCACGTTGGGCTTCGTGCCTCAGCCCAACCTACAAGAGCGACGTATCGCCATCGGGCGGCCTCGTGCTTCGTAGGTCGGGTGCCACCCGGCAGCGGGGTGCATCGGGGCGCGCGGGTTTCACCCGCCCTACGAGGTTGTGCCTCGGCCCTTCGCGAATGAATTCGCTCCCACAGAAAGGAGGCTCGGTCACACCTGGAAGCGCGCCACCGATGTCTGCATGGCGGTGGCGACCTGATCGAGGCGCTGGGCGGAGTCGGCCAGCTCGTGCATGGCTTCGGTGTTCTGCCGCGACATGCGGGCGATCATCTCCACTCGGTGGGCCACCTCGCTGCTGGCCTTGGATTGTTCGCCGATGGTCTGGGAAATCTCTTCCACCACTTCGGCGGCGCGATGGGCGCCGTCGCGGATCTCGCTGATGGAGGAGCCAGCCTGGGTGGCCAGGGAGACGCCGTCGTTCACCCGCGTGACCCCGGTCTGCATGCTGCTCACCGCCTGTTCGGTGCTTTCGCGGATGCGTTCGATCATGCCGGTGATCTCCTGGGTGGATTGCGCCGTGCGCGCGGCCAGGTTGCGCACCTCGTCGGCCACCACGGCGAAGCCGCGACCCGCCTCGCCGGCCCGCGCGGCCTCGATGGCGGCGTTGAGCGCCAGCAGGTTGGTCTGCTCGGCGATGCTCTTGATCACCTGGATGATCGAGTGGATTTCCTCGGAGGAGCGGCCCAGCGCGGTAATGGTGCTGGACGAGCTGTTCACCGCGTCGGCGATACGGTTCATGCCATCGACGACGCCGAGGATCACCTGCCCGCCATTGCTGGCCAGGCCTTCGGAATGGGCGGAGATGCCCTGGGCATTGCGCGCGTGGTCGGCGATCTGGGCGATGTTGGCCATCATTTCCTCCATCGCCGCGGCCATGCTGGTGGCGCTGTCGGCCTGCTCGCTAGCGCCGTCGACGATGCCGCGCGAGGTGTCGCTGAGGCTGTGGGCGGTGCCGTGCAGTTCTTCGCTCTCGTGGCGGATGGCGGTGATCATCTGGCGCAGGTTGCTCTGCATGTCCGCCAGCGCCTGTTGCAGTTGCCCGGCTTCGTCCTGGCTGTCGACACTGATGATGTTGCGCAGGTTGCCCTGGGCGATGGCGCGGGCCGCGGCGACGGTTTTTTCCAATGGGCGCAGCACGGCGCGCATCAGTTGCCCGGTGGCCAGGCAGAGCACCAGGCAGACCACCAGGATGCCGCCGACCAGCCACAAGGCGGCGCGGCTCACCGCGGCTTCGCTGTCCTTGCGCGCCTCGGTGGCGTGGGCTTCGATCATGCTGCTGAGGGCTTCGTTGCGCTCTTCCAGCTCGCCGAAGGAGGTGTTGAAGGCCGGCAGCTCGGCGCGCGCCGCGGCGGGGTCGCGCAGGGCGTGGTCGATGATCTTCTCGGCCGCGCCTATGTACGCCTCCAGGGCTGGCTGGGAGTCGGCTATGGCGCGTTTGATTTCGGCACTCAGGGGCAGGCGGGCGTTCTCGCCCATGGCCTTGCGGAACCAGTCGCTGTGTTCCTTGAGGTCCTGACGCACCTGGTCGGCGGCAGCTGTGTCCCCGGGTTCGGCGACGAAGGCGGCGAGCACATCGGCGCGCAAGGCGTCGTGCATCATGTCGCCTTCCAGGTGGTTGCGCAGGGCGCTGACACTCAACTCGTTCTCCGCCAGGGCGTCGGCGAGGCGAGTCTGGCCCCAGAAGCCGATGCCGCCGAGCAGGGCGGCGGCGATGACGCTGATGGCTCCCGAAGCCACCATTTTCTGGCGAATGTTCATGCCGCTCCTCCCTTGGTGCTGGCTGGCTGCTAAAGCGTAGCCCAGCGGCGCGATAAGGCATCAGCGGCATGCGTTGCAGCCCGGTGCCAGGGCCGTTTCAGCGGCGATTCCCGCGAGTGATAACGATTCGATCGTTATCACGCGTCGAACGGCCGGCGGGTCACCAGAGCGCAATGCTATAGCTGAGGATCAGGCGGTTTTCGTCCAGGTCGTTGCCAAAGTGCGTGGACCTGACCGTTGCATTGCGCCATTTGACGCCGAGATTCTTCAGCGGCCCTTCCTGGACTACGTACGCGATGTCGGTGTCGCGTTCCCATTCGCGGCCCTCCGGCTTGCCGGCGCCGAGATCGATGCCGTCGCCGCTGAGGTAGCGGGTCATGAAGGTGAGGCCCGGAACGCCGACCGCGGCAAAGTTGAAGTCGTAGCGGGCCTGCCACGAGGCTTCATCCTTGCTGGCGAAGTCTCCGATCTGCACGAAGTTGACCAGATACGCATCCGCGCCGTTGATATAGGCAAACCCGGTATCGCCGCTCATGCGTTGATAGCCGACGCCAACGGCATGACCGCCGATACCGTAGGTGAACAGGGCGCCGAGCGCGCGGTTGTCGACGTTGCTTCCGCCATCGCTCGTGGAGCGGGCGAAGCGGATATCGCTCTTCAACGACTGGCCACCGTCGAGCGCCAGGACATGGTTGAGCGTCACGTAGTGCTGGCGATAGATGTTGTCCAGGGCGCCGTAGCTGTAGCCGGTGCTCAGGTTGCCGTTCCAGGCGTAGGTGAGGCTGGCGAAGTCGAAGGCGTCGCTCGTGGCATGGCGCGTGCGAATGCCCTTCACCCCGACGGCGGTGGTAACGGCCATGTCCTCGTGGTCGCTGGAGTCCCGTTGGTTGACCTGGGTAAGGCGCCCCGTGTCGAGGGTCAACCCTTCGATCTCGCGCATGTTCAGCTGGCCGCCGCGAAAGGTCTGCGGCAGCAGGCGCGAGTCGTTGGGCATCAATACAGGCAGCTTGGGGGTCAGGGTGCCGAGTTTCAGGACGCTCTGGGACGCGCGCAGTTTGGCCGTCAGCCCCAGGTCGGAGTAGGCGTCCTGGGCGCGCCGTGGCGCTTCTCGATCGCGCTGGAGCAGCCCGGTGCCCGAGCGTTCGGGGCTGGAGTCGAGCTTGACCCCGAGCAGGCCGATGGCATCGACCCCGACACCGAGGGTGCCGTCGGTGAAACCGGATTCGTAGCGCAGCAGAAAGCCCTGCGCCCACTCTTCGGCCTTCGCTTGGGGGGCGCCTTCCTGGCGGAAGTCGCGGTTGAAGTAGAAGTTGCGCAATTCCAGGCTTGCCTTGCTCTCGTCGAGGAAGGCGGCATGGGCCGGGATACCGAGGCTCGTGATGCTCGCGGCCAGCAGCAGGCGAGGCAGTTGGCGTGGTCTGTGATGCATGGTGAAGTCCTTTTGTTTTTATTGGAGGAACGACGGTCCCTCACGCCCGGTGAGGGCGGGGCGTGAGGGGGTGGTTTTGCTAGTCGCGCTGGACGGCGAGTGCCACGCCCTGGCCACCGCCGACACAGAGCGTGGCCAGGCCTTTGCGCGCGCCACTGCGCTGCATTTCGTGCAGCAGGGTGACCAGGATTCGGCAGCCGGAAGCGCCAATCGGGTGGCCCAGGGCGATGGCGCCGCCATTGACGTTGACCTTGGCGCTGTCCCAGCGCAGCTCGCGGGCAACGGCCAGGGCCTGGGCGGCGAAGGCTTCGTTGGCCTCGATGAGGTCCACGTCTTCGAGCTGCCAGCCGGCCTTTTCCAGCACCTTGCAGGTGGCGAAGACCGGGCCGACCCCCATGATCGCCGGGTCGACACCCGCCGCGGCGGCCGCGACGACACGGGCCATCGTCGGCAGGCCCAGCGCTGCGGCCTTGTCGGCGCTCATCAGCAGCACGGCGGCGGCGCCGTCATTGAGCGTCGATGAGTTGCCTGCCGTGACGGTGCCGTCGGTTTTGAACACCGCGCGCAGCCTGCCCAGGCTGGCGTGGGTCGTGCCGTCACGCGGCTGCTCGTCACGGGCGAAAACGATCGGCTCGCCCTTGGGCTGGGGAACCTGCACTGGGGTGATTTCCGCGTCGAAGCGGCCGCTGTCGATGGCTGCGCTCGCACGTCGCTGCGAGGTGGCCGCGAAGATGTCCTGCTCGTCACGGCAGATCCCGTACTGTTCGGCCAGGTTTTCCGCGGTGATGCCCATGTGGTAGTCGTTGAACGCATCCCACAGGCCATCCCGGATCATGGTGTCGATCACCTGCTGGTGGCCCATGCGCAGCCCGGTGCGCGCCTGGGGAATGACGTAGGGCGCCAGGCTCATGCTTTCCTGCCCGCCGGCAATGATCACCTCGGCATCACCGCAGGCAATGGCCTGGTAGCCCAGTTGCACCGCCTTGAGCCCCGAGCCGCAGACCTTGTTCAGGGTCATCGCCGGTACGGTATGCGGCAGGCCGGCCTTGAGCGCGGCCTGTCTTGCGGTGTTCTGTCCCGCGCCGGCGGTGAGCACGTGCCCCATGATCACCTCGTCGACCATCGCACCCTCGAGGGCGGTCCGGGCGAGCAGGCTGCGTATGACCCCGGCCCCGAGCTCCACCGCGGGAACCCGTGCCAAGCTGCCCTGGAACGCGCCGATGGCGGTGCGGGTGGCGGCGACAATCACGACATCACGCATAAACACTCCTGTGTTGCGATCCACCCCCGTGGGCTGGATTGCGAAGAAAAAACGCGGTCCCCAGAGGCGAGGCCGCGTAACGCTCAATCGTCAGAACTGGTCGGCGTCGAGGCCGAACAAGGGCTCGCTGCCGGCACGGATGCTGGCCTCCAGGCTCAGGATCCGTGGCAGCAGGCGCTGGAAATAGAAGTCCGCGGTCGCGAGTTTGGCGCCATAGAAGGCCTCGTCTTCAGCGCGCTTGCTCAGCGCCACCTGGGCCATGCGTGACCACAGCCAGGCATAGGCGACGTAGCCGAACAGGTGCAGGAACTCCACCGAGGCGGCACCGACTTCATTGGGGTTGTCCTTGGCCTGCCGAAGCAGCCAGGCGGCGGTGTCTTCCAGGCGCTGCACCGCATCGAGCAGGGCCTCGCGATGGGGTACGTCGGCCTGGGCGAAGGCGCGGATCTCGCGGGTGAACTGCAGCAGGGCCGCGCCCCCGTTGGCGACGACCTTGCGGCCGAGCAGATCGAGGGCCTGGATGCCGTTGGTGCCTTCGTAGATCTGGGCGATGCGCACGTCGCGCACGAGTTGCTCCTGCCCCCACTCACGGATGTAGCCGTGCCCGCCGAACACCTGCTGGCCATGCACCGTGCTTTCCAGGCCGCTGTCGGTGAAGAAGGCCTTGGCCACGGGCGTGAGCAGCGCAACCAGGTTCTCGGCGGCCTGCTTCTCGGCCGCGTCGTCGCTGAATTTGCTCAGGTCGAGTTGCTGGCCGACGTAGCAGGCGAAGGCGCGGCCGCCCTCGGTCATCGCCTTGATCGAGAGCAGCATGCGGCGCACATCCGGGTGCACGATGATCGGGTCGGCCAGTTTGTCCTGCCGTTGGGGGCCCCCGGGGGCGCGGCTCTGGATGCGCTCCCGGGCGTAGCCGACGGCGTTCTGGTAAGAAGCCTCCGCGCAACCGATGCCCTGGATACCGATCGACAGCCGCTCGTAATTCATCATGGTGAACATGGCGGCCAGGCCCTTGTTCTCTTCGCCGATCAGGTAGCCTTCCGCACCCTCGAAGTTCATCACGCAGGTGGCCGAGGCCTTGATGCCCATCTTGTGCTCGATGGAGCCGCAGCCCACGGCATTGGCCGCCCCCAGTGACCCGTCGGCGTCGACCTTGATCTTCGGCACGAGGAACAGCGAGATGCCTTTCGGCCCGGCGGGTGCATCCGGCAACTTGGCCAGCACCAGATGGATGATGTTTTCGGTCAGGTCCTGCTCGCCGCCGGTGATGAAGATCTTGCTCCCGGTGATGGCGTAGCTGCCGTTGGCCTGGGGCTGCGCGCGGGTCCGAATGATGCCCAGGTCGGTGCCGGCATGCGCTTCGGTCAGGCACATGGAGCCTGCCCAGCGGCCTTCGTACATGGGCGGCAGGTAGGTGTTTTTCAGCGTTTCGCTGGCGTGGGCGTCGATGGCCAGGCAGGCGCCGGAACTCAATGCCGAGTACAGGGCAAAGCTGGAGCCGGCGGCGTAGAGCATTTCCTCGAACTGAACGGCGAGCATCTTGGGCATGCCCATGCCGCCGTACTGCGGGTTGCCCGACAAGCCGACCCAGCCGCCTTCGATGTAGGTGGCATAGGCCTGTTTGAAGCCTGCCGGCGTGCTGACGGCACCGTTGGCCCACTGTGCGCCTTCCTCATCGCCGCTGCGGTTGAGCGGGGCGATCAGGCTGCCGGTGACCTTGGCGGCTTCTTCCAGGATGGCGTCGGCGGTCTCGCCGTCGACGATCTCCGCCAGGGCCGGCAGGCGTGCCCACAGGCGTGGGGCGTCGAACACCTCGTGGAGGACGAAGCGCAGGTCGCGCAGGGGGGCGTTGTACTCGGGCATCGGTAACCTCGTTCAGGCGCGGGGTGTAAAAAGGAGCCGCGCGTGCGCGGCTCGTAAGGTCGGGTGGCCAACGAGCAACCACCCTCTGGAGTGTTCCGGTTCAGTGGCTGGCGGCGGCAGCGGCCCCCAGGCCGGTCTGGGCGCGCACGAACTGGTCATCGAATGCCGCACGCTCACAGGCGGCCCGGGTGGTGCGGTCCAGCTTGGAAACCACCACGATGACGAGAAACGCCAGCGGCATGGAGAACAGGGCAGGGTGGTCGTAGGGGTAGATCGCCGCGGCATGGCCCAGTACCGATACCCACACCGCAGGCGACAGGATCACCAGCACCAGGGCGGTGAGCAGCCCCACGAACCCACCTGCCAAGGCGCCACGCGTGGTCAGATTCTTCCAGTACATGGCCATGATCAGGACCGGGAAGTTGGTCGAGGCGGCGATACCGAAGGTCAGGCCGACGAGGAACGCGACGTTCTGCTTCTCGAAGAGGATGCCCAGGCCGATTGCGACGATGCCCAGGCAAACGGTCGCGATGCGGGTTACGCGCATCTCTTGCGCTTCCGTAGCGGTGCCTTTCTTCAGCACGCTGGCGTAGAGGTCATGGGAGATGGCCGAGGCGCCTGCCAGGGCGAGGCCCGATACCACCGCCAGGATGGTGGCGAAGGCCACCGCAGAAAGGAAACCGAGGAACAGGTTGCCGCCTACCGCCTTCGCCAGGTGCATGGCAACCATGTTGCCGCCGCCGATCAGGGCGCCTTTGATATCGCCGCCGACGAAGAACTGCGGGTCGGTGCCGACGATGACGATGGCGCTGTACCCCAGCACCATGACCACCAGGAAGAAGAAGCCGATGAAGCCGGTGGCGTAGAACACCGACTTGCGGGCTTCCTTGGCGTTGGGCACGGTGAAGAAGCGCATCAGGATATGCGGCAGGCCGGCGATGCCGAACACCAGGCCAAGCGACAGGGAGGCCGCGTTGATCGGGTCGGCCAGCATGGAACCTGGCCCCATGATGTTCCAGCCCAGGGCGTGGACGTCCACCGCCCGAGTGGCCAGGTTTTCCAGGCTGAAGCCGAACTCGGACAGCGCCAGCCCGGCCAGGGTGGTGCCCCCGGCAAGCAGCAGGACCGCCTTGATGATCTGCACCCAGGTGGTGGCGATCATGCCGCCGAAGATCACATAGACCAGCATGAGCACGCCGACCACCATCACCGCGGTGGTGTATTCAAGGCCGAACAGCAGCTTGATCAGTTGACCCGCGCCGACCATCTGCACCACCAGGTAGCAGCACACCACGGTCAGCGAGCCCAGGGCTGCGAAGGTTCGAATCCTTGACTGATCGAGGCGATAGGAAACGATGTCGGCGAAGGTGAAGCGCCCGAGATTGCGCAGGCGTTCGGCCATGAGGAAGGTGATGATCGGCCAGCCGACGAAGAACGCCACGGTATAGACGAAGCCGTCGTACCCCTTGGCGAACACCAGGCTCGACAAGCCCAGCAGCGTAGCGGCGGACATGTAGTCACCGGCTATCGCCAGGCCGTTCTGGAACCCGCTGATGCCGCCTCCTGCGGTGTAGAAGTCCGAGGTCGACCGGGTCTGCCGCGCGGCCCACCAGGTGATCGCCAGCGTGCCCATGACGAACACGAAGAACATGGCGATCGCGTGCAGGTTGATCGGTTGTTTCTCCGCAACCAGGGGGGCGGCGAAAGTGCTGATGGGGGCGAGGAACAGGCCCGCCAGGCCGAAGGTGCGCAGCCGCATTATTTCAGCTCCTTCAGGAACTCGGCGCTGAGGGCGTCGAACCGGGTGTTGGAGCGGTAGACGTACCAGCCGGTGCACAGCCAGGACAGCACGATGATCGCGGCTGCCACGGGGATGCCCAGGGTCAGTTGGCGGCCTTCGCTCAACGGGCTGTGCAGCGCGGCCGGGTGGAAGGCGACCACCAGCATGAACAGATAATAGGTACCCAGGACGGCGGCGCTCAGTGACCAGGCCAGGCGCGAGCGACTGCGCACCAGTTGCTGAAATGCCGGGTTCGCGCGAATACGTTCGCAATGCTGCGCATGGGAGGGTTCGGTGGGGGTCATGGTGTGGCTCCTTGTTTTTGTTGTTGCCCGTTTTTCAGGCGCAGGGCGCCAGGGCGACGGAAATCAATCCGTCGCCTTGTCAGAATCGCGAGTGTCTAGAGGGCCTTGGCGATATCGCGCAGGACGTACTTCTGGATCTTCCCGGTCGAGGTTTTCGGGAGGTCGGTGAAGATCACGGTGCGGGGCACCTTGAAGCCGGCCAGGTGATCACGGCAGAAGCCGATGATGTCGCTCTCGCGCACGTTCGGGTGGGTGGCCTTGAGGGTGACGAACGCACAGGGCGTCTCGCCCCACTTCTCGTCCGGGCGGGCTACCACCGCCGCCTCCAGGACGGCGGGGTGGCGGTAGATCACACCTTCGAGTTCGATGGTGGAGATATTCTCGCCACCGGAAATGATGATGTCCTTCAGGCGATCCTTGATTTCCACGTAGCCGTCCGGGTGGCAGACGGCGAGGTCGCCGGTATGGAACCAGCCGCCCTCGAACGCCTCTGCCGTGGCGCTGGGGTTCTTCAGATAGCCCTTCATCACCGTGTTGCCCCGCATGAATATCTCGCCGATGGTCTGGCCGTCGCGCGGGGTCGGCTCCAGCGTCTTCGGGTCACCGACCATCACCCCCTCGAGGGTCGGGTAGCGGACGCCCTGGCGGGCTTTGATCTCGGCACGCCGCTCCAGCGGCAGGGCGTCCCACTCCGCATGCCAGGCGCACAGCGTCACCGGGCCATACACCTCGGTGAGTCCATAGACGTGGGTGACGCGAATGCCCATTTCCTCCACGGCACCTATCACTTTGGCCGGTGGCGCGGCCCCGGCGACCATCGCATTGACGGGGTGATCGATAGCGGCCTTGGCTTCGGTCGGCATGTTGACCAGGGCGTTGAGCACGATGGGCGCGCCGCACAGGTGGGTCACCTGCTCGTCGCGGATCAGGGTAAGGATCTTCTGCGGGTCGACGCGACGCAGGAAGATGTGAACGCCGGCGAGCGCGGTGATCGTCCACGGGTAGCACCAGCCGTTGCAGTGAAACATCGGCAGCGTCCACAGGTAGACCGGGTGGTTGCCCATGGCCCAGGTCATCTGGTTGCCCAGGGCGTTCAGGTAGGCGCCGCGGTGGTGATAGACCACCCCCTTGGGGTTGCCGGTGGTGCCGGAGGTGTAGTTGAGGCTGATCGCCTGCCATTCGTCTTCCGGCCATTGCCAGGCGAACTCGGGATCGCCCTCCGCGAGGAAGGCTTCGTAATCCAGGTCGCTGACGGCCTGGCTTTCACCGTACTCCGGGTCGTCGACATCGATGACCAGTGGCGGATGGTCGAGCATGCCGATGGCCGCGTGGATCACGTCGAAGAATTCGCGGTCGGCGATCACGACCTTGGCCTCGCCGTGCTGCAGCATGAAGGCGATGGCCTCCGCATCCAGGCGCACGTTGAGGGTGTTGAGCACCGCGCCAATCATCGGCACCCCGAAGTGCGCCTCGAGCATGGCGGGGATGTTCGGCAGCATCACCGCCACCGTGTCCCCCTTGCCGATACCGCGCCCTGCCAGAGCAGAGGCCAGGCGCCGGCAACGGCTGTAGGTTTCCTCCCATGTGCGGCGGATCGAACCGTGGACCACGGCCGGGTAATCGGGATAGACGCTGGCGGTGCGCTCGATGAAGCTGAGCGGCGACAGGGCGATGTGGTTCACGGCTGCAGGGGCAAGACCCTGTTCGAAGATCGACATGCTGGGCATCCGGTGGCTGATTGTTAGCTCTGTGGGTCTGCATCGTCCGCCTCTCGGGGAACGGGCGGCAGATCATTGCCATATTTTATATAACAATCCAGATTCAATATGGAAGTAATGCCTGTGTCGTATAGTATATATACTATATATTTTGGGTTTATGGCTGAGATGTCGAGCCTGATCGGGTGATTGGGATATATGCTGTCGCCGTTTTCGCCTGGAGTCCCTGATGAGCCCGAATCCGGTCCGCCTGCATACCTGGTTGCGCCTGCAGCGCGAAGGCGTGCCGTTGGCTGCTAGAGCCGATGCCTTGTGCCGTGCCTTGCGCGGCCGCCCCGAAGTGCAACAGGTCTATTACCTGAGCTGGCTGGAAAAGGTGGGTATCTACGGTCACGAAGGCAGTGGGCAGCACCTGCCTCCAGGCCTGGGCGATCCGATGCAGGCCAGTGACCATCCGCTCTTCGACGCATTGGCCCAGGCCGGCAGGCTGAGCCTGGATGAGGTGCGCGGGCTCGACTGCTGGCTGTCCGGGCGCCTGCGCCGTGCAGCGATCAGCCATGGGCAGGTGTTCGACCTGGCCCTGCAGCCTGGCCAGCCCGGCCTGCTGCTGGTGGAGGCACGCGAAGGCGTCAGCCTGGATTGGCAGGGCTGGTTGCACGAGCTGCTCTCGACCCTGCTGGCGACCGCCAGCAACCTGCTGCGGGCTTCGCCGCTGCTGGGGCATGACCCGCAACCGAGTCTATTGCTGGCCTCCAATGGCAACCCGCTGGAGCTGAATGCGGCCTTGTTGGCGCTGCTGGCCGATCAGCCACCCGGTTCGGTCGTGCGCTTCCTACCGGTCAACCATGTCTCGCTGGTGCGTGCTTGCCTCGAGCAATGCCGAGCCATCGAGGATGTCGAGGCGCAGTTCGACGGACGCATCCTGATCTGGACCTTCGTGCCGGACCCTCAGGAACAGCGCGTGCTGGCGCGCTGCCGCGAAGCCACGGAGCAGGTGCTGGCCGAGCGCGAGGCCGCCAGGGCAAGGCGCCTGTACCGCCTGATCACCGAGAACACCACCGACGTCATCTCCCGGCACACCCCGGATGGCCGATTCCTCGACGCCTCGCCGGCCTCCTGGGCATTGCTCGGCTACTGGCCGGAGGAACTCCGGGGCCAGTTCGCTCAAGGCCTGTTCCATGCCCATGACCTGGCCAGGTCGATCCAGCGCGCTCGCGATGCGCTGGAGACCGATGGCTACCACATGATGACCTACCGTATCCGCCACCGTGACGGCCATTACCTGTGGTTTGAAACGGCCAGTCGGGCCATCCGCGAGACCTACACCGGAGCGGTCGTGGAGGTGGTCAGCGTCTCGCGCGACATCACCGCGCGGGTGCAGGCCGAGGAGAACAAGCGTCGCCTGGCCGAAGTGGTTGAAGCCAATACGGACCCGGTGCTGTTCATCAACGCGGACGATCGGGTCACCTACCTCAACCCGGCGGCGCGCCATACGCTGCAGTTGGATGAGCAGCAGCCGATGCCCTTGCTCAGCGAGCTGTTCGCCCCGGACGACCTCCTGCGCTTGCAGGCCGGGCGCGAGAAGGCCGAGCAGACCGGTGTCTGGAGTGCCGACTCCCGCCTGCAGCCGTCATCCGGTGGGGCGTCGGTGCCGGTGTCCCTTGTGCTGTTGGCCCATCGGGTGGCCGGCGGCGAGCGCTACTACTCGCTGGTGGCCCGGGACATGACCGAACGTGAGCTGCGCGAGGCGCAGCAGCGCCGTCATCAGGACGAACTGGCGCACACGGCGCGCCTGGTCACGCTGGGCGAACTGGCATCCGGCATCGCCCACGAGATCAATCAACCACTGGCGGCGGTGGTCAACTACGCCAGCGCCAGCCAGCGCTACCTGCATGCTCTGGACAGCAATCCCCAGGCAGCCGACCGGGTGGCGCAGGGGCTGGAGCGCATCACCGAGCATGCCAATCACGCCTCCGAGGTCA
>BATO01000101.1 GCA_000474255.1 Aquipseudomonas alcaligenes MRY13-0052
GGCGAATTCTACAGCGTTTCAACTCGCTGTCAACACCTCTTTTTCAGCCTCTTTCGAACTCATCCGGAAGAGGCTGGCGACACCAAAACCCAACCTGGCACCACCCTTCCACTGCATCGATTCGACCTAGATCAAATCACTCTACCTTTACTTAACCTTTTGATTTACAAGAGGTTTTTCTTGGCTTCTGCTGTGGAAGTGGTGCGCATTATAGGGATCAGAAACGGCACGTCAACACTTTATTGAAATCTTTTCGCGAGAGCGCCTTGAAGTGCGACAACCGCCGCTTCCTGGCAAGCCAGCCATTCGATTCACTGAACCGATGGCCGCCAAACCACTCAAAGCCCGGAACCGTTTGCCAACCCGGCACAGCCATATAGAAGAGGAACCTCCATGCAGGAGCTGACATTCGAAGTCGGTGAACACTTCCAGATCGGGGACGGCATCGTCGTCAGAGTGATCGCCACCCAGGGCTCGCAGACCAAGCTGGGCATCGAAGCCCCGCGGAATGTCGCCGTCCACCGCGAAGAGATCTACGAGCGCATCTGCAAGGAGCGCCAGCAACTGAGCACCTGCTGAGCCACGCCTTATCTATATATAGAGGGGATGGAGATGGCAGCGAGCCCTCCACCCCGCCATCCCCAGCGCGCCACAGGCAGCCGCATCAGCACACGAGCGCTCTTCCTACAGCCGCCCTGCCATAATGGCGTCATCCAGGCTCAATCCCTCGCGCCGAGCGCAACCTCCGATGCTGCTGAACGACCCCGTTACCCTGCTCCTGATCATCACGCCGTTCGGCCTCATGACGATGCTGCTCCTCTGCCTGTCCTACGTCGGCCTGGGCAAGGGCAATTCATCGCTGCACTGGTGGATAGCCGGGGACCTGCTTTTGGCCGCCTACCGCCTCGTCGCCCTGATGCAACCAGGCATTGCCGCCGGCGCGCTGTCCTGGCTCGGCCTGTTCCCGCCAGCGGTGGCCTTCGTCGCCGGCACCGCGCTGTTGTTGATGGCCATCGGCAGCCACACCCTCGCCCTCTATCACCTGATGGAACGCAGCGACAGTCGCGGCTGGCACCTGAAGATCGGCTTCGGCCCCGCCCTGCTCTACGGCGTCGTCGCCGTGATCGCCCTGCACGGCAGCTACCTCATTCCGTGGTTCTCACTGGCCATCAGCCTGACCATCGCCCTGCAGCTGAACATCACCCTCCAGTTGCGCAAGCGCTATCGCGGTGCCTGGGGCCTGCTCGCCGGGCAGTCCGCGCTGATCCTCTTCCACGGCTGGACGCTGATCGTGCTAACCCTGCACCCGATCCCGCCGTTGCCCTTCGACCGCCCCGACCTGCCCTTCATCAACGCGCTGTTCATGGACTTCATGGTCTCGTTCCTGTTCACCCTCAGCTACGCGCTGATGCTCCAGGAGCAACTGCGCCAGCACGTGCAGCAACTGAGCATCACCGACACCCTGACCGGCGCCCTCAACCGCCGCGGTGCCGCCCCCATCCTCGACCGGGAATGGGCCCAGGCCGCCGAGCAACGCAGCCCCATGGCCGTCGCCATGATCGACCTCGACCACTTCAAGGCGATCAACGACCAGTACGGCCATGCCGCCGGTGACGCCGCCCTGCAGGCCTTCTCCGACACGGTCAACCGCCTGAAGCGCCAGAGCGACATCTTCGTGCGCTGGGGCGGCGAGGAATTCCTCCTGCTCTTCCCCAATACCGATATCCAGCAGGCGCAGAACTTCATGGCCCGCCTGCGCGACACCCTCAGGCGCGACCCCGTCTCCCCCACCCTGCCCCTGCACATCGGCTTCAGCGCCGGCCTGGCCGACAGCGGCACCATTGGCAGCGAGCCGCAGTTCGAAGCCCTGCTCAAGGCAGTGGACAAGGCCCTCTACCGCGCCAAGCGCCAGCGCGACCGGGTAGAACTGGTGGAAACCGTCGACCTCTGAAGCGCCCTCCTTTTATAGGTGCGCCTCCACCACCGACTTCACCCGCGCCAACGCCCCCTGCAGCACCGACATCTCCACCGAGCCCAGTGCCAGCCGCAACGCATGGGGCACCTGGGGGGATATGGCGAAAGGCTCGGCAGTCGACACCGATATCTGCTCGCGCATCAGCGCCATCGCCACCTGATCGGCACGGGCATCCTCCGATAGCGGCAACCAGAGGAAGTACGAATCGGGATGGCGCACCACCGGCAACCCCGCCAGCAACTCACCGGCCAGTGCCTGCCTGGCCCGGGCATCCTCGCGTTTCTGCGCTTCCAAGCGGGCCACGGTGCCGTCCTCCACCCAGCCACAGGCAATCGCCGTCAGTATCCCCGCCGTATTCCAGGCCGTCGCACGGATGGTGCGCTCCAGTGCCGGCACCAGGGATGCAGGCGCCGCCACGAAGCCAACACGTAATCCCGTCGCCACGCTTTTCGAGAACCCGGACACATAGACCGTCCGCTCCGGCGCCAATGCTGCGACAGGCGGCGGCGCCCCCTCGGCGAGAAAGGCATAGGCCGCGTCCTCGATGATGCGCAGCTCATGGCGCCGTGCGATCGCCACCAATTGCTCCCGCTGCTCGATCGGCATCACCCAGCCCAGCGGGTTGTGTAGCGTCGGCATGGTGTAGAGCACCCGCACCGGCCGTTCCCGGCAAAGCCTTTCCAGTGCAGCGAGATCCGGCCCCGCCGCGCCACAGGGAATGGCCACCAACTCCACCCGCAACGCCTCCGCCAGTACCTTGAAGCCGGGATAAGTCAGGGCATCCGCCGCCACCACATCGCCCGGCTGCAGCAGCGCCATCATCGCCACCGCCAGCCCGTGCTGGGCGCCGTTGACGATCAGCACCTGCTGCGCCGCCACCTCCAGCCCCCGGTTAGCCAGGTGACGGGCCATCACCGCGCGCTCGTGCAGGCGCCCACCATGGGGTTGATAACGCAGCAGCGCTTCCAGGTCCCCACTCAGCGCCAACTGGCGCAGTGCCGTGCGCAACAGCTCCGCCTGCCCCGGCACCGAGGGGTAGTTGAAATTGAGGTCGATCATCCCGGCCTCGACGTCCTGCTGATCCACCCCCAGCCCGGGCGGCAGCGACACCTCCCTCACGAAGGTTCCACGCCCCGTCTCCCCGCTCACCAGCCCCATCGCCTCCAGTTCCGCATAGACGCGGGACGCGGTGACCAACGCCAGCCCCTGCTCCGCCGCCAATTGGCGATGGGTCGGCAGGCGTGTACCCGGCGACAAGCGCCCGGAGCGGATATGAGCGGCAAACGCATCGACCAGGGCCTTGTAGCGGGAGCGTGGCATCAGATGTATCCATGACAATATTTTGATTGTGCTGATTCTTGGTCATAGCATCCGCCCCACGCAAGCCGGCCAAGCGCCGCAGCGAACCGCCCCTTCAGAACCAGCACGGACAGCGAGCCACCATGAAAGCAGCCCTCCCCAACACCCCGACGCTCGCCGCCCCCTCCGCCAGCGGCTGGATCAACGGCTTCATCGGCGTGCTTATCTTCAGCGGCTCGCTGCCCGCCACACGCTTCGCCGTGCAGGAACTGGACCCCACCTTCCTCACCGTCGCCCGCGCCAGCATCGCCGGCCTCCTCGCCCTGTGCCTGCTGCTGGCATCCGGCGAGCGGCGCCCCACCCGCCAACAGTTGCTGCCCCTGGCCGTCGTCGCGCTGGGCGTCGTGCTCGGCTTCCCCCTGCTCACCGCGCTGGCCCTGCAGTACGTCACCTCCGCCCACTCCATCGTCTTCCTCGGTCTGCTGCCCCTGGCCACCGCCCTATTCGGCGTGGTGCGCGGTGGGGAGCGTCCAGCTGCCGCCTTCTGGGCCTTTTCGATACTGGGCAGCCTGCTGGTGGTCGGCTTCGCCCTCTCCCGGGGGCTCACCGCGTCGCCCAAAGGGGATCTGCTGATGCTCCTGGCCATCGTCGTCTGCGGGCTCGGCTATGCCGAAGGCGCCAAGCTGTCGAGAGCGCTGGGTGGCTGGCAGGTGATCTGCTGGGCACTGGTCCTGTCATTGCCGATCATGGCCATCGCCACCCTGATGTACCTGCCACCGTCCCTGGCCACGGTCAGCCTGCCCACCTGGCTCAGCCTCGGCTACGTCTCGCTGTTCAGCATGCTCATCGGCTTCGTCTTCTGGTACCGCGGCCTCGCCCAGGGCGGCATCGCCGCCGTCGGCCAGCTGCAACTGCTACAGCCCTTCTTCGGCCTGGCACTGGCGGCCGGCTTGCTGCACGAAGACGTCAGCCCCGCCATGCTCGGCGTCACCCTGGCGGTCATCCTCTGCGTCGCCGGCGCACGCCGTTTCGCTCGCTGACCGCCCATCCCGGCGCCCCAAGGCAGCCGCGCGCAAACCGTCTACAGTCAGTGCGGAGGCGATTCCGGCGACCCCGGCATCGCCATGACCCTGCCCTCGCCCACCGGCGAAAACAGCATCGGCCTCAGCCACGAGCTGAGCGCAACCACTGGAAGGTGCCGCACATGCCGAAGTCCGTATTGAACTGGTTCATCGAACACGCCACCGAACTGAGTCACCAGCAACCCTCCCCCTGCGACTGCGTCGCCGCCCTCGCACCCTGCATGGCCGAACTGATCCACAACGCCCCCGGCTTCCTCGAGCCCGAGCACTACCGCAGCGACCCGACGCACTACGCACGCAACCTCATCCACCGCTCGGCCAACGACGACCTCTCGCTCTACGCCCTGGTGTGGATGCCCGGCCAATGGACGCCCGTGCACGACCACGGCAGCTGGGGCGTGGTCGGCATCGTCGAAGGCGTGCTCGAGGAGCGCAGCTACATCTGCATGAACAGCGACCGCAACCGCGACGAGGGCATCGAGCTCGCCCGCGGCGGCGTCATCCTCCTGCCCAGCGGCGCCGTCACCAGCTTCGTGCCCGACCCCGACCACATCCACATCACCGGCGTGCCCGCCGAACGCCCACGCGCCGTCAGCCTGCATCTCTATGGCCGGCTGATGCACAACTTCCATATCTATGATGTGGCCAGCGGCACCCGGCAGCTCACCGAAGTCGAGCACAACGCATCGCACTAGAGTCCGTCACAGCCTCCGCATCCGCGTCTCGACAGCCACGCCGCCGCGCCCTAGCATCCGCCGGCGGCTCACGGCCGCACGGTTCAGGGACGAGGGGCCAGGCCCCGGCAAGGACAGGACATGGAAAAGACCGACTTCGGCATCGCCCGCTTTCTCATCCACGGCTTTCTCACCCGTGAGGAATGCCAGGCCCACATTCGCATGAGCGAAGCCATGGGCTACGAGGAGGCGGCCATCCAGATGCGCGACGGCGCGCATGAGATCCACAAGAACATCCGCAACAACGACCGCATCCTCTTCGACGACCCGGCGCTGGCCAGCCAGCTGCTGGAGCGCGCGCGCCCCTGGCTGCCGGCCTGCCTGGACAACGAATGGGAACTGCTGGGACTCAACGAGCGCTTCCGCTTCTACCGCTACACGCCCGAGCAGTACTTCAAGTGGCACCGCGACGGTTTCTATCGCCGCAGCCAGGACGAGATCAGCCAGCTGACCTTCCTGCTCTACCTCAACGACGACTACGAAGGCGGCGAGACCCAGTTCCGTGGCGAAGACAGCATCCGCCCCGAGGCTGGCATGCTGCTGGTCTTCCCCCACCCGATCATGCACCAGGGCGCGCCCATCACCGCCGGGGTGAAGTACGTGCTGCGTAGCGACGTGATGTACCGCCGCCTGCCCTGATCGCCACAGGACGCCTCAGGCTGCATTCAATCTACAGACCATGACGCAACCGCCGTAGGGTGGGCTTCAGCCCACCACTCCGCGCCTGGAGACCGAACACCCCAGGGGATCGCCCCGCCCCATCACGGCTCGCTGAACGACCGGTGCATGCCATCGGTAAGCGGCCCGGCGATGTAGTTGAACAGCGAGCGCTCGCCCGTGAGGATCGCCACGCTCACCGGCACGCCGGGCAGCAACGGGTAGCGGGTGCCGCGGTGGACGAAGGCGTCCTGGTTCGGGCGGATGCGCACGCGGTAGTACGGCACCTTCTGCTCGTCGAGCACCGAGTCCGGGCTGATGTCCACCACCTCGCCATCGATGGGCTGGAAGCCCCGTGCAATCGAGGACACCAGCTGGATGCGCGCCTGCTGGCCCGGGTTGACCATGCCGATGTCGCCCACCGGCAGGCGGGTCTCGATCATCAGCGGCTCGTCGGCCGGCACCAGGGTCATCAGCGTGCCGCCGGGCTGGATCACACCGCCCTCGGTCACCACCTGCAGGGTCATCACCACCCCCTCGATGGGCGAACGCACCACCTGCCGCTCGCGGCTGTCGGAGAACTTGCGCAGGCGCTCCTGCAGCTCGGTGATCTGCCGGCGCGCTTCGGCCAATTCCTTCTGCAGCTCCTCGTTGCCGCCGGAATCCAGCGAGGTCAGCGCCGCCTGCTCCTGGCGCTGGGCCGCCAGCACGCGGCCGAGGGACGCCTGGGTTTCCTGCAGGGTGCCGCGCAGCTGCTCCTCGTCCTTGAGCAGCTCCAGGTGCTCGTAGCGGTTGGCCAGGCCTTCCTTCATCAGCTTCTCGCTGATGGCGATCTGTTGCCGCAGCAGCTTGAGCTTGGCGCTGAGGTGAGCGCTACGGGCTTTCAGCTCCTTCTCCTCGGCATCACGCTGGAGGATCTTCTGCTGCTGCTCCTCGTAGCGGCCGGCCAGGCGGCTCTTCTGGGCGACGAACAGGTCGCGGTTGACCTTCACCTGCTCGGGGTAGTCCTTGGCCAGCTCCTCCGGCACCTGCATCTCGTCGGCACCGGCCAGCTGGGCCTCCAGGCGGATGGCGCGGATGCGCAGCGAGCTCAGCAGCGCCTCGGTCTCGCGGCCCTCGGAAAGGGTCGAGACGCGCTCCACCTCCGCCAGCGGCTCACCGGCCGCCACGCGCTGGCCCTCGCGCACCAGGATGCGACGGACGATGCCGCCCTCCAGATGCTGCACCAGCTTGGTCTGCCCCATCGAGGCCACCTCGCCGGTGGAGTGGCTGGCGATGTCCAGGGTGAACAGCGCCGACCACAACAGCAACGCGCCCAGCAGCAGCGCCAGCAGGCGGATGGTCAGGCGGCTGCCCAGCAGCTCGTCGCCGGGCAATGCATCGCCCTGGGCCGGCAGGAAGATGCCCACCAGGCGGCGCAGCAACGGATGGTTCTCGAAGGTGCCCAACAGGCGGTCGGCGGCACGGCCGAGGCGGGTCGGCTGGTCGTCCAGGGGCAGGCTCTGTTCAGACATGGCTGGCTCCTGCGCGAGCGGGCTCGCGGGCGGGTTCACGCAGCACGCGGGGCACCGGCTTGTGGTTGAGGTCGATGACCGCATCGGCGGCCCCGAGGATGAAGGGCTCGTTGCTCATCACCACCAGGGTGCGGCCCTCCCGGGCCAGGCGGCTGAGCAGCGCGGCGATGGCCTTGCAGCCCTCGGCGTCGACACCCTCGGTGGGGTCGTCCAGCACCACCAGGCGCCCCTCCCCCAGCACCGCGCGCACCAGCGCCAGGCGCCGGCGGATGCCCAGCGGAATGTTCGCGCCGCCGTTGCGCAGGGCCAAGCCCAGGCCTTCGGCGCCGCCTTCGACTAAGGCGCCCACGGCCAGCTCGCGGCACAGCTCCAGCACACGCGCGTCCGGGGTTTCCGGCGCCAGCACGCAGAGGTTCTCGCGCAGGGTGCCGTCGAAGAACTGCGGCTCCTGTGGCAGGTAAGCCACCTGTCGGCGCCACCATTGCGGGTCGGCCTGGCGCAGGTCCATGCCGTCCACCAGCAGGTGCCCGCGCAGGGGTTCCAGCAGGCCCACCAGCAGCCGCGCCATGGTGGTCTTGCCGCTGCCGTTGGCACCGGTGAAGGCCAGCACCTTGCCGGCCTCCAACTGGTAGTCGAAGTGTTCCAGCACCGGCACCGCCTGCTTGGGATAGGAGAACGCCATGTCCTCGAAGCGCAGGGCGCCCTGCATCTGCCCCAGGCGCACGCCCTCGGCGCGCTCGCGGGGGATGGCGCAGAGCTGGCGCACCAGGTCCAGGGCGCGCTGGCCACGGCCGATCTGCTCGCCCAGGCCCAGGGCCCGGGTCAGCGCCGCCAGGGCACGGCTGGCGAGGATGTTGCAGCCGATCAGCGAGCCGACATCGAGGTTGCCCGCCAGCACCTGGCGGGCGCCCAGGCCCATGATCACCATGCCGAGGATCAGCGTCCCGGCGTAGCTGGCGTTCTGCATGGTGTTCTGCAGGCGGTTGAGCTGCGCGCGCTGCTCGGCCTGGTCGTCGGCGCAGGCGCGCCACTTCTCCTTCAGCACATCGGCCGCCGAGAAGGCGCGGACCATCTCGCCGCCGGCGGTGAGGTTGTGCTGGTAGCCGGCCATCTGGATGGCGATGCGGCTCTGCGCTTCCATCGGCTCGCGCAGGCGGCGCTGGGCCAGCAGCGAGACCAGCGCCACACCGGCCATCACCAGTAGGGTCATGCCGGCGAGGAAGGGGCTGAGCATGCCCAGCACCACCACGAAGACGAAGGCGAAGGGCGTGTCCAGCAGGGTCACCAGGTTCGGCGCGCCGAAGCACTGCTGCACCGTGCCCTGCCCGGAAAGGATCTCGCGCCGGGCGCTGTGGGGCAGTTGCTCCACCAGCGCGTACTGGCCACGGGCGCTGCTCTCGAACAGGGTCTCGCCCAGCTCGGTGTCGGCGCGGGCGCACAGCCACTGGGCCACCCGCAGGCGGGCGTTGCGCAGCAGCACCTCGAAGCCCACCGCCAGCAGTGCGCCCAGGGTCAGGGTCAGCAGGGTCGCGTCCACCCCCAGGGCCAGGTAGCGGTTGAGCACGTGGATGCTGTACAGCGAGCTGGCCAGGCCGAGCAGGTTGATCAACAGCGAGGACAGCAGCAATTCCAGGCGGAGCCTGGGCTGCAGGGCGATGCGGCGGAGAAACTCGTTCATCTCGGTACTACTCGGTAAAAGCGGAAATCCCCTCCGCGTTGCAGCGCGGAGGGGATCGGGTCACACCGTGTGGGGTTGGATCACGTCCTGTGGCAGGTTGTGCGCATCGGGTTGGTTGGCCAGCTCGGCCAGGGCGACAAGTCCGCTGCCGTCCGTGCCGCTGGCGGTGTCGGCGTCGTAGTACAGCCGGGTGACGTCGCCGTTGGAGATCAGGAAGAAGGCCGAGCCACTGTGCTGGCCGCTGCCGCTGATCATCGCCTCCAGCTCGTCGAGCTGGCCGTTGCTGCCGGTGCCGAACTGGAACTGCCCCGAGGCGAAGCTCACCCGGTACACGTCGGCATCGCCCTGGGCCGCGAGCTGCGCCAGGGTGTCCATCACGTCCCCCGTGAAGGCCTGGGACACCGAGGTCAGGTTGCTCAGCCCACCGAAGGCCGTCGGGTCGAAGGTCAGGTGATCGACGCCGGCCTGGAAGTCCAGGATCGCGTCCATGCCGTCGCCCGGCGAGGTGTAGTGGAAGCGGTCCGCGCCAGCACCACCGCGCAGTACGTCCGCACCGCTGCCACCCACCAGCAGGTCGTCGCCGGCGCCGCCGTCGAGCACGTCGCTGCCGGCCCCGCCGAACAGACGGTCGTTACCGCCCAGGCCAGCCAGGTTGTCAGCACCCGAGGTGCCGGTGAGCAGGTCATCGCCAGCGCCGGCGACATCGTCGTTGCGCAAGGTCACGTCCTTGCTGATCAGCACATAGGGGCTGTTGGCCGCCGAGCGCAGGACGATGGACATCAGCTCATCGGCCTCCACCGCGCGGTCGCCGTTCACTGAGAAGCTGAAGCTCGCGGTGGTGCTGCCAGCAGCGAAGGTCACGCTGCCGGAAGGCCAGGCGCCGCCGAAATCGTCGGCATCCACGCCCTGGCCGGCGCCCGGTTGCAGGCTCCAGTAGAAGGTCTCGGCGCTGGCGGACGGATTGCGGGTCACCTGGTAGGTCACCAGGGTGGCGCCCGCGTCGCCCTCCAGCACGCTGTCCGGGCCGCTGATGCCCAGGCCCAGGTCGTCGTCACGAATGGTCCCGCCGAGGCTGGTGGAACCGCCGGCGATGGCCGGGTGGCTGAAGGTCAGGGTGAAGGACTCGTCGCCCTCGCGCAGGGAGTCACCACGGATCGGCAGGCTGAACACCATCTCCGAGACGCCAGCGGCCAGGGTGATGGTGCCGGTCAGCGGCACGCTGAAGTCGTTGGCGTCCACCGCACCGGCGATGCTGTAGGTGAGGGTCAGCGCCGCGTCGTCCGGGCCCGCCCGCAGGATGCGGTAGGTCAGCGGCGTGGTGGTGCCGGGGCCGCCTTCCAGGCGGCTGCTGTCCATGGCCAGCACGGTCAGGGCCACGTCGTCGCCCTGGATGGTGGCGCGGGCGCTGCCCTGCAGCGGGTTGACGCTGCTGCCACCGCCGCTGCTGGAAAGCTGCACGGTGAACTGCTCGTCGGACTCGCCGATGTCATCGCCATACACCGCCACTTCCAGCACCTTGCTGGTCTCGCCGACGGCGAACTGCAGCACGCCGCCAGGCAGCACGCCACCGACGAAGTCGGCCGCATCCGCCGGTGCCGAGCCGCTGCCGGCCACCGACCAGTCGATGCTCGCCGCCGAGCTGGTGTCGCCGCTGCGGGTCACGGTGAAGCGGAAAATGGTGGTCGCCCCGCCGTTGCCTTCCGCCAGCACGCTGTCCACCACGCGGATGGCGAACTGGTTGTCGTCGTTGACGATGGTGCCGCTGGCGCGATCGTTGATCAGGTCGATGCCCTGCGGGCCGCTGA
This sequence comes from Aquipseudomonas alcaligenes MRY13-0052, assembly GCA_000474255.1. GTDB lineage: Bacteria > Pseudomonadota > Gammaproteobacteria > Pseudomonadales > Pseudomonadaceae > Metapseudomonas > Metapseudomonas solani. The sequence continues at coordinate 10,745 of BATO01000101.1, forward strand.
GCACCACCTCGAAGCCCTGGTCCGGGCCGAGCACGTCGTCGCCCTGCACGCGGATGACGATGTCCTTGTAGGTCTCGCCGTCGGCGAACACCAGCGAGCCCGAAGGCAGCACGCCGCCGACGAAGCTGCCGGCGTTGGCCGGGTAGGTGCCTGCGCCCTTCAGCGCCCAGTCGACGCTGACGCTGCCGTTGCTGTCGCCCACCCGCTCCACGCGGTAGACGAACTCGGTCACCTGGCCCTGGTTGCCCTCGTCCTGGCGATCACTGCCGAGCACCGCGATGCTCAGGCCACGGTCGTCGTTGAGGAGGGTGACGCTGGCCTCGCCGGTGAGGATGGTCGCCCCCTCGGCGTCGCTGAGCACCACGGAGAAGGTCTCGTCGCGCTCGCCCAGGGTGTCGGCATCCACGTAGACGGTGATGGTCTTGGTGGTCTCGCCGGCGCCGAAGGCCACCACGCCGCTGAGGAAGATGCCGCCGAAGTCCTCGGCGTTGACCGGGTTGGCGCCGCTGGGCACCAGGTCCCAGAGCACGCTGGCCGGGCCGGAGAGGTCGCCGCCACGGGTCACGGTGAAGGTCACCGCGGTCTGCTGGCCGTCGCTGCCTTCCACCACCTGGGCGGCGTCGGCGGCGATCCACAGCACCGGGTCGTCGTTGAGCACCACCGATTCCACCGGGCCGGTGGTGATGGTGGAGCCGTAGCTGGGGTTCTCCAGCCACACCTGGAAGCTCTCGTCCTCCTCGCCCAGCTCGTCGCCACGCACGGCCACGGTGAAGGTCTTGCTGGTCTCGCCGTCGGCAAAGTGCACGGTGCCGCTGAGGGCGGCGAACTCGGCGTCGCTGAGGGCGTGGGTGCCCACCCCGGCGGCGCGCCAGTCGACGCTGGCGGCGCCCACCGAGCTGCCGCTGCGGTCGATGCGGAAGGTGAACAGGGTCAGGCCGTCGTCACCCTCCACCGCTTCGCGGGTCACCGCGCTCAGGGCGAGGCTGTCGTCGTCGTTGCGAATGGTGCCCACCTGGCCGTTGCCGACGATATCGGCGTTGGCGCTGGGGTTGGACAGTTGCAGGGTGAACTGCTCGTCGCCCTCGTCCAGGCCGTCGCCCAGCACATCGATGTAGATGTCCTTGTGGCTCTCGCCGGCGGCGAACACCAGCTGGCCGCTGGGCAACACACCACCCGGGAAGTCGGCGGCGCTGGCGCTGCCGGCCTGCACGGCCCAGTCGACGCGGGTCTCGCCGCTGGAGTCGCCGCTGCGGGTCACGGTGAAGTGCAGGCGGCCCGGGGTGCCGGCGTCGCCTTCGTAGGCCTGGGCGGTGACGCTGGCCAAGGTCAGGTCGACGTCGTCGTTGCGGATGGTGCCGGCGGCGCTGGAGGCGGCCGGGTCGATGCTGCTGCCGGCGCCCGGCTGGTACAGCTCGACGCTGAAGCCTTCGTCCAGCTCCACGTCGCGGTCGCTGCGCACCGGAATGCTCAGCACCATCTCGCTCTGGCCGTCGGCGAAGGTCAGGGTGCCGCTGGTGACGCTGAAGTCGCTGGCGTCGGTGCCGCCGTGGACGATGCGCCAGCTCACGGTGGAGGTGCCTTCGGTGCTGCCGGTACGGGTCACGGTGAAGGTCAGCGCGGTGCCCTCGCTGGCCTCGGCGGCACGCGGGGCGATGGCGAACACGTCGTCATCGTTGCGGATCACCGCGTCCACCTGCTGGTTGGCGAAGGTGTGGCTGAGGCTGTCGCTGGGCGCCTGCAGGCTGAGGGTGAAGCCCTCGTCCGCTTCCAGGCGGCTGTTGCCGGCGACCCAGACGATCACGGTCTGGCTCATCTGGCCCTCGGCGAAGGTCAGCTCGCCGAAGGGCAACTGGCCGCCGACGAAGTCGTCCGCCGAGGCCGGGCTGGCGCCGCTGCCGGCGACGCTCCAGGCCAGGCTGGTGGCCAGGCCGCTGCCGCTGCGGGTGACCAGGAAGCTGTAGCCGGTGGCGCCGCTGTCGCCTTCCACCGGGGTGGCGACCACGGCGAGGTTCCACTGCACGTCGTCGCTGACGATGGTGCCGGTGGCGCTGCCCACCTTGATGTCGGTGCCAGCGGAGGCATTGCCCAGCACCACCTGGAAGGACTCGTCGCCCTCCAGGGTGCGGTCGCCGAGGACCACGATGCTGATGGTCTGGCTGGCCGCGTCGCCCGAGGCGAAGCTCAGGCTGCCGCTGGGCAGCACGCCGCCGAGGAAGTCGGCGGCATCGGCCAGGCCCTGCAGGCTCCAGTCGAGGCTGGTGGCACGGTCGAGGTTGCCGCTGCGGCTGACGGTGAAGGTGTAGACGGTCTGCACGCCGTCGTGGCCTTCCACGTGGCGCGCGTCGGTAGCGACGATGGTCACCGAAACATCGTCGTTGACGATGGTGGCGTCCGCCGTGGCCTGGGTGAAGACCACGCCGTCGGCGCTGTTCAGGCTGAGGCGGAAGTCCTCGTTGGCCTCGCCGCTGTAGTCGCCGCGCACCGGTACGCGGATGGTCAGCTGCTCCTGGCCGGCGGCGAAGGTGACGCTGCCGCTGGTGGCGAGGAAGTCATCCGCCGAGGCCGGGTTGGCGCCGATGCCGGCGACGCTCCAGTTGATGGTCTCGGTGCCGCTGAGCTTGCCGCTGCGGGTGAGCACGAAGTCGAACCAGGTGGTCTGGCCGTCGTCGCCTTCCGCCTGGGCGGCGGGGGCGGCGACGTCGATCACCACGTCGTCGGCGCGGATCAGGCCATCGGCGCTGGCCTGGCCGATCACCAGGCCGCTGGACGGGTTGCTCAGCACCAGGCTGAAGCCCTCGTCGCTCTCGGCCAGCAGGTCGCCACGCACGTTGACGGTGAGGGTGACGCTGGCCTGGCCGGCCGGCAGCACCAGCGAGCCGGAAGGCAACACGCCCAAGGCGAAGTCGCTGCCATCAGCCGGGTGCGCGCCACTGCCCACCACCGCCCAGTCGACGGTCTTGGCCTGGTCCAGCGAGCCGGTGCGGGTGATGGTGAAGGTGAAGGCGGTGGTGCCGCTGTTGCCTTCGGCCTTGCTCGCGTCAGTGGCGGCGATGCTGATGCTGGCATCGTCGTTGAGGATGGTGCTGCTGGCGCTGCCGGTCTGGATCTGCGCGCCGCTGGCGTTGCCCAGCACCAGGTTGAAGGCCTCGTCGCCTTCCACCAGGGTGTCGCCGTTCACCAGCACGGTGATGGTCTTGCTCGACTCGCCGTCGGCGAACACCAGGCTGCCGCTGGGCAGGCCGGCGTTGTCGCCCAGCAGATCGGCACTGGCGAAGTCCGCCGCGTTGGCCGCACTGGAACCCAGGCGCCAGGCCACCGAGGCGCTGCCGCTGGTATCGCCGGTGCGGGTCACGGTGAAGGTGAAAGCGGTGGTGCCGCCCTGCCCTTCGCCACGGCTGACCTGGTCGGCGCTGATGTTGAAGGCCGCGTCATCGTTGAGGATGGTGCCCTCGGCCGTGCCCTGGGCGATGGTGTCGCCGGCGGTGCCGGAGCCCAGGCTGATCTGCACGCTGTAGGTCTCGTCGACCTCGGCCACGGCGTCCTGGCTGGACTGGATGCTGATGGTCTTGGTCAGCTCGCCCGGGGCGAAGATCACCAGGCCCGACATCGCCTGGCCATTCAGGTCCGCCGCATCGGCGCTGCCGTTGAGCAGGATCTGCCAGCCGATGGCCTGGTTCTGCTCGGTGCTGTGGCTGCGGGTGATGACGAAGGTCTGCGCCTGGCCCTCGCTGGTCGCCCCCTGCAGCGGCGCGATGGAGAAGGTCGCGTCGTCGTTGCGGATGGTGCCGGTGGCGGTGGTGCGGATCGGGTCGCTGATGTCGCCGCTGAAGCTGCCGAGGACGATGCGGAACTGCTCCACCTGCTCGGGCGTGACGTCGCCGACCACGGTCACGCTGATGGTCTTGCTGGTCTCGCCGGCAGCGAAGCTCAGGCTGCCGCTGGTGGCGCCGCTGAAATCGGCGGCGCTGGTGCTGTCGTGCAGCAGCGACCAGCTCATGGACGAGGCGCCGCTGGTCACGCCGGAACGGGTGACGGTGAAGGTCAGCACCTGGTTGGCGTCGCTCTCGGTGATCGAGGCGTCGGCGATGCTGATGCCGGTGTCGTCGTTGGTGATGGTCAGGGTCGAGCTGTTCTGCGACAGGCTGCGGGTCACACCCGGGCCGTTGAGGGTCTCCTCGTAGAACACCACGCGGAAGGTTTCGTTGGCCTCCACCGTGCCGTCGCCGCGCACGGAGAAGGTGATGGTGCCGGTGGTGACGCCATCGGCGAAGCCCAGGGTGCCGCTGGGCAGCACGCCGCCGGTGAAGTCGGAGGCATCCGCCGCGTTGCCGCCCATGCCTTCCACGCGCCATTTCACCGTGCCGGAACCGATGTAGCCGCTGCGCACCACGTTCAGCGAGAAGGTCGCGGACTGGCCGGCGCCGGTTTCCGCCAGGCTGCTGGAGACAGGGGTGATGCTGTAGGCGGTGTCGGCATCGTAAAGGGTGCCGGCGACATCCATGCTGGTGGCGGTGCTGGCCACGGAGGCGTCGCTGCCGAAGCGCACGGTGGAACCGGTGGTGTCACCCGGGGCGCTGAGGCGCAGGGTGAAGCCCTCGGTGCTCTCGATGCTGCCGTCGAGCTTGAGCAGGTTGGCCAGGGAGATGACGTAGCTGCTCTGCCCGCCGACGAGGGTGAAGCTGCCGCTGGTGCTGACGAAGTCGGCGCTGCCGGCGGTGCCGCTGACCAGGGTGTAGTTCAGCGTCACGTCGTTATCCAGGCGGCCGGAACGCGAAATGGAGACGTTCAGCGGCTGGCCTTCGTAGCCGGCGACGCTCGGGGTGGCGTTGCCGAAGCCGCCCACCCACAGGCGGATGTCGTCGTTGCGCAGGGTGGTGCTGGCGCTGGCCTGGCCCGGGTCGATGTTGGTGGGGCCGTACTCGTCACGGTAGGTGCCGTTGATCAGGCCGTTGTTGTAGGCGGTCAGCGGGTCCAGCAGGGTCAGGGTGAGGCCGGTGTCCGGCTCGATCACGGTGTCGCCACCGAAGGTCACGGTCACCTGCTTGCTGGTCTCGCCGGCGGCGAAGCTGACCACGCCGTAGGTGGTGTTGTAGTAGGGCGAGGTGGACCAGACGGTGTTGCCACCGTAGCCACTCACCTGGCCGCCGTTGGCGCCACCCCAGTTGATGTTGTTGCCGACGATCTGCCAGGCCACGGAGCTGGCGTAGTCGATGCTGCCGCCGGGCTGCACGGTGCGGGTGATGGTGAAGGTCACGCTGGTGCTAGCGGCGCTGCCCTCGAACACCTGGGTGGCGCCGGCGCTGACGCCCAGCAGCGCGGCCGGCTCGTCGTCGTACACGCGGCCGGTGGCGCTGGAGCCGATGGAGGGCGTCTCGATGTCGCCGCTCAGGTTCTGCGGGTTGCTCAGCACCAGGGTGGCTTCCTCGCGCCAGGTCTCGGCGAGGCCATCGTTGATCGTGCGCAGGCTGATGGTCTTGGTCAGCTCGCCGTCCAGGTAGGTGAAGCTGCCGCTGAGGGTGCGGGTGCCGGCGTTCCACGACAGGCCCGGGTTGTTGGCCAGGATCCAGTCCATGTCCAGGTCGGCGGGGTCGAGCTTGTACCAGGTGCTGCGGGTGTTGTTGGTCTCGTTGCTGCTCTCGGAGCCGCCCAGCTGGATGGACCAGTCCACCGAATCCGAGCCGCGCTGGTCGCCGCTGCGGGTGATGGTGTAGACGAGGTCCTGCCCTTCGTTGACGTGCTGGACGCTGGCGTCGAAGCGGGTGTCGTCGTTCTGCAGCACCACGTGGTTGTTGACGTAGCCGGGGTTGGCGGTGGAGCCGCTCTGGATGCTGCTGCCCGGGCTGGCCTGGGTCAGGTAGAGGCGGAAGGCCTCGTCCTGCTCGCCGGCATCGTCCACCTTGGTGCGGATGGTGACGTAGGCCACCGACTGGCCATCGACGAACTCCACGCGGCCGGAGGGCACGGTGTCGTTCCAGAAGTCGGCGGCGCCGGTGGAGGTGTAGCCGCTGACGCTGGTCTGCACCGCCCAGTCCACCCAGGCGGTGCCGGCGGTGGAAACGGTGCGGTACACGGCGAAGGTGTGCTCGATGTAGCCATCGGCCGCGCTGCCGCCGTCGGCCAGGGTGTCACCCTCGGCGCGGGTGCGGCCGGTGGTCGGGGTGTCCTGGATGTAGAACTCCGCCTCGTCGCGCTGGATCTCGCCGAACAGGTACACGCCGCTGGCGCTGGTGTTGGTCTGCAGCGTGGGGTCGCTGGTGTAGATGTTCTGGCTGCCGGTCTGCGGTGCCACCAGTTCATCGATGCCGCCGGCGTTGCTGAACAGCACCTTGAACCACTGGTCGTCCTCCACCGTGTCATCGCCGCGCACGGTGATGGTGATGGTCTTGCTGGTCTCGCCGCTGGCGAAGGTCACGGTGCCCGACGGCAGGGTGCCGCCATTGAAGTCGGCGCCGTCGGCAACGCCCTCCCAGCGACCGTTGCCGTAGTCGTAGAGGTCCTGGCCGGTGGTGCTCCAGTTGACGGTGGAGGTCTTGGCCAGGTCGCCACTGCGGGTCAGGGTGATGGTGTAGGTGGTGTTCTCGCCGGCCACTTTCTCGGCCTGGCGCGCCTGGACCCACTCGACGGTGACCCGGGTGTCGTCGTTGGCGATGGTGCTCTGGTAGCTGCCATTGGCGCCGATGGAGGTGCCGCTGCTGGCACCGCTGAGCACCAGGTTGAAGCGCTCGTTGCCCTCGACGCTGCCCACGCCGGTATCGCCGTAGGCGTAGACGGTGATGGTCTTGCTGCTCTCGCCGGCGGCGAAGCTCAGGGTGCCGGAGGGCGTCAGGTAGGCCGCGCCGTTGGTGAAGTCGGCGGAGTTGGTGTCCAGGTGCTGGACGCTCCAGTTCACCGTGCTGGCCTGGTCCAGGTTGCCGGTGCGGGTCACGGTGTAGGTGAAGGGCGCACCGGTGCCGTGGGCGCCGTCGCCTTCGCTGCGGCTGGTGGTGCCGGCGGTGATGTTCAGTTCGGCGTCGTCGTTGCGCACGATGCCGGTGGCGCTGCCGGTGGTGATCTCGGTGCCGGCGGAGGCGTTCTCCAGCACCAGCTTGAGCACCTCGTTGGCCTCCAGCTTGCTGTCGGCGGCAATGCGCACGGTGATGCTCTTGCTGTTCTCGTTGGCGGCGAAGTTCAGGGTGCCGTAGGGGATGCCGTTGCCGTCCAGGGTCACGCCGCCGGGCTGGCTGCCGTAGAAGTCGGCGCCGTCCACGGAGCCGGCGACGCTCGGGTCGACGCGCCACTGCACGCTGCTGGCCTGGTTCAGGTAGCCGCCCCGGCTGACGCTGAAGGTGAACTCCACGTAGTCGCTGTTGCCCTCGCCCTTGTCCGCCGACAGCGCGCTGATGCTCAGGGTGGCGTCGTCGTTGGTCAGGGTGGTGGTGGCACTGGCGGTGCCGATCACGCTGTTGGCCGGCGGGTTGGACAGGGTCACGGTGACCGCTTCGTCACCCTCGTACACCGAGTCGCCCTTGACGCGGATGACCACGGTGGCGGTGGCCTGGCCATCGGTGAAGCTGACGGTGCCGGTGCTGCCCTGGCCGGCGCCAAGGTCGGCGGCGTCGAGGCCGCCGCTCAGGGTCCAGGTCAGGTCGCGGCTGCCGGCGAGGGAGCCACTGCGGGTCACGGTGAAGCTCACCAGGCGCTCGCCGCTGTTGCCTTCGGCCAGGCTCGCGGCGTCGGCGGCGATGGCGAAGCTGGCGTCGTCGTTGAGGATGCGCGTGCTGGCGCTGCCCTGCCCCGCTTCGACGGTGCCGCCCTGCGGGTTGAACAGTTCCACCTGCAGCAGCTCGTCGGCCTCCACCAGGTTGTCGCCGCGTACGCGGATGGTGATGGTCTGGGTGTCGCTGCCGTTGGCGGTGAAGCTCACCGTGCCGCTGGGCAGGCCGCCGTTGTTGCCGTTGCCGTCCTGGCCACTGGCGAAGTCGCTGGTGTCCAGGCCGGTGGCGCTCTTCAGGCGCCACTGCACGGTGCCGGCGGCCGTGCTCAGGCCGCTGCGGGTGACGGTGAAGGTGATGTCGGTGAAGGCACCCTGGGTGCCCTCGGCCTGGGCCGCCGGGGCGCTGATGCTGAAGTTGGTGTCGTCGTCCTGCACCGTGGTGGTGGCGGTGGCGCCGGTCACCAGGCCCGCGCTGGGGTTGCTCAGGGTCAGGGTGAAGGCCTCGCTGCCCTCCACGCGGCTGTCGCCGACCAGCTCGAAGCTGACGGTGAGCTCGGACTGGCCCGGGGCGAAGGTCAGGGTGCCGCTGGGCAGGCCGCCCAGGGTGTCGCTGGCATCGCCGCCATTGGCGCCGCTGACGGCGTAGTCGACCGTGGCGCTGCCGGACAGCTCGCCGCTGCGCACGATGCGGTAGATCACGGTCTGGCTGCCGCCGGTGCCTTCGCTGACGGTGGCGCGCTCGGCGACCACGGCGAAGCCCTGGTCGTCGTTGCGGATCACGCCTTCGGCGCTGCCGTCCACCACGCTCTGCGGGGTGCCGTCGCCCAGGCGGGCGTTGCCCAGGTTGACGCTGAAGGTCTCGTCGGCCTCCACCACCAGGTCGCCCTTGACCAGAATGGTCAGGGTCTTGCTGGCCTCGCCGGCGGCGAAGCTCAGGGTGCCGGTGCTGGCGTCGAAGTCGGCGGCGTTGGCGATGCCGGCCAGGGACCAGTCCACCAGCGCGGCCGAGCCCAGGTCGCCGGCGCGGGTCACGGTGAAGGTGAAGGCGGTGGTGCCGTTGTGACCTTCGGCCTTGTCGGCGGCGAGCGGGCTGATGGAGAAGCCCAGGTCGTCGTTGTCGATGCGGCTGTCGGCGCTGCCGACGGTCAGTTCGGTGTTGCCGTCGCGGGCCTCCAGGCTGACGCCGAAGGTCTCGTCCAGTTCGATGTGGCCGTCGCCGGACACGCGCACGGTGACCTGGGCGCTGGTCTGGCCCTCGGCGAACTGCAGGGTGCCGGACGGCAGGCCGCCGTTCGCGCCCAGGGCGTCCTGGCCGCTGATGAAGTCGGCGAGGCTGGCGGCGTCGACGCCCTGCCCCACCGCCACCTTCCAGTCGACGCTGGTGGCGCGCAGGTCGCCGGCGCGGGTCACGGTGAAGGTGAAGCTGCGTTCCTGGCCGGCATCGCCTTCGGCGGCGCTGGCCTGGTCGGCGACGATGGACAGGCCGACGTCATCGTTGCGCACCAGGGTGCTGGCGCTGCCGGTGAGCAGCTGGGTCTGGTCGTGGGCGGGGTTCTCCGCCGGGTTGCCCAGGGTCAGGGTGAGGGTCTCGTCGCTTTCCAGCACGGCGTCGCCGGCCAGGGTCAGTTCGATCACCTTGGAGGTCTCGCCGGCGGCGAACTGCACCAGGCCATTGAGGGCGGTGCCGGCGGCGAAGTCGTCGGCCTGCAGGCCGCTGGCGGTCCAGGTCACGCTGACCGGGCCGGACAGGTCGCCGCTGCGGGTGACGGTGAAGCGCAGCACCTGGGTCTCGCCCGTGGCGCCTTCGGCCACCTCGGCCTGCTGCGCCTGGATGCGGATGCCCACGTCGTCGGAAACGATGCTGCCCTGGGCCTGGCCGGTGAGGATCTCGGCGTGGCCGCTGGCATTGCCCAGGGTGAGGGTGAAGGCCTCGTCGCCCTCGACGTCGCGGTCGCCACGCACGGCGACCTGGATCACCTTGCTGGTCTCGCCCGGGGCGAAGGTCAGGGTGCCGGCCGGCAGCACGCCACCGGCGAAGTCGGCTGCGTCCACCTGGCCGGAGAGGCTCCAGTCCACGGTGGTGGTGCCGCTGGTGACGCCGGAGCGGGTCACGGTGAATTCATGGATGACGCTGCCGTTGTCGCCTTCCACCAGGCCGCTGCGGGTGGTGGCGATGGCCAGGCCGGTGTCGTCGTTGGTGACGGTGGCCGACGCCGAGGCGGTGCCCAGGCTGGAGCCGGTCGCCGGGTCGTAGAGCTCCACGCGCAGGCCTTCGCTGGCCTCCAGGCGGTAGTCGCCGGCCACCTGCAGGGTGATGGTCTTGCTGGTGTCGCCGCTGGCGAAGTCGAGAATGCCGCCGGGCAGCACGCCCCCGACGAAGTCGGCACCGTCCACCGGGTTGCCGCCCTCGCCCACCACGCGCCAGGCGACGCTGCCGGTGCCGCCCAGGTAGCCGCTGCGGTTGACCAGGAAGCTCAGCTCGGCCACCTGGCCGTCGCCGCCTTCGTTGACGCTGGCGGCCTGAGCCTGGATGGCGAACTGCTGGTCGTCGTTGAGCAGTTGGCCGTTGATGCTGCCGTTGCCCACGGTGGCGCCGGGGTTCGGCGTGCCGAGGCT
>BATO01000100.1 GCA_000474255.1 Aquipseudomonas alcaligenes MRY13-0052
CCGAGCGCCTGCTGGCCTGCCGCGAGCGCCTGCTGGCGCGCACCGGCAGCCTGCCCTGGCTGCTGGCCCTGTTGGCCTTCTGCGCCGCCGGCCTGTGGCAGGTGCAGCCGCAGAACGACCTGCGCCAGTGGCTCGGCGCCGAACCGCGCCTGCTCGATGAAGCACGCGAGATCGCCCGCCTCACCGGCCTGCAACCCACCAGCCAGTTCTTCCTGGTGCGGGGCGACAGCCAGGAGCAGATGCTCCAGCGCCAGGCCGCGCTGGCCGAGCGCCTCGACGCGGCGGTGGCCGACGGCAACCTGCAGGGCTACCGCGCCCTCAGCCAGTTGGTCGCGCCCGAAGCGCAACGGCAGGCTCTGCGCGACGCGCTTGCGCGGCTGCCGCAGCACTGGCAAGCGCTGCTCGACCTGGGCATCCCCGCCGAGGTGCTGGAGAACGAGGTCAACCGGCTGCGCAGCCAAGCCCCGCAAACGCTGGATGCAGCCCTGGCCGGCCCTCTGGGCGAGGCCTGGCGCCCGCTCTGGCTCGGCAGTGACGACCAGGGCCGCGCCGCCGGCATCGTCAGCCTGCAAGGGCTGGCCTCCCCGGCGCTGATGGCCGATGCCGCGCGAGGCCTGGACGGTGTGCAGCTGATCGACCGCATCGGCGAGCTCAACCAGCTGTTCGCCGCCACCCAGTTCAGCGCCGCCGAGCTCAAGCTGGCTTCCTGCGCGGCCATTCTCGTGCTGCTGTGCATCCCCTTCGGCCTCGGCGGCTCGCTGCGCATCGTCGCCCTGCCGCTGCTGGCGGCGCTGGCGTCCCTGGCCTGCCTCGGCTGGCTGGGCCAGCCGCTGACCCTGTTCAGCCTGTTCGGCCTGCTGCTGATCACCGCCATCGGCGTCGACTACGCCATCCTCATGCGCGAAGCGGTGGGCGGTGCGGCGGTGAGCCTGCTGGGCACCCTGCTGTCGGGCATGACCAGCTGGCTGTCGTTCGGCCTGCTGCTGCTCAGCCAGACCCCGGCCATCGCCAACTTCGGCCTGGCCATCAGCCTCGGCCTGTTCTTCTGCTTCCTGCTCGCCCCCTGGGCACAGGCCGCACAAGCCCATGGCAAGGAGGTGCCGGCGTGAGCGTCATGCTGTTCTGGATCGGCCTGCTGGTGCTGTTCGCCCTGGCCACCTGGGGGGGCCGCAAGCTGGGCCTGATCCCCATCGTCAGCCAGCTGCTGCTGGCCAGTTTCGGCCTGCCGCTGGTGATGCTCTGGCTGGGCGCGCCCGTGGGCCTGGACAACGCCCAGGTGCTCGCCGCGCCCTGGCTGCAGTCGCTTTACGGAGTGGCCTTCACCCTGCTGCTGGGGCACATCCTCAGCGATGTGATCGACCTGCGCCTGCAGGCCTCCAGCGTGAAGATCGCCCTGCCGAGCTTCTTCCTGCCGTTCTTCTGCGGCCTGGGCTGTGCCCTCTGGCTGCTGCCGGCCAACGGCCTGCTCTCGGCCATCGCCGTGGGGCTGCTGTTCGCCCTGACGGCGATCCCCGTGCTGTTCCTCTACCTGCGCCACCTGGGCTACGACGAGGCGAGCATCCGTCGCCTGCTGCAGGCGGCGATCCTGATGGACCTGATGTGCTGGAGCATCTTCGGCCTGGCCCAGGGCAGCGCCGCGCCCACCACCCTGCTCTGGCCCCTGCTGGCGGCGCTGCTGCCGCTGGTGCTGTACCTGGCACGGGTGCGTGCGCCGCTGGTCTACAGCCTGGCCTTCTTCGCCCTGCTGCTGACCCTGCAGCAGCTCAAGCTCAACGCCCTGGTGTTCGGCATCGCCTACCTGCTGGTGATGGCGGCGCTGCGCCTGCCCTTCCGCCTGCCGCTGCCGGCCGGCGTGTTCCACGCCGTGCAGGTGTGGCTGGCGGTGCCGCTGATCCTCGCCTTCGGCCTGCTGCAGATCGACTGGCACACGGCCTGGCAGAACTATTCCTGGCTGCAGTTCGGCGCCCTGCTGGTGCTGCCCATCGTCAGCAAGCTGGCGGGCAACTGGCTGGGCCTGTCCTGGGCCGAGGGCCGCCTGGCGGCCAGCCCGGTGAAGTGGCGCGAAACCGTGCTGCTGAACACCCGCGGCCTCACCGAAATCGTTTTTCTCAACCTTCTATTCCAGCAGCACATCATCAGCGCGCAGCTGTACTTCGCGCTGATGCTGATGGGATTGATCGCCACCCTGTTGCCGGCCCTGACGCGCAGAGCGCACGCGCCCGCAGCCCCCGCCCCGGAAAGGAGTCCCCATGAAGCCCATTGAAATCCAGCAGCGTCAGGTCGTGGTCATCGGTGCAGGCCCTTCCGGCGCCATCGCCGCCGCCCTGCTCAAGCGCAAGGGCCACGATGTGCTGATCCTCGAGCGCCAGCGCTTCCCGCGCTTCTCCATCGGCGAGAGCCTGCTGTCCCATTGCCTGGACTTCATCGAGGAGGCGGGGATGCTCGAAGCGGTCATGGCCGCCGGCTTCCAGATCAAGCATGGCGCGGCCTTCGCCTGGGGCGAGCGCTACACCGATTTCGACTTCCGCGACAAATTCACCCCGGGCAAGGGCACCGTCTTCCAGGTGCAGCGGGCCAACTTCGACAAGCTGCTGGCCGACCAGGCCGCGCTGCAGGGCGTGGAAATCCGCTACGAGGAAGAGATAGTCGCCGCCGAGTTCGGGGGTGATTGCCCGCTGCTCACCGTGCGCCGCCTCGACGGCAGCGAGTACCAGGTGGAGACCGCCTTCGTCCTCGACGCCAGCGGCTACGGCCGGGTGCTGCCGCGCCTGCTGGACCTGGAAGCGCCCTCCAGCTTCCCGGTGCGCCAGGCGGTGTTCACCCACATCGAGGATCGCATCGACGATGCCGGCTTCGACCGCGAGAAGATCCTCATCAGCATCCACCCCGAGCACCGCGACATCTGGTTCTGGCTGATCCCCTTCAGCAACGGCCGCTGCTCCCTGGGCGTGGTGGGCGAGCCCAGCCACTATGCGGGCCGCCCCGAGGACCTGGACGCCTGCCTCAAGGGCTTCATCGCCGAGACGCCGAACCTGCGCCGCCTGCTGGCCAATGCCGTGTGGGACACCCCGGCCCGCGTCCTGGGCGGCTACTCGGCCAACGTCAAATCGCTGCACGGCCAGGGTTTCGCCCTGCTGGGTAACGCCGCCGAGTTCCTCGACCCGGTGTTCTCCTCCGGCGTGACCATCGCCATGCGTTCGGCGAGCATGGCCGCGGCCGTGCTCGACCGGCAGCTCAACGGCGAGACGCCGGACTGGGAAAGCGAGTTCTCCATCCCGCTGAAGAAGGGCGTGGACACCTTCCGCGCCTATGTCGAAGGCTGGTACCAAGGCAGCTTCCAGGACGTGATCTTCCACGCCGGCGGCTCGCCGGAAATCCGCGGGATGATCTGCTCGATCCTCGCGGGCTACGCCTGGGACGAGCGCAACCCCTTCGTCGCCGAGCCCAAGCGCCGGCTGCGGATGATTAGCGAATTCTGCGCCAGCGAATGAGGGAGCCGACCATGGAACGCGCCGCCGCCACCTACGTCGAGGAGACCCGCTTCGGCTTCTGGTTCCTGCAGAGCCACACCTGGCAGCACCACGTGCTGCGCGTGGCGATCAACGACCTCAAGGGCCTGTTCGCCGAGCCCCTGCCGGAAGCGCCGGTGCTGCTGGACGCCGGCTGTGGCCAGGGCAAGTCCTTCGGCCTGCTGAATGCGGCGTTCGCCCCCGCGCGGATGATCGGCCTCGACGCCGACCCGCACAGCCTCGACTGCTCCCGCGCCGAGGCCGAGCGCCTGGGCCTGGAAGTGCAACTGGTGAGCAGCGACTGCGCCGAGATCGCCCTGCCGGACGCCAGCGTCGACATTCTCTTCTGCCACCAGACCTTCCATCACCTGGTGGAGCAGGAGCGCGCCCTGGCCGAGTTCTGGCGGGTGCTGAAGCCGGGCGGCTACCTGCTGTTCGCCGAGTCCACCCGCTACTACATCGACACCTGGGTGATCCGCTGGCTGTTCCGCCACCCGATGCACGTGCAGCGCACCGCCGAGGAATACCTGGAGATGCTGCGCGGCCAGGGCTTCGCCTTCGAGCCGCGAAACGTCTCCTACCCCTACCTGTGGTGGAGCCGCTCCGCCGACTTCGGCCTGCTGGAGCGCTGGGGCCTGCGCAACCCGCCGCCACCCGGCCAGCGCAACGAGACCCTGGTCAACGCCGTGGCACGCAAGCCCCTGGAGAATGACGGCCGATGAGACGCCTGCTGCTCGCCGGCCTGTGCCTGCTGCTCGCCGCCTGCGCGGCGCGTACGCCGGTGCCCGAGCGGCCGCCGAGGCTGGAGCTGCCGCAATCATTGCAGGTGCAGCGCCAGGCCGACGGCGAGGTGCGTGACTGGCTGCTGGTGGTGCAGGCCGAAGGGCCGGCACTGCGCTGGTCGCTGTTCGACCCCCTGGGCGTGCCCCTGTCGCGCCAGCTGCTGCAGGACGGCAACTGGCGCAACGACGGCCTGCTGCCGCCCAACGACGAGGCCCGCGAACTCTTCGCCGCGCTGCTCTACGCCCTGGCCCCGGCCGAGGCGCTGCAAGCGGCCTACGCGGGCATCGAGCAACGCATCGCCGAAGATGGCCGCCGCGAGCTGGCCGGCCGCTGGAGCATCGCCTACCGCGCGCCGCAGGACTTCGACCTGCAACGCCGTGATGGCCCGCATTACCGAATCACCGCCCTCGACGAGGAACCCCGATGACCGCCAATCTCAATGCCCTGGGCCTGGTCTGCGCCCTGGGCCAGGGCAAGCAGGCAGTGGCCGACGCGCTGTTCGCCGGCGACGCCTCGGGCATGCGCCGCCAGGGTGGCTGGGTCGCCGAGCGCGAACTGAGCATCGGCGCCGTACCCGGCGAATTGCCGGCCATGCCGGCTGGGCTGGAGGATTGCCAGAGCCGCAACAACCAGTTGCTGTTGGCCGCCGCCCTGGAGATCGAGCCGCAACTGCGCGCCGCCATCGAGCGCCATGGGCTGGACCGGGTGGGCATCGTCCTCGGCACCAGCACCTCGGGCATCCAGGAAGCCAGCGAAGGCATTGGCGAGCACCTGCGCAGCGGCACCCTGCCGGACGACTACCGCTACCCGCAGCAGGAACTGGCCGCACCAGCGGCCTTCCTCGCCGCCTGGCTGGGCACCCGCGGCCCGGCCTATTGCATCTCCACCGCCTGCACCTCCAGCGCCCGCGCCCTGATGAGCGCACGCCGGCTGCTGGCCCTGGGCGTGTGCGACGCGGTGATCTGCGGCGGCGTGGATTCCCTCTGCGGCCTGACCCTGAATGGTTTCAGCGCGCTGGAGGCGGTTTCCGCCGAGCCCTGCAACCCGCTGTCGCGCAACCGCAACGGCATCAATATCGGCGAGGGCGCGGCGCTGTTCCTGCTCGACCGCGAGCCGGGCCCCATCGCCCTGCTGGGTGCCGGCGCCTGCTCCGACGCGCACCACATCTCGGCCCCCGAACCCAGCGGCATCGGCGCCCAGCGCGCCATGCGCCAGGCCCTGGCCGACGCCGGCACCTGTGCCGAAGGCATCGACTACCTGAACCTGCACGGCACCGCCACTGCGCACAACGACGCCATGGAGAGCCAGGCCACCGCTGCGCTGTTCCCGGCGGGGGTGCCGGTGTCGTCCACCAAGCCGCTGACCGGCCATACCCTGGGCGCCGCCGGCGCGCTGGAGGCGGCCTTCTGCTGGCTGGCCCTGAGCGAACACAACCGCGACCGCCTGCTGCCGCCGCACCTGTGGGACGGCGAGGCCGACCCGGAGCTGCCTGCGCTGCACCTGGTGCGCCACGGCGGCACGCTGGAGAAAGCCGGCGGCCGCCGGCTGATGAGCAACTCGTTCGCCTTCGGCGGCAGCAACATCAGCCTGATCATCGGAGATGCGCCATGAACGACTGGCCGATTGCCGAGCTGGTCCCCCACGCCGGGGACATGATCCTCATCGACCGCGTGCTGCGCTTCGGCGACGAGGACGTGGAAACCACCGCCACCGTGCGCCCGGGGCTGTTCAGCCAGGACGACGGCAGCCTGCCGGCCTGGGTCGGCGTCGAGCTGATGGCCCAGAGCATCGCCGCCTACGCCGGCTGCCAGGCACGCCAGGCGGGACAACCCGTGGAGCTGGGCTTCCTGCTCGGCACCCGCAACTTTCAATGCGACGTCGACCGCTTCCCGGCCGGCGTCGAGCTGCATATCCGCGCCACCCGGACGCTGCAGGACGACAACGGCATGGGCGTCTTCGAATGCCAGCTGGACGGGCCCGGCATCGCTGCCTTCGCCCGCCTCAATGTCTTCCGCCCGCCGCAGGTGGCCCGTTACCTGGAGGAACCCCAACCATGAGCGAGACCATCCTGGTCACCGGCTCCAGCCGCGGCATCGGCCGCGCCATCGCCCTGCGCCTGGCGCGCGCCGGCTTCGACCTGGTGCTGCACTGCCGCTCGCGCCGCGATGAGGCCGAGGCGGTGAAAGCCGAGATCGAGGCCCTGGGCCGCCATGCCCGGGTGCTGCAGTTCGACGTGTCCGACCGCGCCGCCTGCCGCGAGCAGCTGGAGGGCGATGTGGAAGTCCACGGTGCTTACTACGGTGTGGTGTGCAATGCCGGCCTGACCCGCGACGGCGCCTTCCCGGCACTGACCGAGGAGGACTGGGACAGCGTGCTGCGCACCAACCTGGACGGTTTCTACAATGTGCTGCACCCGCTGTGCATGCCGATGATCCGCCGCCGCAAGCCGGGCCGCATCGTGTGCATCACCTCGGTCTCGGGGCTGATCGGCAACCGTGGCCAGGTCAACTACAGCGCCTCCAAGGCCGGCGTGATCGGCGCCGCCAAGGCCCTGGCCATCGAGCTGGGCAAGCGCCGCATCACCGTCAACTGCGTGGCCCCGGGGCTGATCGACACCGAGATTCTCGACGAGCAGGTGCCGGTGGAGGAGATCCTCAAGATGATCCCGGCCCAGCGCATGGGCACGCCGGAGGAAGTGGCCGGCGCCGTGAATTTCCTGATGTCCGAGGAGGCGGGGTACATCACCCGCCAGGTCCTCGCTGTTAATGGTGGGTTGTGCTGATGAAACGCGTCGTCATTACCGGCATGGCCGGCGTCACCTCCCTGGGCAACGACTGGGCCGGCATCTCGGCCAACTTCCTGGGCAACCGCAGCGGCATCCGCCGCATGGACGAGTGGGACCGTTTCACCGAGCTGAACACCCGCCTGGCCGGCCCCATCGACGACTTCGCCACCCCCTCGCACTGGACCCGCAAGCAGATGCGCAGCATGGGCCGCGTTTCCAAGCTGGCGGTCTACGCAGCGGAGCGAGCGCTGGCCGATGCCGGGCTGAGTGGCGATGCGATGATCCAGGATGGGCGCATGGGCGTGGCCTGTGGCTCGTCCACCGGCAGCACCGACGAGATCAAGGCCTTCGGCAACATGCTGCTGAACTCGGTGGCGGACGGCCTCAACGCCAACTCCTACGTGCGCATGATGCCGCACACGGCGGCGGCCAATATCAGCATCTTCTTCGGCCTCAAGGGCCGCCTGATCCCCACCTCCAGCGCCTGCACCAGCGGCAGCCAGGGCATCGGCTATGCCTATGAGGCGATAAAGTTCGGCCGCCTGCCGATGATGCTCGCCGGTGGCGCCGAGGAGCTCTGCCCCACCGAGGCGATGGTGTTCGACGCGCTTTACGCCACCAGCCTGAAGAACGACGCCCCGCACACCTCGCCGCGCCCCTACGACAGCGGCCGCGACGGCCTGGTGATCGGCGAAGGTGCCGGCATCCTTGTGCTTGAAGAACTGGAGCACGCCCTGGCCCGTGGCGCGAAGATCCACGCCGAGATCGTCGGCTTCGGCTGCAACTCCGACGGCCAGCACACCACCAAGCCGGAGCAGGCGACCATGCGCGGCGCCATGGAGCTGGCCCTGCAGGACGCCGGCCTGGCGCCCGAGGCCATCGGCTACGTCAACGGCCACGGCACCGCCACCGAGCAGGGCGACGTTGCGGAATCCCTGGCCACCAGCAGCCTGTTCGGCGCGCGCATGCCCATCAGCTCGCAGAAGAGCTTCCTCGGCCACACGCTGGGTGCCTGCGGCGCGCTGGAGTCCTGGTTCAGCATCGAGATGATGAACAGCGACCAGTACATCCACACCCTCAACCTGGATGCCGTGGACCCGGCCTGCGGCGAGCTCGACTACCTGCGCGGCGAGCCCCGGCAGATGAGCAACGAGTACGTGATGAACAACAACTTCGCCTTCGGTGGGGTCAACACCTCATTGATCTTCCGTCGCTGGCGCTGAGCAGAAAACAACCGATATCCCAACAAGACCGTCAAGGAGACACCATGAGCCTCAAGACCTGGACCGCTGTTGCTGTACTGTCCGCCGCTGTTCTGCCCGGTATCAGCCAGGCCCGCGATACCGTGCATTACCTCGACTTCAACACCGTGGTCACCGAGGCCGTGCAAGCGGGTCGCCTGGATGGCAGCGTGAAGTTCTACCTGGCCGGCAACACCCCGGCCGGCAAGGTGACGGTGATCAACCCCAACATCACCACCAACCAGAAGACCAACGCCTTCAACAAGAGCGACGAGGAAGCCTGCCGCTGGGTGCTGCAGTCCGCCCTGATCCGCCTGCAGGACGCGGCCAAGGCGGCCGGCGCCAACGCGGTGGTGGACATCGCCAGCAACTACAAGCGCAAGGAATACAAGGACGCCGCCAAGTATGAGTGCCACGCCGGTGCCTTCGTGGCCGGCGTAGCCCTCAAGGGCGCCATCGCCAACGTCAAGTAAGGCGTTGCAGCTGTTGGGGAAGGCCGCGCAAGCGGCCTTTTTCATGGGCGCGGGAAATGCCCTGAACGAATTAGCTGACCTAAAAGTCAACTCAATCGAGACCGACCCAGCCCTCGAGGAGACCCGGCATGCCCCAGCAGACATTCACCCTTCACTACCGCTTCCACAACGAACCGCGACACCATAAATTGGAGCTGGACCAGCGGCCCGACCCCGGCGAAGCCGCCATGCACCTGCTGGTGCTGCACTTCGCCGACGCCGAGAACAGCCTGGTGATGCCGCCGGCGGACGCCAGTGCCGAGGAGGTGATCCAGCAGGCCGAGCTGCTGGGGATAAGCGATATCCGCCTTTCCTGAGCACTACGGAGATAGGCGCTCCTTGTCGATGAACGGCGCAGATGACATCAAATTGCCACCTTCGTATAGTGCCGCTGCCCACGCGCAACGCGAAAAGCCATCAGGGCCCGGGCATACGCCAAGACGACAAGGAGCTGATCTTGCGCAACTTCCAAAGGAACCTGTTTCTCTCGTTCGCCCTCTCCACCACGCTGCTTTCCGGCTGCGCCAGCATCGTCAGTGACAGCGCCTATCCGGTATCGGTGAGCAGCACGCCGGTGGGGGCGAATTTCGAGATCAAGGACAGCACGGGGAAAGTCATCCACAGCGGCACTACGCCGGGGACGGTGACGCTGAAGTCCGGCCGCGGCTACTTCAAGAAGGCCAACTACACCATTGCCTTCAAGAAGGAAGGCTTCGCCGACCAGGAGATCAAGCTGAATTCGAGCCTCAACGGCTGGTACTGGGGCAACCTGCTGTTCGGCGGCCTGATCGGCATGCTGATCGTCGACCCACTGACCGGCGCGATGTACAAGCTGCCGGAAAACACCGCGGCGGACCTGGGCAACCAGCTGGTCGGCCAGGCCGGCGGCAAGGACCTGACGCTGCTCACCATCGACCAGATCCCCGAGGACCGCAGGGCGGAACTGATCAAGGTGAACTGAGAAAGAAAGAAGGCCGCATCAGCGGCCTTTTTCATGGGCGAGTGCCACTCAGCGGTGGTACTGCGCCGACAGCTCGTGGACGGCCTCGAAGAAGGCGCCGGCGTTGGCCGGGTCGACTTCCGGGGTGACGCCGTGGCCGAGGTTGAACACCTGGCCGCTGCCTTGGCCGTAGGCGGCGAGGATACGACCCACCTCGGCGCGGATGGCGGCGGGGTTGGCGTAGAGCACGGCCGGGTCCATGTTGCCCTGCAGGGCGACCTTGGAACCGACGCGGGCGCGGGCGCTGCCGATGTCGCAGGTCCAGTCCAGGCCCAGGGCCTCGGCGCCGCTGTCAGCCATGGATTCCAGCCACAGGCCGCCGCCCTTGGTGAACAGGATCACCGGGACGCGACGCCCGTCATGCTCGCGGATCAGCCCATCGATGATCTGCTTCATGTAGGCCAGGGAGAACTCCTGGTAGGCCGCCGCCGAGAGGCTGCCGCCCCAGGAGTCGAAGATCTGCACCGCCTGGGCGCCAGCGAGGATCTGCCCGTTGAGGTAGGCGATGATCGATTTCGCCAGCTTGTCGAGCAGGGCGTGCATGGCCTGGGGATCGTTGTAGAGCATGGCCTTGGACTTGCGGAAGTCCTTGCTGGAGCCGCCTTCGACCATGTAGGTGGCCAGGGTCCAGGGGCTGCCGGTGAAGCCGATCAGCGGCACGCGGCCGTTCAGCTCGCGGCGGATGTTGCGCACGGCGTCCATCACGTAGCCCAGGTCCTGCTCGGGATCGGGGATCGGCAGGGCCTCGACGTCGGCCAGGCTGCTGACCACCTTCTTGAAGCGCGGGCCTTCACCGGTCTCGAAGTACAGGCCCTGGCCCATGGCATCGGGGATGGTGAGGATGTCGGAGAAGAGGATCGCCGCGTCCAGCTGCGGGTAGCGGTCCAGCGGCTGGATGGTGACCTCGCAGGCCAGCTCGGGGTTCTTCATCAGGCTGACGAAGTCACCGGCCTTGGCGCGGGTGGCCCGGTATTCCGGCAGGTAACGACCGGCCTGGCGCATCATCCAGACGGGGGTGACATCAACGGGCTGCTTGAGCAGGGCGCGGAGGAAACGGTCGTTCTTCAAGACGGTCATGGCAGTGTCCAACGAAAAAGTGCGGGCATTTTCGCAAAGCCCAACGCAAAAGGCACGGCGGGTGCCGTGCCTTTTGTCTATAGCGACAGAATGTCGCGGCGAGGAGCTACAAGCCACAAGCCCGAGTTGAAGCGGGCGCCACTTGCAGCTTGAAGCTTGCCGCTTATGACTACTCCTCAGTTCGGATCGTAGGGTGGACCACGCTTCACCGGTCCACTGCAGCGGAGCCCGGTTCGGCACCGCCGGTGGATGCAAAGAGCGGCATCCACCCTACGCACTTGCAGCTTGTGTCTTACCTCTTAAACACCGAGATAATCGAGGATGCCTTCGGCAGCGTTGCGGCCTTCGAAGATCGCCGTCACAACCAGGTCGGAACCGCGGACCATGTCGCCGCCGGCGAAGATCTTCGGGTTGCTGGTCTGGTGCTTGAACGGGTTCTGCTCGGGTGCGACCACACGGCCCTGGCTGTCGATGCTGATGTCGAACTGCTCGAACCAGGAAGCCGGGCTCGGGCGGAAGCCGAAGGCGATCAGCACGGCTTCCGCCGGGATGATTTCCTCGGAGCCCGGGATCGGCTCGGGGCTGCGACGGCCACGGGCGTCCGGCTCGCCGAGACGGGTCTCGACCACCTTGACGCCTTCCACCTTGTCCTCGCCGACGATGGCGATGGGCTGGCGGTTGAAGAGGAATTTCACGCCCTCTTCCTTGGCGTTCTTCACCTCTTTGCGCGAGCCGGGCATGTTTTCTTCGTCGCGACGGTAGGCGCAGGTCACCGACTTGGCGCCCTGGCGGATGGAGGTGCGGTTGCAGTCCATCGCGGTGTCGCCGCCGCCGAGGACGACGACGCGCTTGCCCTTCATGTCGATGAAGTCTTCCGGCGCCTTTTCGAAACCGAGGTTGCGATTGACGTTGGCGATGAGGAAGTCGAGCGCGTCGTGCACGCCCGGCAGGTCTTCGCCCGGGAAGCCGCCCTTCATGTAGGTGTAGGTGCCCATGCCCATGAACACGGCGTCGTACTCATCCAGCAGCTGCTGCATGGTGACGTCCTTTCCGATCTCGGTGTTCAGGCGGAACTCGACGCCCATGCCGGTGAAGACTTCACGGCGGCGGCTGAGGACGGTCTTCTCCAGCTTGAATTCGGGGATGCCGAAGGTCAGCAGGCCACCGATCTCGGGGTTCTTGTCGAACACCACCGGGGTCACGCCGTTGCGCACCAGGATGTCGGCACAGCCGAGGCCGGCCGGGCCCGCACCGATGACGGCGACGCGCTTGCCGGTGGGCTTGACCTTGGACATGTCCGGGCGCCAGCCCATGGCGAAGGCGGTGTCGGTGATGTACTTCTCCACCGAGCCGATGGTGACCGCGCCGAAACCGTCGTTGAGGGTGCAGGCACCTTCGCAGAGGCGGTCCTGCGGGCACACGCGGCCGCAGACTTCCGGCAGGGTGTTGGTCTGGTGGGACAGTTCGGCGGCGGCCAGGATATTGCCTTCCGAAACCAGCTTCAGCCAGTTCGGAATGAAGTTGTGCACCGGGCACTTCCACTCGCAATAGGGGTTGCCGCAACCGAGGCAACGGTGCGCCTGGTCAGCCGCTTGCTGCGGCTTGAACAGGTCATGGATCTCGACGAATTCGCGCTTGCGCTGACGCAGCAGCTTCTTCTTCGGATCCTTGCGCCCGACCTCGATGAACTGGAAGTCGTTGTTCAGACGTTCAGTCATTTGAAAAACCTCTTAACAGCAGCGGCAAGCTACAAGTTGCAAGCTGCAAGACTCATCACGGTTAGCCAGCGGGCCCGGCGTGCATCACGCTCGGGCTCGCGGCTTGGGCTGCTTGTTATTGCGGGTTGGCTCGGGTGCTGGAGAGCAGCGACGCCAGGTTCGCGGCCTTGGGCTTGACCAGCCAGAACTTGCGCAGGTAGTCGTCCAGGTTCTCCAGCAGGTGGGCACCCCACTCGCTTTCGGTTTCCTTGACGTACTCGGCCAGCACGCTTTGCAGGTGGCTGCGGTAAGCCTCCATCGCCTCGTTGCTGATGCGCTGGATTTCCACCAGTTCGTGGTTGACCCGGTCGACGAAGCTGTTGTCCAGGTCGAGCACGTAGGCGAAGCCGCCGGTCATGCCCGAGCCGAAGTTGTAGCCGGTCTTGCCGAGGACGCAGACGAAGCCGCCGGTCATGTATTCGCAGCAGTGGTCGCCGGTGCCTTCCACGACGGTGTGGGCACCGGAGTTGCGCACGGCGAAACGCTCACCTGCGGTGCCCGCGGCGAACAGCTTGCCGCCGGTGGCGCCGTACAGGCAGGTGTTGCCGATGATGGCCGACTCCTGGGTCTTGAACGGGCTGCCCTTGGGCGGGGTGATGACCAGCTTGCCGCCGGTCATGCCCTTGCCGACGTAGTCGTTGGCGTCGCCTTCGAGGTACAGGTTCAGGCCACCGGCGTTCCACACGCCGAAGCTCTGGCCCGCCGTGCCCTTGAAGCGGAAGGTGATCGGCGCCTTGGCCATGCCCTGGTTGCCGTGCACACGGGCGATTTCGCCGGAGACACGGGCACCGATGGAACGGTCGCAGTTGCAGATATCCAGGGCGAACTCGGCGCCGCTCTTGGCGTCGATGGCAGCCTTGGCCATCTCGACCATCTTCTCGGCCAGCAGGCCCTGGTCGAACGGCGGGTTCTTCTCGACTTCACAGAACTGCGGCTTGTCGGCCGGGACCTTGTCGCTGCCCAGCAGCGGGGACAGGTCCAGGTGGCCTTGCTTCTCGGTCTCGCCGGGGAGCATTTCCAGCAGGTCGGTACGGCCGATCAGCGCGCCCAGGCTCGGCACACCGAGCTTGGCCAGCCACTCGCGGGTGTCTTCGGCGACGTAGGTGAAGTAGTTGGTGACCATCTCGACGGTGCCGATGAAGTGGTCCTTGCGCAGCTTGTCGTTCTGGGTGGCCACGCCGGTGGCGCAGTTGTTCAGGTGGCAGATGCGCAGGTACTTGCAGCCCAGGGCGACCATCGGCCCGGTGCCGAAGCCGAAGCTCTCGGCGCCGAGAATGGCGGCCTTGATCACGTCGAGGCCGGTCTTCAGGCCACCGTCGGTCTGCACCCGGACCTTGCCGCGCAGGTCGTTGCCGCGCAGGGTCTGGTGGGTTTCGGCGAGGCCGAGTTCCCAGGGGCTGCCGGCGTACTTGATGGAGCTCAGCGGCGATGCGCCGGTGCCGCCGTCGTAGCCGGAGATGGTGATCAGGTCGGCATAGGCCTTGGCCACGCCGGCGGCGATGGTGCCGACACCGGCTTCCGCCACCAGCTTCACCGAGACCAGCGCCTTGGGGTTGACCTGCTTGAGGTCGAAGATCAGCTGCGACAGGTCTTCGATGGAGTAGATGTCGTGGTGCGGCGGAGGCGAGATCAGGGTCACGCCGGGCACCGCATAGCGCAGCTTGGCGATCAAGCCGTTGACCTTGCCGCCAGGCAGCTGGCCACCTTCGCCGGGCTTGGCACCCTGGGCGACCTTGATCTGCAGCACTTCGGCGTTGACCAGGTACTCGGGGGTGACGCCGAAGCGGCCGGTGGCGACCTGCTTGATCTTGGAGCTGCGCACGGTGCCGTAGCGCGCCGGGTCTTCACCGCCCTCACCGGAGTTGGAGCGGCCACCGAGGCGGTTCATGGCCTCGGCCAGGGCCTCGTGGGCTTCCGGAGACAGGGCGCCGAGGGAGATGCCGGCCGCGTCGAAGCGCTTGAAGATGGCGTCCAGCGGCTCGACCTGGTCCAGGGGCAGCGGCTGCTCGGCGAGTTTCACCTTGAGCAGGTCGCGCAGCATCGACACCGGGCGGTTGTCCACCAGGGCGGCGTATTCCTTGTACTTCTCGTAGTTGCCCTGCTGCACGGCGGCCTGCAGGGTGTTCACCACGTCGGGGTTGTAGGCGTGGTATTCGCCGCCGTAGACGAACTTCAACAGGCCGCCCTGCTGGATCGGCTTGCGGTTGTTCCAGGCCTCATTGGCGAGCAGCTTCTGCTCGGCCTCGATGTCGACGAAGCGCGCACCCTTGATGCGGCTGGCGACGCCACGGTAGCTGAGCTCGACCACTTCCTCGGACAGGCCGACGGCTTCGAACAGCTGCGCACCGCGGTAGGAGGCGATGGTGGAGATGCCCATCTTCGAGAGGATCTTCAGCAGGCCCTTGGAGATGCCCTTGCGGTAGTGCTTGAAGACTTCGTAGAGATCGCCCAGGACTTCGCCGGTGCGGATCAGGTCGGCCAGCACTTCGTAGGCCAGGTAGGGGTAGACGGCGGAAGCGCCGAAGCCCACCAGGACGGCGAAGTGGTGCGGGTCACGCGCGGTGGCGGTCTCGACCAGGATGTTGCAGTCGCAACGCAGGCCTTTCTCGGTCAGGCGGTGGTGCACCGCGCCAACGGCCAGGGAGGCGTGGGCCGGGAGCTTGCCGGGGGCGATGTGGCGGTCGGTGAGGACCAGCAGCACCTTGCCGGAGCGCACGGCTTCTTCAGCCTGGTCGGCGATGTTGCGCACGGCGGCTTCGAGGCCGACGGACTCGTCGTAGTTGAGGTCGATGACCTGGCGCTCGAAGCCTTCGCGGTCGAGGCTCATCAGCGCACGCCACTTGGCGGGGGAGATCACCGGGCTGCTGAGGATCACGCGGATGGCGTGCTCGCGGGACTCGGAGAAGATGTTGCGCTCGGCGCCCAGGCAGATTTCCAGGGACATCACGATGGCTTCGCGCAGCGGGTCGATCGGCGGGTTGGTGACCTGCGCGAACTGCTGGCGGAAGTAGTCGTAGGTGGAGCGCACACGACGCGAGAGCACGGCCATCGGGGTGTCGTCGCCCATGGAGCCGACGGCTTCCTGACCCTGCTCACCGAGCGGGCGCAGGACCTGATCACGCTCCTCGAAGGTGACCTGGTACATCTTCATGTACTGCTTCAGCTGGTCACTGTCGTAGCTGGCCACGCCATGGTCGTCGTCGAGCTTGGCCTGGATGCGCACGGCGCTCTGGCGCAGCCACTGCTTGTAGGGGTGGCGCGACTTGAGGCGGTTGTCGATGTCGTCGGTGGTCAGGACCTGGCCGGTCTCGGTGTCCACGGCGAGGATCTGGCCCGGGCCGACGCGGCCCTTGGCGATCACGTCCTCGGGTTTGTAGTCCCAGACGCCGATCTCGGACGCCAGGGTGATGTAGCCGTTGCTGGTGGTGACCCAGCGGGCCGGGCGCAGGCCGTTGCGGTCGAGCAGGCAGACGGCGTGGCGGCCGTCGGTCAGCACGACGCCGGCGGGGCCGTCCCAGGGCTCCATGTGCATGGAGTTGTATTCGTAGAAGGCACGCAGGTCGGCGTCCATGGTCTCGACGTTCTGCCAGGCCGGCGGAATGATCATGCGCAGGCCGCGGAACAGGTCGATGCCGCCGGTGACCATCAGCTCGAGCATGTTGTCCATGCTGGAGGAATCGGAACCGACGCGGTTGACCAGCGGGCCCAGCTCGTCGATGTCGGGCAACTGGTCGTTGGCGAACTTGGTGCGACGGGCCAGGGCCCAGTTGCGGTTGCCGGTGATGGTGTTGATCTCGCCGTTGTGGGCGAGGAAGCGGAAGGGCTGCGCCAGCGGCCACTTCGGCAGGGTGTTGGTGGAGAAGCGCTGGTGGAAGACGCAGATGGCGGTCTGCAGGCGTTCGTCACCCAGGTCCGGGTAGAACTGCTGCAGGTCGGCCGGCATCATCAGGCCTTTGTAGATGATGGTCTTGTGCGAAAAGCTGCAGATGTAGTGCTCGCTGTCGTCGGCGTTGGCCACCGAGGAACGACGGCGGGCGCTGAACAGCTTGATGGCCATTTCCTGGTCGGAGAGGCCTTCACCGCCGATGAACACCTGCTCGATCTGCGGCAGGCGCTCCAGCGCCAGGCGACCGAGGACACTGGTGTCGGTAGGCACCTTGCGCCAGCCGATCAGCGTGAGGCCGGCGGCTTCGATCTCGCGGTTCATGTTGGCACGGGCGGCTTCGGCGCGGGCCTGGTCCTGGTTCAGGAAGACCATGCCAACGGCGTATTGAGCCGGCAGTTCGACCGCGAACTCGGCCTTGGCCGTGGCACGCAGGAACAGATCGGGTTTCTGGATCAGCAGGCCGCAACCGTCACCGGTCTTGCCGTCGGCGTTGATACCGCCGCGGTGGGTCATGCAGGTCAGTGCTTCGATAGCGGTTTGCAAAAGATGGTGGCTTGCCTCGCCTTGCATATGGGCGATCAAGCCGAAACCGCAGTTATCCTTGAACTCATCAGGATGGTACAGACCTGCTTTCATAGGGAACTCTCACCAGGAACTGCCTTGTTAAAAAGGCAAAATTGCTTTGTAGTTCAACCACTTACCACACGCGCAGGACTAGGCGCCAGCTTTGCGCAGGCAAAAGGGAGGTCATTGTACATATCCACCTGGCTCGTCACAAATCTTCACGACGATCCAATGAAAGTTTATGTCGCCAAACCGAAGGATTAGACCGGAAGGTCGTGCTATCGACCCTCCGGTCACGGAGGCGGGAGGGAGGGGGCGCCCGCTGTCAGCGGGCGATTTCCTGCTGGATGCTGGCGAAGCTCTTGGGCCAGGGCTTGCCGGCCTGGACCTTGGCGGGAAGGCCCTTGATCGCGGCCTGGGCGGCGTTGCGACTGGCGAAGTTGCCGTAGGTGACGACGTACAGCGGTTTACCCTGGTGGACCTTCTTGAAGTAGCGGTACTCGCCGCCGTTCTGCTGGACGAACGCCTTGGCGCTGCCTTCGGAGCTGGTGCCGAGAATCTGCACGGCATAGTGGCCGCCAGCCTGGGAGCGGTACCAACCATCACCTGCACCGGCGGATGCGGTGCCGGCGCTGGCCACGGTCGGCGCGGCAGCGGGCTTGGCTGCGGCAGGCTTCTCGACCGGCTTGGCTGGCGGGGTGGCCGCAACGGTGGGCTTGGCGGGCGCTGCCGGAACCGCAGCAGGCGCGGAGGAAGCCGTGGTCGGCGCGGTGGCGATCGGCTGGATCGGTTTGACCGCCGCTGGCTGCTGGGTGATCACCGGAGCCGGCGGCACGGCCGGAGTGGCACCCGCAACGGCGCCAACGGGCGGCGCTACCGTGGTGACGGTCGGCGGGATGGTCGCCTGGGAACCGGGCTGGGCACCGCCATCATCGAGATCATCCTGGCCAGCGGCCTGGGCCAGCGGTTCACGGATCACCGGCTGGGCCTCGCCCACCAGGGGCAACGGCAGCGGTTGCGAGGAGCCGGCGAACTCGACGGCAGGTGCACCGCCCGGTGCCGGGGCCTGGCCAGCAGGCGCTTCAGCAGTGGGTGCCGGCTGCTGCCCCATGGGCAGTTGCGCAGTGGTGGGCTGGGTGGACGCCGGGCTATCCGAGCGATTCTGCATCGCCAAGGCCGCAACCACGCCAATCGCGACGACCCCCAGTGCCAGCAGGTGCTTCTTCGGTAGATTCAAGCTGAACCCTCCTTTGCGCGAGGCTCCCCGCTCGGCGAGCATGGCCTCGACCAACAGTTCACGAGCGGACTGATTGATGCCGCCGGGCCAACCACCGGATTGCAGATGAACGTCCTCGATCTGCTCTTCGGTCAGCAGCTCAATCCCCTGTCCGGCGCCCTCGAGCCGCTGCGCCAGATATTCGCGGGTTTCGTCCTCGCTGTAGGGCAGAAGTTCAATGGCGTGGAAACGTTCTTCGCCATCGGCCAGCAGTTCCAGGCGCGGCAGCAGGCTGGAATCAGCGAAGAGAAACACGTGCGGACGCGCTTCACTGTTACCCGCAGCCAGTGCCAGCAGATTGTCGAGGCCCGCATCGTCGAGCTCCTCGGCATCATCCACCAGCAGGTAGACCTCCTGACCGGTCAGCGCCAGCTGCCCGACCTGGGCCAGGATGGAACGCGAGTCGGTCTGCGCCACACCCAACCCCTGGGCGACCAAACGCATCAGGCCACCGGCCTCGGCTGCGCCACGGGCGGATATCACCACGCTTTGCACCGCCTGCTTGTTGGTGCTGGCGACCAGCGCCTGGCGCAGCAGGGTCTTGCCGCTGCCTTGGGGACCGGTTACCACCAGCAGCAGCTGGCTGTAGCGGGCCAGGTGATGCAGCTGCCCCAGCACCGGCTTGCGCTGGGCGGGATAGAACTTGAAGCCGGGTACCCGCGCGGCGAAGGGGTCGTGGGTGAATTGGTAGTGGGCCAGGAAGGCCTCATCGGCGTGCAGGCTGGTCATGGGACTCTTTTTACTCTCCAAGCTGGTCAGCCAGGGCGCGGTAGTCCGCGCTCAGGGTGTCGTCCAGAATATTTCGCGGGTAATCCGCCGTCACATCGGCCTCGCCGATCGCGCGCAACAGCACCAGGCGCAGCTGACCGTCGAGGACCTTCTTATCAACTGCCATGTGTTCGAGGAACTGCGCAGGCGTCATCTCCTCCGGCGGCACGATGGGCAAGCCGGCATCGCGCAGCAGGCGGATCGAGCGATCACGCTCCTCTTCGCTGATCCAGCCCAGGCGCCGGGACATCTCCAGGGCCATCACCGTACCGGCCGAAACCGCCTCGCCATGCAACCAGACGCCATAGCCCATGTGGGTCTCGATGGCGTGGCCGAAGGTATGGCCGAGGTTGAGGGTGGCACGCACGCCGGACTCGCGCTCATCGGCACCGACTACACGCGCCTTGGCGGCACAGGAGCGCTCGATGGCTTCGGTCAGGGGCTCCTGCTCCAGGTTGCGCAAGGCTGGCATGTGCTCCTCCAGCCAAGGCAGGAAGGGCTCATCGCAGATCAGGCCGTATTTGATCACTTCGGCGAGGCCGGCGGAGAGCTCGCGCGGCGCAAGCGTGCGCAGCGTCGCAGTATCGATGATCACCGCCTGGGGCTGGTAGAAGGCACCGACCATGTTCTTGCCCAGCGGGTGGTTGATACCGGTCTTGCCACCCACGGAGGAATCCACCTGGGACAACAGCGTCGTGGGCACCTGGATGAAGTCGACGCCGCGCTGGTAGCAGGCCGCCGCAAAACCGGCCATGTCGCCGATCACCCCACCACCCAGGGCAATGATGGTGGTACGACGGTCATGACGCGCGGTGAGCAGACCGTCGAAGATCAGCTGCAGGGTTTCCCAGTTCTTGAAGGCTTCGCCATCGGGCAGCACGATCGGCTGCACCTTGTAGGCGGAAAGCGTGCGGGTCAGCTGTTCGAGGTAGAGCGGGGCGACGGTCTCGTTGGTGACGATTGCCACCTGCTTGCCGGCGATGTGGGGCGCGAAAAGCTCGACCTGCGACAGCAGGCCAGCACCGATATGGATGGGATAACTACGCTCGCCAAGATCGACCTGAAGTGTCCGCATGGGGCCCCCGCTATGAAAAGGGCACTAGGATAGCGCAGTTCCGCCCCTGCTTTAACGGGGTGGCAGTGCCTGCAATCGTTCGAGTATCTCCTGCACCACCATGCGCGGCGGCCGCTCGTCGGTCTCGATGATGATGTCAGCGATTTCGCGGTAGAGGGGATCACGGATAGCCATGAGGTCACGCAGCACCCGACCTGGATCGGCAGTGCGCAGCAAAGGCCGGTTGCGGTCGCGGGAAGTGCGGTCGATCTGCTGCTCCACCGAGGTGTGCAGATAGACCACGCGACCGCCACCCCTTAACGCTTCCCGGTTGGCAGGGCGCAAGACAGCACCGCCACCGGTCGCGACTACCACGCCATCAGCGAGGCAGAGCTCTTCCAGCATCGACTGCTCGCGATCGCGAAAGCCCTGCTCGCCCTCGACATCGAATATCCAGGGAATGTCCGCGCCCGTCCGCTGCTCGATTTCCTTATCGGAATCCTTGAAGGGCAGACGCAGTTCTTTGGCAAGCAAACGCCCGATGGTGCTCTTTCCAGCTCCCATCGGGCCAACGAGGATCAAATTACGCACTGATGTCAGCGACTCACCGCAATAGCCTGGTTGTTCATGATACGCGGGGTGAGGAAGACCAGCAGCTCGGATTTCTTGTCCTGGACTACATCACGCTTGAACATGCGGCCGAGGAACGGCAGGTCACCGAGGAAGGGAACCTTGTCGGTCGCCTTGGTCTGGGTGTTGGAGAACACACCACCGATCACGATGGTTTCGCCATCGCTGACCAGAACCTTGGCGTTGACCTCGTTCTTGTTGATCGGCGGTACGCCATTCAA
>BATO01000099.1 GCA_000474255.1 Aquipseudomonas alcaligenes MRY13-0052
ACTGGCTTCGAATGGCCGGATGATCCATCGCGAATGAATTCGCTCCCACGAGGCGTGGCATGCGTGCGGGCTGGAAGGTCGCTTGGTGGATGAAAAGAGCGCCATCCACCCTACACAACGGTCGGCCCGGCGTCGTAGGTTGGCGCCGAGCGCAGCGAGGCCCAACACAGCGATGTCCGGCCTCGCTGCGGGCTTTCCCTGTGGGAGCGACTTCAGCCGCGAAAGACTCCCCGCCGGCACCTTGCTGCGAGTGAGCAGGCACTCCATCGGCTCCCACAATGGGCCACCGCGGTCCAATAAAAAGCCCGCCATGAAGGCGGGCTCGAAGGGGGCAGGGCGCTCAGTAGTCCATGCCGTCCTCGATGGGGATGCCCTGCTGGCGCATCCGTTCGATCAGCTCGGCGCGGGTGCCGGGCAGGTTGAGCATGCTGACCTTGCGCAGGCGGCTGACTTCCTCGGTGCTGTAGGGCTCGTAGCGGGCGGGCATGCTCTTGCCGGCCATGCCGTCCTCGCGCATCAGCCAGTTGAGCAGGTCGGCCAGTTGCGCGTCGTTGAGCGCGGACTGGGACATGCCCGGCACGCGCACGAGGAACTCGCGGCCACCCTCGACCTTGAGGAAGTTGCCGACGAAGCCTTTCATCCGGGGCGTGTCGTTGGCCTTGGAGCCGGTGCCGTCGCCCAGGTGGCAGCCGGCGCATTGCAGCTGGTAGTTCACCGGGGTGCTGTAGCCCGCCTGGGAGATGGGCTTCTGCTCGGCCTCGTTGCCGGGCGCGGCCCGCTGGTGCGGGTCGGGGATCGCCCGGGCGAAAGCCGGCGGGGCTGCCATGGCGCAGGCCAGCGTGACGATGAACAGTGCTCGCATGACAACCCCTCCGTTCATATCGCCACGCCGCGGATCACCGAGATGGTGCAGTGGTAGATGTGCGACTTGGCGGCCAGGCACCAGTTCACGTCGTTGTTGTTGAAGGGACGGTAGGCCGGCTCCTCGCTGTCGTTGCGGGTACAGGCGCACTGGGCGCAGCTGTGCTTACCGCAGCAGTCGTTGTAGGAAATGATGTAGTCCTTGCCGTCCGCCGGGTTGCGGCAGGTGCCGATCCAGGTCACCTGGGACACCTCGGTGCCCGGCGGGCAGGAGGTGACGGTGCCGCCGCAGCAACTGCACAGAAAGCCGTCGATGGAGCAGTAGCGCCAGTAGTCGCAGCTGGTGGGGTCGCCCGGGTCGCCGGCCTGGGGCGCCTCGGCGGCCAGGGCCTTGGCGGTGCGGTCGATGGGCAGCAGCACCGGCAGCGCGGCGCCGGCCACCATCAGCGAGCCGAAGCGGGCCAGCAGCTTGCGCCGCGAGGTGGTGTCGGCAACGTGCCGGGCGGAGCGTTCGAACAGGAGATCGAGCAGTTTCATGGAAGTCTCCCTTCCTTATTGTTGTGCGGAGTGCGAGTGGCCATGGGCATGGCCAGCGTGCAGGTACTGCTGCAGGGTCGCGCTGCCCAGGTGCTCGGTCTCGAACAGGCTGTCCAGGTGCTCGCGGGAATTGACCAGGCCCTTGGCGCGCAGGGTGCCGGCCTTGTCGATCAGCGCGGCGTAGGGGAGCTTGCCGATCTGGTAGGTCATGCCCACTTCCGGGCCGACCACGTAGGTGGCGTCTTCCAGCTTGAACTCGCGGATCAGCGCGGCCTGGGCATCCATGTCGCCATCGCTGACGTAGATCACCTCCAGGCGGTCGGCCTGTTCCTTGGCGATGGAGCGGATGGCCGGCAGCAGCGATTTGCAGATGGGGCAGGTGGGCGAGAGGAAGAACAGCAGCTGGCTCTTCTCGCCGGCGTAGCCGAAGTTCACCGGGCGGCCGCTGCGGTCGGCGGCGGTCACCTTGGGTGCGGCGTCACCGACGGCGACGCCCTTGTCCATCATC
The DNA here is from genome assembly GCA_000474255.1 of Aquipseudomonas alcaligenes MRY13-0052. Taxonomy (GTDB): domain Bacteria; phylum Pseudomonadota; class Gammaproteobacteria; order Pseudomonadales; family Pseudomonadaceae; genus Metapseudomonas; species Metapseudomonas solani. The sequence goes on from BATO01000099.1 coordinate 1,907, forward strand.
AGCGCTCCGGCCGGGGCCAGGCGGGCATGGAGCACGCCGATCTGGCGCACCAGGCCCATCACGGCGAAGGCCAGGGCGAGCAGCAGGCACCAGAGCAGGATGTTGGAAACGATCAGGCCTTCCATATTTCACCTTCCAATGAGTTTGAGCAGACGGGGGCTGTTGGCCAGCAGGCCATCGGCCGCGGCATAGATGAGCAGGGCGACGGCGGCCGCGGCGATCACCACGAAGCCGTCGAAGGCGCCCAGTTCACGGGCGCCGGGGGTGAGGGTGGCGACCAGCGCCAGGGCCACCAGCACCGCGTTGCGCAGCAGCAGCTGCGGGCGGATGGGCTGGGACTGGTCCGGGCCGGAGCAGCCGCAATCGATGTCGCGACGGCCGCGCCACAGGTTCAGGCCGATGGCGCCGGCATAGGCGGCCAGCAGCAGGGCCGCGCCGAGGGCGGCGAGGCTGCGGCTGGCGGGCACCAGCAGGGCGAAGGCCAGGGCCACCTCCAGCAGCGGCAGCAGCCGGGCGAAGGGCTTGAGCAGCACCTTCGGCAACAGCTGGTAGGCCTCCACCTGGTCGCGGAACCGGGCCGGCGCGCGCAACTTGTGGGTCGCGGCGCTGGCCAGGATCACCGCGACGGCGAGGGCGCTGGCGATGACGAAGATCGGGTCGCTGTACATGGCGGACCTCCTAGTGGCTGAGGATCTGGATCGGCGTCTTGGCGATCTTTTCCATGGTGCCGGTGTGCTTGCCGCTGGCCAGGTCGAAGACCTCCAGGCCGCCGGTGATGTTGGTGCCCAGCAGCAACGGCTTGTCGTCGTTGGTGGCGGCCAGGCTCCAGATCGGGTTGGGCGCTTCCAGGGTGGCGACCTTCTTGCCGGTCTTCAGGTCGTAGACCCAGACGAAGGGGCTCGGGTCTTCCCATTTCATCGGCTCGTGGGCGTCGTGCATCAGCACGTACAGGCGGTTGAGCTTGGGCGCCACCGCCAGCAGCTGCCAGCCACCCGGTGCCCAGCCGGCCTTGCGCTCGGCCTCGGTGGTCAGCGACCAGGGCTCGAGGAATTTCGGCTTGTCGCCGGAAACGTCCACGCCGCGCACGGTGCCGGTGGTGGTGGTGAAGTAGTAGGTGTCGCCCAGGGCGATGCCGCGCTCCACCAGCTTCTCGGCGTTGGGGTCGAAGAAGGCGGTCTGGGTGCGCGCCACTTCCTTGCCGTTGTCGTCGAGCTTGATCACCTGCAGCTTGCCGTCGCCGCACAGCGAGGCGAAGGCGCGCTTGCCCACCGGGTAGTTGAGCACGCAACCGGGGATGGCGATCTCGGCGGTCACCGCCTTGGCCTGGGTGTCGACCACGGTGACCGAGGTGGACGGGGTGAAGTTGTAGACGTAGACGAAGCGGTCGTCGCTGCTGGTGCCCAGGGAATAGCGCTGGGTGAGCATCTCGGCGCGCTTGGTGGGGATCAGCACTTCCCAGGACGGCGACAGGGTGGAGGTGTCCCAGGCGGTCAGCACGTCGGTGCGGGTGCCACGGGTGCCGCGCGAATAGAACAGGTCGGCGGTGTACAGGCGCTTGCCGTCACGGCTCAGGGTCGAGGGCGCGGCGAAGCCGGTGCTGACCATGCCGAGCATCTTCTTCTTCTCCGGGTCCACCACCGTCACGCGGCCGGCGACGAAGTTCTCGAACTCCACGTCGACGATGTAGGCGCGGTGCGGCTCCGGCGGGAAGGGCAAGGTCACCTGGCCGATGGTGTCGGCGGGAAGGTCCGCATGGGCGTTCAGCCCCGCCAGCGACAAGCCGAGGCTCAGCGCTGAGTGGACGAGGATCCTGTTTATTCGCATTAGGGGGGCTCCCTGAATTATTGGTCTGGCGGATCGCGGTGCGTTGGCAGATTTCTGCAGTCCCAGTCTGCCTCGTGGCTGCGCCAGGGAAATTGCTCTGTCTGCCAACCCGTTGTCTGCCTGTGCCAGCCATTGTGCCGCCGTGCCAGGGGCTTGCGTACAGGCACAGCGGGCAGGGGAAAGTGTAGTGCCGGCCAGGCGGGTTTCACCCGCCCTGCGGGGTTGTGCGGGGCGGCGTGAAGCCGAGGCGCTGGCTTCACCGGGATACGCCGCATCGCGAATGAATTCGCTCCCACGAAAAGCAGCCTGTAGGTCGGGTGCAACCCGACGGCGTGCTGTTGCCGGGCTCGCGGGTTTCACCCGCCCTACGGGGTGGTGCCGGGCGTGGGGTGGAGGTCGCTTTTTACCTCCACTGAACGGGGTGAAGCCGATGGACTGGCTTCACCGGGGTACGCCTCATCGCGAATGAATTCGCTCCCACGAAAGCAGGCCCTGTAGGTCGGGTGCAACCCGACGGCTCAGAGGCGGAAGCTGCCCACCAGTTGCCGCAGGCGCTCGGCCTGCTGCTCCAGGTCGGAGCAGGCGCGCAGGGTGCTCTGGAGGTTTTCCACGCCTTGCTGGTTGAGGGTGTTGATCTCGGTGATGTCCATGTTCAGGGCTTCGACCACGGCGGTCTGTTCCTCGGTGGCGGTGGCCACGGACTGGTTCATGCCGTCGATCTCGCCGATGCGCCGGGTGACGCCGGAGAGGCTGTCGCCGGCGCGCTGGGCGATCTCCACGCTCTGCTGGCTGTAGCGCTGGCTCTCGGTCATGGTGCCCACCGCCTCGCGGGCGCCGGCTTGCAGCTCTTCGATCATGCGCTGGATTTCCTGTGCCGACACCTGGGTGCGGTGGGCGAGGCTGCGCACCTCGTCGGCGACCACTGCGAAGCCACGGCCTGCCTCGCCAGCCCGGGCGGCCTCGATAGCGGCGTTGAGCGCCAGCAGGTTGGTCTGCTCGGAGATGCCCTTGATCACGTCGAGGATCTGGCCGATGTCCACCGTCTTGCCGCTGAGGCTTTCGATGTTGCCGCAGGAGGCCTGGATGCGGGTCGACAACGCGTTCATCGCATCCAGGGTCTTGCCCACCACCTGGCGGCCGTCCTCGCTCTGCAGCCGGGCGTCGGAGGCCTGCTGCGAAGCGTCGGCGGCGTTGCGGGCGATCTCCTGGGCGGCCGCGCCCAACTGGTTGATGGCCGCTGCCACGCTGCTGGTGCGCTGGGCCTGTTCGTCGGAATTGCGCAGCGAGGCGTTGGAGCTGTGCAGCACCTGGCGGGCCACCTCGTTGACCTGCCCGGTGGCCGAGGCCACCTCGCCCAGGGAGGCGTGGATGCGTTCGACGAAGCGGTTGAAGGCGGCGGCGAGCTTGCCCAGTTCATCACGGGAGTGCACGGCCAGGCGCCGGGTGAGGTCGCCTTCGCCCTGGGCGATGTCTTCCAGCATGCGCGTCAGGCTCTGCAGCGGGCGGGTGATGCGGAAGGCGGCGAACCAGATCAGCAGCACGCCGAGCAGGGCGGCGCCGCTGCCGAGGCTGAACTCCAGCGCGGAGCTGGCCAGACGCTCGGCATCGAGTTCCTTCTGCAAGGCTTCGGCCGGGGCCAGCAGCACCTGCTGCGGCACGTCCACCAGCACGCCCCAGGGCGCGGCGCCGGTGATCGGCGGTAGCGGCTCCAGCACGCGGATGCGTTCGGCGTCCGCCTGGGTGATGGGCTGCCCCTGGCGCAGGGTGGCGAGCAGCGGCTCGGCACCGTTGGGCAGCACCTGGTCGAGGCGCTTGCCCAGTTGCGCGGCATCGGCGCTGTGCCCGGCGACCACGCCGCCCTGGCTGATGATGCTGACCCGGCCGGCGCCGTCGAACAGCTCGCGGCTGCTGTCCAGGCTGCTCTGCTGCAGGGCATCGAGGCTGATGTCGAGGCCGACCACGGCGATCAGCTTGCCGTCCTCGATCAGCGGGAAGGCGATGCTGGTGACCAGCCGGCGGGTGCCCGAGGCCTCGTCGAAGTAGGGCTCCAGCACACAGGCGCGGCGGCTGTCGCGGGGGCAGGTGTAGAAGGCGTTGTAGGGGCTGCCGCTGGGGCCGGGGGAGGTGTCGGTGAGGATCTGCTCCGGGCCCACCACCGGTTGCAGCTCACCCGGCTTGCCCTGCACCCAGTACAGGGAGAAGCGCCCGGCGTCGTTGCCGAAGGCCTGGTCCTGGCCGACGAACTGGCTGTCGGCGCCGTCCAGCGCGTCGCGCTCGAAGATGACGAAAAGCCCGAGCAGGTCGGGCTTGGCGAGGAGGCTGGTGCGCATCTGCTCGGCGACGCGCTGGCGCAATTCGGCGGCCGGCAGTTCACCGCTGGCGCCCCGCGCCCGCAGGTAGAGGAGAAAGCGCGACAGGCCCTGGCCGTACTCGTAGGTCTGCAGGAAGGTGCGCTGGAGTTGCAGGGCCTGGACGCGGGCCTGGGCCTGCATGTGGGCTTCGGCGGCGCTGGCCAGCATGCGGCCGCTGGAGGCCTTGACGCGTTCGGTGCTAAGCCGGGTCTGGTACAGCGAAAGCCCCACCAGCAACGCCACTACCAGGATCAGGCAGGCGCTGGCGAGCAGGGTGATCCGGCTCTGGATGCTCAGGGAAGGTGTACGCATGGCGTGCTCGGGGGAAGGGCGGCGGGAGGCCCGCCGCCGGAGGCTCAGAAGTGGCTGGCGAACACCAGCTGGGTGTAGAGGTTGCGGTCGTTGCTGCCGATCTGGGGGCCGCCGTTGTCGGCGCTGCGGCTGGGCTCGTACACACCCAGCACCGGCATGATCACCAGGTTGTCGTTGACCGCCCACTCGGCGTAGAGGTCCAGCTCGCGGCCGTCGAAGTTGCCCAGGTCGCGGTCGAGGGTGTCGAAGTCGAAGTACAGCGCGCCGATGCTCAGGTTCTCCAGCGGAGTGGCCTTGAGCGCCACGTGGTGCACGCGGGTGTTGCTGTTGAAGGGGCCGGCGTAGTTGGCCGCCACCTCGCCCTGGAACCAGGTGCCGTAGCCCCGGTTGAAGCCGAAGAACAGCGGGTCGAAGGCTTCGGAGAAGCGGCTGTAGCGGTAGCTGACGCTGGGGCTCCAGGGCGCATCGGCGAAGGTCCAGCCGGCTTCCAGGTACCAGGCGTCCTCGTTGTCGGCGGTCTTCTTGTCCTGCCAGGCGTATTCACCGGAGAGGAACAGGTTCTCCACGCCGGCATTGCCCTGGGCGCGCAGGCTATAGGTCTTCATGCCGTCGCGGTCGAGCTGGATGGGGGAGGCGTATTCCTCGTCGACGTCGCGGATGTCGATCCAGGTCAGGCCGACGGTGCCTTGCTCGGCCACGTGCTCCAGGGTGCCGACGAACAGCTCGGGCTTGGCCTGGGAACGGTTGTCGGACTTCAGCCACATCAGGTCGCCGCGCCAGCCGTCCTTGCCGCCGATGCGCAGCACGGCGGTCTGGTCGAAGGCCTTGCGCGCCGCCAGCCAGTAGGCGCCGCCCCGGTCGAACTCGCCGTCGGCCAGGCCGTTGCCCAGGTTCAGGGCGTCGCCGTTGATCAGGAAGCCGTCGCCCACCGAGATGTTCTGGCGGCCGAAGGAGAAGTCGATGCCGTCCTCGCCCAGGGCCTCGAACAGGGTGCCGGAGCGCCAGCCCAGGTAGGCGTCCTCGATCTTGGTGGTGCGCTCGTCACCGTCGGTGAAGCCCGCTGCGTCGCCATCTCCCCAGGTGGCGGAGCTGAGCAGGTTGAATGCGCCATAGCCGGTACCGGCGCCGCCCAGGCCCTGGTCGCCGCTGATGCCGTACTTGATGTAGCCCTCGCGCCAACTGGAGGAGCCTTTCGACTTGGTGCCGGTGGTGGCGTAGTTCTCCTGGCTGTGGAAGACGCCGAACACGGCTTCCAGGTCGGCATTGAGATGGGTGTCTTCGTCGGCGTAGAGCTCGTAGGCCCCGGCCTGGGAGGCGCAGGCCACCAATAAAGCGAGGGTGGACAGCCGGAACAGCGGCGTGACGCGGGTGAGAGTTTGCATGCGTGGGATTCCCGTTGTTGTTGGTGTTGGCGTGGGGGCTCTACGCGGATCGGCCCATGGGGCGATGGTACGGATCGCCCTCGCGCCAGCCTTGTGCCTGCTTGCCAACCGTTTGGCTGTGCATGCCAGATTGCGTGGGAATCGTTCGGGTGTAGGGCAGAGGGGTGAGCCCGGGCTGAAGCCCGGGCTACCTGGAGTTGCGGGGAGGTGCTGCGCGATACCTGGCTCAGGTAGGACGCTTGAGCACCAGGGTGAGGATGTCGTAGCTGGCCACCAGCTCGCCGTCCTGGTTGGTGACTTCCACGTCCCAGGCCACCACGCCCTGGGGCTCGCCCTTGGCGCTCTTCTTGCCCTGGTCGATCTTGCGCTTGCAGGTCAGGCGCGCCTGGATGGTGTCGCCGATGCCCACCGGGTTGACGAAGCGCAGAGTGTCGAGGCCGTAGTTGGCCAGCACCGGGCCGGGGGCCGGGGAGACGAACAGGCCGGCGGCAGCGGAGAGCACGAAGTAGCCGTGGGCGATGCGCTTGCCGAACTGGGATTCCTTGGCCGCCAGCTCGTCGAAGTGCATGTAGAAGTGGTCGCCCGAGAGGCAGCCGAAGTTGACGATATCGGCTTCGGTGACGGTGCGGCGGTGGGTGAGCAGGGATTCGCCGATCTGCAGCTCGTCGAACCAGCGGCGGAACGGATGCACCTCGGTTTCGATCACCTTGGCACCGCGCACGTATTCGCCGGTGACGGCGGCGAGCATGGTGGGCGAGCCCTGCACGGCGGCGCGTTGCAGGTAGTGCTTCACGGCGCGCAGGCCGCCCAGTTCCTCGCCACCGCCGGCGCGGCCGGGGCCGCCGTGCTTGAGCACCGGCAGCGGCGAGCCGTGGCCGGTGGATTCGGCGGCGGACTCGCGGTCGAGAATGTGCAGGCGGCCGTGCAGGGCGGCGGCGCGCGGTACCACGTAGGCGGCGACGGCGGGGTCGCGGGTCACCAGGCTGGCCACCAGGCTGCCCTTGCCACGGGCGGCGAGGGCGATGGCTTCGTCGATGTCGTCATAGGCCATCAGCGTACTCACCGGGCCGAAGGCCTCGATGTCGTGGGCGCCGCCTTCGGCGTGCGGGTCGCGGGCGCGCAGCAGGGTGGGGGCGAAGAAAGCCCCTTCGGCCACGCCTTCACCTTGCGGGGCGAAGCCGTCGCGGGCACCGAACAGCAGCTCGCTGCCGGCCAGCAGAGTTTCCACCCGCGCGGCGACGTCTGCCTGCTGGGCATGGGAGGCCAGGGCGCCCATCTTCACGCCTTCCACGGCCGGGTCGCCGACCACCACCTTGGCCAGGCGCTCGCGCAGGCGCTCGGCCACGGCATCGATGTGTTTTGCCGGCACGATGGCGCGGCGGATGGCGGTGCACTTCTGCCCGGCCTTCACCGTCATCTCCCGGGCCACTTCCTTGACGAAGAGGTCGAACTCCGGGTCGTCCGGGGTGATTTCCGGGGCGAGGATGGCGCAGTTCAGCGAGTCCGCCTCGGCGTTGAAGGGGATGGAATTGCGCACCAGGTTGGCGTTCACCCGCAGCTTGGCGGCGGTGTCGGCGGAGCCGGTGAAGGTCACCACGTCCTGGCCCTGGAGGCGGTCGAGCAGATCGCCCGTGCCGCCGATCACCAGTTGCAGGCTGCCCTCGGGGAGCAGGCCGGATTCGTGCATCAGGCGCACGGCGGCCTCGGTGAGGTAACTGGTGGCGGTGGCCGGCTTGACGATGCAGGGCATGCCGGCGAGGAAGCTAGGCGCGAACTTCTCCAGCATCCCCCAGATGGGGAAGTTGAAGGCGTTGATGTGCACGGCGACGCCGCCGCGCGGCACCAGGATATGGCTACCGGCGAACAGGCCCTGCTTGCCCAGTTGCATGGCCGGGCCTTCGTGCACCACGTTGCCGGAAGGCAGCTCACGGGCGCCGACGCCGGCATAGGCGAACAGGGTGCCGCTGCCGCCCTCGATGTCGATCCAGCTGTCGGCGCGGGTGGCACCGCTGTGGCGCGACAGGGCGTAGAGCTGCTCCTTGCGCTCGTTGAGGTAGAGGCCCAGGGCCTTGAGGCGCGCGGCGCGCTGCTGGAAGTCCAGCGCCATCAGCGCGGGAATGCCGCGACGGCGGCCGAACTCGACGGCTTCGGCGAAATCCAGGTGCTCTTCATGGGTGCGGAACAGCGCGCTGCCGTCGATGGCGCTGCGCAGGGTCTGGGCGCCGTGCTGGCCGATCCAGCGGCCGGCGATAAGGCTCTGCAGGGTGGTGACGTTGCTCATGGTGGTTCTCCTTGAGGCGGTGTTCGAGGGGGTGGGGCCGCCCCCGCTCGGGAGCTGGGGGCGGCCGAGGAGTCAGTGGCGGCTGGCGGCGGCTGCGCCGATGCCGGTCATGGAGCGGATGAACTGGGCCAGGTAGCGGCCGCGTTCCCGGGTGGCGCGCTCGGAACGGTCGGTGACCGAGAACAGCCAGGCGCTGGAGAAGGCCAGGGTCATGGAGAACAGCGCCGGGTTGGCGTAGGGGAACAGCGCCTGCTCGTGGTGCAGCACGTTGACCCACACCGCCGGGCTGGCCACCAGCAGGGCGATGGCCGACGCCAGGCCGGCCAGGCTGCCGGCCACGGCGCCCCGGGTGGTCAGGCCCTTCCAGAACATGGAGAGGAACAGCACCGGGAAGTTGACCGAAGCGGCGATGGCCAGCACCAGGCCGGAAAGGAAGGCGATGTTCTGCGACTCGAAGAGGATGCCGAGGATCACCGCCAGCACGCCGATGCCCAGGGTGGCGAGGCGTGATACGCGCATCTCCTCGCGCTCGCTGGCCTGGCCCTTGCGGATCACGCAGGCGTACAGGTCGTGGGACACCGCCGAGGCACCGGAGAGCGCCAGGCCGGCGACCACCGCGAGGATGGTGGCGAAGGCCACGGCCGAGATGAAGCCGAGGAACAGGCTGCCGCCCACTGCGTGGGACAGGTGCACGGCGACCATGTTGCCGCCACCGATGATGGCGCCGGCGGCGTCGCGGAACTCCGGGTTGGTGCCGACCATGACGATGGAGCCGAAGCCCACCACTATCAGCAGCAGGTAGAAATAGCCGATGAAGCCGGTGGCGTAGAACACGCTCTTGCGCGCTTCCTTGGCGTCGCTGACGGTGAAGAAGCGCATGAGGATGTGCGGCAGGCCGGCGGTGCCGAACATCATGCCGAGCCCGAGGGAGATGGCGTCGATGGGGTTAGACAGCAACCCGCCCGGCGCCATGATCGCGGCGCCCTTGGCGTGCACCGAGGCCGCGGCGGCGAACATCGCCTCGGTGCTGAAGCCGAAGTGGCGCAGCACCATGAAGGCCATGAAGCTGGTGCCCGAGAGCAGCAGCACGGCCTTGATGATCTGCACCCAGGTGGTGGCGAGCATGCCGCCGAAGGTGACGTAGCAGACCATCAGCACGCCCACCAGCAACACCGCCTGCAGGTAGCTGAGGCCGAACAGCAGCTCGATCAGCTTGCCGGCACCGACCATCTGCGCCACCAGGTAGAGCAGAGCCACGGTCAGGGTGCCGAAGGCGGCGGTGATGCGGATCGGGCTCTGGTCGAGGCGGTAGGACACCACGTCGGCGAAGGTGAAGCGGCCCAGGTTGCGCAGGCGCTCGGCGATCAGGAAGAGGATGATCGGCCAGCCGGCGAGCACGCCCAGGGCGTAGAGCAGGCCGTCGTAGCCGTTCATGAACATCATCGCCGAGATGCCGAGGAAGGACGCCGCGCTGATCATGTCGCCGGCGATCGCCAGGCCGTTCTGGAAGCCGGTGAGGCCGCCACCGGCGGTATAGAAGTCGGCGGTGGAGCGGGTGCGCAGGGCGGCCCAGCGGGTGATGCTGAGGGTGAACACGACGAACGCCAGGAACATGTAGATGGCGGGCCAGTTCAGCGGCCGCGCGCCGGCATCGGCAGCCAGGGCGCTGCCGGAGGCCAGCAGGGTGGCGCAGGCGGTGAGAGCGAGGAGGGCCTTCATGGTGCGCACTCCTGCTTGAGCTTGTCGTTCAGCGGGTCGAGCACGCGGTTGGTGCGCGTCACGTAGATGCCGGTGAGGCCGAAGGCCAGGAGGATGATGACCACGCCCACCAGCATGCCGACGCTGGTGACCCCGCCACTGAGGGAACGACCCAGCAGGCCCGGGGCGAAGGCCACCAGCAGCACGAAGCCGTAGTAGATCGCCAGCATGGCGGCGGTGAGGGACCAGGTCAGGCGCTGCTTGCGCTTGACCAGCTGGATGAAATCCGGGTGCTGCCGGATGCGATCGAGGTCTTGCGGGGTCATGGCTGCTCTCTCTTGTTGTGGTTGTAGAGACGGTGCGGCACGCAGGTGAAGCGGGTGGATCTCTTCTCGTAGGGTGGGCTTCAGCCCACCGATGGGGGGGCGTAGCGTGCTGGTGGGCTGAAACGGAGCGCCGCCCGGCCCACCCTACGGTTCGGGATCAGAGCTGGTCGAAGTCCAGGGTCACGTTTTCGCTGACGGGATAGGACTGGCACGAGAGCACGTAGCCGGCGGCCACCTCGTAGTCCTCCAGGGCGAAGTTGCTGTCCATCTCCACTTCCCCCTCGACCACCCGGCACTTGCAGGTGGAGCAGACGCCGGCCTTGCAGGAGTAGGGGAGTTCCAGGCCCTGGGCGTTGCCGGCGTCGAGCAGGCTCTGGCTGTTGCGGGCCAGCTCGAAGCTCACTTCGCGGCCGTCGCTGATCACCGTCACCCGGCTTTGCGCGCTGCCTGCTTCCTGGGCGGCCTCGCGGGCTTCGCGCTTGTGCTCGCTGCCGGCGGCGGCGAACAGCTCGAAGTGGATGCGCTCGGCTGGCATGCCGTTGGCGCGGAGCTGGTCGCGCACGGTCTCGGTCATCGCCTGCGGGCCGCAGATGAAGGCGGCGTCCAGGGCGCGCACGTCGATCCAGCGCTGGAACAGCTGGCCGCATTTGTCGGCGTCGATGCGACCGTTGTAGAGGTCCACGTCCTGCTGCTCGCGGCTGAACAGGAAGATCAGGTTGAGGCGCTGCAGGTAGCGGTTCTTCAGGTCTTCCAGCTGTTCGCGGAACAGTGCCGAGGCGCTGGAACGGTTGCCGTAGAGCAGGGTGACGCGGCTGTTGGGCTCGGTCTCCAGGGTGGTCTTGACGATGGAGAGGATCGGCGTGATGCCGCTGCCGGCGGCGACCGCCAGGTAGTGGCCGTGGCGCACCGGGTCCAGCGGCACGTTGAAGTGGCCGGAGGGCGGCATCACGTCGAGGCTGTGGCCGGCCTTCAGCTGTTCGTTGGCCCAGCTGGAGAAGCGCCCGCCCGCCACGCGCTTGACCGCGACGCGCAGCTCGCCGTCATTGACGCCGGTGCAGATGGAGTAGGAGCGGCGCACTTCCTCGCCATCCAGCTGGGTGCGCACCACCAGGTGCTGGCCCTGGGTGAAGCGGAAACTGTCGCTGAGAGCGGCGGGGATGTCGAAGGCGATGGACACCGCGTCGCGGGTTTCCGGGCGCACTTCCTTGATGGTCAGGCTATGGAACTTGCTCATTGTTGTTCTCCTGCGGCTTTACCGCATGGAGGACGAATACAACCGGCGCCAGTGGCAACGGCCTGTGTTCGCTCTCCTATATGCACTTGAAGTAATCGAACGGCTCCAGGCACTCCTTGCAACGGTGCAAGGCCTTGCAGGCCGTGGAGCCGAATTCGCTCAACTGTTCGGTATGCACGCTGCCGCACTGCGGGCAGCGGATTTCCGGGGTTTCGCCCAGCAGGGCGCGCTTGCTGGTGCTGCCGCTGGGCGGGGCGATGCCGTAGGCGCGCAGGCGCTCGCGGCCGTCGTCACTGATCCAGTCGGTGGTCCAGGCCGGCGCCAGGCGGCGTTCCAGGTTCGGCGCGGCGAAACCGGCGCCTTCCAGCGCCTGCTCGATGTCGCGCTCGATCACCTCGGTGGCCGGGCAGCCCGAATAGGTGGGGGTGACCACCACGTGCAGGTGGCCGCCTCGCCAGTCGAGGGCCCGGACGATGCCGAGGTCGACCACGCTGACCACCGGCACTTCCGGGTCCATCACCTCGCCGAGCACCGACCAGGCGCGGGCCAGGTCGGCGGGCGCGCCGGGGCGGGCGCCACGGTCGCTGGCGATCAGCTCACCAGGACGCATCGGGATGGGCCCTTTGCAGGAACTGCATCTCGGCCAGCAGCAGGCCGAGGTGCTCGGTGTGCAGGCCACGGCGACCGGAGAGGTAGAAGTAGCTGGCCGGCTCCGGCAGCGGCAGGGTGGCGCTGGCGAAGGTGTCGGTGACCTTGGCCTTCCAGGCAGCGGCGACGTCGTACGGCGCCGGAGCGATGCCAGCGGCGGCCAGGCGTTGCTCCACCTCGTCGCCGTTCACCAGTTCGACGGTGAAGCGCCAGGTGTCGCGGATGGCCGCCAGCATGCGCCGGTGGCTTTCCTCGGTGCCGTCGCCCAGGCGCTGCACCCATTCGGTGGAGCGACGCAGGTGGTAGGTGACTTCCTTCAGTGCCTTGGCGGCGATGCCGGCGATGCGTTCGTCGCTGGAGCTGCTGAGGCCGTGGAGTACCTGGAAGTGCCAGGCGTCATAGAGAAACTGCTTGGTGATGGTCACCGCGTAGTCGCCGTTGGGTTGCTCCACCAGCAGCAGGTTGCGGTAGGCGCGCTCGTCGCGGCGGTAGGCCAGGTGGTCGGCGTCGCGGCCGTCGTCCAGCAGCTCGGCGGCGTATTCCAGCCAGTTGCGGGCCTGGCCCACCAGGTCGAGGCCGACGTTCATCAACGCCAGCTCCTCTTCCAGGGCCGGGGCCTTGCCGCACCATTCGCAAAGGCGCTGGCCCTGCACCAGGGCGCTGTCGCCGAGGCGCAGCAGGTATTCGATCAGGTCGTGCTTGGTATTCATGGCGGGTGGCCTCACATGTGGCCGACTTCGGCCGGCAGCTCGTAGAAGCTGGCGTGGCGATAGACCTTGTCTTCGGCCGGGTCGAACAGCGGTTCCTTCTCATCGGGGGAGGAAGCGGTGATCAGCGCCGAGGGCACCACCCAGAGGCTCACGCCCTCGTTGCGACGGGTGTAGAGCTCACGGGCGTTCTCGATGGCCATGGCGGCGTCGGCGGCGTGCACGCTGCCGACATGCTTGTGGTTGAGGCCGTGCTTGCTGCGCACGAAGACTTCGTAAAGGGTCCATTCACTCATTGTGTTCTCCTGCTCATCAGGTATGAGCTGCTGCGCGTCGGCATAACGTCGTTGGAAACAGACCCGGGCTTGCTCATTTACAGTCGTAAACTCCGCGCCCGCGTCTGCTTCCGCCTCGTTCTGCTCTAGCTCGCTAGCTCAGCGGCGGAATCGGGTTTTGGTCAGGCGGCGTCGCGCTTCTGTTGTTGTTTGCGGGCATGGGCCACCGCGGCTTCGCGGACCCAGGCACCGTCTTCGATGGCCTTGCGGCGGGTGGCGACGCGCTCCTGGTTGCAGGGGCCGTTGCCCTTGAGCACCTCGTAGAACTCGTCCCACTGGATGTCGCCGAAGTCGTAGTGGCCGCGTTCCTCGTTCCACTTCAGGTGCGGGTCCGGCGCGGTGCAGCCGAGCAGCTCCAGTTGCGGCACGGTCTGGTCGATGAAGCGCTGGCGCAGTTCGTCGTTGCCCTGGCGCTTGATCTTCCAGGCCATGGACTGGGCGCTGTTGGGGGAGTGTTCGTCGCTGGGGCCGAACATCATCAGCGAAGGCCACCACAGGCGGTTGATGGCGTCCTGGACCATGTCCTTCTGCGCCTGGGTGCCGTTGCGCATCATGTGCAGGAGGATTTCGTAGCCCTGGCGCTGGTGGAAGGACTCCTCCTTGCAGATACGGATCATGGCGCGGGAGTAGGGGCCGTAGGAGGTGCGCTGCAGCACCACCTGGTTGACGATGGCGGCGCCATCCACCAGCCAGCCCACCGCGCCCATGTCGGCCCAGCTCAGGGTCGGGTAGTTGAAGATGCTCGAGTACTTGGCGCGGCCGCTGTGCAGCTTGGCGACTTCCTCGTCGCGGCAGGCGCCGAGGGTTTCCATGGCGCTGTAGAGGTACAGGCCGTGGCCGGCCTCGTCCTGGATCTTCGCCATCAGCTGCAGCTTGCGCTTGAGGGTGGGCGCGCGGGTCACCCAGTTGCCTTCCGGCAGCATGCCGACGATCTCGGAATGCGCGTGCTGGGAAATCTGCCGGATCAGCGTCTGCCGGTAGGCGTCCGGCATCCAGTTCTTCGGCTCGATCTTGATTTCCGCATCGATCTTCTCCTGGAAGGCGCGCTCTTCCGGGGACATCTCCTCCAGCGCCTTCACGCGCTTCACGCCGGTCTCAACCAATTGTGCGTACATGCCGTTCTCCAGCCATGCGGGTTCGTGGGGTGGCTTGGCCATGGCGCTAGTTTTAAATGATACAAAAACAAATATCAAATTAAAAAATAAGTGTCGGATTGAGAGAGCGGCAAGCGGCAAGCTTCAAGTGGCAAGCTAGGAGCCGGAAGCTGGAAGCCGGAAGCTGAGAGCCAGAGCCAGAGCCAGAGCCAGGGCCATGGGCTGGGGCGCTTGTTGGCTTTTTCTTCCAGCTTCAGGCTTCAAGCTTCCAGCTAAGGGGAAAGAGATTCAATATTTCAGGAGCGGCAGGCTGTTTCCGTTCCCTTTACTCTTTTTAACAATTGCCCTCCAAAGCTTAAAAGACCGGCGCGGCGCGCCTTTGCATACTGCTGGCCTGCCATCGGCATTGGAGGCCTTCATGTTCAGGCGCGTGTGTTCATCCTTCTGTTTCCATCCGGGTTCCGGCGCGGCGTTGGTGGCTTGGCGCGGGCCGAGGCCGTGGTCGTTCTCGGCGCCTTCGTCGGAGGCGTTCGGGCACCTGGCGCTGGCGTTGCTGGCTTGCGGGATGGGTGTGGTGGCGCTGGTGGCTGCGCTGCGTCCGTTCCTCGCCTGCGCCGATGGCGGGCTGTGCCTGCCGCTGTTCTCGGCCGAGCTCGGTGAGCTGGTGGGCGTGCTGGTGGCGCTGGAGCTGATGGCCGTCGCCTGGCTGGTGAGCTCGCTGCGCGGGCTTGTGCGGGGCTGAGCGCCCTCACATTCCACTCGAACCCATCATTCAGGGGATGTTCGAAATGACCACGAAGGCGAAGGGCTGATGGGCGCGGGTCTAGAAGCCATCGAGGTGCTGCTGGTCACCCCGCGCGTTGCAGAACTGCACGCCCAGGCCCTGGCGGAAGGCGCCACTGAACTGGCCGCGCCCGCCCGCGAGGACTCCGGCCGCCTCGCCTCGCGCCTGCGCTGGGCCGACGGTGTGCTGGTGGCGCTGCAATCCCCGGCGCCGTAGCCCTGATCGGGTGGGCTACAGGCGTAGGGTGGGCTTCAGCCCACCGTTCTAGATGCTCCGACTTCTTCGTCCAATGGATGCTGCGCATCGATTCTTTGTGGGAGCGAATTCATTCGCGAAGAAAGCCCCGGGCTGAAGCCCGGGCTACCTGCCATCAGGCGTCGACTATCACTTCGAAGCCGCCGAAGATCATGCGCTGGCCGTCGAAGGGCATCTTCTCGGGATCGGGGTGCAGGCGCGGGTCCTCCATGGATTTCTTCATGCCCTCGTCGCGGGCCTGGCGGGAGGGCCAGGTGATCCACGAGAACACCACCGTCTCGTCGTCCTTGCGCTTCACCGCCATGGGGAAGGAGGTCACCTTGCCCTCCGGCACGTTATCGCCCCAACACTCGACGACGCTGAGGGCGCCATGGTCCTTGAACACCTGGGCGGCGATGTGGGCGATGGCGATATAGGCCTCGCGCTTGGCGGTGGGCACGGGAACGACGAATCCATCTACATAGCTCATGAGCGATCTCCTGGTCGGTGGCGCGTGGCGATCCACGTGCCGGTCTCATCCGGTAGTCGATTCAGGATTGGCGATTGAGACAATTCATGGGCGAATGCCCGGGCTGTTCCGACGAGCGGCGCGGCGGCTGCAGGTTGTGAGGCAGTATCAAGGGCAATGACTATCGGCTGGTGGTGGCGGTTGCCTACCGCTTCGGTGCGCTCTATATCAAGTTCGTCGGTACTCACAGGGAGTACGACGCCATCGATGCCAACACTGTGGAGATGGACCCGGGACTATGAACATCCGCCCGATTTGCACTGACGATGACTACCGCGCGGCGCTCGAGCTGGTGGCGCCGCTGTTCGAGAATGAGCCTGAGCCGGACACGCCCGAAGGCGACTTCTTCGAGGTGATGCTCACCTTGATCGAGGCGTACGAGGCGCGTCACTTCCCGGTCGACCTGCCCGGGCCGGTGGAGGCCATCAAGTTCCGCATGGAGCAGTCCGGGTTGACCGTGGCCGACCTGGTGCCCGCCATCGGGCGCCCGAACCGGGTCTACGAAGTGCTCAATGGCAAGCGCTCCCTCACCTTGCCGATGATCTGGAAGCTGCACGAGATGTTCGGCATTCCCGCAGAAAGCCTGATCAAGCCGCCGACCGCCGTCTGAGTGGTTCCAGCACGGCAAAAAGCCCCGCTTCGGCGGGGCTTTTCATTTGCACGTGAGCAGTCACGCCCTTAGGGCGTGGTCATGTGTCATCGGCTTTGCCTGTGACGACTCGAACTGAGGGCACGACAGGATGAGCTCGAGCCGTAGGGTGTGCCGTGCGCACCGCCGCAGGGTGCTTCCGGCGAGCCCAGGTGCGCGCAGCACACCCTACGTCCGGAGTGAGCGGCGGCCGCAAACTCCGAGGACTGTCTGTGCCCCTCCACGTTCTAAAAGCGTGGGCGGCTCACGCCTTGGCGCGGTTGTCGTAGACGTGGCAGGCCTTGCCTTCGGAGCGCTTCAGCGAGTACGCCGGGCGCAGCACGATGCGCGAGGTGATGCCGATGTAGGTCTTGATATGGCGGCCCAGTTCGGTGCACAGCGCCAGTTCCTGCGCCTGGTCCAGCGGCTCCAGTCCATGGCGGGGTTCGACGTGGACTTCCATGCTGTCGAGGTTGCCGTTGCGCGAGAGGTGGATCTCGTAGGTTTCGGCCAACTGGCGGACCTTGAGCACCTGCTCCTCGATCTGCGTGGGGAAGACGTTGACGCCCCGGATGATCAGCATGTCGTCGCTGCGCCCGGTGATCTTGTCGATGCGCCGCATGGGCCGCGCGGTGCCCGGCAGCAGGCGGGTGAGGTCGCGGGTGCGGTAGCGGATCATCGGCAGCGCCTCCTTGGACAGGGAGGTGAACACCAGCTCGCCCATCTGCCCGTCCGGCAGCACCTGGCCGGTCACCGGGTCGATGATCTCGGGGTAGAAGTGGTCTTCCCAGATGGTCGGGCCGTCTTTGGTTTCGGCGCATTCCATGGCCACGCCCGGGCCCATGATTTCCGAGAGGCCGTAGATGTCCAGGGCGGTGATGCCCAGGCGCTCCTCGATGGCGCGGCGCAGTTCGGCGGTCCAGGGTTCGGCGCCGAAGATGCCCAGGCGTAGGGCCAGCTTGTGCGGGTCCAGGCCCTGGCGCTCGATCTCGTCGGCGAGGTTCAGCATGTAGGAGGGCGTGACCATGATGATGTCCGGCTGGAAGTCGCGGATCAGCTGGACCTGCTTCTCGGTCTGGCCGCCGGACATGGGGATCACCGTGCAGCCCAGGCGCTCGGCGCCGTAGTGGGCGCCAAGGCCGCCGGTGAACAGGCCGTAGCCGTAGGAGACGTGCACCTTGTCGCCCTTGCGGCCACCGGCGGCGCGGATCGAGCGCGCCACCACGTTGGCCCAGGTGTCGATGTCGTTCTGGGTGTAGCCGACCACGGTGGGCTTGCCGGTGGTGCCGCTGGAGGCGTGGATACGCACCACTTCTTCCTGGGGCACGGCGAACATGCCGTAGGGGTAGTTGTCGCGCAGGTCGGACTTGCCGGTGAAGGGGAAACGGGCGAGGTCGTCGTGGCTTTTCAGGTCTTCGGGGTGCACGCCCAGTTCGTCGAAGCGCTGACGGTACAGCGGTACGTTGCGGTAGGCGTGGTCGAGGCTCCAGCGCAGACGCTCCAGCTGGTGCTGGCGGAGCTGGTCGACGCTGGCGGTTTCCATCGGGTCGAGCAAGGCGGCATTGGCGATCATGTTCATTTCATCACTCGTATTGTTCTTGTGCGTGGCGCTGGGCGCCTGAGTGCAGGAAGGCAGGATACTCCCGGCCTTCCCGGTCCGGTGTGGCGGTTACAGTTTTTCGATGATCAGGGCGATGCCCTGGCCGACGCCGATGCACATGGTGCAGAGGGCGTAGCGGCCGGCGCGGGCTTCCAGTTCGTGCAGCGCGGTGGTGACCAGGCGCGCGCCGCTCATGCCCAGCGGGTGGCCCAGGGCGATGGCGCCGCCATTGGGGTTGACCCGCGGGTCGTCGTCGGCCAGCTCCAGCTCGCGGAGCACGGCCAGGCCCTGGGCGGCGAAGGCCTCGTTGAGTTCGATCACGTCCATGTCGGCGAGCGACAGGCCGGCGAGCGCCAGCACCTTGCGCGTGGCCGGCACCGGGCCGATGCCCATGATGCGCGGCTCGACGCCGGCGCAGGCCATGGCGACCACGCGGGCGCGGGGTTTCAGGCCGAAGCGGCGGGCGGCATCGGTGCTGGCCAGCAGCAGGGCGCAGGCGCCGTCGTTGACCCCGGAGGCGTTGCCGGCGGTGACGCTGCCGCCCTCGCGGAAGGGCGTGCCGAGGCGCGCCAGCTGCTCCAGGGTGGTGTCGCCGCGCGGGTGCTCGTCCTGTTCGACCCACTTCGACGGCCCCTTGCGCTGGGCAATCTCCACCGGAACGATTTCCTTCGCCAGGCGGCCATTGGCCTGGGCGGCGACGGCCTTGAGCTGGCTGCGCAGGGCGAAGGCGTCCTGGTCGGCGCGGCTGATGCCGAACTGCTCGGCGACGTTCTCCGCCGTCTCGGGCATGGAGTCGATGCCGTACTGGCGCTTCATCAGACCGTTGACGAAGCGCCAGCCGATGGTGGTGTCGAACAGTTCCGCGCTGCGGCCGAAGGCCTGCTCGGACTTGCCCATCACGAAGGGCGCACGGGACATGGATTCCACGCCGCCGGCCAGCATCAGCCCGGCCTCGCCGCAGCGCAGGGCGCGGGCGGCGCTGCCGATGGCGTCCAGCCCCGAGCCGCACAGGCGGTTGAGGGTGGTGCCGGGCACGGTGACCGGCAGGCCGGCGAGCAGGGCGGCCATGCGCGCGACGTTGCGGTTGTCTTCGCCGGCCTGGTTGGCGCAGCCGTAGATCACGTCGTCGATGGCGCCCCAGTCCAGCTCGGGGTGACGCTGCATCAGGGCGCGGATCGGCACCGCGCCGAGGTCGTCGGCGCGAACGGAGGACAGGGCGCCGGCGTAGCGCCCGATGGGCGTGCGTACGGCGTCGATGATCAGGGCGTCATTCATGCAGGGATTCCTCGTCGAGCAGGGTGCCGCGCACCTTGTAGGACTTGCCGTGGAACAGGGCGATCAGCTGCCCGTTCTGGTTCTCGATGCGCACGTCGTAGTTGCCGGTGCGGCCGCTGCGGCTCTGTTCGGTGGCCTGGGCGGTGAGGGTGTCCCCCAGGTGCGCCGGGGCCACGTAGTCGATGCTGCAGCCGATGGCCACGGTGACTTCGTTGTAGGTGTTGCAGGCGAAGGCGAAGGCCGAGTCGGCCAGGGCGAACAGATGGCCGCCGTGGCAGGTGCCGACGCCCTGCAGCATGTCGGCGCGCACGCTCATGCCGACCCGCGCGGCGCCGGGCGCCACCGAGAGCAGGCGCATGCCCATGGCCTGGCTGGCGGCGTCGCGTTCGTACAGGGTGCTGGCGCAGGCTTCGGCCAGCGACAGGGCTTCACGGTTGGTCATGCAGCGTCCTCCCTTCGGCCACCCGGCGGCGCAGGGCCAGCGAGGGGCGGTAGCGCGGCTCGCCATAGGCGGCCTGCAGGTTGTCCAGGGTGCGCAGCACTTGCGGCAGGCCGATGGCGTCGGCCCAGGCCAGCGGGCCGCGCGGGTAATTGACCCCGGCGCACATGGCCAGGTCGATGTCGGCGGCGCTGGCGACCCCGTGGAGCAGGGCGTCGGCGCCTTCGTTGGCGAGCATGGCCACGGTGCGCAGCACGGCGAGGCCGGGGACGTCGGCCAGCGGGCTGGCGGCGATGCCGGCGCGGGCTAGCAGGGCGACCGCCGCGTCGATGGCGGCCTGGGTGGTGCCCGCCGCCCAGCTGATGCCGAGGCGTTCGGCGCGGCCGTAGTCGAGGGCCA
>BATO01000098.1 GCA_000474255.1 Aquipseudomonas alcaligenes MRY13-0052
CGGCAAGCCTCTTTGGTTTCTTTCTTGGCGACTGAAGAAAGAGACTCGCCCGGGTGGGCGAAACCAGAAGCACCAACAAAACTCGGCAATCAGCTGGGCTCAATTCTTCTAGCAACACTTAACGCAGACAGAGCCAATGAGTTCGCCCTGCGGCGCCTACGAACCTACTTCGCCCGCTGGCGGGTACCCAGCAACAGGCCGACGAAGATCATGCCGCCGCCCACCCAGTGGTAGCCCTGCAGCGCTTCGCCGAGGATGAGGAAGCCGAGGATCGCGGTGAACACCGGCATCAGGTAGTTGGTCAACGAGGCCTTGGCCACGCCGAGCACGGCGATGCCGTGGTTCCACAGCAGGTAGGCGATCAGCGAGGCGAAGGTGCCGGTGTAGCCGATGGCGGCGAGGTTGCGCAGGCTGGGCTCGAAGTGGGCGCCACTGGCCAGCTCCAGAAGGTAGAACGGCAGCAGCAGCGGCACGCCGCAGAGCGCCAGCGCACCGAGGAAGGCCAGCGGCGGGATGCCCTGGAACCAGGCAGCCCAGCGCCGTTGCAGCAGGGTGTAGAGCGCCCAGTCGAGCACCGCCAGCAGCATGATCAGGTCGCCCGGGTTGAAGCTGAGGCTGGCCAGCGAGGCCAGGCTGCCGCGGCCGATCAGCACCAGCAGCCCGAGGATGGCCACCGCCATGCCCAGCCAGGCACGCCGCGTCGGCCATTCGCCCAGCAACAGGCCGGCACCGATGAAGGTGGCCAGCGGCAGGCAGGTGTTGAGCAGGGTGAGGTTGATCGCCACCGTGGTGCGCGCGGCGCAGTACAGCAGCACGCTGTAGGTGCTGATGCCCATCGCCGCCACCAGTACCAGGCGCCAGCCGGCGCGACGCACGGCGGCGCGGTGCTGCCAGAGGGGGCGGGCGACGAAGGGCAGGAGAATGGCCAGGGCCAGGCTCCAGCGCCAGAAGGTCAGGGCGATGGGCGGGATGTCGTCATGGAAGGCCCGCGCCACCAGGGCATTGCCGGCCCAGCAGGCGCTGGCCAGCAACAGGCCGGCCCAGGCCAGGGCCGGAGCGCGTGTTTCACTCATCGGTCAGCTCTGGCCCAAGGGGCGCAGGCGGTATTGCGGCGGCAGTTGCTCGATACCGCTAACAGTGACGTTGAGGTTCTTCCAACGGCCGTCCTTGATGCCGTAGATGCAGCCGTGCACGGACAGCTCCTGCCCACGGTGCCAGGCGTTCTGGACGATGGTGGTGTGGCTGACGTTGGCTACCTGCTGCATGACGTTGAGCTCGCACATGCGGTCGACGCGCTCTTCCTCGCTGGTGAACTGCGCCAGGTGCTCGCGCTGGTCGTAGTAGAGGTCACGGATGGTGCGCAGCCAGCCGTCGATCAGGCCGAACTGCACGTCCTGCATGGCCGCGCGCACGCCGCCGCAACCGTAGTGGCCGGTGACGAGAATGTGCTTCACCTTGAGCACGTCCACTGCGTACTGGACCACCGACAGGCAGTTGAGGTCGGTGTGCAGCACCACGTTGGCGACGTTGCGATGGACGAAGAGGTCGCCCGGCAGCATGCCGACGATCTCGTTGGCCGGCACGCGGGCATCGGAGCAGCCGATCCACAGGTATTCGGGCACCTGCTGCTTGGCCAGCTTCTCGAAGAACTGAGGGTCACGTTCCTTGATGTTCTCGGCCCAGCGGGCGTTGTTGTCGAACAGCTGCTGCAGGTCGCTCATCGGTCTTCTCCTCATTCTTATGGCCGGCGCACCTTACGGAGGGTGCCAGGCTTTGACAAGCGTCCGCCGCGCGCCGTCACAGCGGCTCAGCCCGCCGCCAGCACTTCCGCTACCGCACGCTCGGCCGCCTCCACGGCGCCGTCGAAATAGCCCATCCAGCGCGTGGCGGCTTCGGTACCGGCGAAGTGCAAGCGCCCATGGGGCTCACGCAGGCGTGCCGCCCCCGTGGTCCATAGCCCCGGCGGGAAACAGGCGGCGTAGCAGCCCCGGGCAAAAGGCTCATCAGCCCAGCACTTGTCCACATACTCCAGGGGCGCCAATGCCTCCTGGCCGAAGTAGCGAGCGAAGCACTCGAGCACCACGGCGCGACGCTCGTCCTCGCTGCGCATGGACCAGTGCCGCGCCTCGTCGCCCTCGATGAAGCCCAGCAACACACCACCTGCTGAGCCGGGCAGGCTGTTATCGAAGGTCAGCCGTACCGGCCCGACCTCGCTGGTGGCCTGGCCGGAGAGCCCACGCTCGCGCCAAAAGGGGCGCTGGTAATGCGCCATGCATTTGATCGAGGCGCCCTGGGGCTGGCGTTGCAGCATCTGGTCTCGCCAGCCGGGCAGCAACGGCGCCTGGGTGATTCTCAGCAGCTGGGTCGGCGGCACGGCGAGGATCACCCGCCCAGCCTGGTAGCGCCCGCTATCGGTGAGCAGCTCGACGCCCTGACCATCCTGGCGCAGCGCCCGCACCGGCTGGCCGAGGCGCACCGCATCGCCCAGGCGCGCCGCCAGCTCCAGGCAGATGCGTTGCGAGCCGCCCTGGATACGGTCCTGCTGGGCGCCATTCTCGACGCCGAGGATGCAGTCGAAACCACTGCCGGCCTGCACGTAGAACAGCACATGAAGGAAGGACAGGTCGTGGGGGCTGGCGGCGAACACGGCGCCGCTCATCAGCTCGAACACCTTGCGCCCCTGGGCGGTCTTCAGGGTGCGGCGGATCCACTCGGCGAAGGTCATCGAGTCCCATTCTTCCGCACGCGGGTGGCGGGCCGGGTCATCCAGGGGGATCTGCCGTGACAGGCGCTCGAAGCGCATCTGCGCCTGCAGTACATCCAGCAGCACCAGCGGCGAGAAACGCGGGATGGTGCCGCGATAGGGCTTCAGCCGGCCGCCGAAGAAGGTCAGGTTGTCGCCCTGGTTCCACAGCGGGAAGGTGGAGAGATTCAGTTCGCCCAGCAGCCCGAGGATGCGGTCCTGGGTCGGGCCCACCCACTGGCCACCCAGCTCCACCACATCGCCTGTGGATAACCCATGGTTGAGGGTGCGCCCGCCGACCCGCTCGTTGGCCTCCAGCACCTGCACGCGCTTGCCGGCACAGGCGAGGCGCCAGGCGGCGGTCAGCCCCGAGATACCCGCCCCGACCACGATCACGTCCGTTTGCTGCATGGCGCCCTCCTCGCCTGATGGTGGCAAAAGGGTACGCCGGTACCAGAAGTCGGAAAATGGCCGTAAATGCCAGACTGGCCGACGGATCGGGGCAAATGGGGGGAATCTTTCCGCGTGGAGACCGTCCACCCTCCATAGCCACAGCGTGGAGGCCACGCCATGAGCCATCCAGACCCGACCCGCAACAACCCCGCGACGGACGAGGAGCACGATCCCAAGGCCCCGGAGAAGTCGCTGACCGAAGCGCCTGCCGGCAGCGGCCCGGTGGAGGAGTTCCCGCCGCGTCAGTTGCGTGAGGCCGGCCTGACCAGGGGCGGCACACCGCACCCGCCGAAGGATTTCGACCTGTCGCCGGAAGAGCTGCTGGAGGATGAAACCGACACGCCGCTCAGCAACCCCAGCGGCACGCTGTCTCGGGATTTCGACCTTAGCGTTACCGGTGATGAGGAAGATGAGCTGCACGAGGAAGAGCAGCCCCGCTACGCCCGGCGTGCCCGCTAGCTTCTAGGGACGTTGTCGAGCGCAGGCATTTTTCAGTCCAGCAGGGTGCAGGCCATCACCAGGGCATCCTCGCGGCCACCCACCGCCGGGTAGTAGCCCCGGCGCCGGCCGATCTCGTTGAAGCCGTAGCGCTCGTAGAGCCGGTAGGCCGACTCGTTGCTGGCACGCACTTCGAGGAAGCATTCGCCGGCCTTGAGTTCCAGCGCGCGCTGCATCAGGTGCTCCAGCAGGCGCAAGCCCAGCCCGCGCCCCTGGCTTTCCGGCTTTACGGTGATGTTGAGCAGGTGCGCCTCATCGATGATCACGTTGATCACCCCGTGGCCGACCTGCTGGGTGCCTTCGAACATGATCCAGCAGTCGTAGGACTTCAGGCCGTCGGCAAAGATGCCGCGCGTCCAGGGATGGCTGAAGGCGGCGTATTCGATCTTGAGCACGGCATCGAGATCCGCCTCGGTCATCCGGCGGAAGGAAACGGCATCGGTCATTCAGCGGACTTCCAGCGTCGCGTCACCCGGCGCATGGCCTGCCACAGCTCGGCCTTGCGTTGGGGTTCATCCATCAGCAGCTCCAGGCCGGGCACGGCCCAGGCAGCGCCCAGGCCTTCGACCTGGAGTTCGCGGCAGTAGGCATCGGCGTCGGCTTCCCCGGCAAAGCGGATCGCCGGCAACCCCACCAGCCACAGGCAACTGCAACCGGCGCCCTCTTCCATGCGTGCAGCGACGAAGCCCTGGAGGAAATCACGGGCAGCGTCTGGCCCCTGGTCCATGTTGCCACGCACCAGCAGCGGCCAGCGCACCGGCTCACCGATCATCTGTGGCGCATCCGGCAGGCCGGCGGCACGCAGTAGGTCCTTGAGCAGCAGGTAGGCCGGGTCGCGGCTCTGGAAGCCTTCGCCGGTGGGCAGTTCGACCAGTAACAGGCAACTGCCGGCACGCAGCAATTGCAGGGAGAAACGCGGTGGCGCCACCGGAGCGGTTTTCACCGGCTCCGGGGTCGCTTCATTGGCGGGCTCCGCCGTCGGCTCGGGGTTCACCGCTACGCGCGGCGTGGTGCCGGGGCGCGGTACCTCGATCTTCGGTCTCGTGGGTGCCTGCACCGGTGCCTCGGCTGCGGCCGGATTGGCCTGGGTCGTGGCAGCGGCGGGAGTGGGCACCCGCGTCGGTTCGGGTTTCGGCGCGGCCTCGGGCTGCACCAGCAGCTCGGGGCGCGAAGGCGCAGCGAAGGGCAATACCGTGCGCGGCAGCCAGGTGGCGACCTGCATGGCATCGAGATAAGCGCGGCGACGGAGCTCTTGGATCAAACGTCAGCTACCTGTGGATGGGCTTTGCGTACGCCGGCCTGCATGAGGTTCAGCGCGTTGAGATAGGCCTTGGCGGAGGCGACAACTATATCGGTATCCGCACCGTTGCCGTTGACGATTCGTCCGGCTTTTTCCAGGCGTACCGTCACCTCGCCCTGGGAATCGGTGCCCTGGGTGATGGCGTTGACCGAATACAGCTGCAGGTTGGCGGCCGAAGCAGCGAGGCTTTCGATGGCCTTGAAGGTGGCGTCCACCGGGCCGGAGCCTTCGGCGCTGGCGTCACGCTCGACACCGCCGATGCTCAGTACCAGCCGCGCGTGGGGCACCTCGCCGGTGCGCGAGACGACTTCCAGGTGGGCCAGGCGGAAGTGCTCCGGCGCTTCCTCGCCGAGGCTGTCGGAGACGATGGCTTGAAGGTCTTCGTCGAAGATTTCGTGCTTCTTGTCGGCCAGCACCTTGAAGCGGGCGAAGGCGGCGTTGAGTTCGGCCTCGCCGGGCAGCTGGATGCCCAGCTCCTCCAGGCGGGTACGGAACGCGTTGCGCCCGGAGAGCTTGCCTAGGGACAGCTTGTTGGTGTGCCAGCCCACGGACTGCGCGGACATGATCTCGTAGGTTTCGCGGTGCTTGAGCACCCCATCCTGATGGATGCCCGACTCGTGGGCGAAGGCGTTGGCGCCGACGATGGCCTTGTTCGGCTGCACCGGGAAGCCGGTGATGCCGGAGACCATGCGCGAGGTGGCGAGGATGTGCGGCGTGTCGATGCGGGTGTGCACGCCGAGGATGTCGGCGCGGGTCTTGATCGCCATGACGATCTCTTCCAGCGCGGCGTTGCCGGCGCGCTCGCCCAGGCCGTTGATGGTGCACTCCACCTGGCGTGCGCCCACCGCCACCGCCGCCAGGGAGTTGGCCACGGCCAGGCCCAGGTCGTTGTGGCAATGCACGGAGAACACTGCCTTGTCGGCATTGGGGACGCGCTGCAGCAGCTGGCGGATGGTCTCGGCGTACTGGTGCGGGATGGCGTAGCCGACGGTGTCGGGGATGTTGATGGTGCGCGCGCCGGCGTCGATGGCGGCCTCGATGATGCGGCAGAGGAAATCGATCTCCGAGCGCCCGGCGTCCTCGCAGGAGAACTCGACGTCCGCGCACAGGTTGCGCGCGTGGCGCACGGCGCGCACGGCCTGCTCCACCACCTGGTCCGGCTGCATGCGCAGCTTGTACTGCATGTGGATGGGGCTGGTGGCGATGAAGGTGTGGATGCGCCCGGAGTTGGCGCCCTTGAGGGCTTCGGCGGCGCGCTCGATGTCGGCCTCGACCGCACGGGCCAGGCTGCACACGGTGCTGTCCTTGATGCTGTCGGCGATGGCCTTGACCGCCTCGAAGTCCCCCGGGCTGGCGATGGCGAAGCCCGCCTCGATCACGTCGACGCGCAGCCGCTCCAGGGCCTTGGCGATGCGCAGTTTCTCTTCCCGGGTCATGGAGGCGCCGGGGCTTTGCTCGCCGTCCCGCAGGGTGGTGTCGAAAATGATGACGCGATCGTTATTGTTCATTGTGGTCACTCCTCATGTCCCCACCGGGGATGCGGCCGGGGCGCTGGCTAAAGACGCCGCGGCTTGTGGCCGCGACGACGGATGACGAATTGTGGCGCGAAACGCGCGAGGCGGGAAGGCACGGGCGGCGCACGGAAGGCGCCGCCGGGCGGGCGGCTCAGTTGATCGGCGTGGCGGTGAGGTTGGCGCGGATATCGGCGTTCTGCAGCTTCACCCCGTACATGGAGGTGACGGCGCCCCCGGTGGGGTGCACGTGCTGGATGCGGTCGATGTTCACTTCCTTGAAGTGGATGCGGCCGTTGACCGCGAAGCCCAGCGGGTCGGGGGTGACGGCGGTGCAGGTGCTGCCGTTCTTGGTGCAGACCTTGGTCGGCGCGACGTCGAGGTTGAGGTCGGCGTTGAAGCCGTAGGTGTTGGCGTTGGGGTCCTTGGGGTTGCCGTCGGAGGTGTAGAAGTTATCCACAACCAACTGGCTGCCGCTGCCGTTCACGCCATTGACGCGGTCGGTCTCGATGATCACCTGGTTGCGCTTCTCGTCGGTGGCCACGCCATTGACCGTGCTGTCGATGGTGGTGTCGCGCACGAATACGTTCTTCAGCTTGACCGAGACGCCTTCGTTGCCGCGGTCCTCCCAGCGGCCGCCGCTGGCGGAACAGGCACTGGCAGTGGAGCCGCTGCCGCCCACGCAGAGGGCGCCGGCACCGCCGGAGCTGAGCGCCAGGGTGGAGCCCTGTTCGTAGCGCTTGAGCACCAGACGACCGAGGCTGGTGCCGGTGGCGCGATCACCCCAGCGCAGGTCGGCGACATCGAGGTTGGACCAGTAGGTGCCCTTGCGCAGCTCGACGCCGTTGTTGCTGACGTCCACCGAGCCGTCGCGGAAGTGCATGTCGTAGCGGGTGCCGGAGAGCCACAGGCCCTTGCCGGTCTCGTCCACGGTGATGGCGGCGCGGGCGTCGGTGATGAAGAAATCGGCGTTGTAGCTGATGCCCGAGCCGCTGCTGCCACCCGGTTGCAGGGTGAGCTGGCCATTGAGGGTGAAGTCGTAGGCGGGGAAGATTTCCATCAGCACCAGCAGTTCGGTGCCGCCCTGCAGCGGCGCGGTGGCGCTGCCCACACGCAGGCCATCGAAGCTGTAGCTGCCCTTGACGTTGTTCAGGCCCAGGCGCAGGCCGTCGAAGTGGCCGTTGTAGCTGCCCTTGCTCATGTCGCTCTGGGTGCCGGCGTAGCACGAGGTGGAGGCGCCAGCCGCGCAGCTCTTGGTGATGTCCAGGGTGACCTGCCCGGTGCCGTTGGTGCGCAGCCCGCTGAACCACATGCTGTTGCCGTTATCGGTGAGCGAGACCGAGCTGTTGGCCATGTTCCAGCTGACATCGGCGGTGATGCCCTTGAGGCCCGAGTTGGGATCGCCGCCAGGGCGCAGCTTGAAGATGTTCTTCTTCGCGCCGTCGTCGACGAAGTTGAGGTCGATGCCCAGGCTGCCGAGTTTCTGGTTGGTGGGGTTGCCGATGATCAGCCCGCCCAGGGTGGCGTTGAGCTTGAGGTCGGCGAAGGCGACCTGGACGAAGCTGCCATTGCCATCCTGGACCAGATCGAGGGTCAGGCCGGCGAGGCTGCGCAGGGTGCCGGAGAAGTTCTCGGCACGCAGGATGCCTTCGTCCTGGTACTGGAACAGGCTGTTGACGATGTTCACGTCCGGGCGGATGCGCAGGCCCGAGCCACTGGCGCCACCGCTGGAGATGCTGACGCTGCCGCCCAGGCGCAGGTCCATGTTGAGCTTGCCGAAGCTCTTGCTGGCATTGGGGTCGCGCAGGTCCGGTGCATCGGGTGTCACCGGCAATGCAGTGGGGTCGCCATGGGCCAGGTCGAGGCCGATGCCATTGATGGCGGCGACGAAGCGCGAGTTGCCGAGATCGAGCCGCACCGCCTGGCCGTCCCCACCGTTGACGATGTCGATGTAGGCGTTGTTCAGGTAGGCGTCGAGGCTCATGCCCTTGACGATCAGGTCGAAGCCGTTGTCGCGGTAATAGAAGGTGACGTCGGAGAGCGAGAGGCGGCTGTCGTCCACCGAGATGCCGGTCACGCCGCTGGCGCCGCCGCCCTTGATCTTCAGCGTCGCCCCCAGGGTGTAGAAGGCACGCAGGGAACCGAAGCTCTTGCTACTGCCGCCCATTTCGACATTGGTGACGCTGAGCGCCTGGGCGCTGCTGGCGTGCTCGATCTGCAG
This sequence comes from Aquipseudomonas alcaligenes MRY13-0052, assembly GCA_000474255.1. GTDB lineage: Bacteria > Pseudomonadota > Gammaproteobacteria > Pseudomonadales > Pseudomonadaceae > Metapseudomonas > Metapseudomonas solani. Next base: position 8,727 of record BATO01000098.1, read on the forward strand.
GCGCTGGTTGACCACGTCCACCTTGGTGGTGGAAGTGATGCTGGAGCCACTGCGCGGCTGGTTGCTGACGCCACGCAGGTTGAGGCTCTGGCCGTCCTCGCTGTAGCTGATGTTGCTGGCCGACCAGCCGGCGCTGGTGGTTTCCAGGCTGATGCCGTCCTGCCCGGTGACGTCGGACAGCGCCGTGTCATCCAGCGCCTGCATGGCCTGGGCCAGGGGGCTGAGGAGTACCGCGAACAACGCAACTGCACGCATCGCCCTGCTCCTTGTTATTTGGGGAAGACCAGCACGCTGCCCTGCATGCGGATGTCGCCGTCGATCTTCGCCGAGAAGATGTTGGTTTGCTGGTAGGTGGAGTCGCCGCCATTGGCCGTGGTGCCCACCTTGTTGCGCCAGCCGCCCTGGTTGGCGACGGCGAAGGCGAAGCTGCCGTCCTTGAAGCGCACGTTGTTGGGCAGGCCCAGCTCGATCACGTCCTGGTTGAAGCCGGCGGCACTGTCGTTGATCAGCCGGGTGCGCAGGGTCAGGCCTTCGAAGCTGAACACGCCCTTGAGGTTGTCGAGCACGTACCAGCCGCCCGCTGCCTCGGTGCGGATGGCGATGCGCATGCCGCAGCTTTCCGGGGTGCTGGAGCCAGCCGTGGCGCAGCTGCGCTCGCCGATGGTCCATTGCGCGGCGTTGTTGGTGGCCGGGGTGTTCCAGAGCACGCCGCCGCCCTTGTTGATACTGAACTCGCCGGAAAGGTAGACCCCGCCCTGCCCGCTCGTGGCGCTGAGGTCGGCATCCGCCATGGGCTTGAGCTCGGCCTCCGCGCAACCGGCGGCAAGCAGCAGGACCAGCGAGAGCAATCTAGAGGTCATGGCTGGTCACCTTCAGGTAGTTGATGCTGAGGCCGCCGATCTCGTTGTAGCCGAAGTTGTAGCCGCCGGTACTGAAGTTGCCGGTACCCGCCTTGAGGTTGTTGATGATGATGCTGGTGCGCGGTGCGTTGGCGTAGAAGTCGTCCGCCAACGCCTGCTTCTGGGCGGCGGTGGTGCCCGAGGCCGTGGGGTTCTGCAGCTCCAGCACAAACTGGCCGTTGCTGCTGACGTCGAACAGCAACGGCTGGCTCTTGCCGTAACCCAGGGCGACGGTGGCGTAGGCGCCGCTCATGAAGAGGGTGCGGTCCCGTTGCTGCTCGGCGGTGGTGCAGTTGGTGCTGCCGGCCGCGCAGGACATCAGCTGGATGCCCTTGGCGAACAGGTTGATGCGCATCTCGCCGACCATCTGGCTCTTGGCCTTGTCGCCCCAGAGACGCAGGTAGGACCCGTCCATGGCCAGCTCGGAGATATCCAGGTTGAGTACGTCGGTGCGCCCGGCGGCGACCTGGAAGTCGAAGCGGATGCCCAGGTCGACCTTCTCCGTGGCGCGGCTGGAGCAGGTGTTGCCGCCGGTGGAGTAACCGCTGATGCAGGCCGAGCCCCCCGTGGTGAGGCGCTCGGGGAACATGAACTCCAGCACCGAGACGCCGTTGGGGGTGGTTTGCACCCACTGCCCGGCATCGTTGAGGGTGCGCATGGTCTCGCCGCGGGCCAGGTTGAGGGCGAAGGGGTGGTCCAGCCGGCCGACGGTCACGGCATTGAGGTTGGCGCCGTTGTTGCTGCCGATGGCGCCGAGGTAGAACTCCTTCACCGCGATGGGCACGTTCTGCCCGCTGCCGTTATTGATGTCGTTGAGGGTGATGGTGGCGTTGCTGGCATCCAGCAGCACCTTGTCCAGCACGAAGCCGATGCCGGCGCCGTCGACGCTGGACAGCTCCTCGTCATCCAGCGCCCTGAGCTCGGCCTGGGCAACCGAAGCCGCCAGGGCCAGCAGGACTGCGATCGAAATCCGGCTCATGCTCAGCACCCCTTGGTGGCGGAGCCCAGGCAGGTGTCCTGCCGGGGAATACCGTTGAAGGCCTGTTCGAAGTCGATATTGATCGGGGATACCAGGTTGCCGTTGGCGTCCCGGTACTTGGGCATGTTCATGAAGGCGCCCTTGAGAGCGGTCATGAAGGCGTTGCTGTCCATGTCACGCCAGGCCACATCCTGGGTCTGCAGGGAAATGAAGAAGCCCTTGGCGGCACCATCCATGCTGCCCATGTTGCTGGTGTTGCCCACCGGCAGGGACTGGAACTGGGTGAGGTTGTAGCAGGTGCTCAGGGAAAGGATGCCGCAGCCGTTGGACTTGAACAGGCTGAGCAGGCCATCAGAAAGCCCGCCCCACGCGCACCCACTGACGCAGGTCAGCGCGGTGCCATTGGTCAGCCCCGCCATGGTGCCGCGCACCGGGTCGGCATTGCCGCTTGAGTTCACCAGGGTCGCGTCCGCTTCCAACTTGGTGGTGTCCGAAATACCAGCGACCCCCAGCAAGAATCTGTCCCAGGCAGAAGCTGCATTGATGATCGGCTTCGCGGTACCAGAGATATGCACCGGAATGTTCCCGGTCAAGCTCTGGATATCCCCGGACAGCACACCCTTGGCTTCGCCGAAGCCGATGCGCACGCCCACCACCTTGTTGCCGGAATAGGCCAGTTCGAGGAACGGGTTGGAAATGCGGAACGGGTTGACCGAGCCATCCGCATTGACGGTGCCCAGGGCGAAGTTGTTGATCAGGATGTCGGACGAGCCAGCGATCTCACCAGGCCGGGTGACGCTGTCGTTGTATTGGCCGAGTTGCAGCTTCTTCATGTTCAGCTGCGTATCGAGATCGACACCCAGGTTGATGCGGGTGTAGTTGATCCCGGCATTGGCGTCGGTGGTCAGGTTGATGAAGGCCTGGCCGGTGACGTTGGAAAGCTCCGCGTCATCGAGCGCCTCCATGCGGGCCTGGGCCGAGGCGGCCAGCAGGCTGGTAGCGAGCACGAGGAAAAGGCGTTTGGCGGGACTGCGGGTCAGGCGCATGGCGAGTTCCCTCTACTTCTTATAGTTATGGCCGAGCACTGGCGGCTCGATTACGTGATGCCACTATAGGGAAGCGCCCACCATAAGGGCCCGACCCATAGGCGGGAAAAAGGTGGGATTTTTGAAGTTCGCCCTCGGCTCGCCGCTGCGGTTGTTACCCAAATCTACACCTCGTACGCCACCCCTAGCTTCAGGTTGGTCGACACGCCGAGCAGGCGCGGCCTCCTGCCCGCCAGCCTTTGGATAGCTGGGCGTGAAGCGGGGCAACTGGTCCACTGCCGGCTCCATAAAACAAGGAGTCGTTGCAATGCTGAAGATCCAAGCCCTTGCTTGCGTAACCATCCTGATCGCAGGCCACGCCATTGCCGAAGACAACCCGAGCACCCTTCACCGGCAACTCGAGTTGATGAAAGGAACCTCTCAAGACGTCGCAGCCCCCAAGCAACAACCCAAGCTGTTCAGCCGCCAGGCCAGAACGGCAACTGGCCCGACCGGGACCCTTACCGTAGGTAAAATGATCACCTACGACATGTTCAACTACCTGCCCTACAACGACGAGCCTACGGACTACAGCACCACGAACGTGGTGTTCGCAGGGTACTCACCTGCCGGTCCGGCATTAGGCGCAGCAAGCAGCGAGCTGGGGATTCTCAAGGACTTGCTCCTCGCAAAAAATGCCAAGCCCTTCAGCAACCCATTCGACCCGGCGATCAACGAGATCTGCAACATCGCGGTGACGACCCAGTCGCCGATCCAAGGAATCATCATCGGCGGGGTCAGCATTCCGCTGTCTCTCGCATACACGTCAACCTCCAACGGAGGCTCGTATACGTACTACGCCATCGTGCCTACGGGCTATTCCCAAGCCGAAGCCGAGCAGTACCACTATCAGCAGAAAGCCTTCTGCACCACCTTCGATTCCTTCAATAGCACCTACCCCAACGGTTCCACCGTGTCGCTGACCCTGGTTCCCTGACTCGCCCAGGGCCATGAGCGGCGCAGCCTGACAGCAGGACGATCACGACAACGCGATGGGTGCACAGGGCGTGCGCGGGCTTGGCCACGTGTACCGGGCCTGAAATTTCCTGCATCCGTCCGACAAGTGACCATCCTCGTCAGATTGCGACCGCTCTAGAATGTCGAATGTGAGCTGGAGCACGCTCCAGCCCCATTCCAAGCCCTTGAATTGCCTGGCATGTTTTCTGCCTTGTTACAGATCAGATGCCGTATTGACCGAGTCCATGAACGCCAACTCCAAAGCCGATTCCGATTCACACTGGGACGAATTGCAGAACCAGAGCGACCTCGCCTGGGACCTGGATGCCATCACCGACCGCCAACAGGCGATCGATTTCCTGCTGCGCTTCGAAAACCGCCTGTGCGTCTATTCGGGCTATGTCGAGAAGCTCTACAGCAACTACAGCTTCGTGGTGCCGGAGGAGGAGCACGGCAGCATCACCATCCTCCCCGACGAGCAGGCCTGGCACGACACCTTCAACGAAATCCCGCCCGAGGCGGTGGAACCCACCGGCATCCACATCCTGCCCGGCGAGACCATGGGCTATTCCGGCCTGTACCTGAAGATTCCCGGCGAGCACCGCCTGGCGGCGTCCCGCGAGCTGCCGTTCCAGGAAGGCCTGAAGCTGCTGATCCAGCGCTACCAGGCGAAGAACGACCACTTCCTGCCGGTGCTGGTGAAAGGCGACCTGCGCGAGTACGAAGCACGCATGCCTTCGCTGCACCTGCACCGCATCAATACCGAGCGCCTGGGCCATACCTCGCAGCTCAACGTCAACGCCATCAAGGCTGCCATTGCCGATCACCTGATCGGGCTGTTCCGCCAGAGCTGAGCATGCCGCGGCGGCGCAACCCCGGGCGTTACCTGGCCGTTTTCCATGCGCTCCATCCCTCCCGTCCGCCGACGTGCGAACCAGCCGTCCTTTGATCAGCTCAGGCTGAGTCGAGCCGGCGGTCATGCAGTACAATCGCGTCTTTTTCCTTAGGCAGGGACCGTCTCCCCCGATGATCGAACCCAAACGCGTTTTGCGCGCCCTCGCCGAACACTGGGCGCTGCTGGAGCCGCTGTGCGAGCGCTTCGATGCCGGCACCTTGAGCCTGGCCGAGCTGCGCTTGCAGCTCGGGGCCCAGTTGCCCCAGGGCACGCCCACGGACGTTACCGCGCTGCTCGACCAGTGGATCCGCCTGGACATCCTGGTGCCGGTGGCCAAGAGCCCCAACCGCTTCGAGCTGAACGCCCAGATCCACGACTTCCTCGCCTACCTGCGCCGTGAGCACCGCCTCGGCCTGTGCCTGGAGATCGAAGCCTATCTGCGCCACCTGGAGCGCCTGGCCGGCTACATCCAGGAAGCCTTCGAGATCCGCGACGGCAACGACCTGGCGCGCCAGCTGCGCCTGCTCGACATGCGCGTACGCGATGTATTGAAGAAGCTCGACAACGATGAACAGGCCCTGGTGGCCGTGGCCGAACGGGCCAAGACCAGCGACCGGCAGATCCCTCTGCGCCAGCGCTATGCCGAGGTCCTGGCGACCTGGGACGAGTACGTCGAGCCGATGATCCAGCTGGTGGCCGCCGATGGCGCCTTCGAGCAGGGCGTGCGCCGCGTCGAGCAGGTGCTGCTCAAGCTGCTCGGCGAACAGCAACGCCTCGGCCAACTGGTGGACGACGACCTGCTGCTGCGCACCCATGCGCGCATCCTGGAAATGCAGACCACCGCCCAGCTGACCCTGCGCAAGGCCCGCGAGCTGCTGCTGCCGCTGCGCGAGGAAGCGCGCCGGCACAACGCCGTGACCCGTGGTGCCGCCCTGGCGCTGTCGGTGATCCGCAAGAAGGGCCTGGATGCCGTGCCCCAGGCGGCACTGCCGCTGTTCACCCGGCCGCAGAGCACCTTCCTCGGCAGCGCCTCGCAGGTGGAGGCTTACGTCTACGCCCTGGCACGCTTCGAGCCGAAGCCGGCGCACTTCCCCAAGGCCTCCAGTGGCCGTCGTGGCGAAGCGCCGCGTGCACCGCGTACCGCCCGGGAAATGATCGACCGTTGCGAGCAGGCCCTGCCGCTGCCGGACCTCATGGCCTGGCTGCTGGAGCAGGAACCGGAAGGCGCCACCGACGAGCTGCTCTACTGGTTCTCCCGCCTCTCCCGCGAAAGCCGCTTCCAGCGTGACCGCCTGGAGCGCCGCGACTACCTCACCGCGGAGCATCAGGTCAGCCTGAGCTCCTTCGCCCTCATCAAGAGCGAAAAACATGCATCTTAATCTCACCGAAATGACTCAGCTCTCGGCCATCTTCCGCGAGCTGTTCAAGGGCTATCACCTCTCGCGCAGCGAGCCGGAATGCTACGCCCAGCTGTCCACCATGCAGGACCAGTACCGCGCCCTGTTCAAGGCCCTCGGCTTCGAGCTGGTGTGCGACCCCCGTGGCTTCTATTACTTCGTGCCCGAGCAGATGGGCGCCCAGGTGAACAAGACCGCCCAGCGCCTGGCGCTGTTCACCTTCATCCTGGTGGAACACCTGGCCGACCAGGGCCGTGACCCGCTTTCCGTGCTCGACGGCGGCAGCATCGGCCGTGACGAACTGCCCGCGCTGCTGGAGAAGTACCGCGACTTGTTCCTGCAGGCCGAGGTGACCACCCATGAAGAGCTGGAGGAGAAGGTCATCCGCCGCCTCACCCAGCTCGGCTTCGCCGAGGACAGCAACGGTATCTACCGCTTCCTGCCGCCCATGCACCGCTTCCTCGATGTGTGCCTGTCGGTGCAGCACGACCGCGACCTGGCCGCCAACCTGCACAGCAGCGACCTGGCCCTGCAAGCGCCGGTGCTGATGGACGATGAGGGCGAGGAGCCCATCATTTCGCTGGAGGTCGATGAGCCGGCCGCCGTTGAATCCGATGAAGATGCCCTGGCCCGCGCCATGGCCGAAGAGCGCGCCGCGCAGGAGATGGACGCATGAGCCAGGAACGCTATGGCATCCGCCGCTTCGCCCTGCTGAACACCGCCGGTTACAGCCTCGGCCTGTTCCCGCTGGAAACCCCGCTGTCGGTCTACGGCGCCAACAACCTGGGTAAATCCGCGTCAATCAACGCGCTGCAATTCCCCATCCTGGCGCGCATGTCGGACATGAGCTTCGGCAAGTACAGCCTGGAGCAGTCGCGCAAGTTCTACTTCGCCACCGACACCAGCTACATCCTGGTCGAAGTTTCGCTGCCCCACGGCCCCCACGTGATCGGTGTTGCCGGTCGCGGCCCGGGCGGCGGTTTCGGTCACCAGTTCTTCGCCTACCAGGGCAGCCTGGACCTGGATCACTACCAGAAGAATGGCACCTGCCTGCGTCAGCGCGAGCTGTTCAATAACCTCGAGCGCGAGGGCATCAAGGCCTACGATCTGAAGCCGGACGAACTGCGCCGCCTGCTGGTGGGCGGTCACACGTCCATTCCGCTGGACCTGACGCTGATCCCGCTGCGCTCCACCAGCGAGCAGAGCCTGAAGACCTTCCGCTCGCTGTTCATCAACCTGCTGCACATGCGCGAGATCACCGCGGCCAAGCTCAAGCAGCTGTTCCTCGATGCCTTCGAGCACAGCCTGCGTTCGGGCAGCGTCGACTACATCGCCGCCACCGAGGAAGCCTTCCGCGACGTGCGCCGCATGGAGCAGGACTACCAGGCCCTGGTGGCCGCCGGCCCGCTGGTGGAGGCACTGGCCAACGGCGTGACCCAGCGCGAGACCCTGCGCGGCAAGCTGCACCGCCTTTCGCCCCTTCTGGATAACCTGCTGGGCACCTGGCACGACTACTCCGGCGCTCGCCGCGAGGAGCTGGTGATCCAGGCCGAGCATTACCGCAACGAGCAGGATGGCCTGCAGCACGAACAACGCGGCGGCACCCAGGAGCTGATGCGCCTGGAGCGCGAGATCAGCGAGATCCAGCGCTGGCTGGGCGAGCTGGCGGTGCTGAAGAACCGCTTCGCCCTGGTCAACGACATCAAGGTGCTGGAGCAGCAGTTGCTGGCCGCCAAGGACGCCCACGACGAACTGGCCGGCGCCCTGGCGCAATCCCGCCAGTTCTCCTCGGAGGACCTGGACGAGCGCCTGCGCGACCTGGAAAAACGCCTGAAGTCGGTGAAGCAGCAGCTCGATCACGCCGACAACAACAGCTACTCGCGCCTGCGCGAGGAGTTCTCCCAGGCCGACGTCGACCGTCTGATGCGCCTGTTCAACGGCCAGCTGTTCAGCCTGCCCCTGGGTGAGAAAGGCATTCAGCTGGATGAAGAAGACGCCTGGGTGAAATCCCTGGAAGCCATTCTCGACCGCTTCAAGGGCGAGCACTTCCAGGTCCCGGGCCTGGATATCGACCTGTCCAGCATCGAACCGCCAGCCCTGCAGGCCCTGGCCGACCGCGCTGCCCTGCGCGACCAGAAGGACCGCCTGGAGCGCGAGCTGAAGCAACTCAAGACCCAGCAGTCGGTCGCCTCCGACCGCGCCGCGAGCAAGGCCCAGGCCGAGCAGCTGTACCAGGCCGTACTGGATGCCCAGAAGGCCCTGGAAGACTTCCGCAAGGCCCAGACGCTGTCTGCCGAGGAAGCCGGCAAGATGGAACTGCTGGCCCAGCGCGAAGCCGCGCAGGATGACCTCAAGCGCTCCAGCGATGCCTTTACCGAACGCGTTCAGCAGCTCTCTGCCAAGCTGCAGCTGGTGGGCCGTCAACTGGCCGACCTGGAAGCCAAGGAACGTACCTTGGAAGACGCGCTACGTCGCCGCCAACTGCTGCCGGCCGACCTGCCCTTCGGCACGCCCTTCACCGACCCGGTGGACGACAGCATCGACAACCTGCTGCCGCTGCTCAACGACTACCAGGACACCTGGCAGGCGCTGCAGCGCATCGACGGCCAGATCGAGGCGCTCTACGCCCAGGTACGCCTGAAGGGCGTGGCCAAGTTCGACAGCGAGGACGACACCGAGCGCCGCCTGCAGCTTTTGATCAACGCCTACGCCCACCGTCAGGACGAAGCCCTGACCCTGGCCAAGGCGCGCCGTGCGGCGGTCACCGACATCGCCCGTACCTTGCGCAACATCCGCAGCGACTACGACAACCTGGAACACCAACTGGCGCTGTTCAACCGCGAGATCAACAAGCGCCAGGTGTCGAACCTGCAGAGCTTCCGCATCGTGCTGGCGCCGAACAAGGATGCGCTGCGCCATATCGACCAGATCATCCACAGCGCCGGCCAGTACGAGGAAGGCGAGACCCTGTCGGTGTTCGACCTGTCGCAATCCTCCGAGCAGGACGCGAAGAACGAGGAAGCCAAGGAGTACCTGGCGCGCCTGGTGGCTGCCAACGGCAACCAGTTGGGCCTGAAGGACCTGTTCGAGCTGGCATTCGAGATCACCAAGGTGCATGGCCAGCCGATCATCCACACGGACATCGATGGCGCCGCCTCCAACGGCACCACCATGACCATCAAGGCGCTGACCAACATGTACCTGCTGCTGCACCTGATGGACCGCGAGCAGGCCGGCCGCATCCGCCTCCCCTACTATCTGGACGAGGCAGCGGACATCGACGAGCGCAACCAGCAGGCGCTGATCGAGACCAGTGCCCAGTTGGGCTTCACGCCCATCCTGGCCTCGGTTAAGCCGCAGGTTTCGGCCGACGTGGCCATCGACCTGGAAGGAGGCAGCGGCCCCAATGGCATCTATATCGACGAGGCGGACTGGAAGTTCATCAAGCGCCGCGAGCAGGCCAGCCAGCAAACCCCGGCTGCCAGCGAGGAAGCCGAGCCGGCGTGAGTTGAAGCCGCAGTAACGAAAAAGGGCCGCAGATGCGGCCCTTTTTCATGCTGGGTGGATCACTTTTCGATGGCGATCTTCGGTGCCCACTTCAGCCATTCTTCGTTGAGTTCGTCATGCAGGGCGAAGGTCTGCCCGGGGATCGCCGGCGCGCCCATCTGGGCGTTGTCCGGCGTAGCGAAGGCGATGCCACCCTCGATCAGCGCTTCCAGGGATTCGGTGCGCACCTTCACGCCCTTGAACAGACCGGCATCGATACCCACGCCGCTGGCATTCCAGAAGCGCGTGCCGCTGCGTACCAGGGAGGCATAGCGCGGCTCGATGAGCACGTGGATGAGCACGCGATCAGCGGTCTTGCCCAGCTCGAAACGCACCACCTTGCCCACCGGGACCTCGCGGTAGCTGACCACCACGCCGGGCTTGATGGAGCCACGACGTGCGGTGCTGAGGACGATGCGCAGGCCTTCTTCGCGGGCAATGGCCGACGGCGGTTCGCTGAGTACGGTGAACTTGGTCTGCATCGGGCCCTTGGCCGAGGCGGGCTGCACTTCCAGGTACTGGCCGCTGACCAGGGTGTCGAGGTTGGCGGTACGCACCAGGCCGAGCTCGGGTTTGACCACCCAGAACTGCGTGCCGGTGCGAGCGATGCGATCGGCGGCCTCGGTGATACGTGCTGTGACCACGACGCCCCCCAGGTCATCGGCCAGGGTGATGCGCTCGACGCTGCCGACATCCAGGCCCTTGAAGCGCACGGGCGTGCCTTCGCGCAGGCCATCGGCCTGGGTCATGCGGACTTCGACCACCGTGCCTTTGCCGAGGGCGAGGTTCTCGTTGTCATAGAGGGTGAAGCGACGCGGCTTGGTCACCGGCGTAGCCTTGGAATCCGGCGTACTGAAGGAGATGCCGCCAGCCAGGAGGGTCTGCAGCGACTCGCTCTTCACCTCGACACCGGACAGGCCGCCCTTGATGCTGACGCCGCTGACGTTCCAGAAGCGGGTGGATTCGTTCACCAGCTTGGCGAATTCCGGCTCGATGTGGACGCCAACCACGACGCGTTGCTGGTCACGGGAGAGCTGGTAGCTCTGCACGCTGCCGACGCGCATCTGCTTGTAGAGGATCGGGCTGCCGACATCGAGGGAGCCGAGCTTGTCGCTGGTGAGCACCAGGTGCAGGCCGGGGGCATCGGTGTTCAGCGGCGGGGCCTTGGGGCGGGCGGTGAACTCGCGGGTAGGCGTACCGCTCTTGGCGAAGCGCACGGCGATGTAGTTGCCCTTGACCAGGGCCTCGATACCGCTGATGCCGGCGAGGGAGATGGAGGGCTTGACCGTCCAGAACTCGGTGCCTTCGACCAGGAACTCCTCGGTGCGCGGCTCCATGGTCAGCTCGGCGGTGGCGCCGGCGAAGTTCTTGTCCATGTCGAGCTTCTTCAGGGTGCCGACCTGGACGCCGTTGTACATGACCGGGGTGTTGCCGGGGTTGAGGCCGCTGACGTCTTCCATGCGCAGCATGACCTTGAGGCCGGCTTCGGCGGCTTCGAAACCGTCGTAGAGGCGGAAGGGGATGGTGGAATCCGTGGGCGGGCTGTCCTGGCGGTTCTCGGGCGTGGCGAAGGCGATGCCGCCGGCGGCCATGCTGAGCAGCGACTCGGTGCGGATCTTCACCCCGGACAGGCCGGCGGTGACGTTGAGGCCGCTGGCGTTCCAGAAACGCGTGTGCTTGCGCACGAGCTGGGCGTAGGGTTGCTCGATGTGCACCTTGATCTCGACCGTGCGCTGGTCTTCGGCCAGCTCGTAGCTCTTCACCTGGCCGACCTGGATCTGCCGGTAGTAGACGGGGCTGCCCTGCTCCAGGGAGCCGAGGCGCTCAGCCTTGAGGGTGAGGTGCAGGCCGGGCAGGTTGTCGGAGAGCGGCGGCGGCTCGGACAGCGCGTGGTATTTGCGCTCGGGCTCGCCCTTCACCGGGTCGATGGCGATGTAGATGCCGGAGACCAGGGTTTCCAGGCCGGTGACACCGGCGAGGGATACGCGTGGGCGCACCAGCCAGAAGCGGGTTTCCTTGCTCAGGTAGGGCTCGGCTTCCTTGAGCACTTCGACCGTGGCGACGACGCCATTGATGTCTTCGCTGACGTGCAGGTCGGTGACCTTGCCGACCTGGATGCCCTTGTACATGAGCTGGGTCTTGCCGACCTGGATGCCTTCGCCGTTCTCGAAGTAGATCTTGATGTCGATACCGGCATCGTTCATCGACTTCCAGCCCAGCCAGAGGCCGATGCCGAGGGCGATCAGGGGCAGGACCCAGATGGCCGACCAGTTGGTGGTTTTCTTCGTCTTGGGCTTTGGCAGGTCAGCCATTCTCGTCGTCCATATCGGTGTTGTCCCAGATCAGTCGGGGATCGAAGGTTACTGCTGCGGTCATGGTCAGGACCACGACGCTGGCAAAGGCGGCCGCACCGGGATTGGCTTCGATGCTGGCCAGATTGCCGAAGTTCACCAAGGCCACGAGGATGGCGATGACGAATATATCCAGCATGGACCAGCGACCGATCCATTCGATGAAGCGGTACATCAGGATGCGTTGCCTGGCCGACATGGGCTGGTGCCTCTGCACGGAGTAAAGCAGCAGGGCGATGCCGACGAGCTTGAAGGTGGGCACCAGGATGCTGGCGGTAAAGACCACCAGGGCGATGGGCAGCATGTCGGCGTGAATCAGCTCGATCACGCCTTCCATGATGGTGGAGGGCGAGCCGTTGCCGAAGAAGTTCACCGTCATGATCGGCAGCACGTTGGCCGGGATGTAGAGGATGGTGGCGGTGAGCAGCAGCGCCCAGGTGCGGATCAGGCTGTTGGGCCGACGCTCATGGAGGCGCGAGCCGCAGCGGGTGCAGGCGGGGGCGTCGTCGTCCTGGTCCGGGCGGTTCAGTTGGTGGCAGTCACCGCAGACGAGGATGCCGGCATCAAGCGCTCTCATTGGCGTGACCTCCGGCGTCGAGTGAGTCCCAGACCTGGTGCGGGGACATGGTGACTTCCAGCCACACCTGCGACAGCAACAGGCCGATGAAGCAGGCGAGGCCAACGCCCAGGTGCAGGTCGGCCATATCGATGAGTTTGACGATGCTGACCAGGATGCCCATCAGGTAGACCTCGAGCATCCCCCACTCACGCATGTGGTGATAAAGGCGATAGAGCTGCAGGCCAAGCCCCTGCATGACCTGCCAGCGGATGCACAGCAGCACCGCGAGCTGGCAGAGCAGCTTCAGCAGCGGAATGACCATGCTGCAGAGGAAGACCAGGACGGCTACGCCATCCATACCGCTGTGGTAGAGGCCGAGCACGCCGCTCCAGATGGTGTCCTGAGTTGTCTGGCCGAGCAGGTTGAGCTTCATGATCGGCAAGAAGTTCGCCGGGACGTAGAGCATCAATGCGGTCAGCACCAAGGCCAGGGCGCGGCGCTCCATATGGGCACGGTGAACGATGAGCTCATAGCCACAGCGCGGGCAGCAGGCCTTGTGTTCTTCTTCGACGTGCTGACGATGCATCAGCAAGTCGCACTCCGGGCAGGCGACCAACTCCTCAAGAGGGCGTTCGGACAACGGGCGGGAATCGGCCGAGTCAGGCATACAGGGGGCTCATATGAATTCGCGCCTATTCTAGACGAGCGCAGCGGCAATGGGTCTGCCTGACTGTGACCCGATTTGCCATTAACAGGTTCGAAACGGGCTGGAAATGGTGATCCACTGGCCTATCACCCTGGTGAAGCCCGGACTTCGGCCCGGGGGCTCTTCCAGGGTTAGCCAAGAAGAGAGAAACCGCAGCAGCCTTGTTCTCATAGGCGTGGCAGTCCTTCGGACTGCTTGGCGACTGAAGTCGCCCCTGCAAGTCGCTCTGGCAAGCCGTGCTATTGCACCTTGGCCTCCATTCTTGGGCCGTCCGCGCTGCCAGGGCTTTATAT
>BATO01000097.1 GCA_000474255.1 Aquipseudomonas alcaligenes MRY13-0052
GGCATGAAAGCGACGTTCTGCTCCAGCGCCGGCTTGAGCAGAGTACGGGTGTCCAGCGGCTGCTTCAGCGCCAGCCAGAAGAACAGGCCGCCCTGGGGAATCTGCCAGGTGGCGAGGTCGGCGAAATGCTCTTCCAGCGCCGCCTGCATGGCGTCGCGGCGCTGGCGGTAGAAGTCGCGCAGTTCGGCCAGGTGCTCGCGGTACTGCGCGGTGCCCAGCCATTGCAGGGCCTGCCACTGGCCGATGCGGTTGGTGTGCAGGTCGGCGGACTGCTTCAGGCGCAGCAGGTAGGGGAACAGATCCGGGCTGGCGATCAGGAAGCCCACGCGCAGGCCCGGCAGCAGGGTCTTGGACACCGTGCCGGTGTAGATCCAGCTGGCCTTCTTCAGGCGGCTGACGATAGGGGTAGCGGTGCCTTCGTCGAACACCAGCTCACGGTAGGGCTCGTCTTCAATCAGGGTCACGCCGAACTCGTCCAGCAGCGCCGCCACGGCATCGCGCTTGGCTTCGCTGTAGCGCACGGCCGAGGGGTTCTGGAAGGTCGGGATCAGGTAGGCGAAGGCCGGCTTGTGCTGCTCCAGGCGCTGGCGCAGGGAGGCCAGCTCGGGGCCGTCGGCTTCCTGGGCCACGGCGATGCAATCGGCGCCGAACAGCTGGAAGGCCTGCAGGGCGGCCAGGTAGGTCGGCGCCTCCAGCAGCACTTCGGTGCCCGGGTCGATGAACAGCTTGGACGCCAGGTCCAGGGTCTGCTGGGAGCCGCTGACGATCAGCACCTGGCTGGCGTCGCACTGCACGCCCAGCTTCTGCGCCTCGGCGGCGATGGCCTCGCGCAGCGCCGGCTCGCCTTCGCTCATACCGTACTGGCCCATGCTCACCGGCATGTCCGCCCACTCCACCTTCGGCAGCATCGGTTCGGCCGGCAGGCCACCGGCGAAGGACATCACCTCCGGGCGCTGCGCCGCAGCAAGGATTTCACGGATCAAGGAGCTTTTCAGGCGGGCGATGCGTTCGGAGAAGGCCATGGGTTGTCACCGGGTGCGAAGGCGGAAAAATTGAGTCAAACTGCTTGACCGAAATTACGATGCCCGGGATGGATACGTCAATATGCTTGACCTTAAAAACCCAGCCGTCCAGCACGCCGCCATGGAAGCCTTCTTCTTCGGCTACCAGGCCTTCACCAGCAAGCCCGACGAAATGCTCGCCCGTCGCGGCCTGTCGCGGGTGCACCACCGCATCCTGTTCTTCATCGCCAAGTACCCGGGGCTCAGCGTCAAGGAGATGCTCGGCTACCTGGGCGTCAGCAAGCAGGCGTTGAACACGCCCCTGCGCCAATTGATGGAGATGGACCTGGTGCAGAGCACCGCCGCCGACGACGACAAGCGCAAGCGCCAGCTGGGCCTGACCGCCGACGGTTCGAAACTGGAGAAGAGCCTGCGCCGCGAGCAGGCGCGCCTGCTGGAACGCGCCTTCAGCGAGGCCGGGGCGGACGCCGTGGATGGCTGGCTGAAGGTCAACCAGGCATTGTCCAGCGCGCGCCCGGGCGAGAGCGAAGAAGCCGCCTGACTCAGGCCTGCCCGGCCATGTCCCTGGCGCCGCGGAAGAACACCAGCGCCATGGCGATGGACGAGCCCAGCAGCGGCAGCAGGGCGATCATCATCAGCAGCACGGTCGCCATCATCACCCCGCCCACCAGCAGCAGCCAGGCCATGACCCGGAACACCGGGTAGACGTTCTGCACCTTGAGCAGGCGTACCGCCAGCCACACGGTAACCGCGCCGTAGCCGACCATCAGCCCCAGATACAGCCCCATTTCCCAGCCCAGCCGGGCCAGCGACTGGTCGCTCACCAGCATCAGCATCACCTGGGTCAGCATCCCCGCCAGGATCACCAGCCAGGTAGGCCAGCCCAGCCCGGTGGCGGCGAAGCGCGCCTCGGCGAAGCCCTTCAGGCGCAGGCTCAGGTAGCTGCCCAGCAGCATCACCGCCAGGCCCAGCCAGTCGGCGACCAGGGCGGCGCTGTGGATGCCGATGAAGTCCCCCAGGAAGATGAACACCAGCACCACCACCGAGCTCAGCGCAGAGATCAGGCACAGCCAGCCCAGCAGGTTGAGCAACCCCGGGCTCCAGTCAGGCAGTTCGCGCGGCGCCTGGGCGTCGACCAGGTCAGTCTGGGGCGCTGCGTAGGGGTTTTCGTCCATGTAGCGGGGCTCCTGGGGAAACTCGAAACCGGAACAGTACTGGCTGTATCCACGCTCGTCACGCGACTGTATCGCTTTTTGCGCGCTTCGCTGTACGGGGCGCGGCAACGCGCCACGCCGTAGGCTTCCAGCATTCCAAAAAGAGTGCCCCGCCATGAGCCTGGAACTGCTGCTCGCCTTCGCCCTGTTCGCCTTCGTTACCTCGATCACACCGGGCCCCAACAACATGATGCTGCTCGCCTCCGGGGTGAACTTCGGCGTGCGCCGCAGCCTGCCGCACATGCTCGGCATCAGCCTGGGCTTCATGGTCCTGGTGATCGCGGTCGGCCTCGGCCTGCACCAGGTCTTCGAGCAGGTGCCGGTGCTCTACACCACCCTGCGCTACCTGGGCGCGGCCTACCTCCTCTACCTGGCGTGGAAGATCGCCGGCTCCGGTGCCCCCGACAGCCGTGACAGCGGCGCGCGGCCCTTCACCTTCCTCCAGGCGGCGGCCTTCCAGTGGGTCAACCCCAAGGCCTGGGTCATGGCGATCGGCGCCATCACCACCTATACCCCCCAGGAGAACTTCGTCACCAACGCCCTGCTGATCGCCGCGCTGTTCGCTCTGATCAACTGCCCCAGCGTCGGGCTCTGGACCGTGGCCGGCAGCCTGCTGCGCCGCTGGCTGTCCTCGCCACGGGTGCTGCGTGCCTTCAATATCGGCATGGCCCTGCTGCTGGTGGCCTCGCTCTATCCGATCCTCGTCGACTTCAAGGGAACCGTCTGATGACCCAGGCTTCCGACTCCAGCGCCGCCCTGCCCCGCCTGCGCCCGCTGGCCGACTCCTCGCCCTCGGCGGTGGTGGCGGGCTTCATCGCCATGCTCACCGGCTACACCAGTTCCCTGGTGCTGATGTTCCAGGCAGGCCAGGCCGCCGGGCTCAGCGCCGGGCAGATTTCCTCGTGGATCTGGGCCCTGTCCATCGGCATGGCGGCCTGCAGCATCGGTTTGTCGCTGCGCTACCGCACGCCCATCACCGTGGCCTGGTCGACCCCCGGCGCGGCACTGCTGATCACCAGCCTGCCGGGCGTCTCCTACAACGAGGCCATCGGCGCCTTCATCGTCTGCGCCGTGCTGCTCACCCTGGTCGGCCTCACCGGCGGCTTCGAGCGCCTGATGCGCCGCCTGCCCGGCTCCCTGGCCGCCGCACTGCTGGCGGGCATCCTGTTCAAGATCGGCAGCGAAATCTTCGTCGCCGCGCAGCACCGCACCGCGCTGGTACTGGCGATGTTCTTCAGCTACCTGCTGCTCAAGCGCCTGCAGCCGCGCTACGCGGTACTGGTGGCGCTGCTGGTGGGGTGCGCCATGTCGGCGGCGCTGGGGCTGCTGGACTTCAGCGGCTTCGACTTCGCCCTGGCGCAGCCGGTATGGACCACGCCGAGCTTCTCCTTCACCGCCATCATCAGCATCGGCATCCCGCTGTTCATCGTCGCCATGGCCTCGCAGAACATCCCCGGCATCGCCGTGCTGCGCGCCGACGGCTACCAGGTACCGGCCTCGCCGCTGATCTCGGTCACCGGCTTCGCCTCGCTGCTGCTGGCGCCCTTCGGCTCCCACGGCATCAACCTGGCGGCCATCAGCGCCGCCATCTGCACCGGCCCCCACGCCCACGAGGACCGCAACAAGCGCTACACCGCCGCAGTCTGGTGCGGCATCTTCTACGGCATCGCCGGCACCTTCGCCGCCACCCTCGCCGCGCTGTTCGCCGCCTTCCCCAAGGAGCTGGTGCTCTCGGTGGCCGCCCTGGCGCTGTTCGGCTCCATCAGCAACGGCCTGACCGTGGCGATGAACGAACCCAAAGAACGCGAAGCGGCGCTGATCACCTTCATGGTCACCGCCTCGGGCATGAGCCTGCTGTCCATCGGCTCGGCCTTCTGGGGCCTGGTGGCCGGGGTGCTGACCCTGGTGATCCTCAACTGGAATACAGGCAAGAACTGAAGCACGGGCGGCCTGGCATCGGTGCAACGACCTGCACCGCGGGTTTGTAGGGGCGACTTCAGTCGCCAAGCGGCGCGCAGCGCCGCATCTCCGTGCGAATTCATTCGCGATGCGTTGCCACCGGCCAATTACGGACGATGAGCCCACGTAGGGTGGAGCACACTCCATCGGTCCACCAATCGAGGCCATGCCGAACACCGCTGGTGGATGAAAAGAGCGTCATCCACCCTACCCGCTCCCTCGAACGCGTAGCCCGGGCTTCAGCCCGGGACACTGGCACGTGCCTTCAGGCCTCCGACGTCAGCTCGCGTCCGTGCACGCGGTTGACCCACCAGCCGAAGGCGGCGGCGGTGAAGAACATGATGATGCTGTAGATGGCCGCCGGAATGGCCATGGTCGGGTTGTTCAGCAGCATCGGGCTCAGCGCCAGGGCGATGGCCAGGGTGCCGTTGTGGATGCCGATCTCCATGCCGATGGCCACCGCCTGGCGCTGGCTGAGGCGGCACAGGCGCGGCACGAAGTAGCCCACCGCCAGGCTGATGAGGTTGAACGCCAGCGCCGCCAGGCCCACCACCGGGGCGTAGTCGACGAAGGTGCGCCAGTCCTTGGCCACCGCCAGCACGATGATCAGCAGCAGGAACAGCGCCGAGATGATCTTCACCGGCGTCTCCATGCGCGCGGCGAAGCCGGGGAAGCGGCTGCGCAGGAACATGCCGATGGCCACCGGGCCGAGGACGATGGCGAACACCTGCACCACCTTGGCGAATTGCAGGGGGATGGCCTGGTCGCCGGTCATGAAGTGGGCCAGGGACAGGTTGACGATGAAGGGCATGGTGAGGATGGCGATCACCGAATTCACCGCTGTCAGGGTGATGTTCAGCGCCACGTCGCCGTGGGCCAGGTGGCTATAGAGGTTGGCCGAGGTGCCGCCGGGGGATGCCGCCAGCAGCATCATGCCCACCGCCAGCGCCGCTTCCAGCTGGAAGCCCTTGGCGAGCAGGAAGCAGGCCAGCGGCAGCAGGAGGATCTGGCAGCCGAGGCCGATCAGTACCGGCTTGGGGAATTTCACTACCCGGGCGAAGTCCGCCAGGGTCAGGGACAGCCCGAGGCCGAGCATGATGATGCCCAGCGCCAGGGGCAGGAAGACGGTTACCAGGGGGCTTGCGGTCATGTTGTTCTCCTTGTCGGACCTTGGCGGATTCTGCGCACGCGACGCGTGGCTGGATAGTGGCCTCGCAGGCCAGCCCCGGCCCGACCTGTAACAGAATGCAAAAAGGCGCCCGAAGGCGCCTCTGCATGACCGCGCAACGGGTCAGATGGCGGTGGCACCACCGTCCACGGCCAGGGAATGGCCGGTGGTGAAGCCCGCGGCGTCGCTGCACAGGTAGAGCACCGCGCCGGCGATCTCCTCGACCTTGCCGATGCGCCCCACCGGGTGCATGGCGGCGGCGAACTCGCCCTTCTTCGGGTCGGCCTCGTAGGCGCGACGGAACATGTCGGTGTCGATCACCGCCGGGCACACCGCGTTGACGCGGATCTTCTTCTTCGCGTACTCGACGGCCGCCGATTTGGTCAGGCCGATCACCGCGTGCTTGGAGGCGGCGTAGATGCTCATCTTCGGCGCGGCGCCAAGGCCAGCGACGGAGGCGGTGTTGACGATGGCGCCGGCGCTGCCCTGGGCCAGCATCTGCGGGATCTGGTACTTCATGCACAGCCAGACGCCCTTGACGTTGACGCCCATGATGGCGTCGAACTCGGCCTCGGAACCCTCGGCCAGCTTGCCCTTCTCGATCTCGATGCCGGCGTTGTTGAAGGCGTAGTCGAGGCGGCCATAGGCGGCGACGGTGCCTTCTACCAGGGCCTTCACCTCGGCATCGACGGTGACGTTGCAGCGGATGAAGGTGGCGTCGCCACCGGCATCGCGGATCAGTTGCACAGTGCCTTCGCCACCGGCGGCGTCGACATCGGACACCACCACCTTCAGGCCTTCGGCGGCGAATGCCTGGGCGGTCGCGCGGCCGATACCATTGGCGGCGCCAGTCACCAGGGCGACCTGGCCAGAGAAAGTCATGCTCATCTATGCAACCTCGGTTGGAATGGGGGAACCGGGCTGGAGTCTAGTCACTGGAGGGGGCTCGGCGTCAGCATCATCAGGTCCGTGGTGGGTGCTGCATCCAATCTGCTGATGAAGCACCCCCGCAATGATCATTGCCATTCATGGCCGGACATTCCTTGCCGCGACTAAGCTTGCCCTCCACCGCCGTGCAGACTAAACCGGTGGTTTCCCTATTCGGAGTGCCCTGCCATGTCCCAGCTAAACCGCCAGTTCCTGCTCGCCAAGCGTCCGGTCGGCGCAGCCACCCGCGACACCTTCTCCTATGTCGAGAAGCCGGTGGCCGAGCCCGGGCCGAACCAGATAGTCGTGGAGAACCTCTACCTGTCCCTCGACCCGGCCATGCGCGGCTGGATGAACGACGCCAAGTCCTACATCCCGCCGGTGGGCCTGGGCGAAGTGATGCGCGCCCTGGGCGTGGGCAAGGTGATCGCCTCCAACCACCCGGACTTCGCAGTGGGCGACCACGTCAACGGCGCCCTGGGCGTGCAGGACTACTTCGTCGGCGAGCCCCGCGGCTTCTACAAGGTCGACCCGAGCCGCGCACCGCTGCCGCTCTACCTCTCCGCCCTGGGCATGACCGGCATGACCGCCTACTTCGCCCTGCTCGACGTCGGTGCGCCCAAGGCCGGTGACACCGTGGTGCTCTCCGGCGCCGCCGGCGCGGTCGGCAGCATCGCCGGGCAGATCGCCAAGATCAAAGGCTGCCGCGTGGTCGGCATCGCCGGTGGCGCCGACAAGTGCCGCTTCCTGATCGACGAACTCGGCTTCGACGCCGCCATCGACTACAAGAACGAAGACGTCGCCGCCGGCCTCAAGCGCGAGTGCCCGAAAGGCGTGGACGTGTACTTCGACAACGTCGGCGGCGACATCCTCGACGCCGTGCTCACCCGCCTGGCCCCGCGCGCGCGCATCGTCATCTGCGGCGCCATCAGCCAGTACAACAACAAGGAAGCGGTGAAGGGCCCGGCCAACTACCTGTCGCTGCTGGTCAACCGCGCGCGCATGGAAGGCTTCGTGGTCATGGACCACGCCGCCAACTTCGCCAGCGCCGCCCAGGAAATGGGCGGCTGGATGGCCGCCGGCAAGCTGAAGAGCAAGGAAGACATCGTCGAAGGCCTGGAAACCTTCCCGGAAACCCTCGGCAAGCTGTTCAGCGGCGAGAACTTCGGCAAGCTGGTGCTGAAGGTCAAGTAACCCTTCCGCATCATAAAAAATGGCCCGGGCTGCAGTGCAGTCCGGGCCATTTTCGTTTGAGGCTCATGTAGGTCGGGTGCAACCCGACAAACCATCGCGCGACACCACACGGGGCGCGCCGATCGAGCCTCAGGCCAGCTCGGCAACCACGGCGGCCAGGGCCTTGGCCGGGTCGGCGGCCTGGCTGATGGGGCGGCCGATCACCAGGTAGTCGGAGCCGGCGTCCAGGGCCTGGCGCGGGGTGAGGATGCGGCGCTGGTCGTCCTGGGCGCTGCCCGCCGGGCGGATGCCGGGGGTGACCAGTTGCAGGCTCGGGTGCGCCGCCTTCAGTGCGGTGGCTTCCTGGGCCGAGCACACCAGGCCGTCCATGCCGGCCTTCTGCGCCAGGGCGGCCAGGCGCAGCACCTGCTCCTGGGGCTCGATGTCCAGGCCGATGCCGGCCAGGTCCTCGCGCTCCATGCTGGTGAGCACGGTCACGCCGATCAGCAGCGGCTTGGGCCCGTTGAACTGTTCCAGGGTCTCGCGGCAGGCCGCCATCATGCGCAGGCCGCCGGAGCAGTGCACGTTGACCATCCACACGCCCATCTCCGCCGCCGCTTTCACCGCCATCGCGGTGGTGTTGGGGATGTCGTGGAATTTCAGGTCGAGGAACACCTCGAAGCCGCGCTCACGCAGGGTGGCGACGATGTCCGATGCGCAGCTGGTGAACAGCTCCTTGCCCACTTTCACCCGGCACAGCTTTGGGTCCAGCTGGTCGGCCAGCTTCAGCGCGGCTTCGCGGGTGGGGAAATCGAGGGCGACGATGATGGGCGTCTGGCAGGCGGACATGGGCGGGCTCTCTGGCAAGTCGAAAACGGCGCGCATTGTAGCGGAAGCCCGCGCCCGCCGCTGCCCCGGTGATCGCCTGCGCTCACGCCAGGTGGTCGAGGGCGAAGGCGGTCATGAAGCCGGCCAGGGTGATCAGCCCGGTCCAGGCGTGGGTGCTTTCGAAGGCCTCGGGGATCAGCGTATCCACCAGCATGCACAGCACCGCACCGGCGGAGAACGCCAGGGCGAAGCCCAGCCAGGCCGATGGCAGGTCGCTCATCAGCCCCGGGCCGGCCATGGCCGCCAGCCCCGAGAGCAGCACGATGACACCCCACAGGCCGAACACGAACAGGCCGCTGCGCTTCTCCTCGCGCAGCCCGGCGGCGCTGGCCAGGCCCTCCGGCAGGTTGGAGAGGAAGATCGCCACCAGCATCAGCAGGCTCACCTGCCCGCCATCCAGCAGCCCCAGGCCGAGCCCCAGGGACTCGGGAATGCCATCGAGGAAGGCACCCACGGCGATCAGCAGCGCCACCATGGAGCCCACGCCGCCGCTGCGCTGGCGATGATGCGCCTCCCAGCGGTCCAGCAACTGGCTGGCGAGGACGAACAGCGCGCCACCGGCGAGCATGCCCGCCAGGGTCGGCCCCAGCCCGCCGAGGCGCTCGGCCTCGGGAATCTGCCCGAAGCACAGCGCGGCGATCAGCACCCCGCTGCCATAGGCCATCACCGAGGCGGTGACCGCCTTGGGCAGGGACACCCAGAAGCCGATGGCGGCACCGAGCAACAGGCTGCTGGCGGCCAGCCAGCCCCAGAAACCGGCGAGCAGGGTGGTGGAAATCTGCATGACAACTCCTGTGGGGGAAGCGCATCCAAGCGCGGCGCGACATAAGTAACCCATCCAGCCCGGGAAAGCAGCCATGGCCCTTCCCCGGGTCGCGAGCGCCCTTTCCGAGATGAACGCCGCGCCTTTGTATCGAGTCCGATACAAAGCCGACACGCTGGCGACACCGCCATGGGCGAGCCTCTCGCCGCGATGGCCGGCAGCAGGACGGCGGAGTAGCATGCGCCCGATGGATGCCGACGGCCCGCCGCTCGACGCCCCACCGCCAGACGCGAAGCACAGTGGTCCACCGGCCCGGTGAACCCGCCAGATGGCAAGAACACCCATGCACAACCAAACCCCCACCCCCGCCGACAACCGCCGCTGGAACACCCGCGCCCTGCTGGTGGACGACGACGTGCCGATCCGCGACCTGCTCTGCGACTACCTCGCCCGCTTCAATATCGAGGCCGTGGGCGTCGACGATGGCGAGGCGATGCGCGAGGCACTGGCCAGCGCCCCCTTCGACGTGGTGGTGCTGGACCTGATGCTGCCCGGCGAAGACGGCCTCTCCCTGTGCCGCTGGCTACGCGGCGAGTCCGATATCCCGATCCTCATGCTCACCGCCCGCTGCGAACCCACCGACCGCATCATCGGCCTGGAACTGGGCGCCGACGACTACATGGCCAAGCCCTTCGAGCCCCGTGAGCTGGTGGCGCGCATCCAGACCATCCTGCGCCGCGTGCGCGACGACCGCGAAGGCCTGCGGGCCGACCAGCGCGCCAGCATCCGCTTCGACGCCTGGCGCCTGAACGGCGTGCTGCGCCAGCTGCAATCCCCCGAAGGCCTGGTGGTGCCGCTGTCCAACGCCGAATTCCGCCTGCTCTGGGTGTTCCTCGAACGCCCGCGGCGGGTGCTCAGCCGCGAGCAGTTGCTGGACGCCGCCCGGGGCCGCTCCATCGAAGCCTTCGACCGCAGCATCGACCTGCTCGTATCGCGCCTGCGGCAGAAGCTCGGCGATGACCCCAAATCCCCACGCCTGATCAAGACCGTACGCGGCGAGGGCTACCTGTTCGACGCGAGGGAGATTGGCTGATGCGCCAGGCCGACACGCTGTTCGCACGCCTGTTCGGCATCTTCCTGGCCGCCATCGTCCTCGCCCACCTGCTGGCCTTCCTCTGGTTCCAGCAGTACGGCAACCCGCCGCCGCAGCCCCAGCCCGGCCCGCCCCATGCCACCAATGGCCCGCGCCCCGGCCAGCCGCCGCCCCCGCGCCCGCTGTTCGGTGGCCCTCTGGTGCCGCTGACCTTCCAGCTGCTGACCCTGATCGTCGCCGCCTGGTACGGCGCCCGCGTCCTGTCGCGGCCCATCCAGCGCCTGGCCAGCGCCGCCGACCGCCTCAGCGAAAACCTCCAGGCCCCGCCCCTGGATGAACGCGGCCCGCGCGAGGTGCGCCAGGCCGCCCACGCCTTCAACCTGATGCAGCAGCGCATCCGCGAGCAGGTGGCCCAGCGCAGCCGCATGCTTGCCGCCGTCTCCCACGACCTGCGCACCCCCATCGCCCGGGTCAAGCTGCGCGTGGAGCAGGTGCCCGACGCCCAGCTGCGCAGCCGCATGGACCAGGACCTGGGGGAAATGGTCGCCATGCTCGACGCCACCCTCAGCTACCTGCACCAGCAGCGCGCCGACGAAGCGCTGCAGCTGTTCGATCTCCAGGCCCTGGTGGAATCCATGGCCGAAGACGCCCAGGACCGAGGCGCCGATGTGCGTGCCGAAGGCCAGTGCGCGCCGCTGCGGGCCCAACCCATGGCGCTGCGCTCCTGCGTCAGCAACCTGGTAGAAAACGCCCTGCGCTACGCCGGCCATGCGCTGGTTCGCCTGGAAGATGGCCCCACCGAGGTGCGCATCCACGTCAGCGACCGCGGCCCCGGCATCGCCCCCGAGCAACGCGAAGCGGTGTTCGAACCCTTCTTCCGCCTCGAAGGCTCGCGCAACCGCAGCTCCGGCGGCGTCGGCCTGGGCCTGACCATCGCCCGCGAAGCCGCCCGCCGCCAGGGCGGCGATCTGGTGCTGGGCGACAACCCCGGCGGCGGCCTGCTGGCCAGCCTCACCATCCCCCGCGCCTGAGCCCGTCTCCACGCTGATACAAAGCGCATAAACCCCCGACACGCTTGCGCCTGAACCTGCGAGAACCGGAGAACCCACTCCGGCCTTGCCATCACGCACAGGAGTGACTCCCATGATCAGTGGCGTCAGTGGTTACTCGGGCTATAGCAGCTACAGCAGCTACAGCTCGGCGCTCTCCTCGAAAAGCACCGCCAGCAGCAACAGCAGCAGTGGCGGCTGCGCTTCGGGGCAATCGAAACTGCAGGAAAAGCTGTTCAGCCTGTTGGACAGCAACGGCGACGGCAGCGTCGCCAAGGACGAACTGAGCACCGCGCTGGCCAACGCCAAGGAAAGCGACAGCGGCATCACCCTCGATATCGACGAGTTGTTCGCCCAGCTGGATGCCAACAGCGACGGCTCCATCGACCTCGACGAAACCGCCGCCCTCACCCCGCCCCCACCGCCCCCGCACGGCGGCCCCAACCCCGAGGACCTGTTCGCCGAACTGGATGCCGACGGCAATGGCGCCATCGACCAGAGCGAGCTGACCAGCGCCCTGGGCGACGACAGCGGCATCGACAGCAGCGAGCTGTTCGCCAGCCTCGATGCCAACGGTGACGGCAGCCTCAGCATCGACGAAACCGCTGCCCTGGCCCCCCCGCCTCCCCCGCCGCCGGGCGGTGGCTTCGGTGGCGACAGCGACGAGCTGTTCAGCTCCCTGGATGCCGATGGCAACGGCAGCATCAGCCAGGACGAGCTGAGCAGCCTGTTCGGCCAGAGCGGCAGCCAAAGCGACACCAGCAGCACCAGCGCCAGCAGCGACGATGTCTACGCGCGCCTGGCCGCCGCCCTGCTCAAGCAGTACGAAAGCAGCGCCGGCACCTACGAGGCCCGCGTCGGCAGCCAGCTCAGCATCGCCGCCTGAGCCCGTCCCGCGAAAAGAAAACCGGCCGCTGCGCAGCGGCCGGTTTTTTGTTTCGGCGATCAGCCCGATGGTGGGTTCGAATCGATGGGTTTCGCTGCGCTCTACACCATCCTACGGAAGTGGTTCCACGGAGTTCGTAGGATGGGTAGAGCCGTGCGAAACCCATGCTGTGTCAGCCGGTGTACACGATGGGACTGGAGGCTTCGAATCGATGGGTTTCGCTGCGCTCTACGCCATCCTACGGAAGTGGTTCCACGGAGTTCGTAGGATGGGTAGAGCCGTGCGAAACCCATGCTGTGTTGGCCGACGCTCGCGGTGTGGCTGAGCATTCGAATCGATGGGTTTCGCTGCGCTCTACGCCATCCTACGGAAGTGGTTCCACGGAGTTCGTAGGATGGGTAGAGCCGTGCGAAACCCATGCTGTGTTGGCCGACGCTCGCTGTGTGGCTGAGCATTCGAATCGATGGGTTTCGCTGCGCTCTACGCCATCCTACGGGGCGGTATTCCATCCATGAAAAAGGGCCGGCGCCTGGTGGCGGCCGGCCCTCTGGGAATACCGAGGGAGGGTTATTCCTCGATCGGCATCGGGGTTTCTTCGTCCGGGAAGGCAGGCTGCTCGCCGCCCATGGCGCCGCCCAGGCCACCGGCGCTGGCCATGACCAGGCCGGCGAATTCCTCGACCGTCATCTTCTTGCCGTTGAAGTCCACCTGGCCGTCGGCGTAGTGCAGGCGGGCGCGGATGTCGTTGCCTTCCAGGGCCACGAGCTGGGTGGACAGCAGCATGCCGCTGGCCATCTCGGTGGTCATGGAGGCCTGCTGGGCGATGGCTTCCTGGTCGTCCTGGCCCTGAAGCACGGCCTGCACGCTGACCAGGTCGCTGATCATCGGTTTGGACAGGCTCAGGTCCAGGTCGAGGCTGGTGATGGCTTCACGGGCGATCTGGTCCGGCGGCAGGTCGAAGGACGCCGGCTTGGCCAGTTGCATGGCCAGGCTGAAGCGGCTCTCGCCATTGGCGGTCTTCAGGCTCAGGCGCTCGAGGGCGAACTGCGGCTTGCCTTCCAGCAGCTTGATGAGGTCGGCCTTGGCCTGCTCCTGCTGGGCTTCGGTCAGGTCCTCGAGGGTCGACTCGCCGGCCTGGCCAACCTGGCCGACCTGCTGGTACAGCGCGCCGTAGAAGTCCGCCAGGGACTTCAGCGCCACCGAGTCGAGGCTCTTCATGGTCCAGACCATCTGCGCGCTGCCGATGGGCTTGTCGGCGTAGCTGATGCTGCCGGCGTCCAGGGTCAGGCTGCCTTCGATGTTGCTGCCGTTCTCGCGGGTGTCCTGGCGCTGGGCCAGGTCGGTGAGCCGCACGCCCGGGTTTTCACCGACGATGACATTGGCGGTCTTCAGGGTGAAATCGCTCTTGCCCACGTACAGGCCGCTGGCGGCGCGGCTCTGGTCGCTGGCCAGGGACAGGCCCTGGAACAGCACGTGCACCGGCTCGCCCTGCTCGGAAACGGCGTCGACCTTGAGGCTGTCCATGGTGCCGATGGCGGCGACGCGGTTGCCGCCGGCATCGCTGCGCACTTCCAGGTTCAGCCCGGAGAAGCTCAGGTGGGACTCGTCCTCCATCTGCATGTCCAGGGGCAGCAGGGTCAGGCTGCCGCTCATGGAGCGGTCGTAGCCGATGCTCACGTCACCGACCAGGGGCGAGGCGCCCTTGCTGGCGGCGAACCACTTCTCGACGCTGGGGCTGGATTCCAGGGCGTAGTTGCTGGCGGCCATCACCGGCGCCAGCTTGAAGGCCTTGAGGCGCGACAGCGGGAAGGGGCCGTGCTCGATCTTGTCGACGAACAACAGCTCCGCGCCCTCGCCTTCCCCACCGACGTGCACGCGGTAATGCGCGGTGCTGGTGAACACGCCCTGCTCGAGGGAGACCAGTTCCAGGGTGGCGGAGGTGCCGAAGGCCGGCGCGGACTGCTTCAGTTGCGCGTTGGCTTCCTTGATGGAGGTGTCCAGCACGGCGGGCAGCTGGGTGCCGGTGTACCAGGCACCGGCGCCGGAAACGGCGGCGATGGCGACGACTGCGCCCAGGGCGATCTTTGCGGTTTTGCTCATGGTTCGACTCGCGGAATATCCGTGTGAATTGTTGCTTCCCTGCATCCGCAAGCGGAGCCGATGCAAAGCGGCGCGGAAAAATGCGGCGAAAAGGCTATCACCGTGCCACTGCGCTTCCAAGCCAGCAGAGCCCCCAGATTGCGGTTCTGCTGGCCAGTCGTGGTTTAGCTGGGGTCCGGCTCCCGGGGCTTGTCGGTCGACTCGGGCAGGGGCCGGCCGATCCAGTCGGAAATCAGGCTGTAGGCCACCGCCAGCAGGGTCGGGCCGAGGAACAGCCCCATGAAGCCGAAGGCGAGGATGCCACCGAACACACCGAGCAGCACCACCACCAGCGGCAGGTTGCCGCCCCGGCTGATGAGGTAGGGCTTCAGCACGTTGTCCACGCCGCTGATGATGAAGAAGCCCCAGATCGCCAGGAACACGCCGTAGCCGTACTCGCCGTGCCAGAACAGCCAGGCGGTGGCGGGCACCCACACCAACGGCGGGCCCATGGGGATCAGGCTCAGGGCGAAGGTGACCAGGCCCAGCACCAGCGCCCCTGGCACACCGGCGATCCAGAAGCCGATCAGCGCCAGCAGGCCCTGGGCGGCGGCGGTGCCGATCACGCCGTTGACCACCCGCTGCACGGTGCCGGCCACCAGCTCCAGGTAGTGCGGGGCGCGGTCGCCGATCAGGCGTTCCAGGGCGCGCTCGGCGAACAGCGCCATGCGCGGGCCGTCGCGGTAGAAGAAGAACACCAGCACCAGGCTCAGGGCCAGCTCCAGCATGCCGCCGCCGAGCTGGGCGCTACGCGCCAGGATCCAGTTGCCGGCCTGGCCCATGTAGGGTTTGAGGCTGGTGAAGAAGGCCGCGCCCTGGGCGTCCACACGTTGCCACAGGGCCACCAGGCGGTCGCCCACCAGGGGCATCTCGGCCAGCCATTCCGGCGGCTGCGGCAAGCCCTCCACCTGGACGTTCTTCACCAGTTCGTTGGCATCGCGGATGTGGTCGGCGAGGTTGAAGCCCATCCATACCAGGGGCACCGCCACCAGCAGCATCCAGCCGGCGGTGAGCACGGCGGCGGCCAGGGACACGCGCCCGTCCAGCCCGCGGGTGAGCAGGCGCATCAGCGGCCAGCTGGCGAAGGCCAGCACGGCGGCCCAGAACAACGCCGACCAGAACGGCGCCAGCACCCAGATACAGGCCCCCAGCAAGGCGAGCAGGAGTATCTGCACCAACAGGCGATCGTTATTCAGCATGAACAAAACACTCCGTGGAAAAACGCAAACGTGGCGCCATCGGGCGCCACGTCAAGCAAGCATGGACGCTGTGCCTCAGCGCAGCCACTCCAGGTGCAGGCCGTCGTTGGCCGCATCACCCAGCTCCAGGCGCGCGGCGCGCACGCCCTGCTCCACCAGGGCCTGGCGCCAGGCTTCGGCGCCCTCGCCGGAGAGGCTCGCGCGCAGGGTGCTGTCGAGATTGAGGCTGCGCGCCAGCAGCGTCGCCCAGGCGGGGGTCGGCGCTGCCGGCAGGTCGGTCAGGTGCAACTCGCCGCTGGTCTTCAGCTCGCGCATCAGGGTGGCGGGTGTGGGCAGGATTTCGCCCAGCGGTGTGGCGGCGTCCAGTTGCTCGGCATGCAGGTAGGCGCGGCGGTTGCCCCGGGTGATGGCGTAGAGCGCCAGCAGGCTGTCCTGCTGCGGCTCGGCCAGGCGCACCAGCAGGTAGGCCTGCTGTTCGTCCGGGCCGTAGAGGCGCGCGTTGCCGAACACCGAGTTGGCCCACAGGCTGCTGGAGCCGCAATCACGGCCCTGGCACCAGTAGAGCGGCACCGCGCCCTTGTCGAGCAGGGCGGTGCGCGCGCCGTCGAAGGCCTCGCCCGAGCTGTGGCCGCTGGGCAGCAAGTAGGTGACCGACGTCTGCCGGCCCTGGGCGTCGACCTTCTGTTCGAAGCGCAGCTGGTTGCTGATGCGCCGGATCGAGCCCTGGGGGTAGATGCGTTCCTGGTCGGCGGCTTCCTTGAAGTCGACAATCTCGGCGTGGGGGAAGCGCGGCAAGGCGCTGAGGTCGTGGCTGTCGGGCAGGTCGGCGGCGTGGGCGGCAGCCACCTGCAGGGACGCGGCCAACAGCAGGCCGGTAACGATGAGAGAGCGCATGCGCATCCTTAGCGAATCAACATGGACTGGCCGGTCTTGACCACCGTGTCGGCGGACTCCTGGCGCTTGGGTACCTGCAGGCCGCGCTGAACCGCCGGGCGGGCCTCGATGGCCGCGAGCCAGCGTTGCAGGTGGGTGAGCCCCTCCACCGACACACCGGCCCAATCGTGCAGGCGCACCCAGGGGAAGGTGGCGATATCGGCGATGCCGTAGTCGCCCGCCAGGTACTCCACCAGCGCCAGGCGCGAGTCGAGCACCTCGTACAGGCGGCGGGTCTCGTGCTGGTAGCGGTCGATGGCCGGTTGCAGGGTTTCCGGGAAATAGCGGTAAAAGACGTTGGCCTGGCCCTGCATCGGCCCGACCCCGCCCATCTGGAACATCAGCCATTGCATGGCCACGGAGCGACCCTTGGCATCGGTGGGCAGCAGTTGGCCGGTTTTTTCGGCCAGGTAAACGAGGATGGCGCCGGATTCGAACACCGCGAAGTCGCCGTTATCGCGGTCGACGATGGCCGGGATGCGGCCGTTGGGGTTGATCTCGAGGAAGGATGGCGCCTTCTGTTCCTTGCGCTCGAACGAGAGGCCATGGGCCCTGTAGGGCAGCCCCAGTTCTTCGAGGGCGATGGAGACCTTGTGCCCGTTGGGCGTGGCAGCGGTGTAGAGGTCGATCATCCGGGCTCTCCTTGGGAAGGCGCCCAGCCTTCCCGGTTGCCCCGATCAAGTCAAGGCGAGGCGAAGAAGCTATTGAAACAGTCTGCTACGGCCTGGGCGCCGTTTTCATCGTTGAGGTGCAGGTGATGGCCACCGGGTTTGTGATGCACCTCGAAGCCTAGACCCTGGAGCAGCTCGGCGATACGCGGCTCGGCACGGATCTGCCCCTCCTCCGCCAGCACCAGGGACGTGGGGCAGCGCACCGCGCGGACGAACTCGGTGGCGTGGGCGAAGGTCAGGCGCATCAGCGACGGCAGGGTCAGGCGCATGTCGGTGCGCCAGGTGTAGCCGCCCGGCACCGGCATCAGGCCGCGCCCGGCGAGCAGTTCGGCGGCCTCGCGGCTGACCGCCACCACGCCCTTCATGCGTGCTTCCACGCCGCGCTCGACATCGGCGTACACCGGCTTGCGCTTATCGCGCAGCGCCAGCCGTGCCTTGAGCGCATCGCCCAGGCGCTTGGGCGCGCCGTCGGCTTCGCCGGTATAGGGGATCAAGCCGTCGATCAGCGCCAGGCGCTCGATGCGCTCGGGCAGGGAGCCGGCCACCAGCACCGAGACGATGGCGCCCAGGGAGTGGCCCATCAGCGAGAAACGCTCCCAGCCCAGTTGCTCGGCCACCAGCAGCACGTCCTCGGCGTATTCCCACAGCTGGTAGCTGGAGCCCGGCGGGTAGTGCCCGGAATGGCCGTGGCCGGCGAAATCCAGGGCGACGATGCGCAGCCCCTGGAGCTTCGGCGCCAGGCGCGCGTAAGTCATGGCGTTGTCCAGCCAGCCGTGCAGGGCCAGCACCGGCTGGCCGTCCTCGGGCCCGAAGATGTGTGCCGCCAGCTCGACGTGGGGCAGGTTCAGGCGAATTTCCTCGACGTGCGCGCTCATGCGGGCTCCCGGTCGGTGCGCTGGCCCTGCCAGCGGTTGAAGAGGTTCTTCAGCAGTTCGGCGGTGTCCTGCGGGCGCTCCAGGGGGAACATATGGCCGCCGGGCAGGGACAGGTATTCGCCCTTGGGCACGCGTTTCACCAGGCGCGCATGGTGGGGCAGCACCACGCGGCTGTGGCGCCCGCGCACCACCGCCAGGGGCACGGCGAGCTGCTGCGGGCGGCCCGGGCTGTTGTGGGGCACGCTGCGGTAGATGCTGATCTCGGTGGCGGGGTCGAACTTCAGCCGCAGGCCGCTGCCGGTTTCGGTGAAGCCGTGGCGCACGTAGGCGTCCAGGCAGTCCGGGTCGAAGCGGCGGAACAGCGATTTGCCGGAGAAGTACAGGCGCGCCTCGTCGAGGTCGGCGAACTCCTCGCGCCGGCCCAGGGTGCGCCCGGCCGGGGTGATGCGGTCGATGAAACCGAAGCGCTTGGCCGCGCGGATGACGATGCGGTCGGCCAGGGTCAGCACCGGCGAGTCGAGCATGGCCACGCCGCGGTACAGGTCCGGGCGGCGCAGGGCCGCGTGGTAATGCAGCACGCCGCCCAGGGAATGGCCGACGCCGAACACCGGCTCGCCCTGGGCTTCGAGGTGGTGGATGAGTTCGTCCACCAGGTTTTCCCAGTTGTCGTTGACCGGGAAGCGCGGGTCATGGCCGTGCTGCTCCAGGTGCTGGATGCGGAAGTCCGGGCCCAGCGCCGCGAACAGCTTGGCGTAGGTGGCCGACGGGAAGCCGTTGGCATGGGCGAAGAAGATCGTCTGGGACATGGCAGTGCCGGCTGTTTGGGGACTGCCGGGGATTTTCCGGCAGCCCGGCGATGCCGGCAATGACCGTAACTGCCAGTGATGATGGCGCTATTGCCACCGCCGGGGTGCGTCAGTGCCCGGCGCGCAGGCGAGCGGGCGGCAGGCCGTAGGTGCGGCGGAACAGCCGGGAGAAGTGTGCCTGGTCGTAGAAGCCCAGCTGCAGCGCCACCTGGCTCAGGGGCTGGGTGCCGCGCAGCACCAGCGGCAGGGCCCGTTCCAGGCGCAACTGGGTCAGCCATTGCTGGGGCGGCAGGCCGCAGTGATGGCGGAAACGCCGCAGCGCCTGCCAGGGGCTGAGGCCGCAGAACGCCGCCAGTTCCTCCAGGGACGGCGGCGACTCCAGGCGTGACTCCAGCCACTCGCGCAGGCGTTGCCAGGTCGGGGCATCGAAACCCCGTTCCGGCTCACGCACCCGCAGCGTCGAGCCCTGCCCCAGCAGGCAGGCCAGGGCCGGCCACAGGGCGCTTTCCAGGGCCAGGGCCGAGCCCCCGAAGAACCCCGCGTGCACCGCCTGCAGGTGCCGCTGCAGCACCGGCTCGCGCAAGGTGCTGCTGGTCAGGCGCGGCGCACCCTGGCGGCCATCGCTGAGGCTGCGGCTGGCGGCGTCCAGCCAGTCCGGTTCGATGGCCAGGACGCGGATGCGGTAGCCCTCCTCGCCCAGGCTGGCGCCGTCGTGGATCTGCTCCGGCGCCATCAGCAGGGTATCGCCACGCCCGGCCAGGCAGCGCTCGCCACCACTGACGAAGCGCTGCTGCCCGCTCAGCAGCAGGCCCACGTGGTACTCCAGGTGGAAATGCCGCGGAAAGGCGAAGTCGTGGTACTCGGCGTCGATCAGGCGGACGCCGGGCAGCGCGCTGGGAAGGTGGCTGGTGTGCTCCATGGCGCCACTCTACCGTGCGGAACGGGTGCTCGGCTTGGATGAAATTGCAGCCGCCCCCCACTCACCCCTTCGGCGGCTGCTCGCCCAGGGGGACGATGGCCATGGTCAGGCGCGAGATGCAGCTGGGCTTGCCGTCGTCGCCGCTGAGGCGGATGTCCCAGACGTGGGTGGTGCGGCCCAGGTGCACCGGGCGGGCGACGGCGGTGACACGACCGCTGCGCAGGCCACGCAGGTGGTTGGCGTTGACCTCCAGGCCCACGCAGTAGAAGCGGCTGGTGTCGATGCAGAGGAAGCTGGCGGTGGAGCCGAGGCTCTCGGCCAGCACCACCGAGGCGCCGCCGTGGAGCAGGCCATAGGGCTGGTGGGTACGGCTGTCGACCACCATGCTGGCGGTGATGGATTCGTCGTCGAAGGCTTCGAAGCGGATGTCCAGCAGGCCACCGATGGTGCCCTGCTGGGAGGCATTGAGTTTTTCGAGATCAGGGGTCTGGCGCCACAGGCTCATGTCGGCTCCTTGGAAGTTTGCCGCCGGGGCGGCCAGGGCACCCGGCGGTCAGGGGTCACTCGTGCCAGAGCACCGCCTGGCGGCGCTCGATCCATTCGGGGAAGCGCGAGCCGTAGGTGCCTTCCACCACGCTGCGCTTGATCTTCAGGGTAGGCGTGAGGAAGCCGTTGTCGACCGCCCAGACCTCCTTCACCAGCACCAGGCCGAGCAACCGCTCGTGCTTGTCGAGCGCCTCGTTCACCTGCTCGAGCAATTCGCGGAGGCTGCCCTCCAGCTCGGCGCGGGTGCCGTTGGCGGCCTCGTGGCGACCCACGTCGGAAAGCACGCACAGCGCCATCGGTTGCGGCAGGCCATCGCCCACCACGCACACCTGCTCGATGCGGGAGTGCACCGCCAGGCGGTTCTCGATGGGCGCCGGGGCCACGTACTTGCCCTTGCTGGTCTTGAAGATTTCCTTGATGCGGCCGGTGAGGCGCAGGTTGCCGGCGGCGTCCTGTTCGCCCTTGTCGCCGGTACGCAGGAAGCCGTCGGGGGTGATGGTCTCGGCGGTCTTCTCCGCATCCTTGTAATAGCCCTGCATGGTGGCGCCGCTGC
Source organism: Aquipseudomonas alcaligenes MRY13-0052 (assembly GCA_000474255.1). GTDB lineage: Bacteria > Pseudomonadota > Gammaproteobacteria > Pseudomonadales > Pseudomonadaceae > Metapseudomonas > Metapseudomonas solani. The sequence goes on from BATO01000097.1 coordinate 20,784, forward strand.
GCACCTGCACTTCGCCATCGTCATGGATGCGCACTTCGACGCCGGGGCTGTTGCGACCGATCCAACCGGTCATCTGTTCACCGGGGCGGCACACGTGGGAATAGCCGCAGTTCTCGGTCATGCCGTAGACCTCGAGCACGTCCAGGCCCAGGCGCTTGTACCAGTGCAGCAGCGCCTCGGGCACCGGCGCGGCACCGCAGAGGGCCACGCGCACGGCATCCAGGCCAAGCCCGGCGAGCACCTTGCGGCCAACGATGCGGCCGATGATCGGCAGCTTGAGCAGGCGTTCGAGCTTCTGCGCCGGCATCTTCGCGTAGACGCCCATCTGGAACTTAGTCCAGATGCGCGGCACGCCGAAGATGGCCGTGGGCCGCGCCCGCTTGAGGTCTTCGAGGAAGGTATCCAGGCTTTCGGCGAAGAACACCGTCTGCCCGGCATACAAGGAAGCCATTTCGACGAACATGCGCTCGGCCACGTGGCACAGCGGCAGGTAGGACAGCAGGCGGTCTTCTTCGCTGGTCTTGAACAGCTGCACGCCATGGCCGGCGGCGAAGGCGAAGTTGCCGAAGGTCTGCATCACGCCCTTGGGCGTACCGGTGGTGCCGGAGGTGTAGATGATGGTGGCCAACTGGTCGGCGCTGGTCTTGGGGTTGTCGCGGATCGGCGACTCCGCCTGCAGCTCGCTCCAGTGGTAGCTGAAGTCACCCTCGGGGTGGATCGGCAGCGCGATGGTGGCCACGCCTTCGGGAATGCCACCGGCCATGGCGGGCCAGTCGTCCAGCTTGCCGATGAAGGCCAGCGCCGTTTCCGAGTGGGCCAGCACCTGGTTCACCGACTCGGCGGTGAGGTTCGGGTAGAGGGGAACGGAGATGTGCCCAGCCATCCAGATCGCCAGGTCCGCGACTATCCAGTGGGCGCAATTCTTGGAAATGATGGCGATGCGGCTGCCGGGCGGCAGGTCGCGCCCTCTCAGCCAGCTGGCGGCGCGTCGCGCCTGGTCGCCGACATCACCCCAGGTCAGCTCCTCGACCCTGCCGCCGGACAGCGGTTGGACCAGGTAGCGTTTGTTGGGATGACGTGCTTCTCGCTCGAAAAACATCTCAAGCGGCAAACGGACTGCATCAGCCACAGGGCCTCCTCCTTTTTGTTTTCTGGGGACAACCAAGCACTTGCTTGGGCGAATATTCCACGCAGTACGGAGCGGCGCAAGTTAAGAAATGTATCGGGCTCGGACACAGCTTCCGAGAGGCTCTGGGGCGGGGGTTTCAGCGGAAAAAAAGAGAAAATCGATGGTTGTGCGGAGATTGCGTCGGCCCGATCGAGGCGGCGCAGTGACGTGTTTCGCGGAAGGAAACACGTCATCTCGCGGTTGCAGGGGCGTTCGAGCACGCCCGGTATGAGCGCCCACATCGAACACAGCCATGACTCCTACAGCATGGGTTTCGTACCTCTACCCATCCTACGAATCATGGCGACGCGCCCATCCAGCCGTAGCCCGGATCAGTTCGAGGGGGCGATGAACCAGGCTTCCAGCCCGGGTTTGTCGGTCTGCTGGCCGGGGCGGTAGATGTAGCCGGAGACCCGCGCGTAGTTGTCCCAGTCGGTGCGCCAGAGCATGGTGCCCTGGTACTCCTGGCCGTTGCGCTTGAAGTCGATGCGCAGCCCCGAGGCGCCGTCCACCAGCTCGGAATCC
>BATO01000096.1 GCA_000474255.1 Aquipseudomonas alcaligenes MRY13-0052
CGAGATCAGAGTTTTTCCCCTCCCCCCTGGCCTCCTGTGAGGCCTACGCGGCGTCCGACGCGGTTGTGGCATCCCCTGCACAGGGAGCGCAGGTTGGTCCAGTCCAGGGCGAGGTGAGGCGCTTCCTTGAAGGGCACCTTGTGGTCGACTATGTCCATCTCAACCACCTTTCCACGCTGTTCGCACTCCTCGCAGAGGGGGTGCGCGCGTCTGAACTGAGCCCGGCATGCTTGCCATGCCTTCGACTTGTAGAACTTGTCGCTCTCGTCCCGTCGCTGGTTGTAGGCGGCATGGACCTTCTTCATGTGCTCTGCGCGACGCTGGTCGGCCAGCACCTGGTGGCGAGGACAGTGAGCAGAGCCACGCACCAACTCCCGGCAGCCAGGCGTCGCGCATGGCTTCAGGGAGCGTGCGGGCATGACTATCTCCGACGGCGGTCAGTGCCGTCCCAGTGTGTTGCCCAGTTGACCTGGACGATTCGGGCCACGTTGCCCCGAGCGAGCCAGACCAGCACCGACAGCCAGACCAGCACTAGGGCCAGCCATGGAGAGACAGGCTCGATGGGCTTGGCGGCCAGGAACTCCAGCAGCACGTTCAGCGCGAAACACCCAGTGCACACAGCCAGGGCGTAGGCACACAGGCCAATCCAGAAGCGGTAGCGCTCGCCCGCGTGGCGCCAGGTGATGATGCGGATGAAGATCGCAGCGCAGGACAGCGCCGCCAACAGGGTCCATAGATCAGCCATTGCTGCCGCCTCCTCTACGGTCGAGAAGAGACCGGAGCCACTCCGGCATCTTCCCGCCGCGAATCCACTCGAGGATGGTGATCGAGATGGTCACCACCAGCGCGGCACACACGAACGATGCGCCGCCACTGGTTCGAGCAGCGCCAACCCCGATCAGTTCGGCGGAACCGTAATAACCAGCAACCAGGCTCACCAGGAAGTAGCCGATGCGCTTGTAGATGCTCAAGTCCGGCGCGAACAGCACGAAGAGCAGCGAGCCAGCCAGAGCACCCATGACAGCGTTCAGGTCCAGGCCAGCCCAGGCCGCCCCGACAGTAACGCCCGCGGCAACGCCGCCCAGCACTCCAAGGCTCGGCTCTGCCATGTGGGTCACTCCATGAATAAAAGGCCCCGGGCGGGGCAAGGGCGCTGCCGCTGATGAGGGGAGCAGCGCAGAGCAAGATGGGGCGCTATGCGCCAGAAACGAAAAAGCCCCGGCGGGATGGCCAGGGCTTTGTCGGAGTCGGTCCTCGCAACGCGTAAGATCGACAGGATGGAAATACTCTCGGCCATCCGGCCATTTGCGTCAAGCCACCGCCGCCCCATTGAACGCAGGCAGCAGCCCTTCACGATCCAGGATCTCGCCAGCCTCCATCAGCGCCACGTCCACCAGTTCGTCGAGAGCCTTGAAGATGCCGGACCGCCAGCGGCGCTTGGTGCGCTCTGGCGAGGCATCCAGGTCCCAGGTGTTCATGTCGTAGAAGCTGGCCGGCAAGGCCAGGATCTGGGTGGACCGCTTCAGGCCATCAGCCCCGACCGGCTTGCCCTTGATAGGCGGAACAGCCCAGGCCACTACAGCCTTCTTGCGGAACAGACCAGGCGCAGGCGTGACGATCAGCGCATCGAGTCGGCCGATGGCCTCCAGCCGCCGGGCGTGGTGCGTGCTGTACTTTGCCACGAGCGCAAACCAGAGCCGCGACGGGAGCTCGCTGTGCAGCCTGGCATGCACCCAGCAGTCGATCTGCATGCGCAACTCAGGGTTGACCGATGCACCGCGCCCGCCAGGCTGGTTGATGTGGTCGATCAGCTTCTGCCAGGACTGCTTGCTGGTGTTGTCCAGCGCCTCGGATGCCATTGCAGAGACGACGGCCGCCAGAACGGATTTGTAAACCATGGTTACCCCCTCAATCACCTGTCCAGTTACCGCCGCCCTTGCCGGCGGGGTTGTGTCTTCCCGTGTAGTCTTCGTGAGCTCCACCCTTCTTCTCGCCTTCGTACTGAGCGAGTAGGCGGTTGGCTCGGTTGAGCCTGAGCCGTAGCTGCACCACCATGGAGTCAGAGCTCAGCGCCTCGCCCGTGTCACGATTCACCAGGCCTGAGCCGTTGCAGGCCGCGCATGCCCCCTCGAAGAAAATTCCCTTGATGACGCCCTGGCCCCGGCAGATCTCGCAACGCTCCAACGGGATCACGCCGATCTTCCTGTCAGGCCCATGCCGCTTCGGGATCATTGCCATCAGAACTCCTCGATCGCCCAGCCGCCGCCCTTGGCCTTCTGCACGCCGAGGAAGCGGAACGGGTACTGATCAGCGGCCACCTTGGTCTTGACCCGAGCGTCGTCGGTCCAAAATCCCTTGACCTCGTGCACCTCGAGCAGGCCCTCGGCGTTCATCACGAAGAAATCGGCGGTGTAGAAGGTGTTGTTCGCCAGTCGGAGCTTCACCCCCTCGAAGCGATACCACTGGATCTCCCCAGCCATCAGCCGCTGCTTGAGCAACGACTCGTAGGACGCCTCGGTCTTGTTCATGGACCCGGCCTTCAGCCTCCCCAGGGCCTGTAGTCGGCGCTTAGCCAGCATTGACCGCCTCCCGCGCCAGCTCGCGCTCGATCCACTTGGCCGCGCCAATAGCGGAGGGGAAGACGCCGAAGCTCCGGCCATCCGCCATCCGGGTCCTGTACATCCAGCACGGGAAACCGTCCTGGGTGCCGAACTCGGCGATCACCGCATGGCCGTTCTTCTCGTGCCGGTACTGCTGCACATGCACCCAGCCCATCTCCACCAGCTCCGGGTAGTGCATCTTCAGGTTCAGCGAGTAGCCGTCCGGGTGTCGGTTGTGGGTGCGCGGGCTGACCCCGCTCATGCGCCTCATGCCATCACCTCATCGCCGTCCAGCCAGGCCAGGAAGCCGGCGGGAATGTCGTACCCTTCGGCGGCAAGGATCTTCGCGCACTCGGCGAGGAGGTCGTCCTCTCGACCGTAGCGCGCTACGAATCGCGCTTTGTTGTGATGTAGCGCGACGCCCTCGCCACCGGTCTGGTGGTGCGGGCCGCACAAGGGGATCACGTTCCAGTGCGCGCCCCGCTTCGTGCGCCCGTCGATGTGGTGGATGCTGCAGTGGGTGTTGCCCAGGCGCCCGTCCGCGCGGCAGGCGATGCAGCCGACCTCGCTAACCAGCTTGTCGTGCCAGCGCTTCTGCTCGGCGGTTACTGCTCTTCCCTGCATCATGCCGGCACCGCCTTTGCTTCCTTGTGCGCCTGGATCAGCGCGGGGATGTCGTCGCGCTCGCTGGTGTAGGCGAATGGTGCACTGCCACGCGGCGCGGTGATCGTGTAGCGGGCGTTCGGCAGGCGGCACATGGCGACGGTGTAGCCGCACTGTGTTTCCCAGCAGTTCTGGGCGCCTCGCTTCTGGCGCCAGCGGAGTTTGTCAGCCATTGCGGCCTCCTTTGAGTTTCTTCTGTATCTCGGCCAGGGCTGCACGCCCCACTTCAGGGGTGCGCTGGCCGTCGACCTTCGCCGGCAGGGCCAGGGGCATCGCGCGCAGCTTCTCCCCGCTCACGAACTGGCGGATGGCGATGGTGTAATTCCGGGAGAACAGCTTGCGGATGTCATCCATGGCCAGGCGGTTCAGGTTGGCGAATCCGGACTCGCAGGCAGCGTGATAAACCACGTCGTGCGACCACTTGCCGATACCGGCCATGCCGGGGTGGGCGTTGCGGCAGGCCTCACGGAAGGCGCGCTCCTCGGTAGGCAGGCCCAACATCTCCCCGGTGGGCGTGCACCAGGCGATGAAGCGGCCAGGGCTCGGTGCGAAGTCACCGCCGTGCAGGCGGCACTGCTGCAGGCCGAAGCGGATCTGCTCAAGGCGGTTGATCTTGGCCGCCATCAGCGCCTTGACCCAGGTGCGCTTGGCGCGGGCTAGGGCCTTGTCATCCGGCCAGGCTTGCCGCCAGCCGGTGAAGATCGTTTGCAGCTCACGAAACAACCCATTCACGACCTCGACGGTTCCCTGGTCGAGCTGGGTGGGCTGGGCAGGCTCAGCTGCGAGCTGCGACTGCAGCGACGGGATGATGTCCTTGGCTTCACGCATCACAGTGCCCCCAGGTCGTTTGCCCACGAAGAGTCTTCGAAATCAGGTCCTGCCGACGGAGCAGAGCGCGGCGGGTGCCGCTGGCGATCGTCCTGCGCCTTGAGCATCCAGGTCCGCCAGGTGGCAACCCAATCCACCTTGGTGCCGCCCGATCCGCGCCAGTAGTTCACGAACTTCTCGGTCTCGGTCGTGAGGTTCACAGCCGGCACGCGGTCAGCAGCCCACTGGCGCATCTCGCCGGTGACGTTGAACGGGTCAGGGATTCGGGCCTTGCGCTTGGGCTTCGTGTCCTTCGCTGTCGGCAGCGGGACGACGTTTTCCCCCTTGGGGGGTAAGGGGGGTTCTTTTTCTGTATCTGTATCTGTATCTGGGGCCGTTTCGGTAACGTTACATGCCTGTTTCTTGCGCTCGCGATGGGCCTTAACCCGCGCCGCGCTTGAGTCGGAGGCATACTGGCGCTTATCCCAGGCGCTGGGCTGATTGCCCTCTGTGAGCAGCCCTTTCTCGATAAGAACGGCCTTCGTGCGGGACCACTCTTCGCTACTGATTCGCAGCTGAAACGCTACAGCTTCGTCATGTAACGTTACATCGCCGTTGCTGCAACGCAGGCATAACAGCATGACGTAACGCCGCTGGTCTGCCTCGCTCAGCATCTGGACCTTTGGGTCATTGGCGAACTCGGAATAGAGGCGGAACCACTGGTTGGCCATGTCACACCGCCTTCAGCTGCTTTTCGCGGCGGATGTCAGCGATCACGTTCTCAGCCACCCGACGAAGCTCGGCGCAGCGGCTTTCAGCAGCCCAGAGCGACTCGACCATCTGCGGGAGGTGCTGGTGGTCCAGAGCATCGATCTTGCCGTCAGCCAGAACTACTCCGCAGGCTTCAACAGTCGAACCCAGGTGGCCTACCAGCTGACCGAAGGCCATCACCGGGCAGGCGTCCCCGCTCTGCTGGCGGACAGCAACCAGGCCGTGGCGGGCGGCCAGTTCATTGGTGCACCGCTCGCGATACTCAGGCTCCAGCGCATCGACCCAGGGTTCTTCCAGCCAGGCGGGGAAGTCGACCGAGCCGTCCAGCCAGCGCTGGACCCGCTTGAGCCAGGTATCCGCCTGCTTGAGGTACTCAGCGCCGTCGCCGCCGGCAATCGACTCCAGATCCGGCACCTTCCGGTCTTGGGCCTGTGGGCCAAGCGCCTCGACAACCAAGCGATTCAGGCGGTGGGCGAATTTCGGGCTCTTGAACCCGGTACGCGTGATCATCTCGTTGGCATGCGCCACCAGAACCTGGTCGCGGCTGCAGCCGTGTCGCTCATTGGACAGTGTCATCTTGCTCTCCCGCTCTTATCGTGGAGCCATGAACGAACACGACCCCATCTTCGGTATCCCTGATAGTCGCTATGCGACTTGCGCCTTGCCGCTCTGGCGCAGGTACGCCCAGTCGACGTCCGGCCGCATCTCTTCGCAGGAGACGGCGGCGCTGGATTCGCGCTCGATGTTTATCGCCAGTGCCGGATTGGCCTGGCGGTGGCCGTAGGCGATCTGCTTCAGCTGGCCGGCGGATGTCTCGCAACGGCTGGCAAAAACCTCCAGCTCATCCTTCCGCAGCGCCTTGATGTAGTCGTGCAAGGTCATGGGCACCTCCTATGTGCAGCCAGATTAGCAACTGCTAATTCGAGCAGCAATAGCAAACTGTAATTTACTGTTTGCTAACAGACGGACAGACTTTGGAAATGGACATCTACCAAATGCGCATAGGCGCGCTTCGCCGACTTATCGGCACGGAGTCACTCAAGGAATTCGCTGATCGGCATGATCTGGATCCGTCCTATCTGTCGCAGATCCTGAACGGCCATCGGAACCTTGGTGAGAAGGCCGCTGCCAACATGGAGGCAAAAATCGGGTGCGCCCCTGGCGCTCTGATCGCACCAGCAGCGCAGGTAGCTCATGAGGAGATTACAGAGGATGATCTCCGCGCAGGCTTTGCCGATCGCCTCAAGAAAGCCATGGCAGACAAGGGCCTTCCCGAATGGGGGGCAGGCGCTCGCCTGGCAAAAATCACCGGGGTGACCCCGAAAGCCACCAGCAAGTGGCTGAACGGCGAGGCTGTTCCAGGCCCAGCAAATCTGCTCGCGATAGCTGAGGAGCTTTGCGTCCGGCGGGAATGGCTTGAGTACGGCGAAGGCCTTCCCCAGGCAATCGATAACGCTGAGCTGGTGCCGCAGCCCAGTCGCTACTACCGCTTCCCGGTCGTGAGCAGCGTGGTTGCCGGTGGCTGGGGTGATGCGATCCAGGCCTATGAGCCAGGCGCAGAAGATCGCTTCGAGAAGACCGACACCAAGGTGAAAGGGCCGGCGTTCTGGCTGGAGGTAGAGGGCGACTCCATGACCTCCCTTTCCGGACCCAGCATCCCCGAAGGCATGCTGATCCTCGTCGATACCGGCATCGAGCCGCAGCCAGGCCACCTAGTGGTCGCCAAGCTTGATACCGAAGAGAAATCCACATTCAAGAAGCTGGTCCAGGACGGCGGAAAGCTGTACCTGAAGCCGCTGAATACCGGCTACAACCTCATCGAGATCAACGGCAACTGCCGGATCATCGGAGTGGTGCGCGAAGCGAAGATGAAGCTGCTTTAAGGGAAGCCGACAGGGAGGTCGCATGAAGCTGCAGGTACTGCTTTCTGGCGTGTTGGCAGTGATGGTGATGCACGGCGCCCAGGCCGCCATCTACAAGTGCCCAGGCGCTAACGGGAAGATCACCTTTTCTGATCGGCCTTGCGACGGGGCTCAAGCAAGCCCGGCTCATGAAATTCAGGTCGATACATATGAGGTCGGAGGCCAGCTCGCTACGGAGAAGCAGGTCAAGGAGCAACAGCGGCGAGCAGCTCAGCCAAGCTCCTCTGGACGGTCCTTTAGTTCGGGCGGCACCTACTCGGTCTGCCGGCAGTTCTCTAGCACAGAGCTTCGGACGATGGTCATCCGTAACCAGGTAGTCATAGGAATGCCAACAGGCTCAGCTCGTTCGGCATGGGGCTCCCCCAGCAGGGTGAATGGCAACCAGTACGCCTACCACTGGGCCCGCGGCGGATCATCCTACTTCTATGACGAAGGCGGATGTGTGAAGGCTGTACAGGGCGGCTTCGGCGGGAAGGCATCGTGACCATCCACGCCAGGGTGCTGCTGATCTGGAATGCGAAGAAGGCTTGAATGAGTCAAGCGCAACGGTTGACAGAGCCGGTATCGCGTATCGACGGTGTATAGCTTTTCTACAAATCGATGAAATCTTTTAATTAGCCAACTGTCCGTTAAAAGGTACAATTTGAATGTACGAAGTGAATCACGCCCATACCGACAACGGCGTTGACCTTTACCAGGCATGGCTTGATTCGCTACGTGATACCAAGGCAAAGGCGCGAATCACCACTCGTGTGGAGCGTGCGGCGCAGGGAAATTTCGGTGACTCTGAGCCGGTTGGCGAAGGGGTTTCCGAGCTGAAATTTCACTTTGGCCCTGGCTATCGCGTCTATTACGTCATTTCCGGCGGCGAGATTCTTCTTTTGCTGGGCGGCGGTACAAAGCAACGACAACAGAACGATATAGAGCAGGCCATCCAGATCTGGAGGGCCATAAAGGGTGACTGACGATGAAAAGCGTAAGCAACCACGAGGACAGTGTCCTTGAGATGCTGCGCAATGACGAGGACTTCGCGCTGGAGTATCTCGTAGCAGCTCTCGAAGAGATCGATGAAGAGGGTGGCGAGGCCGTGTTCCTGAACGCAGTCCGAAGAATTATTGAGGCCCGCGGCGGCTTCCAGAAGGTATCTCAGGATACCGGTCTAAATCGCGGCAACCTCTACAGGCAGTTTGCGGCAGGCGGAAACCCAGGGCTACTGACCCTGACAAAGGTGCTTTCATCTGTTGGCCTTGGCCTATCCAAGGTCGTGACTCACAGCCAGGAAGACCATCAGGCCGCTTGATGCCTTGTCTACAAGCCCCGCCCAGTGCGGGGCTTTTTCATTCTGGTCTACCCTTCCAACACCTGCTGAAGGGGGCGGGTCGAAAAGCTGCAGGTCATTCGCCCCTGCCTGGCTCCGCTCCCCCTTCGCTGTGTCGTCCCGCCCAAGTACGAATTCCGGGACTGGCGCGAGACCGTGCTCGCGCCAGAGCGCGACTGAACCCGACTGAAAACTTTACACACCTACCAAGGTAGGAAGCCGCCCAGGTATTGAAAGGCCATCGCCTGCCGAAATACTGTATGCATATACAGCCAAGGAGCAGTAGCAATGGCAGAAGAAGCGCTTCAGCGCCCGGAGCAGAGCAGCTATTACCACCTCACCCGCCGTGTTCAGCTCCTGCTGAGCACTCCGCGCGCCCAGGTCGAGCACCAGGCCGTGATCTACCGCGAGCCCTGCGACAGCACTTCCGACTGGGATCGCCTACTCGAAGAAATCCGCGACGCCGAGGGCGTAGCCCTTACCCACCGCCCCGACGGCAGCATCCATGTTGCCTGGTTCAGCAGCTACTGCTGAACCACGCGGGCACCCCCACCAAAATAAAATTAGCATTTGCTATTGCGCGAATAATTAGCAGTTGCTAATTTGTAGTCACGCCAGCAGAACACCGCCGGCACACAAGCCGGAGTCTCACCGGCTACCACGGCCCAGGGGAATCGAGGTCCAGGCCCCTAACCGGGATCGACCTGCTCCATACCGGAGAGCTCTCAACCATCAAACCAAGAGGAGGAAACAGCCAATGCAGAAATGAGACCAGCCGACAGATCGGGTCGGCCAGAACGCATACCGGAAAGCATCACTGAAGCCGCTTCGCTGAGGCGGCTTTGGGATGAACACCACCCAGGAGGGTTCCATGTTCGAAAGCATCAAGCACACAGGCAGCAGCGACGGCATTACCTCGGCCTGCTACGTCGATGGCGAGGTGATTGGAGAGGTTGTCTTCTGTGCCTGGCCTGACCGCACCTCTGTGGCCAGCTCTATCGGGCCGGATGAAGCAATCCGCCAGTGCGCTTTCGTTCACCGCTACAGCGGCCCCTGAGGAGCCGCAAGGCGCACGCCAGCGACGAGATCAACAACAACGCGTAACCACCGACAAGGAAACCGCAATGACCATCACCGAAATCAAAGCAGCAGAACTTCCCGCTATCGGACAAGCCTTGGCTGATGGCGTCTTCTATTCGCGCACCTGGCTGAACGGCAAGGAATACGCCTATGTCGATCTGGGCAAGGCGCGCGAGTTCACCGGCGAATGGGGCGAGTACGGTTTCAACATAGAGGGAGCCTCGTCCTACCGCGACGGCGCTGCGAACACCATCGCCATGGCCGAGGCCGGCAGCCCCATCGCCAAGCTGGCTCTGGAGATTGGCGAAGGTGTCTTCATCCCCTCTGCCATGGAGCTGGCAGCCCTGTATGCAGCCAAGCAGGCAGGCGAGATCGATGGATTCCAGGATCGCTGGTACTGGTCGAGCTCGCAGTACTCGTCCCACTTCGCCTTCAGCACGGTCTTCACCGGCGGCAACACGCTCTACGGCGGCAAGGACGGCGAGTTTCGCGTCCGCGCCGTCCGCAAGATTCGCATCCTTCAGTAATCCGCTCCTTCATTCCTTTTTGGAGTCGCCATGAGCCTCATAACCATCAATGCCAACGGGACCACCATCACCACCCATGACCACCAGTTCGCCACGTATGTGATGGCCCTTCTCGAAGACCAGCAAGACCAGGGCGAACCAAGCGATACTCCGCCCATCGGTGCCGATTGGCCTGGGCAAGGCGGCATCAACGGCGGCCTGTTCCGTGGCCGCGACGGGCAGCCGGACTACTACCTGATCTTTGCCAAGGAAGATGCAGCGGACCTCAAGTGGGGCGGCTACGGCAATGAATCCAAGGCCACCAGCAAGTGGGATGGCCTGGCGAACACCAAGGCCCTGCTCGAAGAAGGCGGCCACCCCGCTGCCGAGTACGCAGCTTCCGTCGAGGCCGATGGCCATTCCGACTTCTACCTGCCTTCCCAGGCAGAGCTGATGATGGCCTGGGCGAACGTGCCGGAGCTGTTCAGCAAAGAGTGGTACTGGAGCAGTACGCAGTCCTCGTCCAACGACGCCTTCAGCACGTACTTCCCCGGCGGCCTCACGGGCAACCTCGGCAAGCGCAACGAGTTTCGCGTCCGCGCCGTCCGCAGATTCATTCGTTAATCCATTCATTCGGTCAGGAGCGACCGCAAGGAGGCCAGGATGGCCATGCACACCGAACTGCAGATCCACAAAGCAGCTGAAGACCTGCTCGGCCTGACCCTCAATCTCGTGCGCAACATCCCGCGAGACCTGAAGCAGGTCATTGGATCGAAGCTGCGTGACGAGACCCTGCAGATCATGGTGCTGATCGGGCGCGCCAACATGGCGAAGGACAAGGCGCCCCACCTGAACCAGTTGCTTGAGAGCATCTGGATGGTGAACTACCTGCTTCGAGCCCTGGCAAATCAGCGCTTCATCAGCCTCAAGCAACACGCCTCTGCGATGCAGCTCACCGCCTCAATTGGAAAACAGGCAAACGCCTGGAAAGGGAAATTCGCAACCGCGCCCGCTGTGTGATGGCTACGGCCGCCACGCCTGAGCGCTGAATCTGGTCTTGCCGCTGCCCATCGGGCACCGCCATGCGCACCACGGAAACCACCAGCCCGCCTGGCAGGTCCGGCGCAGTTTCTCGACTGAGCAATCGGCCGAGCGACGTAGATAGCAAGGCATGTCGCAGTACTCGTCCAACAACGCCTTCAACACGAACTTCACCGACGGCAACACGAACAACAACGACAAGAACAACGAGTTTCGCGTCCGCGCCGTCCGCAGATGCAGGTGTTGCGATGTTTCCTTTCGAAGAATTGGTCCAGGCCTACTACGACTGCCGCCGGCACAAGAGCAACACCGCCAGCGCGCTGAGGTTCGCGGAACACCTGGAAGAAAACCTGCTGACCCTCTACGAGGACTTGCAGGCCGGCACGTACATCCTAGGGAAGTCCATCTGCTTCGTCGTCACCAGGCCAAAGGCCCGCGAGGTGTGGGCGGCAGACTTTCGGGATCGAATCGTCCACCACCTTCTCTACAACCGAATAGGCCCAGGGATCGAGCAGAGCTTCATAGCGGACAGCTGCGCCTGTATCCCCGAACGCGGCACGCTGTACGCCGCGCGACGCCTTGAGCACAAGATCAGGAGCGCCACGCAGAACTGGTCGAAGCCGGTGTTCTACCTGAAGTGTGACCTGGCCAACTTCTTCGTCAGCATCGACAAGCGCGTGCTGGCGGCGCAGCTGGCCAGGCGAATAGAAGAACCTGGGTGGCGGCAACTCGCGCTCCAGGTGCTGATGCACGACCCGCGCGAGAACTATGAGGTGCGCAGCCCGCGCCACCTCTTCGCGAGGGTCCCGCAGCACAAGCGCCTGGTTGCTCAGCCCGCTCACCTGGGGCTGCCCATCGGCAACCTGTCGTCGCAGTTCTTCGCCAACGTCTTCCTGGATGGCCTGGATCAGTTCGTGAAGCACCACCTTCGGTGTCGCCACTACATCCGGTACGTCGACGATTTCCTCCTTCTGCATGAGTCGCCACAGCAGTTGAACGAGTGGCTCGCGCAGATCGAGGAATTCCTGCCGAGCCTGGGCGTCAAGCTGAACCCGAAGAAGACCATCCTCCAGCCCGTCGACCGAGGCGTCGATTTCGTCGGGCACGTGATCAAGCCATGGCGTCGCACCACCAGGAAGAAGTCGGTGGCCCAGGCCATGCGCCGAGTAGCAGCGGTACCAGAGGAGGATCTGCTGGAGACAGCCAACAGCTACTTCGGCCTTCTGAGGCAGGCCGGCAGCAGTGAGAAGGACAGGGCCGCTCTGGCGCGCATCCTTCTCAAGCGGGGCCGTATCGTTGACGGCGGCCTGAGCAAGACTTACCGGAAAGCTTTCGCAGGCGAGTCCGGGGCCAGGAATGGCTAGTCCAGATGCACGCAGGGAAGCGCCTGCCGCCTGCACCTATTCCCCGAACCGACACGGGGCGCCACCGCGCAACGCATGACGCCGCGCGCGGGGCAACAACGAGAGCACGAGCGGCACCGGCACCCAGGTGCAACTGCGGAGGACACCGCCATGAAGTAGACGAACACAGGTACGGAGGCAGGGCTGCCCAGCATAGCTGGCCAGCCTTTTTGTTGAGTCCATACGCCGCCGGCCATGCCGGATAGGCCTTGCGGAAGTGTCTGCTTCCGGTGAGGCCGGCGACCTATGCACGCAATCAAGGAGAACAACATGCAGCAGCGCCAGCAACCCGCAGCCGACATCGAAGAGTTCGCCGGCAAGAACATCCGCGAAGCCGCAGCCATCGCCGAGCGCTATGGCTACACCAGGCCCATCTTCACCGAGCACCTCGGCACCCTCTGGGTGCTCGGCTACAAGCGCCACCAGGCGCAGCAGGTGGCGTGATGCTCTCCACAGGATGCATCCGCAGCCACGAGCAGCAGGTGGCCATGCTGGGCAGCGCCACCGGGATCGACCCGGTCAAGTTCCCCAGGCGCTACGCCAAGCTGATGGCACGCAAGGGCAAGACGCTGGACATCGAGATCATGAGCCGGCGGCAGATCCAGGCCGTGCAGGACGAAGAGAAGATGACCCAGGTGCGGGAGCTGGCTGCGACCCACTGCATTACCGAGATCGAGAAGCTGACCGGCATCAGCAGGAAGCGCCTGGTGTCTCTCGCCGAAGAGCACGAGATCACCTTCCTAGAAGGCCGCGGTCGCGCCCACCTGGCCCGCTACGAGGTCCACGCCGCCAAGCTTCGCGCCTACCTGGCTATCGGGCTGACGCGGCGGGAAGCCATCAAGGCGAGCGAGCTGGACCCGCGAATCTTCAAGCGGGTCTGCCAGCAGTACGAAATCCAGTTCCCGGAGACTCGCTGACCATGGCCAAGACCAGCCAGCAACGATCAGCAGACGCAGCAGCGCGGCGCAAGGAGCGCGGCGAGGAAGAACTGCGACACCGGGTCAGGCCCGGTATCCGCTCCAAGCTGGATGACCTGATGGCCTGGCACGGCATCGAGGAAATTGCCGAGGCTCTGCAGCTGGCAATCCTGAACCTGCATGCGCTTGGGCCTGCAGGTTCTGCTCACGCATTCGCCGTGCCGCGCCACGAAATCACGATATCGAAAAGCGTGGCGCGCAAACTGCACCAGCAGGGCGAGGCTGAATCGCAGCAGCTCGACAAGCAGGAAGATGCGGCTAGCTGTTGATCAACTGATTGATCAGGTGCTGCGCGAGCGCAGAGCCCTTCTTCTTGGCTGTCTCGTAATCCGGATGTAGCCCGCCTTCCGGACGTGTCGGATATCGATCTACATCGATATCCACCTCGACAGTGACGCCGTTCGGGTATTGAGAGAACGTCAGCGAATAGTCGTGGCCGCGGTAGTTGGTCGTGAAGACCGGCAAATCGATAGGCATCGCCCCTCCCAAATCCGGCGCAACGCCGGCACCCCAAACCTACCCCACCCCCTCCATCCGCACCAGCGGAATGGAGTAGGACGACCTGGAGAAATCATGACCAAACCTGTGGTCGTGCTGTTCGCTCGTGCGGACAGCATCTACAAGACGCTGGCCGGCTGCGACGTGTACGACATCGACAGGGACGCCAGGACCTGGTGTGGCGGATCTCCAGTTGTGGCGCACCCTCCGTGCCGTACCTGGGGACGACTGCGGCAATTCGCCAAAGGGCGGCCTGATGAGAAGGCTCTTGGGCCCTGGGCAGTCGAGCAAGTCCGTATGTGGGGGGGCGTGCTGGAGCATCCGGCAGAAAGCTCGCTGTTCAACCACTGCCGTCTACCTCATCCCAATGAGTTCCCCGATGAATACGGCGGCTGGGCCATCGAGATCGAGCAGTTCCACTGGGGCCACAGGGCTGAGAAAGCGACGTGGCTCTACATCGTGGGCTGCCAGCCCAGTGACCTACCGCCGATTCCCCGAAGACCTGGAAGGCCGACCCATTGTGTGAGGCCGACCAAGAATTACCCGCGGCTCCCATCGATCACCAAGGCCGAGCGCGAACACACCCCAGCAGCCCTGGCTGAATGGCTCGTAGAGCTGGCGCGCCGCACTTCCGTAGAACACCGCCTCACAGCCTAAACCACCCCATCCCCACCTACTCTGCGCACTGCGCTGGAGGGAAGAAACGTGTCCGAGATGAAAACTGTACGCACCTCCGATCTGATTGGCGCGGCGCTGGATTGGGCGGTTGCGCAAGTAGATGGCGTGAATACGATCATGTTATCGCCACGAAGTGGACAGCCAAAAAAGCCGTTCGCTCTATTTGGATCACTGGCAATAAGCGTTGGCGGCGATGAACAGTCTAGCTATGCGCCATCAACGTGCTGGCATTGCGGCGGGCCGCTGATTCGTGAGCACATCGGATCGCTGGTAAACCAAGGAGAAAGATGGGCCGTCTATACGCGGAAACCTGTTTTCGCTGGAATTGGCGAAACGCCCCTCATCGCCGTCTGCCGCGCCATCGTAGCCGCCAATCTCGGCGACGAAGTCAATATCCCTGCGGAGCTGCTGCCATGAACGCCATTCATCGCAAAGAGCGCCCGATCATTTTCTCTGGCAGTTCGGTCCGCGCCATCCTTGAAGGCCGGAAGACGGTCACGCGACGCGTGATGAAGCACCAGCCGCACGAAGACGCGAGCGTCACGGTAGAAAACTACAACGTCGCCGTTGTTGATCGCCACGGCGAGCAACAGCCTGGCCCTGAAGTCTTCGGCGCATGGTGGAGCGATGGAGAGCGCGGGTGCGTCTGCCCCTACGGCCAGCCCGGCGACCGGCTGTGGGTGCGCGAGAGCCTCGGCTATGACTGCGAATACGGTCACTATTTCGCCGCCGGCGGAAAGCATGGCGAAACGGTTTATCTGTGCTCGCTGTTCGATGATGAGGATGCTCAGACAGGCCCAAGCTATGACGGTCTGCTGCCCGAGCGATCCGTGCCAAGCATCCACCTGCACCGGCGTTACAGCCGCATCCTGCTGGAGATCACCGACGTGCGCGTGGAGCGGTTGCAGGACATCAGCGACGCCGATGCCTTGGCCGAGGGCTGCTCGCACAAGGATATGCGCCACGGTGACCGGCTGGCCAGCGTGTTTGCGCGCCTGTGGGAATCCATCAACGGCGCCGGCAGCTGGGGCGCCAACCCCTGGGTCTGGGTCGTCGAGTTCCGGAGGATTCAGCCATGACCGGCCTCTCCGAATCCGCCACTCAGCGGCAGTACATCGTCCTCAGCCTCAAGCACACAAAGCGCCGTGACAAAGCAATCACCCTGTGGCGCCCTGACGACCGTGGCTACTGCTGGACGCTCGAGCGCGCAGGTGTGTACCAGGAGCAACACGTGCTCCAGAACCTCGGCTACTACAACAGCGGCTGTTCCAACGTGGCCGTTCCACTGGAGCTGGTGCGCAGCCTGTCCCGCGAAGTCGAGTACGACACCAAGGAATTCGGCATCTGCCTGCCGAACAACGCCGCGACTTGGAAAGAGCTGCTGACCAACTTGATCCGTACGCCGCAGTACCAGCCAGAGCCCGAATACCGTGGCGCGCGATACCCGCGCAAGGCGGTGGCGTGATGTTCACCGACGGCGCCAGAAAGCTCCATACCGATGCCCTCGCCCGGGGCGCACCTCGCTACCTGCACATCCCCACTCGCCACCGCTATCTGGTCATCGCCGACGACGGCCAGCAGTGCGAGCTCCAGGGCATCGACATGAAATCCACCTACGCCAGCCACGAGGCGCTGGCAGACAAGAACGTATGGGAGCGTATTCCATGAGCGAAGAACTGAAGCCGTGCCCGTTCTGCGGGGAGATTCCTGACCTGCCGAGTGGCGACGGCACTTACTACGTAATCGAATGCGAAAAATGCGGAGGGGCGGTGGTAGGCATTCAGATCAGCGACCTCATGACCATTGAGGAGCGCCGGGGTGATCCGTTCACCAACTACCGCTACGCCGAGCAGTACATCGAGCGCGCTAAGGCCGAGGCCATAAAGCAGTGGAACACCCGCGCCACCCCTCCCGCCGCGCAGGTGCAGGGGGAGCAGCCGGAGGTAGTCGGGCAACTCGCGCTCGACGAACCTTTCAACGGCACGGAGGGATTGGAACTCGGTGAGTGGGAGTTCGTGCCCGAACGTGCCGTGGTCGAATCGATGCTGGCCGAAAGCACGGGTGAGATGGTCCCGTTGATGACCGTCGCCCAGTACGAGCGGACCGTGGCAGCGCTGGAAGGCGAGCGCGCAGAACAGTGGCGACTGCGCCGCGACTTCGAAGCCCGATGCGACACTCAGGCTGCGGAAATTGCGGAACTACGCGCCGCGCTCTCCGCCCCGCCTGCTGCTGGGGTGCCAACCATGGGCGCCAGGCCTCAGACCTGCAACGGAAAGCGCTGCGGCTGGTGCAAGGAGGGCTCCGAGCCATGCCACTACATCCCGCCTGCATCAGAACAGCCCTTCGAACTGCGCCTTTGCGAGCAGCGCCATACCGTACTGAAGCCTGGTCTGCTCTATCACTTCACGGCTGACCCTGAATGCCAGGGCTGCCAGGACATCGTGGCAATCCTAAACGCTGCGCCCCCAGCGCTTCCTGTCGCCACCACCCCGCCTGCATCCGAACAGCAGCAGGCTGTCGTGCTGCCGGAGCCGATGTATGTCGTGTACGGCGAAGGTGACGAGGGCCGGAGGAAGGAGGGCTGGAACGACTATTACAACGCACTCCTGCGCCTGAACCCGCACCTGGCAGGTGTAAACCAGGGGGTTACAACTGAGGCGGGGAATGGGGGCGAGGCATGAGCGAGAAGATCAAGCCGTGTCACTGCGGCCATGAAGGCGAGTTGATGGGGATGCGGCACTCCGGGTTTCTGAGTCTCACCTGCCCGAAGTGCAACCGCACCGTGGAGGCCTTCTCCACCGAAGGCCTGGCCCAGTCCTGGAACAAGCCAGCGCCCACCCCGCCCCAGGAGAACGACCGATGAGCGATGTGAAATACGAGTCGAAGCTGGCGAGCCAATGCCAGGGGATCGCCCACAACCTGAGCTACAGCGGCAGCAATCCTGAAGCGCAGGCAAAGCACACGCTTCAGGAGGCATCGCATGTTCTTGATGGGCATGCGATCCGAGTTCACAAGAAGAAGGACGGCCTCCTACTGATCAATGCCCGAGGAAAGGCCCGTTTCATGACATGGCGCGAACGCTTGGCCTACTGGCTACTGAAAGGAAAGACGGAGATTCGGCCATGAGCGAACGGTATCGCGTTGAACCGACTGGAAAAGGCTTTTGGCCCTATTGCGTGAGAGCTGGCGACGGTATGAGAGAGCTGTTCGTTGGCCACAAGAAATCCTGTGATGTTGTTGCGGCAGAGTTGACAACTGCATTTCGCGATGGGGAGTTTACTGCTCGTCGCGAGCGCGACCAGCTCCGCGCCCAGGTAGAGGAGCAGTTGCCTCGCCTGATCGACGAGAACCACAAGCTCCGCGCCGAGCTCGACGCGATCAGGGGGCAGCAAATCGTGGGGCGCGTTCATCACAACCCAGATCACCCGGAGCCCGTGCGTGCTGTCCTGAATAGCGCGGGCCGGCAACTGCCCGATGATGCGCGACTCTACGCCCTCCCACCCCAGCAGCACGACGCGGTACGCGTGCCTATCGACATGCTCAAGCGAGTTGCGGCGATCCTTGGCAGCCAGGGATTCTCTGCATGGGATGAACTGGCAGCCGAGGTGCTTCTCACCACCAAGACAGACGGGGTGGTGTAATGGCCGGACCACCGATTGAACCCCAGGAATACCTCTACGGACCTAAGGTCGTTCAGATCGAGGATCTTCGCGTCGCCAGAGGTCTGACCAGGCGCCCGCCATCCACATGCCGGCATCGCCAGCTTGTCTACGACGACAAGGAGCGCCGCGTCTGGTGCCAGGACTGCGAGCAGGAGATTGAAGCGTTCGACGCATTCCTGTCCGTGGTTGGCGTATTCCAGCGGGCGAAAGCCGAGATCGACCGCCGCCGGCGCGAGCTGGAAGAGGTCGAGAAATTCCGGATCGTCAGCCGGGCCGCGAAGGTGATGGACGCTGCCTGGCGCAGTCGCAGCATGGCTCCGCTCTGCCCCCACTGCATGACGGCGATCCTCCCCGAAGACGTAGCGAATGGCGTGGCCGAGTGCTCCAAGAGCTTCGCCAAAGCACGCCGCAAGAAGCCCACCAAGTAACCCCCCCCTACCCCACCACAGCCTGCCGGCAATGACCGGCGGGGAGGTATTCCTATGTCGCTCATGACCCTCGAGGAGTGGGCAGCGGAGCAGTTCCGCACCCCGCCCAGCGCCAACACCTTGCGGAAGTGGGCCCGGGAGGGCCGCATATCGCCCGCGCCGCGCAAATGCGGCCGCAGCTACTATGTGGATTCCGAGGCCCACTACTCCGAACCGGCGCCAGCACCACGCGTGCCTGGCGGAACACTGCTCAGCCGCATCGAGATCGCCCGCCATGGTGCCAAGGCCGCGTAAAGCAGGATCGAAAGACCTGCCAGAGAACCTCTACAAGAAGACCGACAAACGCAACGGCAAGACGTACTACACCTATCGCGACCCGGTTTCGGGTCGCTTCTTCGGCCTGGGGACCGACAAGGCCCTGGCCGTCTCGGAGGCCATCAGCGCCAACATGAATGCGCAGCCTGCCGTTCCGACACTACAAGCCCGCATGGAGCTGCAGCCGCAGAAGAATGGCGGCCGGTTCGCGGCCTGGATTGAGGAGTACTTGGTGCTGTTCGCCGAACGAGGACTATCTGACGCGAGCATCAAGAACGGGAAGATGCACCTGAAGAGGCTAGTCGCCCAGTTTGGGCACCTGGACATGCGAGAGGTGTCGACCTTCGCCGTCGCGAACTACCTCGGCAGCCTGGCAAAGGAAGGGAAGGCGCAGATGGCTCGAGCCATGCGGTCTAGGCTGAGTGACGTTTTTGCGGAGGCGATTGCGGCGGGGTGGTGTGAAGCGAACCCTGTCGATGTGACTAAGGCAGCGCGGGTGACGATCAAGCGCGAGCGCCTGACGCTGGAGATGTGGCTCGCCATCTACGGCGAGGCCAAGCAGGAATGGCTGAAGCGCGCCATGGAGCTGGCGCTGCTCTCTGGCCAGCGGCGGGAGGATGTGGCCGGGATGATGTTCAAGAAGGTGGAGGAGGATTTCCTACATGTGGTCCAGCTCAAGACCGGCGCCCGGATCAGGCTGAGCACATCAATACGTCTGGACTGCATCGGCCTGGACCTGGCAGCGGTAATCAAGCGGTGCCGGGACGGGGTTGTGTCGCCCTACCTGGTGCACCACAGCCGAACCATCAGCCGCGCAAAGGCCGGCCAACCTGTGGTGCTAGACACCCTGTCATCTGCGTTCGCAGCGGCCAGGGACTCGGCCGCCTCGAAGGGCCTGATCCAGATCGGCGACCACCCGCCTACCTTCCATGAACAGCGCTCGCTGGCGGCCCGACTCCACAAGGAGCAAGGCCGCGACCCGCAACGACTCCTCGGACACCGCTCGGAGAAAATGACTGGCATCTACCTGGACAGCCGCGGCGCCGAATGGGTTGATGTCGTGGCATAATCCTCGACCATCATTTTGGCGGAGTTTTGGGGAGGATTTGGAGAGCCCCAAGACCAGTAGGTAAATCAATGACTTACACTCTCTACGGCATCAAGGCCTGCGACACCATGAAGAAGGCCCGCACCTGGCTCGACGAGCAGGGCGTGAGCTATGCCTTCCACGACTACAAGGCTTCCGCCATCGACCGCGCCAATCTGCAGAAATGGTGTGCCGAACACGGCTGGGAAACCGTCCTCAACCGTGCCGGTACCACCTTCCGCAAACTCGACGACGCGCAGAAGGCCGATCTCGACCAGGCCAAGGCCATCGAACTGATGCTGGCCCAGCCGTCGATGATCAAGCGACCGGTACTCGACCTGGGCACCCGCACCCTGGTCGGCTTCAAGCCCGAGCTCTACGCCGCCGCCTTCAAGTGACCGCACACCGTCTCGGCACCGCCCGGCAAGCCATCGACCGGACCGCCTGATCCACCTATTCAGAACGAGGAATTCCCATGTCCACCCAACTCTTCAGCGTCGCTTTCGGCGTCGGCACCCAGAACCGCCAGGGCAACTGGCTGGAAGTCTTCTACGCCCAGCCCCTGCTCAAGCCCAGCGCCCAGTTGGTCGAGGCCATCACCCCGATCCTTGGCTACAGCGCCGGCAACCAGGCCATCGCCTTCAGCAATGCCCAGGCCGCCGACCTGGCCTCCGCGCTCAAGGAAATCGACCCGGCCCAGTCCGCCCTGCTGACCCGCCTGGCCGAAAGCCAGAAGCCGCTGGTCGCCACCCTGCTGGCCGAAGACGCCGCCCTGACCTCCACCCCGGAGGCCTACCTCAAGCTGCACCTGCTGTCCCACCGCCTGGCCAAGCCCCACGGCCTGAACCTGACCGGCATCTTCCCGCTGCTGCCCAACGTCGCCTGGACCAGCCACGGCGCCGTCGACCTGACCGAACTGGCCGAGCGTCAGCTGGAAGCACGCCTGAAGGGCGAGCTGCTGGAAGTCTTCTCCGTGGACAAGTTCCCCAAGATGACCGACTACGTGGTCCCCGCCGGCGTGCGCATTGCCGACAGCGCCCGCGTGCGCCTGGGCGCCTATGTGGGTGAAGGCACCACCGTGATGCACGAAGGCTTCATCAACTTCAACGCCGGCACCGAAGGCCCGGGCATGATCGAAGGCCGCGTCTCCGCTGGCGTCTTCGTCGGCAAGGGCTCCGACCTGGGCGGCGGCTGCTCCACCATGGGCACCCTCTCCGGTGGCGGCAACATCGTCATCGCCGTGGGCGAAGGCTGCCTGATCGGCGCCAACGCCGGCATCGGCATCCCCCTGGGCGACCGCAACATCGTCGAAGCCGGCCTGTACATCACCGCCGGCACCAAGGTCGCCCTGCTGGACGACCAGAACGCCCTGGTGAAAGTGGTCAAGGCCCGCGACCTGGCCGGCCAGCCCGACCTGCTGTTCCGCCGCAACTCGCAGAACGGCGCCGTCGAGTGCAAGACCAACAAGACGGCCATCGAGCTGAACGAAGCCCTTCACGCGCATAACTAAAAAGACAGCTTGAAGTCGAAAGCCAGAAGCCGGAAGTGACCTCGAGTACTTCCGGCTTCCAGCTTCTGGCTTCCAGCACTTTCCGGTCTCAGGCTCATCGCTATGCTTCCGTCCCCTTGGCGCTCCGACTTCCCCGCCCTTTCGGCCCTCGACGCCGAGGGGCAGACCTACCTGGACAGCGCCGCCACCTCGCAGAAGCCCCAGGCGGTGCTCGATGCCCTGCTCGGCTACTACGCCAGCGGCGCGGCCAATGTGCACCGTGCTCAACACCTGCCGGGCGAGCGGGCGACCCGGGCCTTCGAAGGCAGCCGGACGCGTGTCGCCCACTGGCTTAATGCCGCCCACCCGGCGCAGATCGTCTTCACCCGGGGCGCCACCGAAGCCTTCAACCTGCTGGCCTATGGGCTGGAGCGGCAGTTCGCGCCCGGTGATCGCATCGTCATCAGCGCCCTGGAACACCACGCCAACCTGCTGCCCTGGCAGCAACTGGCACGCCGCCGCCAGCTCGAACTGGTGGTGCTGCCGCTGGATGCACGGGGCGATATCGACCTCGATCAGGCCCGCCAACTGATCGATTCGCGTACACGCCTGCTCGCCGTCAGCCAGCTGTCCAATGTGCTCGGCCGCTGGCAGCCCCTCGCCGAGCTGCTGGCCATGGCCCGCCAGCAGGGCGCGCTGACCGTGGTGGATGGCGCCCAGGGCGTGGTCCACGGCCGTCATGACGTACAGGCCTTGGGTTGCGACTTCTATGTGTTCTCCGGGCACAAGCTCTACGGCCCGGAAGGCGTCGGCGTGCTCTACGGCCGTGCAGATGCCCTGGCCCGTCTGGAGCATTGGCAGTTCGGCGGCGAGATGGTGCACCGCACCGACTACCAGGACGCCGACTTCCACAGCGCGCCCCTGGGCTTCGAGGCCGGCACCCCGGCCATCGCCCCGGTGATCGGGCTCGGCGCCGCGCTGGACTACCTCGGCAGCCTCGATGCGGCCGCCGTCACCGCCCACGAGACCGTGCTCCACGCCAAGCTGCTGGCCGGCCTCGCCGCCCGCGACGGTGTGCGCCTGGTGGGCGAGCCCCGGGTGGCACTGGCCTGCTTCGGCGTCGAAGGCGTGCACAACGCCGACCTCGCCCACCTGCTCACCGAACAGGGCATCGCCGTGCGTGCCGGGCACCACTGCGCCATGCCGCTGTACAAGGGGCTCGGCCTCAGTGGCGCGATCCGTGTCT
>BATO01000095.1 GCA_000474255.1 Aquipseudomonas alcaligenes MRY13-0052
AGGCCCGGCAGCGTGAACGCCTGCTGGTGGACGGGCAGCGCCTGGCGCGCCTGCTCACCGACAACGGCCTGCAGCCCACCGGTGGCTGCGCCCTGTTCCAGTGGGTGGCCATGCCCCACGCCGGGGTGATGCACGAATACCTCGCCGCCCACGGCATCCTCACTCGCCTGTTCCTCACGCCGTCGAGCCTGCGCTTCGGCCTGCCACCGGACGAAGCCGGCTGGCGGCGCCTGGACCAGGCCCTGAGCGGCTTCGCCCGGGAGCTCGCATGACCACGCTGATGGTGCAGGGCACCACCTCCGACGCCGGCAAGAGCACCCTGGTGACCGCGCTGTGCCGCTGGCTCAAGCGCCAGGGCGTGGCGGTGGTGCCGTTCAAGCCGCAGAACATGGCGCTGAACAGCGCGGTGACCGCCGACGGCGGCGAGATCGGCCGCGCCCAGGCGGTGCAGGCCCAGGCCTGTGGGCTGGCGCCGCACACCGACATGAACCCGGTGCTGCTCAAGCCCAATACCGACGTCGGCGCCCAGGTGATCATCCACGGCCGCGCCGTCACCTCGATGAACGCGGTCGCCTACCACGACTACAAGAAGGTGGCGATGCAGGCGGTGCTGGCCTCCCACCAGCGCCTCGAAGCCGGTTACCAGGTGGTGATGGTGGAAGGGGCGGGCTCGCCGGCGGAGATCAACCTGCGCGCCAACGACATCGCCAACATGGGCTTCGCCGAGGCGGTGGATTGCCCGGTGATCCTCATCGCCGACATCGACCGGGGCGGCGTCTTCGCCCACCTGGTGGGCACCCTGGCGTTGCTCTCGGAAAGCGAGCAGGCGCGGGTGAAAGGCTTCGTGATCAACCGTTTCCGCGGCGACATCGCCTTGCTGCAGCCGGGCCTCGACTGGCTGGAACAACGTACCGGCAAGCCGGTGCTCGGCGTGCTGCCGTACCTCACCGACTTCCACCTGGAGGCGGAGGACGCTATCGACCGGCGCCAGGACGCCAAGCCCCGCGAGGCGCTGAAGGTGGTGGTGCCGGTGCTGCCACGCATCAGCAACCACACCGATTTCGACCCGCTGCGCCTGCACCCGCAGGTGCAGCTGACGCTGGTCGGCCCCGGCCAGGCGATGCCGCCGGCGGACCTGATCGTGCTACCCGGCTCCAAGAGCGTGCGCGCCGACCTGGCCTTCCTCCGCCAGCAGGGCTGGGATCTGGCCATCGCCCGCCACCTGCGCTACGGCGGCAAGCTGCTGGGCATCTGCGGCGGCCTGCAGATGCTCGGTGAGCGCATCGACGACCCTCATGGCCTGGAAGGGCCCGCCGGCAGCAGCGCCGGCCTCGGCCTGCTGGCCTTCGACACGGTGCTGGAGCCGGAGAAGCAGCTGCGCAACGTGCGCGGCTACCTGGGCCTGGAGAACGCGCCAGTGACCGGTTACGAGATCCACGCCGGGGTCAGCCGCGGCGGCGCCCTGGAGCAACCGGCGGTGCGGCTGGACGATGGCCGCGCCGACGGTGCCATGAGCGTCGACGGCCAGGTGCTCGGCACCTACCTGCACGGCCTGTTCGAAGGCGCCGAGGCCCGCGATGCGCTGCTGCGCTGGGCCGGCCTCGCCGAGGTGCAGGCGGTGGACTACCCGGCGCTGCGCGAGCGTGACATCGAGCGCCTGGCCGACCAGGTCGAGCGCCACCTGGATACCGACCTGCTGCGCCGCCTCTGCGGCCTGGAGCCCGTCCATGGCTGAACTCATCCTCGGCGGCGCCCGCTCGGGCAAGAGCCGCCTGGCCGAACGCCTCGCCACTGAATCCGGCCTGGCCGTCACCTACATCGCCACCAGCCAGCCCCTGGACGGCGAAATGAGCCAGCGCGTGGCCAGCCACCGCGCCCGCCGCCCCGACCACTGGGGCCTGGTGGAAGAGCCCGTCGTACTGGCCCGGGTGCTGCGCGAGCATGCCGCCCCCGGCACCTGCCTGCTGGTGGATTGCCTGACCCTGTGGCTGACCAACCTGCTGATGCTGGAGGACGAGGCGCGCCTCGTCGCCGAGCGCGATGCCCTGCTGGCCTGCATCGGCGAGCTGCCGGGGCGGGTGCTGCTGGTGAGTAATGAAACCGGCCTCGGGGTGGTGCCCCTGGGCGAACTGACCCGCCGCTACGTCGATGAAGCCGGTTGGCTGCACCAGACCCTGGCCGAGCGCTGCACCCGCGTGACCTTCACCGTCGCCGGCCTGCCCATGCTGTTGAAGGGAGAGCCCCTATGAACACCCTCGCGTGGTGGTTGGCCGAGTGCCAGCCCCAGGACCATGTCGCCCGCACCCGGGCCCAGGCCCGCCAGGACCAACTGACCAAGCCCCGTGGTGCCCTGGGCCAGCTGGAAGGCCTGGCCATCACCCTGGCCGCCATGCAGGGCAGCGATCGCCCCGAGGTGGCGCGGCCCTGGTTCGCCGTGTTCGCCGGCGACCACGGCGTGGTGGCGGAGGGCGTTTCCGCCTACCCGCAGGCGGTGACCGGCGAGATGCTGCGCAACTTCGTGCGCGGCGGCGCGGCCATCAGCGTGCTGGCCCACAGCCTCGGCGCCACCCTGGAACTGGTCGACCTGGGCACCGCCGTGCCCCTGGAAAAACTGCCCGGCGTGCTGCACCTGGGCCTGGGCGCCGGCACTGCCAACTTCGCCCGCGAGCCGGCCATGAGCGATGCCCAGTGCCTGGCCGCCCTGGAGGCCGGCCGCGCCAGCGCCGTGCGCGCGGTGGAGTCGGGCGCGGACATCTACCTCGGCGGCGAGATGGGCATCGGCAACACCACCGCCGCCAGCGCCCTGGCCTGCGCGCTGCTGGGCACCCCGGCGGCGCAACTGGTCGGCCCCGGCACCGGGCTGGACGACAAGGGCGTGCAGCACAAGGCCGAGGTGATCGAGCGCGCCCTGGCCCTGCACAGCCCCCATTGCCATGGCCCGCTGGAAAGCCTGCGCCGCCTCGGCGGCTTCGAGGTCGCCGCCCTGGCCGGTGCCTACCTCGGCTGCGCCCAGCGCGGCATCCCGGTGCTGGTGGATGGCTTCATCTGCAGCGTGGCCGCCCTGTGCGCGGTGCGCATGAACCCGGCCTGCCGCGACTGGCTGCTGTTCTCCCACCGCTCCGCCGAGCCGGGCCACCAGGCCGTGCTGGCGGAGCTGCAGGCGCAAACCCTGCTCGACCTCGGCCTGCGCCTGGGCGAGGGCAGCGGTGCCGCCATCGCCTTGCCGCTGCTGCGCCTGGCCTGCGACCTGCACAACGGCATGGCCACCTTCGCCGAAGCCGCGGTCTCGGATCGCCCGGCATGAGCCTGGTCATCGACCTGCTGCGCCATGGCGAGACCGAGCTGGGTGCCGGCTTCCGTGGCAGCCTGGACGACGCCCTGACCGAAACCGGCTGGGCGCAGATGCGCGGCGCGGTGGAGGGGGCCGGCCCCTGGGACGCCATCGTCGCCTCGCCACTGCAACGCTGCGCGCGCTTCGCCGAGGAGCTGGCCGGGCGCCTGGACCTGCCGCTGCGCTTCGATGCCGACCTGCGCGAACTGCATTTCGGCGCCTGGGAGGGCCGCACTGCCGCCCAGTTGATGGCCACCGACGAAACCGGGCTGGGCCTGTTCTGGAACGACCCCTACAGCTTCACCCCGCCCGGGGGCGAAACGCTGCTGGACTTCGAGGCCCGCGTCCACGCCGCGGCTGCGCGGCTGCAGGAAGGCTTCGCCGGCCAGCGCC
Organism: Aquipseudomonas alcaligenes MRY13-0052; assembly: GCA_000474255.1. Classification (GTDB taxonomy): domain Bacteria; phylum Pseudomonadota; class Gammaproteobacteria; order Pseudomonadales; family Pseudomonadaceae; genus Metapseudomonas; species Metapseudomonas solani. The sequence continues at coordinate 3,725 of BATO01000095.1, forward strand.
TGCTGGTGGTCAGCCACGGCGGGGTGATCCGCCTGCTGCTGGCCCGTGCGCGGGGCCTGCCCCGAGCCCAGTTGATGCAGGTGGAGGTGCCCCACGCCACGCTGCACCGGATCGTTTTGCCATGATCCCGCTGCTGATCGCCCTGCAATTCCTCACCCGCCTGCCGGTGCGCCTGCCGGGCATGCCCGAGCCGGTGCAGGTGGGGCGCTCGCTGCTGTTCTACCCGCTGGTGGGGGGGCTGCTCGGCCTGGCGCTGCTGGCGCTGGAATGGCTGCTGGGTGACACCTCGGTGCTGCTCAAGGCCGCGCTGCTGCTCGCCGCCTGGGTGGCCTTGAGCGGTGGCCTGCACCTGGACGGGCTGGCCGATACGGCGGACGCCTGGGTGGGCGGCTACGGCGACCGCGAGCGCACCCTGACCATCATGAAGGACCCGCGCAGCGGCCCCATCGCCGTGGTCGTATTGGTGCTGGTCCTGCTGCTGAAGTTTTCTGCCCTGGTCGCCCTGCTGGAGCAGGGCCCCATCGCCGCGCTGTTGCTGGCGCCCTGGCTGGCGCGGGGGCTGCTGCCGCTGCTGTTCATGACCACGCCTTACGTTCGTGCAGGTGGGCTGGGGCAGGCTCTGGCGGAGCACCTGCCACGCCGGGAGCTGCCCTGGGTGCTGGGCGCCCATGTGTTGCTCGGGTTGGTATTCGGCTGGGTGGCGCTGGTGTCCCTGGCGGCCGCCCTGGTCGTATTCGCCTTGTGGCGACGCGGCTTGCTGCGGCGGCTGGGCGGCACCACCGGCGACACGGCCGGGGCGCTGGTGGAGCTGGCCGAGGTGGCCGTGCTGGTGGCGCTGGCGCTGCTGGGGTGAACGCCGGGGCGCAAGGCCCCGGCGCTGTCAGGGCTCAGAAACGCAGCCTGTCGTACCAGTTCTCGTAGACCGCGGTCGGCGCCACCTCCACGCGGAAGCGGCTGGCGTCGTAGGCCTCGCCCCAGAGGAACAGGTGGTCCTTCCAGGCGCCGTCGGGCCAGATCTTCAGGTAGTAGTCGCGGCCGGGCAGCGGGCGCTGGCCGCTGTAGTCGATGAACGCCACCTGGTCACTATCCTTCAGGCATTGCCCCTGGTCGTTGTCGATCTGCACGCGCAGGTGCCGCGAGGGCTTCCCGGCTGCCGGGTAGTAGCCGTACTTGCCGGCGCCGTGTTCGTACCAGGTGAGGAAGTAGCCCGGGTAGGCGCGGGATTCCAGGGTCACATAGTCGCCATTGCGCACGCAGAAGCTGGCGAAGTGGTCCCAGTCGTTGAGGCTGAAGGTGCTGGCGTCGTCGCGGCCGTTGCCGGTGACGGTGACCCAGTTGGTCGCCTTCTCCCCGGTGCGCAGGGCGTTGCCGTTGTCGACACTGCGCAGCACCACGCGGGCGTAGCGGTTGTCGGTGGGCTTGAAGGCCTGCCGCGGCGTGCGCTGCGGGTCGGCGTAGGTGAAGGCGGCGACCGGGTAGTGGTCGGAGTAGTCCTGGTAGTGCCAGGTGTTGACGCCGTCGCTGGCGCTCCAGCGCGGGGAGGGCATGTCCAGCGCCTGGTTGTGCCAGTAGGACACCTGGCCGTGGCGGTTGGAAACCAGGATGTAGTCGAGGTATTCCGGCGGGTTGGTCGGCGCCTTGCCGGGGCCGTTGTCCTTGTAGGGGTACTGGTAGCCGGTCACACCGTTGCGCCGGGTGTCCCAGGTGGCGGGGGCGCCGGCGTAGCTGTCGGGCGCGCGCAGGTCCAGCTGGGCCAGCACGCGCGGGTACTCGGCGCTGCCGCGCACGACGTTGAGGTCGCCACCGACGAAGAGCACTTCGTCCGCCGGGATGTTCTGCCGGTCGATGAAGGCGCGCATTTCCCGGAACTGGCTTTCACGTACCGCTTGCCCGCCATCGGGGCAGGCGGCGTCGGCGGCCTGGGTGTGGGTGGCGATGACGTGGAAGGGGCGCTCGCCGCGCAGCACCTTGACGTAGACGAAGCCCTTGTTGGCCAGCCCGTCGGCGCCACAGGCGTCGCGGTAGAGGTACTGGACCCGGCGCACGATGGGCCAGCGGCTGACGATGGCGACGCCGCCGTCCTCGAGCTTGGCGGCGGGGTTGCCGGTGCTCTCGTCCCAGCCGCTGGTGGAGCGGCCCAATACCGGGGTCTGGTGCGGGTAGCGGTCCTTCAGGCCGTTCAGCAGGATGTCGGAGGCGGCGTTGTCGAACAGTTCGTTGAAGATCACCAGGTCGCGATCCTCCAGGTACGCGGCGCGGGTCATCAGGCGCGCGCGCTCCTGGTTGTTCCAGCTGAACTTGAATGGCAGGGGCGTGAGGAAGAAGGCGTTGTGGGTCAGCAGGCTGTAGGCATCGGGCCGGGGTTCGGGTGTGGCAAGGGCCGGGGTGGCGAGCAGGGCGAGCATCGCCCAGGCGATTCGGGTGGTGGTCATCGGCGTGTCCGTGTTGGGGGCTCAGGGCGGCGCGACGCTACCACCGGTGGGCAGAGCGGCTGCGCCCTCATCCATGGGTTCGGCTGTAGGAAACATCAGGTGTATGACGGCGACATTTCCACGGGCCTGCTTTAGCCCAGGCCGTGCCAATCCCGGGCCTCCCAGGGGAGACCCGGTATGGGGCTCAGTCGAAGACGAAGTGCTCCCCCGGCAGGCCCATCACCGATTTCGTCGGCTTGAGCATCGCGCTGGCGTGGCCTTTGGCGCGGGGCAGCAGGCGGTCGAAGTAGAAGGCGCTGGTGGCCAGCTTGGCGCGGTAGAAGTCCTCGGACTCGGCGCCGCCTTCGCGCAGGCGACGCCGGGCGGCGGCTTCCTGCAGGGCCCAGGCGTAGGCGAGGGCGGCGTAGCCGGAGTACATGAGGAAGTCGTGGCTGGCGGTGCCCACCAGGTCGCGGTCCTTGCGCGCGCGCAGGGCGATGCGCAGGGTCAGGACGTTCCACTGGCCGGCGATCTTCAGCAGGGTCAGGGCGCGGCCGCGCATGGCCGGCTCGGTCTTCAGCAGGTCGAGGGCGAAGCGCGCCACCTGGCCGCTGAAGTCGCGCACGGCCTTGCCCTGGGTCATCAGCAGCACCTTGCGGCCGAGCAGGTCGAGGGCCTGGATGCCGGTGGTGCCCTCGTAGAGGGTGGCGATGCGCGCGTCGCGGACGATCTGCTCCATACCGTGCTCGCGGATGTAGCCATGGCCGCCGAACACCTGCATGCCGAGGTTGGCGCTTTCCAGGCCCAGTTCGGTGAGGCAGCCCTTGAGGATGGGGGTGAGGAAGCCGAGCTTGTCGTCCCAGTGCTCGTACTTGGCGGTGTCGTTCTGCAGGATGCCTTCGATCATGCGGTCGGCGTACTGGGTGGCCAGGTAGACCAGCGCGCGGCCGCCCTCGGCCACGGCCTTCTGGGTGAGCAGCATGCGGCGCACGTCGCCATGGTGCATCAGCACGTCGGCCACCTCGCCCGGCTCCTTGGTGCCGGAGAGGGCGCGCATGGAGCGGCGCTCGCGGGCATAGGCCAGGGCGCCCTGGTAGGCCAGTTCGGCGGTGGCCACGCCCTGGATGGCGGTGCCGATGCGTGCGCTGTTCATGAAGGTGAACATGCATTCCAGGCCCTTGTTCGGCGGGCCGATGAGGTAGCCGGTGGCGCTGTCGAAGTTCATCACGCAGGTGCTGGAGGCCTTGATCCCCATCTTCTTCTCCAGCGCGCCGCAGCTGACGCCGTTGCGCGGGCCGAGGCCGCCGGCATCCCCTGGGAGGAACTTGGGCACGATGAACAGGGAGATGCCACGGGTGCCCTTGGGCGCGTCGGGCAGGCGGGCGAGGACGATGTGGATGATGTTCTCGGTGAGGTCGTGGTCGCCGGAGGAGATGAAGATCTTGGTGCCGGTGAGGGCGTAGCTGCCGTCGGCGTTGGCGTCGGCACGGGTCTTCACCTGGCCCAGGTCGGTGCCGCACTGGGGCTCGGTGAGGCACATGGTGCCGGCCCAGCGGCCTTCGGTGAGGGGCGTCAGGTAGGTGCGTTTCTGCTCCTCGGTGCCGTGCTGCATCAGGGTGTTCATGGCACCGAGGGACAGGCCCGGGTACATGGAGAAGGGCCAGTTGGCGGTGCCGAGCATCTCCTGCTTGAGGGCGCCGAGGCTCATGGGCAGGCCCTGGCCGCCGTACTCGACCGGGTGCGAGAGCCCCTGCCATCCGCCGGCCACATAGGCGTCGTAGGCTTCCTTGTAGCCCTTGGGCGTGCGCACGTCGCCGTTCTCCAGGTGGCAGCCTTCCTCGTCGCCGCTGTGGTAGAGCGGGGCGATGACCTCTTCGCAGAGCTTCGCGCACTCGCCGAGGATGGCGTCGACCATGTCCGGCGTGGCTTCGCCGCCATTGGCCAGGGCGCGGTAGTGGGCGGGGAAGTCGAAGACCTCGTTGAGCAGGAAACGGGTGTCGCGCAGGGGCGCCTTGTAGCTGGGCATCGGTGAACCTCGGAACGCAGGTGGCAGACGTGCCGATTTATACGGCGCCCGTGCCGGCGCGGCCTTGGCAGCGGTAACGGAGGCCTCTGGCAGTTCGGACAATGCCGGCCACCAGGCTGATTTCCATTGACGATGATTGGATGCGGGTATATACACGCATCCATGATGACGACCCAATGCCTGTGCACGCGGCTGCGCCGCGCCAGCCGCAACCTGACCCGCATCTACGACGACGCCCTGGAGCATGTCGGGATCAACGTCGCCCAGTACTCGCTACTGAAGAACCTGCAGCGCCTCGACCAGCCGAGCATCACCGACCTGGCCGAGGCCCTGGGGCTGGACCGCAGCACCTTGGGCCGCAACCTGCGGGTGCTGGAGGGCCGGGGCCTGGTGCGGATGGGCGAGGGCGTGGACCAGCGCAACCGCCTGGTGGCCCTGACCGCGAGCGGCAAGGCCTGTGTCGAACAGGCGCTGCAGGCCTGGGAAAGCGTGCAGGAGCGGATGGTCGAGCGCATGGGTGACGAGCGGCGCGATGCGCTGATGTCGCTGCTGGGCGAACTGGAAACCCTGGACTGATTTTTTCGCGATAACGCGGGTATATACCCGTAGAGGACCTTCTATGACTTCCGTATGGCGCACGAGTGGCTGGATTCTCCTGGGGGCGTCGCTGATCCTGGCCCTGTCCTTGGGGATCCGCCACGGCTTCGGCCTGTTCCTGGCGCCCATGAGTGCCGAGTTCGGCTGGGGGCGCGAGGTGTTCGCTTTCGCCATCGCCCTGCAGAACCTGATCTGGGGCCTGGCGCAGCCGGTGACCGGGGCCATCGCCGACCGCTTCGGGGCGATGAAGACGGTGGTGATCGGCGGGGTGCTCTACGCCGTCGGCCTGGTGCTGATGGGGTATTCCCATTCGCCCATGGGGCTCTCGCTGAGCGCGGGGCTGCTGATCGGCATCGGCCTGTCGGGCACTTCGTTCTCGGTGATTCTCGGCGTGGTCGGCCGCGCAGTGCCGCCGGAGAAGCGCAGCATGGCCATGGGCATCGCCGCCGCTGCCGGCTCCTTCGGCCAGTTCGCCATGCTGCCGGGCACCCTCGGGCTGATCGGCTGGCTGGGCTGGTCGTCGGCGTTGCTGGCACTGGGGCTGCTGGTGGCGCTGATCGTGCCCCTGGCGGGAATGATCAAGGACCAGCCGCTGCCGGTGGCCGCCCATGAGCAGACCCTGGGCGAGGCACTGCGCGAGGCGTGCAGCCATTCCGGCTTCTGGCTGCTGGCGCTGGGCTTCTTCGTCTGCGGCTTCCAGGTGGTGTTCATCGGCGTGCACCTGCCGGCCTACCTGGTGGACCAGCACCTGCCGGCCCAGGTGGGTACCACGGTGCTGGCGCTGGTGGGGCTGTTCAACGTGTTCGGCACCTATATAGCCGGCTGGCTCGGCGGGCGCCTGTCCAAGCCGCGCCTGCTCACGGTGCTCTACCTGCTGCGCGCGGTGGTGATCGTCGCCTTCGTCTACTCGCCGCTGAGCACCTGGAGCGCCTACGCCTTCGGCATCGCCATGGGGCTGCTGTGGCTCTCCACCGTGCCCCTGACCAACGGCACCGTGGCCACCCTGTTCGGCGTGCGCAACCTGTCGATGCTCGGTGGTATCGTCTTCCTCTTCCACCAGCTCGGCGCCTTCCTCGGCGGCTGGCTGGGCGGCTACCTCTACGACCACACGGGCAGCTACGACATGGTCTGGCAGATTTCCATCCTCCTCAGCCTGATGGCGGCGGCGCTGAACTGGCCGGTGCGCGAGCGGCCGGTGGCGCGCCTGCAGGCACTGGCATGAGCCTGCGCCTGGGGCTGGCGCTCGGCGTGGGGGCGACCCTGCTGCTGGCGCTGGCCTGGTGGGGCTGGCAGCGCGGCGGCCTGGCGTTGCTGCAACTGAACATGAGCCTGTGCTGATTGCCGCTTCCGCAGGGCGGGGGTAGCCTTCGAGCATTGCCCCTGCCGCGTGGAGCGCCCGATGAAACGTCTCTTCCTTCTCCCCCTGCTGGTCTCTGTCGCCGGCCCCGTCCTGGCGAGCGAGTGCGTGCCGTTGCTGCAGCACTCGATGCAGCAGCTGCGTTCCAAGGAAACCATCGACCTCTGCCAGCGCTTCGCCGGCAAGCCGCTGGTGGTGGTCAACACCGCCAGCCACTGCGGCTTCACCCCGCAGTTCAAGGGCCTGGAGGCGCTCTACCAGCGCTACAAGGACCAGGGGCTGGAGGTGCTGGGCGTGCCCTCCGACGACTTCAAGCAGGAAGCCGACGACAACGCCGAGACCGCCAAGGTCTGCTACGTGAACTAAGGCGTGACCTTCGCCATGACCCAGCCGCAGCACGTCACCGGGGACGAGGCGACGCCGCTCTACCGCGACCTCATCGCCCAGTCCGGGCAGAGCCCGCGCTGGAACTTCTACAAGTACGTGGTGGATCGCCAGGGCAAGGTGATTGCGCACTTCTCCAGCCTCACCAAACCCGATGACGAGGATCTGGTGAAGGCAGTGGAGCAGGCTTTGGCCAGTACCCCCTGATCGCATTGCCAATGTTTTGCAAAAAGTTCCGTAGCGCGGGATAAATATTTCCGAATATTTCGGCTGGTTCCGTTTTCCCGGCCCGGCCCGTGGTAACGTCTCGCGCCTGTCTTTTTGCCCATCCATGGAGTTACCCATGTCGATCAAGGAACTGATCCTGGCCGGCCTTATCGCCGCCGCCATTCCTTCCGCATTCGCCGCCAAACCCGAAGCCCCCGCCGAAGAACCCGTTGCCGCCACCCAGGCGGAAGAGGAGGGCGAGGCCACCATCGAGGAAGATGGCCAGACGATGTCCGAGGAAGAGTTCCTCGCCAGCCTGAACTTCCAGCAGGGCAAGGTGGTGATCGGCGACAACCTCGCCACCCTCGACGTCCCCGAGCAGTTTGTCTTCCTCGCTGGTGAAGACGCCGAACGCGTGCTGACCGATGCCTGGGGCAACCCGCCGGATGAAGTCCTGCCGCTGGGCATGATTCTGCCCAAGGGCATCTCGCCACTGGCCGACGAGTCCTGGGCGGTGACGGTTGAGTACGAAGAGAACGGCTACGTCTCCGACGAAGATGCCGCTGACATCGACTACGGCGACATGCTCAAGGACATGAAGGAAGAGGCCAAGGCCGACAACAAGTGGCGTGCCGAGAACGGCTACGAGCCGGTGCAACTGATCGGCTGGGCCGCCCAGCCGCGCTACGACGCCGAAGGCCGCAAGCTGCACTGGGCCAAGGAGCTGAAGTTCGGTGACGCCGAGACCCACACCCTGAACTACAACATCCGCGTGCTGGGCCGTAAGGGCGTGCTGGTGCTGAACTTCATCGCCAACATGGACCAGCTGCCGACCATCGAGCAGAACCTGCCGGCGGTGCTGGCCATGACCGAGTTCAACCCGGGCAACCGCTACGCCGACTTCAACCCCGAGCTGGACAAGGTCGCGGCCTATGGCCTGGGCGCCCTGATCGCCGGCAAGGTCGCCGCCAAGGCCGGCCTGTTCGCCATCCTGCTGGTGTTCCTGAAGAAGTTCTTCTTCGTGCCCCTGGCCATCGGCGCCTGGATCATCAACCGCATCCGCGGCAAGAAGAAGGAAGCACCCGCCGAGGCCCAGCCGCAGCCCGCTCCCGAACCGCAGCCCGTGGTGGTGAGCGAGCCGGCGGCGACGGTGATGGACATGAACAAGGACGACAAGCCCAAGATCGTCGAGTGAATGACCTCGAGTGACTGAAAGAAGCCCGGACCTGTCCGGGCTTTTTTTATGGAATGAAGGCTAATAGCCATCTGTGAATTATGCCTCTGCGCTTGTAGGCGCAGTGCTGATATCTCTTTCACGAGCTACAGTTTTTCTACCTACCTGTGCTACTTTGCGATCCCCAAGTTATTGCTCGGTCTTTACCTGTGCTCGGTGAGCTCCGGAGGTGGAGTGGGAATGCCGCTGAATGGGTCCAGTTATGTGAGTTCTTGTTTTAAAGTGCCCTACTTAAGTTTCGTCTAGCTGTCATGGAAGAAAAGATATGAATGCCCCGCTAATACAGCCGTATAGAACCTCTAACGACATAGAGTTCTTCGTTCTATTGAAGGGTATCTGGAAACAGCGTCGCTTGGTTCTTGCAATTACTGTTGTATCGCTCGTTCTTGCAGCAGTCTATGCGTTTGTGGCAACTCCTCAATATAAGGTTCAGAGCATACTTAGGCCGGCGTCTCTCAAGGATCTGGACCAGCTCAATGAGTCAGGTTTCTACTCGATAACGCCTGAGGCTTCATTGGAGCGGGTAGTGGATGCGTTGGGCTCATACAGCCTGCGTTTGGATTATCTGAGCTCTCATTTGGAGCTTGTCAAGGACATGCGTAAGGCGGATGAGCCTTTGAACCAATTGCTCGATCGTCTTAATCGTGAGGCGTTCTCAATGATTGCCTCTGAGGTTAAAGCGGCAGGAGAGCCTCGTTCATATCAAGGGATCAGTTTTATCTATCCAGAGGGTGTGGATGGTGTTGCCATTACCAATGGGTTGGTTATGGCCGCCATTGATCATGAGCGGAAAAAATTGCAGGAAGACATGGATGTTCTTGTGAATAATCGGCTCTCGATGTTACAGGCGCGATTCAGTGCTGAGAAAGCGCGTTATGACGCTGATAAGGCCTCTCGTATTGCAGAGTTATTGGAAAGTGACCAGTTGGACAAGGCTTTGTTTCAGGACGAGCTCAGAGCACTGCGGCAGCAGTTGCTAACTGGTCGGCAGAGTCGTATCAAACAGCTGGATGAAGCGATCCTGATTGCAGAAAAATTGGGGATTTCCAAGCCTACAACGCCCTCGGCAATGGCGGAAAGTAGGGTGGGAGGGCAGGGTAATTTCGTTCGGACCGAAGTTAATAACCAGCAAAATCCTTTATATTTCATGGGCGTTGAGGCGCTGTCGGCCGAACGCACGACGCTTCTGTCTCGTACTTCTGATGATTTCGTCGAGCCAAAAATTGCGAAAATCCAAACAAAGTTGAGCCGTTTGGAAAATAATCGTCAGGTTGAGACGCTTAGGGCGCGTAAAAATGAGGATATTTTCTTCAAGGATATCGTGGAGCTCAGTGGCGAGCGTGCGAAGTTGGAATCTTTGAAAGCCGAGTTCGCACTTCTCGATTTCTCTAAGTTACGCTTGGTCCATGTAGATCAAGTGGCTTCGAGCCCTGAGGAACCTGTGAAACCCCAGAAGTTCTTGATTCTTCTGTGTGGTTTAATCCTAGGTCTCGTAGTGGGGGGATTCATCGCCACTATTCGTGTCTTGGTCCGACATGCCATGGAGCCTGTCCGACAAGAGGTCTCCGTGTAGCCTTACGATTTTATTGGTGGAGCAAAAAAGGGCCGATCAGTTTTCTGATCGGCCCTTTTTGTTGAGGCAGGATTCTATCAGAAGCGGTAGGTCACCTGAGCACCCAGGCCGTGGGCGCTGTTCTTGTAGGTGGAGCTGTAGCGGCCCTTGGTGGCGCTGGTCTGGTTCACTTCGGCATCGTCTTCCTTCAGGTAGGAGTAGGCGACATCGACGGTCCAGTCGTCGCTCGGGCTCCAGGCGGCGCCCAGGCTGAGGATCTTGCGGTCGTCGGTGGGGATGCGCGGCGAGCGGTGCTCGTTGCGGGTCGGGGTCTGGTCGTAGGCCAGGCCGGCGCGCAGGGTCCACTGCGGGTTCAGCTTGTAGGAAGCGCCCACGGCGTAGGACCAGGTGTCGCGCCAGTCCTGCTCTTCGGAGATGGTGCCGATGGGGCCGGCCGAGCCGCCCAGCAGTGCCGGAACGCCCTTGTTGTTGACGGTGATGTCCTTCAGGCGGCTCCAGCGGGTCCAGGTGCTACCGGCATAGAGGGTCCAGTCGGCGTTCAGGTCGTGGGTGACCGAGAAGTCGACGGATTCGGGCGTCTTCAGTTTCAGCGAGGCGTCGTACTCGTTGCCGGAGAAGGGGCCGAAGCCTGTGCCGGAAACCTGGGTATCGCCTTTCAGCTTGTAGTTGACCATGGAGTGGTAGGTCAGGCCGAAGCGGGTGCTCTGGGTGGCTTCGAACAGTACGCCGACGTTGTAGCCCAGCGCGGTGTCGTCGCCCTTGACCTTGACCTTGCCATCGTTGCGGCCGGGGGTGGCCGCGTTGAGGGTGGCGGAGGTCAGTTCACCGTCGATGCGGTTGATGGTCGGGCCGAAGCCGACGGAGAGCTGGTCGTTGATCTTGTAGCTGATGGTCGGCTGCAGGGTGATCACGCGGACTTCGCTGCGATCGCCGTAGTAGCGGCCTTCGAAGCCGGACTCGTAGTCGGTGATCAGGCCGAAGGGCACGTACATGCCGAGGCCGAAGGTCCATTTGTCATCGATCGGCTTGACGTAGTAGCCCATGGGCACGCCCATGAAGGGGACCATGTCGCCGTCGTTGCTGCCGCCGAAGGTGCTGCTGTGGTCGTCGATATCGGTCTTGGCGTCCAGCAGGGCAAGGCCACCACTGACCTGTTCGCGCTTGAGGCGCGACATGCCGGCCGGGTTGCCGAACACGGTGGTGGCGTCATCAGCGGACGAGGAGCGACCGGCGAAGGCGGTGCCCATGCCACTGACGCTCTGTTCGTTGATGGCGAAGCCGCCGGCGAGGCTGTAGCTGGATGCAGCGCTGATGGCGATTGCGAGGCTGGTCTTGAAGACTCTTTTGATCACGGGTGACTCCTGGGGACTTTGAGGCAGGTGGCGGAAACTATCAGGATTTCCAGACCCCTGCCAGCTTCCGGGAGTTCCCGGAATAGAGCGTTTTCTCTGGCTTTATGGCATCAAAATGCCTGCAATTTCGCCGATCGGGCATATTGCATTGGACGCTCGTTCCTGACTGGTCGGTCAGTGAACGGTTTTGTCCTACGCGACCTTCGCCGAGGGGCCTACCCAGCGGTGCCAGGCATCCAGGTAGTCACCGGGTGTTCCCTGAGGGTTGAACACCTGGCGCCAGATGGCGGCCATGCCTGCCCAGTCGTCGGCGGCGGGCATCACCAGCACTTCGGTTTCGATCAGCAGCCAGGCGATGGCGGTGGCGTAGCGCAAGTTCACCGTCAGCTCCATGTGCGGTGCGGCGAGGAAGGCGTGCTGGCTGGCCAGGCCGCGCACCAGGCTGGCGAGTTCCGGGTCGCGTGCCAGGTGCAGATCCCAGAGGCAGCGGTGGTGCTCTTCGCTGATGTGGTAGAGGCCGTAGCCAGCCTTGTCACCTAACGCTGAGCCGAGTGCCGACTGGCAGGCGGCGGCGCCCAGCAGCAGGGACTCCGCCATCGGCGATGGTCGCTGCAGGTAGAGCAGAGTGGGGCGGATGACGTGTTCACAGAGGTCGCTGGCGGCTATTCCCATGGTGCCCTCGCGAGAAAGGTGCCGGCGGGACCGGGGGCATCTGGCAGCTTCTCGTTCTCGGAAAGGGCCCCGCCGGAAGCGGGGTTAGCCGCTCGATTTGAAGTGTAGTGCGATGAAACCGCTGTAAAGGCCTGTTTTTAAACTGTTTGAGGCCGTGATGGCGGCGGCATATATCCCAGGGTGATTAAAAAATGATCGCTGGCAACCGGCCTCATACCGTTTGGGTACCTGGCCGGTGAGAGCCGCGTGGCGTCATTCGCCCTTGGCCAGCGGGCGTGCCGGGTCATTGATCCATTCGCTCCAGGAGCCGGCGTAGAGCGGCGCCAGCGGGTAGCCGGCCAGACTCAGGGCGAACAGGTTGTGGCAGGCGGTGACGCCGGAGCCGCAGTAGGCCACCAGGCCATCCACCGGGCGCTCGCCGAGGAAGGCGGCGAACCGCTGGCGCAGGGTTTCGGCGGGGAGGAAGCGACCGTCGGCGCCGAGGTTGTCGGTGAACACTGCGCACTGCGCGCCAGGGATATGGCCGGCCACCGGGTCGATGGGCTCCACCTCGCCCTTGAAGCGGGGCAGGGCGCGGGCGTCGAGCAGGGTCAGGTCAGCGTTGCCCAGGCGGCCCTGCAATTCGTCGGCGCTGCGCAGCAGGGTCGGGTCGGCCTGGCCGCTGAAGTGGCCCCGGGGCACTTCGGGCACCGCGACTTCCAGGGGCAGGCCTTCATCGCGCCAGGCCTTGAGGCCGCCGTCCAGCAGGTAGACGCCTTCGCGCTTGCCCAGCCAGGCCAGCAGCCACCAGGCGCGGGCGGCAAAGGCGCCGGGGCCATCGTCGTGGAGCACCAGGGTGCTGCCGTTGTCGATGCCCCAACCGCGCAGGCGTTCCACCAGGCGCTCGGGGGCGGGCAGTGGGTGGCGGCCGGTGACGCCCTTCTGCACCCGGCCGGAAAGGTCGTGCTCCAGGTCGGCGAAGCGGGCGCCGGGGATATGCCCTTCGGCGTAGCTGCGCTGGCCGTAGGCGGGGTCGTCGAGGGCGAAGCGGCAATCCAGCACGATCACGCCCGGTTCGTTCAGGCGGGCTTCCAGTTGCCGGGGGCTGATGAGTTGCGCGAGGGGCATGGCGGTGTCCTGTGTCCAATCGATGACAGTGGGCATCATAAGGACAGCCGCGCGCTGCGTCGCGCTGATCGATGAGTGATGGGGAACCGTCCATGCCCAGCCTGCAATCCTTTGCCCAGAGCGCCAACCTTGCCCGCCGTATCGGCGTGGTGCTCGGGTCACTGTCGCTGACCCTGTTCTACTGCCTGTTGATACTCGGACGGGGTGCCTGCGGGCGCCTCGACCGCGCGAGGGTCGACGCCTACACCCGCGCCTGGTCCCGGGGCCTGCTGCGCCTGGTGCGGGTGCGCCTGTCGGTACACGGCAGCCTGCCGGATTTCAACGACGGCCGCCGCTACCTGATCCTCTGCAACCATTCCAGCCACTACGACATCCCTGCCAGCTTCGTCGCCCTGCCGGGCTCGATCCGCATGCTGGCCAAGCAGGAGCTGTCGCGCCTGCCGTTTCTCGGTGCGGCGATGAAGGCCGGTGAGTTCCCCTTCATCGACCGGCACAACCGCGGGCGGGCCCTGGCCGACCTGCACAAGGCGCGGCAGATGATGGAGAGCGGCATCGTGCTGTGGGCGGCGCCGGAAGGTACGCGCTCGAAGGATGGCCAGCTGCAGCGCTTCAAGAAGGGCTGTTTCCACCTGGCGCTGGATACCGATGCGGTGATCGTCCCGGTGGCCATCCGGGGCATCCATCAGGTGCTGCCGGCGCGTACCTGGCGGTTCAACCTCGGCCTGCCGGTGTCGCTGCACGTGGGGGAACCCATCGATGCCGCGCAGTTCGATGTGGAGCGCCTGGAAGAGCTGATGGCACGGACCCATGGGCAGATGCAGGCGCTGCTGCACCCGCAGCCGGCGCGGGTGGTTCAGGGCGTGCGCGAGACGGTGCCGGCCTGAGTGCCGGCATTACCGCCCCCTGAAATGAAGAAGCCCGCCGATTGGCGGGCTTTTCGTATCCGGCAGCGTGGCGCGCTGCGGTTCTCAGTGGATCTTCAGCTTGCCGATGCGGTCGTTGTCCAGGCTGCCGAAGTAGAGGTAGTCGCCCACCGGTTTCACCGAAGTGATCATGCGCAGGTGGGTGCCGCTGGTGTCGTGCAGGCTGCGGATGATCTGGCCGTTCTCGTCGAGGGCGATCACCAGGCCGTATTTCTCCGCCTTGGGCCACAGGGCGCGGGGCAGCTTGGCGATCTGCGCCTTGAGCCAGGGCTGGGTGTGGAGGAAGTCGGCGTCGGCCTTGCGCGGGGAGGGCAGGGCGACCCAGAAGGTGCCCTTGCGGTCGCCTTGCAGGTTGTCCGGCAGGCCCGGCAGGTTGTCGATGAACACGTCGTGGGTGCCGGCCTTCTCGCCACTCAGCCAGTAGCGGGTGATGCGGTAGCGGTAGGTTTCGTTGACCAGCACGAAATCTTCCTTGGCCGAGAGCGCCACGCCGTTGCCGAAGTACAGGTCCTTGAGCAGCACCTCGACCTTGCCGGTGGCCGGGTCATAGCGTATCAGGCGGCCGTGGGGACGGCCCTCGAGCAGGTCCAGCAGGTAGTCCGGCTGCTCGAACTTGGCGGAGGCGTCGGTGAAGTAGATGCGCCCGTCGCTGGCGATGTCCAGGTCGTCGGTGAAGCGGAAGGGGCCGCCTTCGGCCTCGGTGGCGAGGACCTTGATCTGGCCTTGCGGGTCGATGCTCAGCAGGCCCTTGTAGGCGTCGCCGACGATCAGGTTGCCTTGGGCGTCGAAGTCCATGCCCAGCGGGCGGCCGCCGGTGGTGGCGAAGGTCTCGACCTTGCCGTCGGCGGTGATGCGCACCACGCGGCCGTCATGCAGGCCGGCGTAGACGCGGCCCTGGGCGTCCACTGCGGTGTCCTCGGGGCCGTGGATCTGTCCCTTGGCCAGCAGCTCGGCCTTCATCAGGGTGTCGTTGGGCTCCATCACGCCGGTCATGGGCGGCGCCTTGGGGGCGTCCCAGGCGACGGGATCGATGGGGCTCTTGGTGATGGCGAGGTAGATGCCCGCAGCGGCGATGAGCAGGACCAGCAGGCCCAGAAGCTTCTTCATGTCCGAATTCCCTGGCGGTGGGCCCGTCATGGGCCTGGTTATTGTTGGAAGGGCTTTTTAGCAGCCATGGCCGGCCAACGCCAGACACCGGGCCCGGCTGAATGGCTGGGGTGCGACGTCGCCGCAGTTGACAGGCTTGTAGGGATTTTCGCAGTATCCCCGTCTCGCATTCCTGCACCGAGCTACTCCATGCCCGCCATCTTCGCCTCCATCGCTTCCGTTCCGGCCCTGCCGGCGCTGGTGCGTGGCGTTGCCGCGGGTAAATCGAAGAAACAGTCGCTCATTTGACCGGGGCGTGCTGTCCCGTCAGATGGGCTGACAGGACAGTGGACGCGAAGGTCGAAACCTCTCTTGCACGAACACTCCCCGCCAGCCTCCGACGGTGACTTTTACGGTCAGCCTGAAGGAGTTTTCGCTATGCCTGTGTTTTCCGGAATCTGGGTCGCCCTGGTAACCCCCTTCGCCGATGGCGCCATCGATTTCCCCGCCCTGCGTCGCCTGTCCGCTTACCTGCTGGAGGCCGGCGTCGCCGGGCTGGTGGTGTGTGGCAGCACCGGCGAGGCGGCGGCGCTGAGCAAGCGCGAGCAGCTCGCGGTGCTCGACGCCCTGCTCGAAACCGTGCCCGGCGAGCGCCTGGTGATGGGCCTGGCCGGCAACAACCTGGTGGACGTCCTGGCCATGCAGCACGAGGTGCAGAAGCGCCCGGTGGCCGGCCTGCTGGTGCCCGCGCCTTATTACATCCGTCCGTCGCAATCGGGGCTGCTGGCCTGGTTCGGCGCCATCGCCGACGCCGCCGCGGTGCCGGTGATCCTCTACGACATCCCCTACCGCACCGGTGTGCGCCTGGAGCTGGAGACCCTGCGCGAGCTGGCCCGGCACCCGTGCATCGTGGCGATCAAGGATTGCGGCGGCGAGATCGACAAGACCCAGGCGCTGATCGCCGACGGCGAGCTCGACGTGTTGGCGGGGGAAGACGCACAGATCTTCGCCACCCTCTGCCACGGCGGCACGGGTGCCATCGCCGCCTCGGCGCACATCCACCCCGAGCGCTTCGTGGCCATGGCCGAGCGCGTGGCAGCGGCCGACCTGGTGGGCGCGCGGGCGATCTTCCGCGAGCTGCAGCCGCTGATCCGCCTGGCCTTCGTCGAGCCCAACCCGGCGCCGGTGAAGAGCCTGCTGGCCCTGCGCGGGCTGATCCGCGACGAGCTGCGCGCGCCCATGCAGGCCAGCTCCCCGGCCCTGGTGCAACGCCTGCGCAGCGAGCTGGGCTGACCTGTGCCGCCCCACGCGGAATGACGGGTGGGGCGGGGATGGGGTTGCGATATATACTTCGCGCCTCTGAACCGAGGAGAGCCTTGTGGCCATCGACTTTCACTGGATTCGCGACGACGCCGAACTGGCCTCCCATTGCGCCCGCTGGCGCAACCTCAGCTTCGTGGCCCTGGACACCGAGTTCATGCGGGTCGACACCTTCTACCCGAAGGCCGGCCTGGTGCAGGTGGGCGACGGCGAGAGCGCCTGGCTCATCGACCCCCTGCTGATCAAGGACTGGCGCCCCTTCGCCGAGCTGCTCGAAGACCCGGCGGTGACCAAGGTGCTGCACGCCTGCAGCGAGGACCTCGAAGTCTTCCTGCGCCTCACCGGCAGCCTGCCGCTGCCGCTGCTGGACACCCAGCTGGCCGCCGGCTACCTGGGCATCGGCTACTCCATGGGCTATTCGCGCCTGGTGCAGGCGGTGCTCGGCATCGACCTGCCCAAGGACGAGACCCGCTCCGACTGGCTGCAGCGCCCGCTCACCGAGATGCAGGAGCGCTACGCCGCCGAGGATGCCATCCACCTGGCCGAGATCTACCGCATCATCGACGAGCGCCTGGACGCCACCAAGCGCGCCTGGGTGCTGGAGGACGGCGCCGAACTGGTGGCCAACCTGCGCCGTGAAGTGGACCCGTACGAGCTCTACCGCGACGCCAAGCTGGGCTGGAAGCTGTCCCGCCAGCAGCTGGCCGTGTTGCGTGACCTCTACGCCTGGCGCGACCTCGAGGCGCGCCGCCGCGACCAGCCGCGCAACCGCATCGTCCGCGAGCACGCCCTGTGGCCGCTGGCCAAGTTCCAGCCGGACAACCTCGTCGCCCTGGCCCGTGTCGAGGACATGCACCCGCGCACCGTGCGCCAGGACGGCAACACCCTGCTGAAGATGATCCGCGAAGCGGCCGAGCTGCCCCCGGCCGAATGGCCCGAGTCGCTGCCCGAGCCGCTGCCGTCGGAAGCCACCACGCTGCTGAAGAAGCTGCGCGCCATCGGCCAGGCCGAGGCCGAGCGCCTGGGCATGGCGCCCGAACTCATGCTGCGCAAGAAGCACCTGGAAGCCCTGCTCAAGACGGGCTACCCCAACGGCCCCTACAGCCTGCCCGACGGCTTCAAGGGCTGGCGCCGCGAACTGATGGGCCAGGCGTTGCTCGATGTCCTGGCCGGAGACAACGCCCCATGAAACGCATCTGCTCCATCTACAAGAGCCCGCGCAAGAACGAGATGTACCTCTACGTCGAGAAGCGCGATGCCCTGGCCCGTGTACCTGAGGCACTGCTGGCGGCCTTCGGCACGCCGCAGCATGCCTTCGACCTGGTGCTCAGCCCCGAGCGCCAGCTGGCCCGCGAGGACATCGGCAAGGTGCTGGAGAACCTCGAAAAGCAGGGTTACCACCTGCAGATGCCGCCGGGTGAAGAGGAATACATCGAGCACCTGCCCGAAGAACTGCTGCGGATGAACGACCCCATCTGATGAAAGTCCTCCTCGCTGACGAGAAACACCTCCGCCACGCCGAACTGCTGCTCGCCGCCATCCCCTCGCTGGATGTGGCCGGCAGCGACGACCCGGACGAGCTGCGCGCCCTGGCGGCGGAGCGGCCCATCTGGCTGGGCAGCCCGGAACGGGTGGTGGAACTGCTGCAGGCCGGGTTCGCCCCGCACTGGGTGCAGTCCAGCTGGGCCGGCATCACCCCGTTGCTGGCGGCGGGCCTGCCGCGCAACTACCGTCTGACCCGCGCCGTGGGCATCTTCGGCCAGGTGATGGCCGAGTACATGCTGACCTACATCCTCGCCCACGAGCGCCAGCTGCTCTCGCGCCTGGCCAGCCAGGTGGAGCGCCAGTGGGATGCACGCATGCCCAGCAGCATGGCCGGGCGGCGGGTGCTGGTCGTCGGTGCCGGTGATATCGGCCAGAGCGTTGCGCGCTTCCTCGCGCCGTTCGGGGTCGAGCTGCGCGGCATCGCCCGCGAGCCCCGTGCCCTGGAGCCGTTCAGCCAGGTGCTGGGGATGGACGCCCTGGCGGAGCAGGCGGCCTGGGCCGATTACCTGATCAACCTGCTACCCGACACCCCGGCCACCCGCGACGTGTATGACGCTGCGCTGTTCGCGCGCATGCAGCCGGAGGCGCTGTTCATCAATGCCGGGCGCGGGGTCGCGGTGGTGGATACCGACCTGGTCGCCAGCCTGCAGGCCGGGCACCTGGCCGGTGCGGTGATCGACGTCTGCCGCGAAGAGCCGCTGCCCCCCGCGCACCCGTTCTGGACCGCGCCGCGGCTGCTGCTCACCGGCCACAGCTCGGCGCCCACCCTGCCGGAGCTGCTGGTGGGGCTGTTCCTCGACAACCTGGCACGCTTCCAGGCTGGCGAGCCGCTGCGCGGCGAGGTGGAGTTCCAGCGCGGCTACTGATGCCAGCTCGGTGGGCCTCTGCGTGGTGATGGCGTTCGTGTTCTCCGGCAGCACCGCTGGTGGATGAAAAGAGCGTCATCCACCCTACGCCCGGCGGCATCTCAGGCCGCTTTTGCTGAGCACCGAACCAGATGGCTTGCGTAGGGTGGACCACGCTTCACCGGTCCACCTTTCGTACTCCCAGGCAACATCGTTGGTGGATGAAAAGAGCGTCATCCACCCTACGCTCGGCGGCATCTCAGGTTTCAGATGGCCGCTTTTGCGGGGCACCGAACCGATCCCGGCACAGATGGCTTGCGTAGGGTGGACCACGCGTCACCGG
>BATO01000094.1 GCA_000474255.1 Aquipseudomonas alcaligenes MRY13-0052
GAAGTGCGCCTTGCCGGTCCAGCTTTCCTCGCCCACGGTCCAGGCCAGGGACAGTTCGCCCTCGTCCTGGTAGATGTCCAGCTCGCCGGTGTAGGGCTTGCCGGTGTCGATGTCGCGGCCGACGATCCAGTAGTTACCGACGAAGAAGGACGCGTCGGGATGGTCCGCCGCCTGCACGGCGGAACCGGTGAACAGGGGTACCAGCGCCAGCAGGGCGCGGAGGGTGATGCGTCTGAGCATGGGGTCGTCCTTGAGGGCGGGGTCAGATCCGGTGGGCGTGGTGCAGGGAGCGCAGTTCCATCAGCCCCGCCAGGGCCATGTCGCCCTCCAGCTCGGCAAGGCTGGCGGTGCCCATGGGCAGCGGTTGCTGGCGGTGGCCATGGAGCAGCAGGCCGGCGAGTTCACCGACGAAGGGGTTGTGGGTCACCAGCAGCAGCTCGCCCTCCTCCCGCTCGGCCAGTTGCGCAAGGGCTTCGCGCGGGTCGCTTTCGGGCGTGAGCCAGGGCAGCGTGATGATCGCGCCCTGGAAATCCAGCGCCTCGCGCACCAGTTCGGCGGTCTGCTGGGCACGCAGGTAGGGGCTGGCGATGATCCGCTGCAGCGGCCGGCCGGCCAGGCGTGCGGCGGCATGCAGCACTTCCTGGCGGCCATTGCGGGTCAGCGGGCGCTCGGCGTCGGTGGCGGCGCGGGGTTCGGCCTCACCGTGGCGCAGCAGCCACAGCCTCACAGCTTGGGCTCTTCGTCTCGTACCGGGTGCGGCGCCGGCGGCACCGAATGGGCGGCCTCGCCTTCCGGCGCGCGCGGTGCGGGCCAATCAGCGAAGGGCCAGGGCTTCTCTTCGGTGTTGAAGGTGCCGAAGCGGCCGATCTGCATCAGGTACTGGCTGAGGCTGTCGCCGAAGCCCATCAGGCCGCCATTGGGCGCGCCATAGAAGGCGCGGTAGCCAAGCTGCGCCAGGACCACCACGCCGAGGACGATCTCGGCCAGTTGCCAGACGACGACGAAGATCAGCATCCACAGCACGCGCAGCAGGATGGACTCGCGCTGCAGGTCTTCGCGCTCTTCACTCATGGGAATCTCCTTGTCCTTGATCGGCAGGGCTCAGAAGCCGCTGGTGGGAATGAAGTCGACATCGGTCTTCGGCTCGGCGCGCATCAGCGCTTCGATCACCTGGGCCAGCGTACGCCCCTCGAAAAGAATGGCATGCAGGCCCGCGACCAGCGGCATGTACACCTGCAGCTCTTCGGCACGCGCCTTGAGCACCTTGAGGGTGTTGACGCCCTCGGCCACCTCGCCGAGGCGGGCGACGGCGTCTTCCAGGCTCAGGCCTTCGCCCAGGGCATGGCCAACCTGGTAGTTGCGGCTCTTGGGCGAGGAGCAGGTGACGATCAGGTCGCCGACGCCGGCCAGGCCGAGGAAGGTCATGGGGTTGGCGCCGAGCTTCACCGCGAAACGGGTCATTTCCGCCAGGGCGCGGGTGATCAGCATGCTCTTGGTGTTCTCGCCCATGCCCAGCGCGGCGGCCATGCCGGCGATGATGGCGTAGACGTTCTTCAGCGCGCCGCCCAGCTCGACGCCGAAGCGGTCGGCACTGGCATAGACGCGGAAGGTCTTGCCGTGCAGCGCGGCCTGCACCTGCTGGCACAGCTCGGCGTCTTCACTGGCGACCACGGTGGCGGTCAGCGCGTGGTCGGCCACTTCGCGGGCCAGGTTGGGGCCGGACAGCACGCCGATGCGCGCCTCGGGGGCGATGTCTTCGAGTATCTGGCTCATCAGCAGGAAGCTCTGCGCCTCGATGCCCTTGGTCAGGCTGACCAGCATGCGGCCCTTCAGCTGGCCAGCCACCGGTTCGAGCACCTTGCGCAGCGCGCTGGAGGGGATGGCGACGAAGATCAGCTCGCAGCTGGCGAGCACCGCATCCAGGTCGGTGGTGGGCTCGACGCCGGGGTGGATCTTCACCCCCTTGAGGTAGCGCGGGTTCTCGCGGTTGGCGCGGATCGCCTCGGCCTGCTCCGGGTCGCGCATCCACTGCTGCACGCTCTTGCCGTTCTCGCCCAGGAGGTTGGCGATGGCGGTGCCGAAGCTGCCGCCGCCCAGCACCGCGATCGATTGCTGTTGAGTCATAACCAGTCCATGTAGAGCCATCGGGGATGGCGGGTTGCGCGCATTATACGGAGGGCCGAGCGACCAGCCAGTCTCAAACTCGCCATCTGCTACTGGTCAAGTCCGAATCCAGGCACGACAATCCAGCCCTCTATGACCGCAGCGGACGAACGAGGTGCCACACCCGCCGCGACGGATGCCATTCGACCAGAGCGCAGGCCCAGCTAGAGTTTCACCATGCCATCACCTTTTCCATGGACGAGCCTGTCACGAGGCACACGGATGATCCGCCGCCCAGCCCTCCCCCGCTCCACCGCCAGCGCCCGTGCCGGGAGCTGCCGATGAGCCTGCGCCGCGGCTGGGACATCCACACCCGTACCCAGTTGATCAGCCTGGGCCCGGCCCTGCTGCTGACGCTGCTGCTCACCGGCTTCTTCACCTTCGCCCGCCTCCAGGACCTGCGCCAGGAGCTGAACCACACCGGCCAGCTGATCGCCAACCAATTGGCGCCGGCCGCCGAATACGGCGTGATCGCCGGCAACCTGCCGGTACTCGAAGGCCTGCTCAAGGCCACCCTGGACACCCCCCACGTGCGCTTCCTCGAAGTGCGCGACCGCGAGGACAACATCCTCGTGTATGTCGAGCAGCCCGGCAGCCTGGATCGCGCCGGGCCCCAGGTGGAGGTGTTCCACGCGCCCATCCGCATGCAGCAGATGAAGCTGGACAGCGAAACCCTGTTCCACAGCGAACGCAGCAACGGCAAGCTCGCCAGCGGCTACCTGGGCCGCGTGGTGGTGGGCATGTCCAACGATGCGTTCAGCAGCCGCCAGCAGGAAATCCTCCTCAAGGCCACGGTGCTCGCCCTCTTCGCCCTGGTGCTCACCTTCCTGTTGGCGCGGCGCCTGGCCACCCGCCTGTCGCAGCCCATCAGCGCCATGGGCGAAGCGGTGGAGGCCATCCAGGGCGGCAACTACCAGGCCAGCCTGCCGGTGGTGGACGAAGGCGAGCTGGGCGACCTGGCCCGGCACATCAATAACCTCGCCAGCGGCCTGGACAAGGCCAGCCGCGAGCAGCAGCAGGCCATCGACCAACTGATCACCGCCCGCGAAGAGGCCGAGCAGGCCAACCGCGCGAAATCCGACTTCCTGGCGATGATGAGCCACGAGCTGCGCACGCCCATGAACGGCGTGCTGGGCATGCTGCAACTTCTTGAAACAACGGAACTGAACCAGGAGCAGGCCGAATACGCCGCCCTGGCCGCCGAGTCCACCGAGCACCTGCTCAAGGTGATCAACGACATCCTCGACTTCTCCCGCATCGAGCGCGGCGCCCTGGAGCTGGAGCGCATCTCCTTCAACCTGCTGGAGCTGGTGCAGGGCTCGGTGCAGGTGTTCCAGCACAGCGCCTCGCAGCGCGGCCTGGCGCTGACCCTGGAGACCCAGGAAGGCCTGGAGCAGATCGAGGTGCAAGGCGACCCGACGCGCATCCGCCAGATCCTGGTCAACCTGGTGGGCAACGCGCTGAAATTCACCGAGGACGGCGGTATCCGCGTGCTCACCCAATGGCAGCCGCTGGACGACGAGGTGCTCTGGCTCACCTGCGCCGTGCACGACAGCGGCATCGGCATCCCGCCGGAACGCCTGGAGCACATGTTCGACGCCTTCCAGCAGGCCGACAGCTCCATCTCCCGGCGCTACGGCGGCACCGGACTGGGCCTGCCCATCGCCCGCACCCTGGCCGAGCGCATGGGCGGTACCCTGCGCGCCGAAAGCCTGGAAGGGCGGGGCTCGATCTTCACCCTGGAAATCCCCCTGCCGTTCCGCCAGCAGGAGCACCGCGCCAGCCAGGGCAACGGCAACGAAGCCAGCAACGGCGCGGGTCAGCAGGTGCTGCTGGTGGAAGACAACCCGGTCAACCAGACGGTGATCGAAGCCATGCTGCGCAGCCTCGGCTACCGCGTCAGCCTGGTGGGCGACGGCGCCCAGGCGGTGCAGAGCGCCTCGCGGCAACACTTCTCGGCGATCCTCATGGACTGCCGCCTGCCGGTGCTCGACGGCTACGAAGCCACCCGACAGATTCGCAAGATGAATGGTGGCGCCCGCACGCCGATCATCGCCCTCACCGCCAACGCCCTGCAGGGCGACCGCGAAGCCTGCCTGGAAGCCGGCATGAACGACTACCTGGCCAAGCCCTTCAAACGGGCCGACCTGCAGCGCGTCCTGCAGCGCTGGCTGGGCGGCGCGACGGATTGCCCCCCCGACCTTCGGTGAGTGGGCAACAGTGCTAAAGTGCGGCAGGCTTGCGTCACAAAAGCGCCAGGGCAAAGGCGCAAGCGTCCCTGATTCAAGTGAACGACTGTACTCTGTGACTTTCACCGCAACGCAACAGTCTATGACTAGTCTGCCGATTCGACGCCTGTGCGCGCGGCGGTGTGGACGTAATGCCAAGCCCTGCGTACGGGGACCATTGAGGAGCTCGCATGACAAAACAAAACGCCTATTCCCGGGAAGATCTGCTGCGCTGCAGTCGCGGTGAGCTGTTCGGCCCCGGTAATGCGCAACTGCCCGCCCCCAACATGTTGATGATCGATCGCATCGTCCATATCAGCGAAACCGGCGGGAAGTACGGCAAGGGCGAAATCGTCGCCGAGCTCGACATCAACCCGGACCTGTGGTTCTTCGCCTGCCACTTCGAAGGCGATCCGGTGATGCCGGGCTGCCTCGGCCTGGACGCCATGTGGCAACTGGTCGGCTTCTACCTCGGCTGGCAGGGCAACCCCGGCCGCGGCCGTGCCCTGGGTTCGGGCGAAGTGAAATTCTTCGGCCAGATCCTGCCCACGGCGAAAAAGATCACCTACAACATCCAGATCAAACGCACCATCAGCCGCTCGCTGATCCTCGGCATCGCCGACGGCACCGTCAGCGTCGATGGCCGCGAAATCTACAGCGCCGAAGGCCTTCGCGTCGGCCTGTTCACTTCCACTGACAGCTTTTAAGGGTTATCCGCATGCGTCGCGTCGTGATCACCGGCCTGGGCATCGTTTCCTGCCTGGGCAATGACAAGGAAACCGTTTCTTCCAACCTGCGTGCAGGCCGGGCCGGCATCCGCCACAACCCGTCCTATGCCGAAATGGGCCTGCGCAGCCACGTTTCCGGTTCGGTCGACCTGAACCTCGAAGAGCTGATCGATCGCAAGATCTTCCGCTTCATGGGCGACGCCGCCGCCTACGCCTACCTGGCGATGGAACAGGCGATCAAGGACTCGGGCCTGCAACCCGAGCAGATCTCCAACCCGCGTACCGGCCTCATCGCAGGCTCGGGCGGTGCCTCCACCGTCAACCAGATGGAAGCCATCGACACCCTGCGCGAGAAGGGCGTCAAGCGCATCGGCCCATACCGTGTGACCCGCACCATGGGCAGCACCGTATCCGCCTGCCTGGCCACCCCCTTCCAGATCAAGGGCGTGAACTTCTCCATC
The DNA here is from genome assembly GCA_000474255.1 of Aquipseudomonas alcaligenes MRY13-0052. Taxonomy (GTDB): domain Bacteria; phylum Pseudomonadota; class Gammaproteobacteria; order Pseudomonadales; family Pseudomonadaceae; genus Metapseudomonas; species Metapseudomonas solani. The sequence goes on from BATO01000094.1 coordinate 5,581, forward strand.
TCCTCCGCGTGCGCCACCAGCGCCCACTGCATCGGCCAGGCCATGGAGCAGATCCAGCTCGGCAAGCAGGACGTGGTCTTCGCCGGCGGCGGTGAAGAAGAGCATTGGAGCCAGAGCTGCCTGTTCGACGCCATGGGCGCCCTCTCCACCCAGTACAACGACACCCCCGAGAAGGCCTCCCGCGCCTACGACGCCAAGCGTGACGGTTTCGTCATCGCCGGCGGCGGCGGCATGGTGGTGGTCGAGGAGCTGGAACACGCCCTCGCCCGCGGCGCCAAGATCTACGCGGAAATCGTCGGCTACGGCGCCACCTCCGACGGCTACGACATGGTCGCGCCGAGCGGCGAAGGCGCGATCCGCTGCATGCAGCAGGCGCTCTCCACCGTCGACACCCCGATCGACTACCTGAACACCCACGGCACCTCCACCCCGGTCGGCGACGTCGCCGAAATCCGCGGCGTGCGTGAAGTGTTCGGCGACAAGGCCCCGGCCATCAGCTCCACCAAGAGCCTGTCCGGTCACAGCCTGGGCGCCGCCGGCGTGCACGAGGCGATCTACTGCCTGCTGATGATGGAAGGCAACTTCATCGCCGGCTCCGCCAACATCGACGAGCTGGACCCGGAAGTGGCCGACCTGCCGATCCTGCGCGAGACCCGCGAGAACGCCAAGCTGGACACCATCATGTCCAACAGCTTCGGCTTCGGCGGCACCAACGCCACCCTGGTGCTCAAGCGCTTCTCGGCCTGACGCCCGCGCCGCAAGGCGAACGCAACACCCGCCATGCCCGTATCACCGATACGGGCATGGTCGTTTCAGGGCCATGGAAAGTCCCGCCACTACCGTCCCAGAGGCTCGCAAGCCCAGCGAAGCGGTGAAGTTCACGCGTAATTCACAGGGCTTCCTATACTTTTTCCGAGCCTCCCTGGTCCGTCCCGCAGCCACCCCGGAGAAGTACCCATGTTCCTGCGCCAGTTCCCCATCGCGCCACGCGCCGCCTTCGGCTTCGCCATCATCACGTTGCTGCTGGTGTTGACCGGCCTGTTCTCGCTCAACCGCATGTCGGTGATCAACGACGCCTCCACCGAGATCAGCCAGAGCTGGCTGCCCAGCGTGCGCACCATCGCCCAGATCAACCTGTCCCTGACCGAACTGCGCCAGGTGCAGCTCGGCCATGTCCTGGCGACGGATCAGTCCTCCCAGCAGTTCCTCGAAACGCGCATGCGCGAAATCATCGCCCAGCTCGACAAGGCCGAAAGCACCTACAAGGCCGGCATCGACCCGGGCCGCGACCAGCAGCTGTTCGACCGCTACACCCAGGAGCGCCAGGGCTTCATCGCCGGTGTCGACAAGCTGCTCGCCATGTCCAAGGGCGGTGAGAAGGCGGCCGCCACCGAACTGCTCCAAGGCCCGCTGCTGGACAACTACCGCACCACCCTCAAGGCGCTCAACGAACTCTCCGACTACAACACCCAGGGCGCCGACGCGGCCAACACCCAGGCAGACGAGAACTACGCCAGCGCCACCACCGCCGTCATCAGCGTGCTGGTGATCGCCGCACTGATCACCGTCGCCCTCGCCTGGGCCCTCACCCGCAGCATCACCCTGCCCCTGAGCGAAGCCGTGCAGGCGGCCGGCGTGGTGGCCAGCGGCGACCTAACCGGGCGCATCGACACCGCCGGCAAGGACGAACCGGCGCAGCTGCTCACCGCCCTGTTGCGCATGCAGCAGCAATTGCGCGGCACCATCCAGCAGATCGGCACCTCCGCCACCCAGCTGGCCTCCGCCGCCGAAGAGCTCAACGCGGTGACCGAGGAAGGCAACCGCTCCCTCACCCGCCAGCACGACGAAATCGAAATGGCCGCCACCGCCGTCAACGAGATGACCGCCGCCGTGGAAGAGGTCGCGCGCAACGCCAGTTCCACCTCCGACGCCTCCCGTGCCTCCGAGGAATCGGCGCAGGACGGGCGCGACCGCGTGCAGCAGACGGTGCAGGCGATCCGCAGCATGAGCCAGGAAGTCGCCCACACCTCCACCCTGGTGGAAGGCCTGGCCGACCGCGCACAAAGCATCAGCAAGGTGCTGGACGTGATCCGCGCCATCGCCGAGCAGACCAACCTGCTGGCCCTCAACGCCGCCATCGAGGCCGCCCGTGCCGGCGAGCAGGGCCGTGGCTTCGCCGTGGTCGCCGACGAGGTCCGCGCCCTCGCCCACCGCACCCAGGAATCCACCCGCGAAATCGAGCAGATGATCGGCAGCATCCAGAGCGGCACCGGCGAGGCCGTGGGCGCCATGAACCAGAACGACCAGCGCGCCCGGCAGATGCTGGAAATCGCCGAAGCCGCCGGCCGCGCCCTGGTGGAGATCACCGAGCAGGTCAGCCAGATCAACGAGCGCACCCTGGTCATTGCCAGCGCCGCCGAAGAGCAGGCCCAGGTGGCCCGCGAAGTGGACCGCAACCTGGTGAACATCCGCGACATCTCGGTGCAGACCGCCACCGGTGCCAACCAGACCGCCGCCGCCAGCCACGAGCTGTCGCGCCTGGCCGTGGAGCTCAACGGCATGGTCGCGCGCTTCACCGTCTGATCGCACCCGCATGGCCCGCCGCCAGGGAGGCGCAGGGCAGGCTGCAAACGAAGAACCCCAGCACCTCGCGGTGCTGGGGTTCTTTCGTATCGGCCGTGCACGCATCCAGGCTAAGGCCTCGACACAGGGCGAACCGGGTTGCTCACTCAGGCGGCGCGCACCGGGTCGATCGGTGCCCCGGCCTTGCGCGAGGCCACCAGCACCGGACGCCGGGGGTGGCTCGCTTCAGGTTGCTTGGCCCCCTCCTGCGGCTGGCCATCGAGCACCCGGCGCCGAACCAGGTAAACACCCAGGCTCGCCAGCAGCGCCAGCACCAGGTGGGTGACGCTCAGCTCCGGCGTAGCCCACGCCAGCAGCAGCACGCCCAGGCTCAGCGCATCACCGCGCTGGCGGCGCCATTCCTCGCGCGCCTCATCGCTGCCCTCGCCGGCCAGGCCGAACAGGCGCCGCGCGGCGGCATGCAGGCCACCCGCTGCCAACTGGTCACTGAGCAGCACCCCATAGAGCAGCAAGGCCCCGCCGAAACCGAAGGCCGCCGCCAGCACCTGGCGCAGTGCCGGGCTCTGCAGGCGCCATGCCTCGCCGCTCAGCGGCTGCCACAGCACCAGCAACGCCAACACCGCCAGGCTGACCAGCAGTACCCGCCCGTTCTGGGTAACGCCGCGGCTCGCCCAATAGACCAGGCCAACGGCGACGAGCAGTGCGAAATCGACGGCCAGCGCCCAACCAGGCACCAACAGCGGCTCGCCGTCGAGACGGGCCGGCGCCCAGGGAAGATTGGCCACGAAGGCGATGGAAAGGCTGAACGCGGCGAGAAAGACCAGGTAGCTGATAACGCCGAAGGTAAAGGTCGCGGTACGTCCGAGTGTGCTGTTCATGATGCGGTCCTGCCAGGGGTCTGGGGCTGCAGGGCTCTGCAGTCAGGGCCAGATTGCCGCCCCCCTGTATCTGCCCGATGGCAGTAACCGCTCAGTTTGTTTCAGTCTGGTATCCGTGGCCCGCCGCCGGCAGCCAGTTGCGCAACAGGCGATGCAGGCGCGCCTGGTCCAGCGGCTTGGTCAGCAGTGCCTTGACGCCCTGGGCCTGCACCTCGGCCTCCACCAGGCTGTCGCTGAAGCCGGTGTAGAGCACGATGGGCAAATCCGCCCGCGCCGCCAGCAGGCGCCGTGCCAGCTGCAGCCCGGTGAGGCGCGGCATGCTCTGGTCGAGGATGACGAAGTCCCAGGCATAGGCGTCGGCGCACAGCTGCCGGCTGGCCTCTTCCGGGTCGCCGAACAGTTGCGCGGCCACGCCCCAGTTGGCCAGCAGCTCGCCCATGAACTCGCCGACCACGGGGTCGTCGTCCACCACCGCCACCCGCCCGCGCAGGGCCGAGCGCGGCGGCAGCGCCTCATGGCAGGCGGTGACGTTGAACGCGGCCTCCGGCGCCTGGTGATGGGCCGGGATGAGGATGCGGAAGGTGGCGCCCTGCCCCGCCGGGCTGTCCAGCTGGATGTGCCCGCCGTACTCGTGGACGATGCCGTGCACCATCGACAGGCCCATGCCGCTGCCCTGGCCACTGGCCTTGGTGGAGAAGAACGGCTCGAAGATCTGCGCCCGCAGCGCCCCGTCGATGCCCGGCCCGCTGTCGCTGACGGTGAGGGTGACGAACTGCCCGTCGATGCGCTGCTGGCACGAGGCGCACACGCCCGCCTGCACCTGCACCTGGCCCAGCCCCACCTGCAGGCGCCCCGCCCCACCCATGGCGTCGCGGGCGTTGATGCACAGGTTCATCAGCACCTGCTCCAGCTGCACTGGGTCCACCAGCACCGCCGGCAGGTCGTGGGCCAGGCGCGTCTCCAGTTCCACCGTGGCCGGCAGGGTGGAATCCACCAGGCGGATGAAGTTGCCCAGCAGCAGGTCCAGCGCCACCACCTGGGGCGTGCCCCGGCTGCCACGGCTGAAGGTGAGCATCTGCTGGATCAGGTCGCGGGCCTTCTCCGCCGAGCGCTGCACCCGCGTGAGGTACTTGCCCAGGCGCTCGTCATGGAGGGATTCGGCGTGCTCCTGGGCCATTACCGTGTAGCCCAGCATGCTGGTCAGCAGGTTGTTGAAGTCGTGGGCGATGCCGCCGGTAAGGTGCCCGATGGCCTCCATGCGCTGGGCCTGGCGCAGCTGTTGCTCCAGGCGCGCCTTTTCCTCTTCGGCCTGGCGCCGCTCGGTGATGTCGCGCAGGTAGCAGATGTAGCGCGGGCCCTCGTCGCCGCGTACCTGGGTCAGCGCCAGCTCGGCGGGGAACTCCTCGCCCGAGGCACGCTGGGCGACCACCTCCATACGCTTGCCGAGGAAGTCACCGGTGCCGGTCTGGGCGTAGCTCTCAAAGGCGCGCTCGTACACCTCGTGGAAGCGCTCGGGGATGATCAGCTTCAGCAGCCACTGACCCAGGGCGTCGTCACGAGCGATGCCGAAGCAGCGCTCGGCCGCCGGGTTGAAGGCAAGGATGCGCCCGGCGCGGTCCATGCCGATGAAGCAGTCCAGCGCCGTGTCGGCGATGGCACGGTGTTGCTGCTCGCTGGTGCGCAGGGCCTGCTCGGCCTCCTTGCGCTGGGTGATCTCGCGGCAGAACACCAGGATGCGGTCGACGCCGGACAGGGTCACGCGCTTGAGCGAGACGTCGTCCCAATGCAGGCTGCCGTCGCGGTTGCGCCGGTGCCACTCGAAGCGCTGCGGCTCGCCGGCCGCCGCGCGGGCCAGGAAGCCGGCGGCATGCCTGGCCGTGTAGGGCTCGTAGCCGGCGCTGAAGGCGTCCATGTCCAGCCCGAGCATTTCCTCGTAGCTGTAGCCGACGGTGGAACAGGCGCGGGGGTTGGCGTCCACCAGGGCGCCGCTGTCGATATCCAGCACCAGAATGGCGTCCTCGGAGCCGGCGAAGATCGCCCGGTAGCTGGCCTCCGCCTCCAGCCGCTCCATCTCCGCCGCCGCCCGCACCGAGAAGATGCGCAACACCGACTCGGCCCGCTCGCGCTCCTTCATCGGCCCCAGGCGTCCGGCGGCGATCAGCCCCAGCGGGCGGCCGTCACTGGCGAACAGCGGGTAGCCGGCAAAGCTGTCCACGCCCGAGGCGCGAAACACCGCATCCCCCGGGTAGCACTCCAGCAGGTTGCTGCCGACGAAGTGGAAGGCCTTGCCCAGCACGTCGCTGCAGGCCGTGCCTTCCAGGTCATAGGTGGAGTTGGCACGCAGCTCGCCGGCGTAGTACATGGCCAGGGTGGTGAGCTTGTGCGGGCCCTCGTCGCTGATGCGGCTGACGTAAGCGAAGTCGGCGTGCAGCGAGCGCACCATGTAGCGGGCGATGGCCTCGAACACCTCGTTGCCGGTGGCCGCCGAGATGCCCAGGGCGACGTAGCGCAGCACCTCTTCCACGCTCTTGCGCGAGCTGATGTCGGTGGAGATGCCGCACACGGCGGTGACCCGGCCCTCGCTGTCGAACAGCGGGAACTTGCTGGACAGGTAGGTGCGCACCACGCCGTTGAACGGCAGGCGCTCCTCGAACTCCTGCTCCTGGCCCAGCTCCGCCACCTTGAGGTCGTTGGCGCGCAGCACATCGGCCAGTTCCCTGGGGAAATACTCGTGGTCGGTGTGGCCGATCACCTCCTCCGCACGCACCCGGAACAGCTGCTCGAAGGCACGGTTGACCAGGCGCAGGCGGCCTTCCAGGTCCTTCACGTAGATGACCGCGCTGCTGTTGTCGACGATCTGGCGCAGCTGGTGCTCGGCGGCGCCATCGAACAGCGGGCGGGGTGCCGTCTGGCTCATCGGAAGGCCTCCACGAGCCTGGGTGATGGCTGGAGTATAGAGAGCCGGCCCGGGCCTTTTGAGGGGGTACAACGCGGTTGAAACAATTGAAACAAAGGCGGCCAACCGGCGTCCTGAAGCTGCGGGGAACACCGGAGCTTCGCGAGCAGAGCTTGCTCCTACGGGGAGGTTGGCGGAGAGGCCGGCTGATCAGCCCGGCACGAACATGTAGCCCACTCCGCGCAGGGTGCGGATCACCTGGGGTTTGTCGGGGTCGGTTTCCAGCTTGCGGCGCAGGCGGGCGATGCGGATGTCGATGGAGCGGTCGAAGGGGTTCCAGTCGCGGTTCTGGGTGAGGTTGAGCAACTGGTCGCGGGACAACGACCGGTTGGGGCGCTGGGCGAAGGCCTGGAGCAGGTCGAACTCCATGGCCGTAAGAGGAATTTCCGCACCGTTGCCGTCGAACAGCTGGTGGCGGTCCAGGTCCAGCCGGCAGGCGCCCAGTTGCAGGCTGTTGCCGGCGTCGACAGGGATCGTGGGAGCGGCAGCGATCGGCACCCGCTGGTAGCGGCGCAGCACGGTCTTGACCCGTGCCAGCAGCTCGCGCGGGTCGAAGGGTTTGGCCACGTAGTCGTCGGCGCCCACTTCCAGGCCGATGGTGCGGTCCACCGGGCTGCCGGCACCGGAGACCATGATCACCGGCAGGTCGTGGTGCTCGCGCAGGTAGCGGGCCAGGCTGAGGCCGTCCTCGCCGGGCAGGCCGACATCCAGCAGCACCAGGTCCGGCAGGCCGGCGGCCAGGGCCGCGCGCATGCCGGTGCTGTCGCAGGCCGGCTCCACCTGATAGCCGTGGCCACCCAGGTAGTCCTGCAGCAACTCACGTATCTCGGCGTCGTCGTCCACCACCAGAATCTTGACCTGCCCGGCCATGGGTCCCTCGCTCATCGGTCAATGCGAACGCGGGGAATATAGCGCGCCGTTGCGGCGGCGAGCAGCCTCCCGCGCGAATGACTCAACGAACCACAACCGTAGCCCGGGCTTCAGCCCGGGAGCGCAGACGATTCCGCTCCCCGCGCTGAAGCACGGGCTACATGGGCCTCGTCAACGCGAGGCTTTGCGTCGCAAGGCGGCCGGGTTAAAGGAGGCATCCCCCGGGGAGGGCTTGCTGAAGTCCACGGTGCCGGCCTCTTCGTTGTCCAGCCACTGCACGCCATAGCGACGCGCCTGCAGGTCGTGGAAGGTGTCCAGCGCGGTCCACACGGTGGGCAGCTCGTAGAAGTTCTTCAGGTAGGCCAGGGAGACGCGCCACAGGTCGCCACGGCCGTCGTACTGGTCCACCACGGCGGCGCCCCAGCTGTCCTCGTCGAGGTACAGGGTGCGCTTGGAGTAGATGTGCCGCGCACCGGCCTTGAGCTTGCCTTCCACCACCCAGACGCGGTGCAGCTCGTAGCGGGTGTATTTCGGGTTCACGTGGCCGGGCAGCAGCAGGTCCTTGTACTTCACCTCGGGGCTGGTGATCTTGTAGTTGTTGTAAGGGATGTAGATCTCCTTCTTGCCCACCAGGGTCCAGTCGTAGCGGTCCGGCGCGCCGTTGTACATGTCGGTGTCATCGGCGGTGCGCAGGCCGTCGGTGGACTCGATGGGCGTGTCGTAGGCCAGGGTCGGCGCGCGGCGCACGCGGCGCTGGCCGGGGTTGTAGCCCCAGGCCTGGCGGGGCTCCTTGACCTGGTCGAGCATCTCCTGCACCAGCGCGCCGTTGCCGGCCAGGCGTGCCGGGGCGGTGGTGAAGGTCATGTAGTAGAACAGGGTGTTCTGCAGGTCGGCGTAGCTGCCCTTGGGGTCGTAGAAGCGGAACAGCGCCTCGTCCTCGGAGGTGACCAGGGAGTAGGCGCCGTTGCGCTGCACCCCCGCCTCCGCCGAGCGCCGCACGATGTAGGTGCCGCGGTAGCGGGTGATGTGGTTCCAGATCGCTTCCAGGCCGTTCTGCGGGATGGGGAACGGGATGCCGCCATAGGCGTCGGCGAAACCGTTGCCGCCATTGAGCAGCTTGCCGGTGGTGGCGTTCTTCAGGGTGTTGTCGTAGACCCACTGCGGCGCCGAGCCGGAGCGCCGGGTCGGGTAGACCGGCATCTGGAAGCTGTCCGGGTAGGCGTTGAACAGGGCGATCTCGCCGTCGGTGAGGTTGGCCTTGTACTGCTCGAGGTTGGCCTTGGTGATGGTGAAAAGCGGCTGGTCGGCGGCGAAGGGATCGACGTGGTGCTGGCCCGAGCCCTTGTAGCCCGCAGGCGCCTGGGTGATGCCGCCGGTCCATTCCGGGATGGTGCCGGCAGCGTTGCCGGCGCGCTCCGCCCCCAGCGGGGTGAGGGTCGACTTGAGCGTGGCGGCCTGCTCGGCGGAGACCGCGGCCAAGGCGTCGGTGGCGCTGCCGGCGAGCACGATGGCGGCCAGCAGCAACGAGTATTTCTTCAACATGGGTTGCATCTCCCTGTCTTGTACGGCCCGGCGTTCTGCCGCCGGGCGCTCGGCATCAGAACGAATACTTGGCGGTGAGCGAGACGTTGTCGCGGTCGCGGGTGCTGTTGTTGCGCCCGGCGCCGTAGTACTCGGTGTACTGCAGGCCCACCTCGAAGCTGTTCAGGTAGGTGGCGTCGATCCCCAGGGTGTGCGCCTTGCGGCCTTCGATGAAGTTGCCGGTGCGGTCCGAGTTGCCCTGGAAGTCGTGCTGGAAGACGGCGTACGGCGACAGCTTCACCCCGGCGTAGACGTCGTTCCAGCTGCCGGAAACCAGCAGCGTGTAGCCGTAGCTGTCGCGGCTGATCTGGTCGCTGTCGGTGGTGCGGTCGTCCTCGTAGGCCTTGTCGGTGGTGCTGGAGAACTTGCGCACCGAGCCGTCGAAGGCGGTGTACTTCAGGCTGCTGCCACGGATGTGCTGCGAAGCCACCTCGGCGACGCCGATCACCGAATCGAAGCTCAGGGCCGGGCCGAAGTTGTAGATGGTGGACAGGGAGATGTTGTAGGTCTCGGCCCGCTCGTAGTTGTCGAAGATCGAACTGCGGCAGAGCTGCTTGCCGGAGACGGCGGCGCAGGCGGCATCGTTGGCGACCCCGGAATTGACCAAGTCGGACCCATTGATGCCCTGGAGCAGCAGATCGCTGAGCAGGTCATCGGTGGCGGAGATGGCGATGGGCGCGTTGGGACGGTAGGAGAGTTCGCCGGAGACGGATGCATCCCCCACCGTGGTGTTGAAGCTGAAGCCGTACATGCGGATGTCTTCGACATAACGGCGACGGGCCTGGGCGTTGCTGGCCAGGTCGAAGGTCGCCAGCGCGCCGGCATACTCGGGCGGCAGGCTGTTGCCCGCCAGTGCACCGCCCAGGGTGGCCAGGTCGACGCCCTGGTAGCCGTTCAGGTCGATGGCGATCTGCGGTTCCTTGGCGTGGTAGTTCACGAAGTAGAAGCCGAATTCGGTGGAGTTCAGTTCCTCGGCTATGTAGCGGAAGGCCACGCCGAACTGGCCGCTGTCGTCCGCCTGCAGGTCCTTGCCGATATTGGCCACCTTGAACACACCGGTATCGCCATTGAGGTAGGCATTCGGCCCATTGGCGCCGTTGCCCAGCAGCCCGAAGCCGGCGAATACGTCATACAGCGGCATCAGCGGCGCCAGGTCCGTCGAGGTCGTATAGGCCGTATGCCCCCCATCGGCGAACAGGTCGGTCTCGGAGAAGTAGGTGCCCACCGGGTCCAGGCGGGTCTCCTTCCACTTCCACTGGTAGAAGGCTTCCATGGACAGGTTGTCGGTCAGGCCCAGGTTGAAGCTCAGCGCCTCCATGGGCACCAGCACTTCCTTCAGTTCGGAGCCGGGCAGGTGGAACTTGGCCGCGTCCACCGGGTTCACCGTGTTGACCCCGCCGCGGTAGAACACGCCCTCGCCCCAGTTGATCACCTGGCGGCCCACCTTGGCACCGAGGGGCATGGCACCCACATCCCAGCTGCCGTAGAGGTAGGCGTCGAGGATCTCGCCCTTGCGCCCGGCGATGTGGCGGGTGTCCTGGGTGAAATGGTCGTCATCGGGGAAGGACTGGCTGGGCCGCTCCACGCCACCGGTGGTGCCGTAGTAGTCGTTGCGCTTGTCCATGATCTGGGTGTCGTAGTACGCCGTGCCCCGGACGAAGGCGCCGTAGTTGTCGTACTTCAACGAGAGGTCGGAAGTGGCCTTGTACACCTCCGATACCAGGCCGGTATCGAAGTTGCGGTTGCCGTCATCGGCGTTGATGTCGCTGATGTTGTCCGCGTCGCGCCCTTGCACCCGCCACATGGCGCCGTACGAGAGCGTGGTGTCGATGGAACCGCTGAGCTGGTTGTCCAGCAGGCTGAACTCCACGGCCTGCGCGGAGCCGGCGATCAGCAGCGGCAACAGCCCGAAAGCTGCCCCCGCCTGCAGGGGCCTGCACCCGATCGCGGATAAGCGGATATGCCTCTTCATAGCAAACGTACCTCCCTTGACGGCCAAGATTTCTGGGCTGGCTCTACGTCCGGCCCTTTTGTTGTTTTCTCTCGGCTGCGGAGCGGCGTCCGGGCAGTTCAGGCAGGCCTCGGCGATGCTCTCGCAGGTATCCATCTTCGTCGCGGGAATGCACGCCGGCGACGGTCACGCTGTTGTTCTTGTAATGAGCGGGAATCGTTAATTGGTACGATAGTGCAGGCAAGGTAACAAAGTGTGTACGCACTGCCAACCGTCCATTTCAGCTAGAAACGGTAAATTTTCAAGAAAGAACTCACGGGAAAATGCCGCTTAAAAGCAGCGCGACCGGTGATAAGCGGCCAGCACTCTCTTCCACCGGTTGAGCCGACCGGCCAAGCGCGCAGCCCGCACCGGCAGTGGGCAAGGGGTGAATCGCGGCCGCCGCCCGCCAAAACGAAAAGACCCGGCGCATGGCCGGGTCCCGTTCGACGCGAGGGTCGATCAGCGCACGTCGAAGCTCTTCTCTGCCAGCAGGCGGTCACCTTGGAACACCAGGAAGCGCCACTCGCCGGGGACCACTTCGTGGGTCTCGGTGAACTCGTAGGCCATCACGTCCTGAGGCGCGCCGGGTGCCATCTTCTGGATCACCTCGAACTTGTCGTGGCGCACACCGTCGGGGGTGGTCACGCCCGGGGTGAGGTACAGCAGGGTCAGCGGGGTGTCGTTCTCGTGCTTGCCCACCAGCTTGTAGCGCATGCCGAACTTGGTGCCGAGCTTCGCCGGAACCTGGTCGGTGGGCAGGATGTTCTGGGTGCTGCTGGTGAGCACGCGCTCGCCGGGCTGGTAGTCCTGGTAGCGGCTTTCGAAGACGCCGAACTCGATCGGCCCTTCGACACGCACGTCGGCCATCGCCACGCCGGATGCCAGGCCGAGGGCGATCAGTGCACTCAGTCGGGTTGCTTTCATGTCTCGCTCCTTGGTTGGGATGGCGCGAGGCTATGACACCTTCATGACCAACTGATGACAGGTTGAGACCCGACTGCGAGGCTGACCGGTGCGTAGGGTGGATGGCGCTCTTTTAATCCACCGGCGGTGCTGCAGGGAAACACGGCTTCCGTAGGTTGGGTTGAGGTACGAAGCCCAACGCGCGAAGTTGATCCCCGCACCGTTGGGCCTCGCTGCGCTCGGCGCCAACCTACGGCACGGTGCCGTTGTAGGTCGGGTGCAACCCGGCAAGGACCGTGCACAAGGGCAACCCTGCGGGCTGCTTGGCGACTGAAGTCGCCCCTACGAATGTGCCGCCTGAAAATTCCTACGCGACGACCGCATTGCCGGCCTACAAGGGGCTTGGCTAGGGTTCCCGCCGTTGTACCCCTCGGGGCACAACCGGGTGTGGAAGCCCGCTACATAGCCAATCAATCGCCATAGCGACATGCAACACGTCGGCAGTCTATGGCGGACTGTGCGAGCGGGCTTCGGCCCGGCCCGGTTTTGATTGGCCCGGTACTTCCACACTCGCACGGTCCGCCACCCTTCAAGGATTCGGTGGCGGCTCCCCAGCCCTATGGACGGAGCATTGCCATGTCCCTTCCCCAGATCACGCCGCGCCACTTCCTGCGCTACCGCCGCCAGTTGCGCGCCTTCCTCATCGGCCACGAGGCCTGGTTCTCCACCCGCGACCTGCGCCGCCTGCTCAACACCGATATCCACGAGCGCCTGCTCGCCAACCTCTGCGACGACCAGCGCAAGCGCGTGCACCTGCGCACCGCCAATGGCGGCTTCGAAGAGGAAACCGTGGTGAGCGAATCCGGCCTGCACGCCCTGCTCTTCACCTACTGCTACCACCCGGAGAATCGCAACCTGCGGCGCTGGGTCACCCAGGCCGTGCTCCCGGAATTGTGGATGTACCGCACCCCGGGCTGAAGCCCGGGCTACACACCGATGCAGGTTGGGTGCACCCGGCAGCAACCCATGCGGGAGCTGGTCGATGCGTAGGGTGGATGGCGCTCTTTTCATCCACCAGCGGTGCTCCCCGGGGACACCGATCGGTGGTGGTGAAAGGCGACCTCCACCCTACGCCGCTCCCGGCACCGAGCCGTTGCAGGCCGGGTTGAACCCGGCATTACGGCGCGGCGACCTGCTCCAGGTGCTTGGGGTTGCGTGGCAGCACGGCGAGGAAGTTGTCCCGCGCCACGCGCTTGGCCACGTCCTCGGGCAGGGCGTCGAGGAAGGGGTCGTAGGCGCGCAGGTAGTCGCCCAGGCCTTCGAAGCGCCCCACCACATCGGAGCCGAGCATGAAGCGCTCGGGGTACTTCTCCACCAGCTTCAGCCACTCCGGGTCGGGCGTGCCGTTCTTGTCCACGAGGTAGGGCTGGAGCACGGTCCAGGAGAGGTCGACGTAGAGGTTGGGGTAGTCGCCCAACATGCGCTTGAGGGTGGGCAGGAGGAAGTCGAGCTTCTTCTGGTGGCGGTGGATTTCCATGCTGGTGCCGGCGTGGGCCCAGATGAAGCGCACGTGCGGGTGGTTGCGCAGGGGTTCTTCGATCTCCTGCAGGTACAGCGGGTTGCGCTCGCGCTTGGAGGTGATGTTGGAGTGCAGCATCACCGGCAGGTCGTACTCGGCGGCGAGGTGGTAGATGCGCGCCATGGCCTCGTTGTTGGCGCGCGGGGTGTCGCCGTCGATCAGCGCGGTGAGGTCGTCGTGGCGGGTGAAGACCTCGCCTATGCCCTGCCACAGCCCCGGGTCCAGCTCCAGCATGCGGCGGATGTGCGCGTCGGAGTTCTTGTCGTTGGGGTTGAAGCCGCTGAGGAAGGGGTGGAAGCGGTGGCGCTGGTCTTCGGGCAGCTTCTTCACGGCGGCGGCCACCAGCACGTCGGTGGCGGTGTACCAGTAGGCATCGGCATCGTCGCCGGCGTAGTAGCGCGGGCGCTTGGGCTCGTCTTCATGCCACTTCTTGGCCACCGGGATGCCGGAGATCATCACGTGGTCGATAGTCCCTGCATCCATGGCATTGAGCAGCCCCTGCATGCCCTCGCTCTCCTGGAAGAAATCCACGTAGTGCAGGTGCGAGTCGCTGTAGTGGTAGTCCCGCGCCTGGCTGGCGCAGGCACTGAGGGCGAGGATGGCGGCGAGGCAATGGCGGGCGATGGGCAAGGGGCGTCCTCCTGACGATCATTCATGGCAAAGGTAGACCGGCGACACGCTTGGCGGGTTCAGGCGGATGCTCTGATGGCCTTCTGAGACTATGCTGCAGCAGGCCCGCCACAAGAACGCCAACATGCCGCGCTGCGCCTTTCTCCTGCTCTGCTTCGTCGCCCTAGCCTCGACCGCCGGCGAGCGCCTGGTCTATCCCCTGCACTCCAAGGGCGAAGACCCGGAAGCCTACGTGGTCGAGCTGCTGCAACTGGCCCTGCGACGCAGCGGCGGCGACTACCAGTTGGAACCCTCGCTCGAACCCATGCCGCAGTCCCGTGCGCAGCTGTCCCTGGAGCGCAACGATGGCCGCGTGCACGTGATGTGGACCATGACCACCCGCGAACGCGAAGCCGACCTGCTGCCGATCCGCATCCCCATCTACAAGGGCCTGATCAGCTGGCGCGTGTTCCTGGTGCGCGCCGACCAGCGCGACCTGCTCGCCGATGTCACCCGCCGCGAGCAGCTCGAAGCCCTGCGCATGGGCCAGCGCCACGACTGGCCCGACACCGCCATCCTGCGCGCCAACGGCCTCAACGTGGTGACCACGCCGGGCTACGAGAGCCTGTTCCGCATGCTCGACGCCGGCCGTTTCGAGCTGTTCCCCCGCGAGGTGGTGGTGGCCTGGGACGAACAGCGCCGCGCCGAAGCCGATGGCCTGCACCTGGCCGTGGACGAGCACCTGGTGCTGCACTACCCGACGGCCTTCTACTTCTTCACCTCGCGCCAGCGCCCCGAGCTGGCCGCCGCCATCCAGCGCGGCCTGGAGGCGGCCATCGCCGATGGCAGCTTCGAGCGCCTGTTCCAGCGCTACCACGGCAAAACCCTGCGCCGCGCACGCATGGACAAGCGCCAGGTGATCGAACTGGACAACCCCGACCTGCCGGAAGAAACCCCCATCGACCGCGAGGCGCTCTGGTACCGCCCGCTTGCACCCAAGTAGCGCCTGAGCGCCCCGGCCGACCCGTGCCGGTGCAGCGCGCACCCTCCCCCGCCACGCAACGCCTGGCGCCACCGTAATGGCACTTCGCTTGCAACGCGCCTCGAAAACCGAGAAGAAAGGGAGATCGCCATGCTGCAGCTTCTGCGTCCCGCACGCCGCGCCACGGATGAAGGCGCGCTCGACGCGTTATTCACCGCCCACGACCTGACCACCCGCCTACCCGCCGGCAGCCCGCTGATGGGCCGCCTCAACGGCTTCGTCGAGGGCCTGCAACAGCGCATCCGCACCAGCCTCGGCGCCGCCGTCGGCATCGCCGCCCACGCCCCGGAGCTGGCGCGCATTGCCGCTGCCAACCAGCAGAGCGGGCAGCTGCTGGCGCAATCCTCCGAGCTGATCGCCAGCGCCAGCGAAGAGGTCACCACCACCCTCGACGCCGAGCTGGTGCCCGGTGCCGCCGAGGTGGCGCGGCTCTCCGGCGACGTTTCCAGCACCCTGCGCCAGTGCCAGCGCAACGGCCAGGACGTGCTGCGCCAGGTGGACGCCATCGGCACCAGCGAGCAGCAGCTGGGCAGCGTGATCGGCAACCTCACCGGCCAGCTGGAGGAAGTCAGCAAGGTGATAGGCGTGATCGCCAGCATCTCCCAGCAGACCAACCTGCTGGCACTCAACGCCGCCATCGAGGCCGCCCGCGCCGGCAGCCACGGCCGTGGCTTCGCCGTGGTCGCCGAGGAAGTGCGGCGCCTGGCCGGGCACACCACCGACGCCACCACCCAGGTGAGCGGCATCATCGAGCGTTTCCGCGATGGCATGGCGCAGCTGGCCGACGCCGGCGAGCGCATGCACCAGGCGGTGGCCGAGGGGCACCAGGGCATGCTCCAGGTGGGCGCCGGGCTGGACAGCACCCGCGCGGCCATGGACAAGCTGGACGGCCGCGTCGGCCAGATCGCCTCCGGCACCGAGCAGATCGGCCAGGCCGTGCGCTCGATCAACGGCGACGTGCAGAACATCGCCCAGGTGGCCGCCGAGCTGCTGGGCAAGGCCGGCCAGGTGCTGCGCCACAGCCAGGCCGTGCGTGAGGATGGCGACCGCCTGTTGCAGGGCCTGGGCGGCTTCCGCCTGGAGATGCACCGCGACATCCAGCGCAGCATCGAGCGCCTGGCCTGCGAGCCGGCGCTGCTGGGCGACGCAGCCCAGGCCGAGGGGCTGCTGGCCGATACGCTGAAGCGCGATGCGCGCATCGAGCTGTTCTACCTGGTGGACCGCACCGGCACCCAGCTCTCGGAGAACGTCTTTGCCCTCGACGTGCCGCACCAAGGCGAATCCTGCAAGGGGCGCAACTGGGGGCAGCGCCCGTGGTTCCGCGCGGTCGCCGATGGCCTCGCCAGTCACATCACGCCGGTGTACCGTTCGTCCGCCACCGACGACTTCTGCTTCACCGTCTCGGTGCCGGTTTTCGGACCCCGTGGCGAACTGCAGCGCGTGCTCGGTGCCGATGTGCGCCTCAGCGCGCTGATCTGAACGGTCACGGGAACACTCAGGAGGTGGGCGGCCTCTAACCAGCAGGACCGCCTACCCAAACCACGCAGAGGACTGCCCATGACCATTACCGTCACCACCGAATCCGCAGACGGCTATCGCCACAGCATCAACGTCGGCGACGAGCACCAGCTGTTCACCGACCTGCCCAAGGCCCTGGGCGGCGAAGGCAGCGCGCCGGAACCCCACGACTATTTCGACGTCGCCCTGGGTGCCTGCAAGGCCCTCACCGTGACCCTCTACGCCCGCAGCCACGACATCCCGCTGACCGGCATCGGCGTCGACGTGACCCACGACAGCAGCAAGGAGAAGCAAGGCCAGTACGGCATGAGCGTGAAGCTGACCCTGCGCGGCGCCCTCACCGACGACCAGCGCGCCACCCTGCTGCGCATCGCCGACAAGTGCCCGCTGCACAAGCTGATGACCACCACCGAAGTGACCATCGAGACCCGCCTGGCCGAAGGCGATTTCAGCCAGTAAGCCCGCCCCTCTGGGCTTCCCGCGTGGACGCGTTATGCTTGCGCCTCCACCGCGCCGGAAGCCCAGCATGAACGACATCCTCACCCTCCGCCCCCGTGCCGAAGAAGTCGCCGGGCTGCCCATCCTCCGCCCCCTGCCGTCGGCCCAGTGCCGCAGCGTCGGCCCCTTCGTGTTCTTCGACCACATGCTCGCCAGCGCCTACCCGGCCGGCCAGGGCATGGACGTGCGCC
>BATO01000093.1 GCA_000474255.1 Aquipseudomonas alcaligenes MRY13-0052
GGAGGAGCCGGAGGCGAAGGGCGCGGTGAGGTACGCGGCGTTGTAGGGGCTTTCCGCACGGCCGTAGACGCCACGCTGCATGCCGCCGTTGGCCATGGGCGGCATGTTGGTCTTGCCCAGGCAGATGGCACCGGCGGCGCGCAGCCGTTCGATGGTGAAGGCGTCGCGCTGGGCCACCAGTTCGGCGAAGGCCGGGCTGCCGGAGGCAGCGGTGAGGCCCTTGACCAGGTAGCTGTCCTTGGCGGTGTAGGGGATGCCGTCGAGCGGGCCGAGGGTTTCGCCCCGGGCGCGGCGGGCATCGGCGGCGCGGGCTTCTTCGAGGGCCTCGGGGTTGCGCACGACCACGGCGTTGAGGGCGGTGGCGGTGTCCTTGCCGTCATAGGCGTCGATGCGGGCTAGGTAGGCCTCGACCAGTTCGACGGCGGTGGTGCGGCCGGATTCGAGCGCGGCGCGCAGCTCGGCGATGGAGGCTTCGGTGACTTCGATCATGGGTTCACCGCCTGGCGTTGCTGGGGCTGGCCGGCGACATGGCGCGGCACCCGGACGTGGGGGGAGGTGATGCTGGCAAAACCGGTGTTCATGACGGTCCTCGTTTCTTGTGCGTGTGCGGTGGGGCGGACGCGCGGCCAGGCCGCTGGCGTTCCCAGGGGGCCTATTTAGCCACCAAGTGCCGGGCAGAGGAATCGCCCGTGCGCCCGCTCGTCCGCGGCGGTACGGGCGTCCCACTCTTGCCCGATTCTCGTGCCCATTCCGCTGTGCGCCCGGGTGAAGGGCCGCCGGCGAGGGGGCGATGGGCTGCCGTGGCGCTCCGTTTGTCCGATCCTCCACGCGGATGGCGGCTTTTGGCCATATCGACGAGCAAAACGGGTTGCGTCATCGCTATGCTGTGGGGAATCCGTCGCGACCGCTCCATTCCGGCCAGGGCAAGCAGGCTGGTCGCCCGGTTATTTCAGGTTCGAGGTGCATTCCCGGTCAGTGCTTGGAGGCCTGGGTGGGGGCGGTTGGTTCATGCTTCGGAATCGTTCAATCAGCCTAATTCCGTCCAGGGCGGGGATATGCGCAGACTGTGTTCGATCTGGGCCTTGGTTGCCTTGTGCATGGCCGTGCCGGCCCTGGCGGCTGACGGCGATGTGCTGCATGTACTGGCCTGGCCCGGCTACGCCGACGCCGATGTGGTGAAGGCGTTCGAGCAGCAGCACCAGGTCAAGGTGGTGGTGACCCTGGTGGATTCCGACGAGTCCCTCTGGGACAAGCTGCACGCCCAGGACGGCGAGCTGTTCGACGTGCTCGCCGCCAACACCGCCGAGATCCAGCGCTACTACCACAACGGCATGCTGCAGCCGCTGGATGTCTCGCGCCTGCCCAACACCCGCTTCCAGTTGCCGCGCTTCCAGGATCGCGAGTCGATCGAGGGGCTGACGCGGGACGGCCAGGTGTATGCCATTCCCTTCACCTACGCGGCCATGGGGCTCATCTACGACCGCCAGCAGGTGCCGGTGCCGCCGCGCTCCATGGCCGAGATGTGGAACCCGGTCTATCAAGGCAAGGTGCTGGCCTTCAACAGCGCGCAACACAACTTCTCCTTCACCGCGCTGACCCTGGGACTGCCCGATCCCTTCCACCTGCGCGACGCCGAGATGCGCCAGGTGACCCGGCAGTTGGTGGCCCTGCGGCGCAACCTGCTGGCCTACTACAGCCTGCCGGAGGAGGCGACCGACCTGTTCCTGCGGCACAAGGCGGCGCTGCTGTTCGCCAACTACGGCATGCAGCAGGTGACGCAACTGCGCCAGGCCGGCGCCGATGTGGGTTATGTCATTCCCGATGAAGGGGCCATCGCCTGGCTGGACTGCTGGGCCATGACGCGCACCGCGTCCAACCCCGAGCTGGCGCTGGCGTGGATCGACTACATGCTCGAACCCCGCATCGGCAAGCTGCTGAGCGAGCGCCAGGGCCTGGCCAATACCCTGGAGGCCCCGCTGGAGCCGGCGGGGGATGCGCGGCTCATCTGGCTGCAGCCGGTGGAGGACGTCGGCCGGCGCGAGACGCTGTGGAGCCGCATCGTCTCCGGTGACCGGGAGGAGAGGTTCTAGCCATGCGCATGGGCCTGACCGTCAAGCTGTCGATCCTGCTCGCCTGCATCGGCATTCTCTCGTCGGGGATCACCGGCTACTTCTCCTATTCGGCCAACCAGGCGCTGCTGGTGAAGGAGGCCGAAGGCAACCTGCTCACCTCCACCGAGCTGCTGAGCCAGCGCCTGTCGTCGTTGCTGAGCGACATCGACGCCGACGCCCTGACCCTGGCCGAGATGCCTTCCAGCGCGCAGGTCGCCAGCCTCGGTTCGCTGCCGGGCGCCAAACCGCACCTGGCCGGTGTCTTCGCCACGGTGATGCGCCTGCACCCGCAGTACTCCCAGGTGCGCCTGATCAGCCGCCAGCACCACGGCATCGAGGTGATCCGCTTCGATCGCGACGGCCAGCGCATGGTCGAGGTGGACGGCCTGCTGCTGCAGGAGAAAGGCCATTTCCCCTACGTGTTCGAAACGCTGCAGCTCAAGCCGGGGCAGGTGTACCTCGCGCCCATCACGGTCAACCACGAGCGCGGCGCCCACTCGGCCGACGGCACCCCGACCCTGCGCGTGGCTACGCCCGTGGCGGGAAAGGACGGGGTGGTGCAGGGGGTGGTGGTCATCAACGTCGACCTCAAGCGCTTCCTCGAACAGCTGGAGGCGGACCTGCCGCAGGGGCACCAGTTGTACCTGGCCAACCAGTGGGGCGACTTCCTGGTGCACCCGGAGCCGGCGATGGCCTTCGGCTTCGACAAGGGGCGGCGCATCCTCATCCAGGACAGCTTCGCCGACACCCAGCGCCTGCTCAGCCGCCAGGAGCCGAGCATCCTGATCAACGGCCTGGACGCACCGACCCGGGCCGAGGGCAAGATCATGGCCTTCGTGCGCAAGCCCTTCGGCCTCAAGGGGGATGACCAGTTCGTCGTGCTCGGCCTCTCGCGACCGTTGGAAGACGTGCTCGGCAGTGGCCGCTCCCTGGGGCGTAGCATCATCCAGATGGTGCTGGTGTTCAGCGTGCTGGCGGTGGTGCTGGCGGTGCTCTTCTCCCGCGCCCTGACCCGGCCGCTGCAGATGCTCAGCCTCGCCGCGCGCAGCTTCCAGACCGAGCACATGCACGACGTCGCGCTGCCCATCGCCCGCAAGGACGAGATCGGCGTGCTGGCCCGTGGCTTCGACCTGATGCGCCGCGAACTCAAGTCGCACATGGAAATGATGAGCCGCAACCAGCAGGAATTGCGCCACCTGGCCGACCACGACTCGCTGACCGACCTGCCCAACCGGCGGCAGTTCTTCCGCCAGATGCAGCGCTCCATCAGCGGCGTGGCCGACAGCGGCGAGCAACTGGCGGTGCTGTTCCTCGACCTCGACGACTTCAAGAAGATCAACGACGACATGGGCCACTCGGTGGGCGACGAGGTGCTCATCGTCGTCGCCCGGCGCCTGCGCGGTGCAGTGCGCAGCGGCGACCTGGTGGCCCGGCTCGGCGGCGACGAATTCGTGGTGCTGATCCAGGGCGAGGACATTGCCGCCGCTGCCAAGGCCGTCGTGAACAAGATCCTCACGGCCCTGGCCGACCCCATCACAGTGAAGGGCCACCCCCTCGACATCGGCGCCAGCATCGGCCTGAGCATCTACCCCCAGGACGGCACCACCGCCGAGGCGCTGATGCTGCATGCGGACAACGCGATGTACCGGACCAAGCTGGAGGGGCGGAAGGTCCGGGCGGGGGCGGCGCCGGAGTGAAGGGCGGGCTGCGCACGGTGATCACCGTAGGTTGGTGCTGAGCGTGCGAAGCCCAACATGGGGATATCAGCCAGCCTACTCGACAGGCAGGTGACGCGAGAGCTCCATCGCATCGTGTAGAACCCGGTCGATCACGATCCTGTCCGCCTCTTGCCGGTAGATAAGGAAGTGCCGGGGATTGCGCACGATGCCCGACGCTGTGCGGCCCCGTTCGCGACTCAGTCGTAGATGCCAGGAGCGAACGCCGTCGCCGAGCTCCGGTCGTTCCGCGCTGCCGGCCTGGTTCGGGGCTGATGCGACATCACGCAGGCCGGCAACGATCAGGGCCTGATAGCGCTGGCGTGCAATCTCGCCGAACTGCTCGTCCGTCCAGGCCAGAATGTCGAGGATGTCGGCTTGCGCAGCTTTGGATAAACGGTACCGGGCCATCAGTCTTGCTTGCGTCGAGCGGCCTGCTGGCCAAGCTGACCGATGAAGTCTTCGAGCTGGGCATCTTCCACATCCAGGTAACGACCCGCCGCGATATCTTCCCGACCTTTACGGGCCGCCTGCTGGAGCACATCGAGCTTGGCTGCTTCCAGGCGCTCACGCTCCTCGATAAGGCGCAGCCCTTCGCGCAGCACCTCGCTCGCGTTCTGATAGCGACCGGATTGCACCAGGCGTTCGACAAATTCGTGTTGGTGGTCGCTGAGCACCACGTTTCGGGTAGGCATGGCATCGACTCCAAGAGGGGGAGTGGGCCACTGTATGGGGGATTGGCAGATTATGCCAATGAGCCGTTGGGCCTCGCTGCGCTCGGCGCCAACCTACGGAAGCTGGAAAGCAAAAGGCCCGCATCTCGATGAGACTGCGGGCCTTTCTATGTCTGGAGCGGGCGAAGGGAATCGAACCCTCGTCATGAGCTTGGGAAGCTCAGGTAATGCCATTATACGACGCCCGCTTTCAAGGCCGCCTTTTTACCAGAAGCCTTGGCCAAAATGAAGCCCGATCATGCACTTAATGCACGCCTGCTACCTGGCGGCGGGGTGTGGAAGCCCCCGTTGCGGGGGCCTGCGTCGGGTGGTCAGACGGCCATCGCCTGGGTCGGCAGTGGCTGCAGGTGGCGCGGTTGCTGGGTGCTGGCGGGCGTGTCGAGGAAGCCGAGCATCACTTGCTGGGTCTGCAGCCAGCCGGCCTTGTGTTCGATGTCGATGAAGTGGCCTGCGTTGCGGATGGTGGCGAACTGGCAGTCGCGCACGTGCTCGGCGAACAATTGGGCATCCTTGGGAGATGTGTAGACGTCGTGCTCGCCGTTGACGAACAGCAGCGGGATGTCCACGGCCTTGAGGCAGTCCACGTAGCAGTTGGCGTCCAGGGACAGCACCTGGCGGATGTGGAAGTGCATCTGCCGGTATTCGTGCTCGTCGAGGTTGGCGACGTGCTTGTGGTTGAAGCGCTTGAACAGCGCCGGCAGGTAGCGGCCGATGGTGTCGTTGACCAGCGTGCCGACGTTCTCGCGGTCCACTGCCTGCAGGTAGTTCATGCCGTTTTTCATGTAATCGAGCATCGGCTCGTTGAGGATCGGCGAGAAGGAGTTGATCACCGCCTTCCTGATGCGCGCCGGGCTCTGGCCGAGGGCGAGCAGGGCGGCGACGCCCCCCCAGGAGAAGGACGAGAGGTAGT
The DNA here is from genome assembly GCA_000474255.1 of Aquipseudomonas alcaligenes MRY13-0052. GTDB lineage: Bacteria > Pseudomonadota > Gammaproteobacteria > Pseudomonadales > Pseudomonadaceae > Metapseudomonas > Metapseudomonas solani. The sequence goes on from BATO01000093.1 coordinate 5,471, forward strand.
CCGCCTGGTAGTGCTCGATGAGCTCGAGGAGGATTTCCGCCTCGGTTTCCTTGGTGATCGGCCGGCTGTGGTCGTTGTGGGGCTTGGACCGGCCGGCGTAGGGCTGGTCGTAGAGCACCACGTTGAACTGCGGTTGCAGGTATTTCACCGTCTGCGCGAACGAGGCTGTAGTGGCCAGCGAGCCGTTGACCAGAATGATGGTGCGGCTGGCTTGAGGGTTGCCGTAGAACTCCGTGTGTACCTTGTACTTCCTGGCGATCGTGACGACCTGGGTCTGTGGCCTCATGTCGTTTCCTCCTGGCGCAAGTGGGTCGTGCGGACGAGGCAGGCCTCGTTCGCGGAGCATTCGGGCAGTCAGATAAACGCCTGGAGATGACAAGAGAATGTCAGGCGGTTTTTATTGGAATTTATTTATTTTTCAGTAACTTAGGTCGAAAAAGAGCAGGACATCCAGCGCCCTTGGAGGGGCCGGAGCTGCGCTTTGACCAGGCAGGAAAGCTATGTCGGCGGGTGAGCGCCGGGGTGTTGCGGATCGCTTGGAAGGTTGTGGTGACTCATGGGTCACACTCTGACCTTCGGTTTGGATTCAAGCAGAGGTCAGTTACCCCCGCAAGCGCGAATCAGCACTTTTTCCGTGCAGCCCGTCGGGTGATGAAGAAAAGGCTGCCGCTCTGTTTCGCGCCTTGCCACCGGATGGTCATCTCCGATGTTCCTCAGAGGAGAGGGGAGGGGAGAAGTTGCAGTCGATTAGGCGCCGGCCGTCGGTCCCTTAGAAGAGCTCGATCTCGTCCGCGCTCAGGGCGCGGTACTGGCCGGGCTGCAGGGCCGGGTCGAGGTGCAGCTCGCCCATGCTTTCGCGGTGCAGGCGCAGCACCTTGTTCTGGAAGTGGCCGAACATGCGCTTGACCTGGTGGTAGCGGCCTTCGTGCAGGGTCAGCCGGGCGGTGCGAGGGGCGAGGATCTCCAACTGCGCGGGGAGGGTGGTGAGGCCCTCGTAGGCGAAGTAGAGGCCACGGGCGAAGGTCTCGATGCAGGCCGGGTCGATCACCTGCTCGGTTTCCACGGTGTAGACCTTGGGCTGCTTGGTCTGCGGCAGGGTGAGGCGGCGCGACCAGAGGCCGTCGTTGGTGATCAGCAGCAGGCCGGTGGTCGTCAGGTCGAGGCGCCCTGCCAGGTGCAGCTCATGCTTGTCGGGCTCGTCCAGCAGGTCGAGCACCGTGGGGTGTTCGGGGTGCTCGGTGGCGCTGACCCAGCCGGCCGGCTTGTGCAGCATGAAGTAGCGCGCCGGCTTGCCGGGCTGTACTTCGCGCTCGCCGAGGGTGACGCGGTCGAACACCCGCACTTCGAGGCTGCCGTTGGTGACCACGGCGCCGTTGACCCGCACGCGCCCCGTGGCCAGTTGCAGGCGCGCGGCCTGGCGGTTGAGGTCGGGGAGGTTGCCGAGCAGGCGGTCGAGGCGCATCAGGTGGGTTCTTCGGGGGGCAGCAGGCGGGCGCAGCGGGGGCAGAGGCAGGCCTTGTCCTGGGCGTCCAGCGGGATGCGACGCAGGGCTTCGGGGGCGATCGACGTGCTGAAGCACCAGCAGGGCTGGCCGCTGGCGGCTTCCTCGGCACAGTCGTTGGCCTGGCCGCAGAGCGGGCAGCGCGAAGGATCGGGGGGCTGGTTCATGCCGGTAGCGGGAGCCGTGGAAAAGGTCGCTAGGGTGCAGCGTGCTGGCAGCCGATGCAAGCTGCGCAGGATGGCCGTTGACCGATAAGCGGCGGCGCCCGGTGCAGCGCCCGTCGCAGAGCCTCCCGAGTGGGCGGAGCAGGGCGCCGGTCGGAAGAATTTGTGGGTCCCTGTGAATGACCTAGCAGCGAATTAGTAGCGCAGAGAGTAAGATTTTCGGCATTGTGCGCATCTTCGTCGGCATCGCCCGATGAACGCGTAAGAAATTCCAGTTGTCTACGGACTATCGCCACCTACTCAGCGGAACAGAGACCCACGTGTCCACACAAATCAATACGGTCAACAAAGCCAAGGCCTGGTCTGCACATGGCGTCACCGCCACCGGAGTGGTGCTGGCGCTGATGGCCATCCTCGCCCTCTTCGACAACCAGCCCCGCGACTGCCTGCTTTGGCTCGGCGCGGCCCTGCTGGTAGACGGCCTGGACGGCAGCTTCGCGCGCAAGGTCCAGACCAGCACCATGCTGCCGAACTTCGATGGCTCGACCCTCGACCTGGTCATCGACTACCTGACCTACGTGTTCATCCCCGCGCTCTTCATCTACCGCTACGTGCCGCTGCCGGACTACACCGTGCTGCCCACCGTGAGCCTGATCCTGGTGTCGTCGCTGTTCTGCTTCTGCAACCTGAACATGAAGAGCAGCGACAACTACTTCGTCGGCTTCCCCGCCGCCTGGAACGTGGTAGCGCTGTACCTCTACCTCATCGACCTGCCGCCGGTGGCGAGCTTCGCGATCATCTGCGTGCTGGCTGCGCTGACCCTGACCAAGCTGAAGTTCCTGCACCCCTTCCGCGTGCGCAAGCTGATGCCGCTGAACATCACCGTGACCTTCGTGTGGATGCTCAGCAGCATGTTCCTGATCATCCAGTACCCCGACCTGAAATCCATGATGGTCGCGCTCTGGGGCCTGTCCTCGGCCTACTTCGTCGGCGTGTGCCTGTGGCGCAGCCTGATGGACTGGAGCGGCAAGCTGCGCGCCTGATCCGTGCCTGTTGCACAAGAGCCCGTCCCCGCGACGGGCTTTTTTGTGGGCGCGACGAGCCGGGGGCGCATGGCCGGCTGGGCGACTTGCCTATATCCTTCACGCCTTTCCTACCCGCAGGACCCTTTCCAGATGAAAACGCAGCTGATCGAACTCATCACCAAAATCAGCTCGGGCTGCATGTCGGCAGAAGAAATCGACACGATCGCCGACGAAGCCAGCCAAGCCTTCGCCGATCCCGAAGCCTTCCTCGCCGCCAACCCGGACATCAACTACGACGACAGCTTCACCATTCCCCTGGGCGAGTGGGTGGTGGTCGGCAGCCTGCCGGAAACCGTGCTTTTCCACGCCGACGACTACCCGGACCTGCTGCAGCAGATCATCGATTCCTTCGGCCCGGAGGTGACCTTCAACATCCAGCCCAAGCAGCTGAAGAAGGTCGACCCGCTGCGCGCCATGCACCGCATCCAGGTGCAGCTCAGCGCCCTCTACCCGGAGAAGGGTGGCTATGTGCTGGTGGGCTTCAGCGACCCGATGGAAGACGACATCCTCCAGGCCGTGCTGGTCTACAAGCAGGACGTGGCCCGTGTGCTAGAACTGGCCGATGAGCTGCAGATCGACGCCGTGGAAGTCTATGAATCCATGAAAGGCGCGCAGGACGACGATTGAAGCTGGATGCTCGCTTGTAGGAGCGAATTCATTCGCGATCGGGCCTGTGCCTAGTGCCATCGCGGTTGAAACCGCTCCCACAAGAGCAGAGTCAGCCCAGGCTGTGGAGAGGGCCGCTTTGCGGCCCCGGGCGAATGAATTCGCCCCTACAGGTCGTGCGCACCCTCTTCGTTCTTTGTTTAGCGCCGGCTGAACAATAGATAGGAAAAACTGGATTTTAAGCACCCTTGGCGGCGTGCGAGGCTCGTGCCATTCCATATCCAGGCGCCCCACAATGGGTTTTCCCCCGTCACTGATTGCACCACCCGAGCCCCTCGCCGCACCGGCGGGGCGCGGGCTGCGGTGTGAGCGCCGGTGGCCGGGGCAACCCAGCGTCTCCCTTCCCCTCGAACTGGCCTTCTGGGCCCTCTGGCACTGCCGCCACGCGCGCCCGCCGGACGCTGCTCCCTTCTGATCGCCGGCCGGTTCCCGCTGCGGAAACTGGCCTACCTTGATGACGACCCGCTCCCGAACGCACGCCTGCACAGTGTTTGCATGGCCTTGCCCGGGATCATCACCTGCGCCCGTCGCGGCGCTGAAGAGAGCCAGATGAAATTCGCCACAGAGCAGGAAGCCCGAGACTTTCTCGACCAGAACCCCGATATCGACGCCTTCGAGCTGTTCATCCTCGACGCCAACGGCGTACCACGGGGCAAGCTGCTGCACCGCGATGAGCTGCTCGCCGTGTACCAGAGCGGCCGGCCGCTGCCGAGCACCATCCTCGGCCTCACCCTCAATGGCGACGACGTGGAGAACTCCGGCCTGGTCTGGGACGTGGGCGATATCGACTGCCGCGCCTACCCGCTGGCCGGCAGCCTGGTGCGCATGCCCTGGCGCCGCATGCCCACCGCCGCCGTGCAGGTCAGCATGCACCCGAGCGAAGGCATGCCCGCCGCCATTGCCGACCCGCGCCATGTGCTGATCGAGGTGATCGAGCGGCTCAAGGCCGATGGTTTCCACCCGGTGATGGCCTGCGAGCTGGAGTTCTACCTGCTGGACCAGAAGCCCGATGCCCAGGGCCGCCCGCAACCGGCGCTGGATGGCGACGGCCGCCGCCCGCGCACCACCCAGGTCTACGGCCTGCGCGAGCTGGAGCAGATCGAGCCCTTCCTCGCCGACCTCTATGCGGCCTGCAAGGCCCAGGGCATTCCCGCCCGTACCGCCATTTCCGAATACGCGCCGGGCCAGGTGGAAATCACCCTGGAACACGGCGACGCGCTGGAGGCCATGGACCAGGCCGTGCGCTACAAGCGCCTGGTCAAGGGCGTGGCCAACGCCCACGGCATGCAGGCCTGCTTCATGGCCAAGCCCTTCGATCACCTGGCCGGCACCGGCATGCACATGCACGTCAGCCTGGCCGATGCGCAAGGCCGCAACCTGTTCGCCAGCGAAGACCCGGCCGGCACCCCGCAACTGCGCCTGGCCGTGGGTGGCATGCTCGCCTCCCTGCTGGATTCGCTGCTGCTGTTCTGCCCCAACGCCAACTCCTACCGCCGCTTCCAGGCCAACAGCTACGCGCCCCTGGCGCCCACCTGGGGTGTGGATAACCGCACCGTCAGCCTGCGCGTGCCCGGCGGCCCGGCCTACACCCGCCACATCGAACACCGCATCTGCGGCGCCGACGCCAACCCCTACCTGGCGGCGGCCGCCATCCTTGCCGCCATCCACCGCGGCATCCGTGACGAGATCGACCCGGGCGAGCCGGTGGAGGGCAACGGTTATGCACAGGCCAAGGAGCTGCTGCCCACCGATTGGCTAACCGCGTTGCAGGCCCTGGAGAACTCCAGCTGGGCGCGCGAGGCTCTGGGGCCGGAGTTCCTCGGCGTTTACCTCGCGGTGAAGCGCGCCGAGTACCGCCAGTTCATGGCCGAAGTGGGCGAGCAGGACTGGCGCTGGTACCTCAACCAGGCCTGATGCCCGGCCAAGCCGCCCCCGCGTGTGCGGGGCGACGGCTGTTGTGCTGCCTCGAGCAGGAAAACCGAATTCGTACAGAGAAGGCCCCCGAGGGCCTCGCAGGAACCGAAATGAATGTTGCATTGAAGACCACGCCCAGCGCCGAGCGCTGCGCCTCTTACTACACCGCCACCCTCAATTCCGAGACCGACTACCCCACCCTGCAGGGCACGGTGGAGGCTGACGTGGTGATCATCGGCGGCGGCTTCACCGGCGTCGCCACCGCCGTCGAGCTGGCCGAGCGCGGCCTCAAGGTCGCCCTGGTGGAAGCGAAGAAGATCGGCTGGGGCGCCACCGGGCGCAACGGCGGCCAGGTCACCGGCAGCCTCTCGGGCGACGCCGCCATGCGCAAACAGATGCGCAAGCGCCTGGGCGAGGAGGTGGATGACTTCATCTGGCACCTGCGCTGGCGCGGCCACGCGATCATCAAGAGCCGGGTGGAGAAGTACGGCATCGCCTGCGACCTCAAGCACGGCCACCTGCACGCGGCGATGAAACCGGCCCATATGGACGAGTTGCGCGAATCCTTCGAGGAGGCCCAGCGCCGTGGCATGGGCGACGACGTGACCCTGCTCGACGCCGCCGGCGTGCGCCAGCACCTGGAGAGCGACCTGTACCTGGGTGCGCTGAAGAACACCCGCAACATGCACCTGCACCCGCTCAACCTTTGCATCGGCGAAGCCCGTGCGGCGGAGAGCCTGGGGGCGATGATCTTCGAGCATTCCGAGGTGCTGGAGATCGTCCACGGCGAGCGCCCGGCGGTGGTCACCGCCCAGGGCCGCATCAACGCCCGCCAGGTGCTGCTGGCCGGCGACGTGTACCACAAGCTGGAGCCGAAGAAACTCAAGGGCATGATCTTCCCGGCCATGGGCGGCATCGTCACCACCCGCCCGCTGGGCGAGCTGGCGGAACGCATCAACCCCCAGGACCTGGCCGTCTACGACTGCCGCTTCGTGCTCGACTACTACCGCCTCACCGCCGACAAGCGCCTGCTGCTGGGCGGCGGCGCCAACTACTCGGGGCGTGACTCTCGGGACATCGCCGGCGAGCTGCGCCCGGCCATCGAGCGCACCTTCCCGGCGCTCAAGGGTATCGAGATCGACTACCAGTGGAGCTGCGCCATGGGCATCGTCATCAACCGCATCCCGCAACTGGGCAAGCTCTCGCCCAACGTCTGGTACTGCCAGGGCTACTCCGGCCACGGCATCGCTACCACCCACATCATGGGCGAGATCATGGCCCAGGCCATGACCGGCAGCCTCGGCCACTACGACACCTTCGCCGACTGCTCGCACATCAAGGTTCCCATGGGCGACGTCTTCGGCAACCCGATGCTCGCCGTGGGCATGTGGTACTACCAGATGCTGGAGAAGCTGCGCTAAAGACCGTCGTAGCGCGGGGGGCAGGGGGAGGCAGGGGCGGTGCCTGCCGTATGGCTTCACCGAACTCGTGCTTGCCCCCTATCTTTCGGGGTATCGCCTTTCCTTCTCGAAGCCACACATTCAGATCTTTAAGGGTGCTTTTAGGAGTGCTTTTTTCAGTGCTATCCTGCGAGTTCTCTCTGTTCGCACACATGACCTTGACCAAGACAGCTCGGCCACAGCAGAGAACCCGACAGTAGCTCAGCGAAGCTTAATGGTTCGGCCCTTGGAAATGAGCTCAGGCACCTTAGAAGCGCAGATAGCGGAGAACAGGCAGATATGGCGATGACCTACGTGGTTTTGGCTGACGTTGCGGCGTCAGTGACGGAACTGAAAAAAGACCCCATGGGCACCATCCGTGAAGGTGGCGGCGAAACGGTCGTGATCCTCAATCGAAATGAACCGGCGTTCTATGCCGTGCCCCCTGCGCGCTATGAAGCCATGCTGGAACTGATTGACGATCTGCAACTGGCTGAAGCCGTGCGCGCTCGGGCTGGTGAACCTACTGTACGGGTAGATATCGATGACCTCATCGCGCAAGCCGGCGGAGCCGACTAAGTACGACCTGGAGTTCAACGCTCAAGCGCTCAAGGAGTGGGGAAAGCTGGGGAAGACCATCCAGTTGCAGTTCGCCAGAAAGCTCAAGGAACGGCTCGACAACCCCCGAGTCGAGGCCGACAAGCTCCGGGATATGCCCAACTGCTACAAGATCAAGCTGCGTGCCATCGGCTACCGGCTGGTATATGAGGTGATCGACAGTCGCGTGGTTGTCACCGTGATCGCCGTGGGCAAGCGAGAGCGAAGCAAAGTCTATGGCGCTGCGACCAAGCGCTTGCAGGGCCCTTGAGCCGTCGCAGCACTGCGCCCAGGTGCTTCAACCTGGGTAACGGCATTCGTCAACGCCGCCGCTGAGGGGAGCAGATTGCGGTGCGCCTTCTGTGGGGGCGGTTTCAACCGCGATTGGCCGTGCACTGGGCTCCATCGCGAATGAATTCGCTCCCACGCTGGCGTTGAATCGGGGCCATGTGTTGGGCCTCGCTGCGCTCGGCGCCAACCTACGGTGCGTCATGGCGCAGATGTAGGGGCGAATTCATTCGCCCGGGAGCGCCATTGCGCAGCATGGGTTTCGCCGTTCTCTACCCCCGCTGCGCCTTGAGGAACAGCGAGAACAGCTCCGACTGCGACTTGATCCCGAGCTTGGCGTAGATGTGCTTGCGGTGGACCTTCACCGTCTCCGCCGAGATGGCCAGCTTGCGCGCCACTTCCTTGCTGGAGCAGCCGCTGAGCATCAGCCGGGCGACTTCCAGTTCGCGGGCGGTGAGGGCGCTTTCCACCTGCTGGCCCACCTGTTCCAGCTGCACTTCCCAGTTCGGCGCCGGTTGCGGCGCGCGGGTCAGCAGTTCGCGCTCGAAGGCCAGGCGCTGGCGCATCAGTGCCGTCACCCAGGGTTCCACCAGGCTCAGCAGGGCGATCTGCTCGGGGGTGAAGGCCTGGCGTGAGCCGAGGGACAGGCACAGGGTGCGCCCGCCTTCCAGCATCACGTTGAACTGCAGCTCATCGGCCACCACGTTGAGGCGGTGGTAGCGCTGGTAGTAGTCGGTCTGCTCGAAGCATTCCGGCGCCACGTCGGCCAGGCGCAGCAGGCCGCCACGGTTGCTTTCGCGGCTGTGGATGTAGAAGGGGTCGAGCAGGTAGAGGCCGTCCAGGTAGTCCTGGAACAGCAGGTCCGGCTCGCCATCCTCGCCCGGGCATTCGGCGAACACCTGGGGCCGGCCCTCGCTGAACAGCAGCGCCACCCAGCTGTCGTGGGGCACGTACTGGCCGAGGGTGCGCACCAGGGCGACCCAGAAGCCCGGGGCGTCCAGGGCTTCGATCAGTTGCCCCACCGAGCGGTGCCAGGCGATGTCCTGCAGGCTCAACGTCATGTTTCTACCCCTGATGGGTTACCACGCGGGCGTAATTTCACCGGAAGCGTCGGCGGTTCCATACTTCGGGAACACCCGGGATCGACGCAGCGCGCATTCTGACCGGTTTGCGCAATCAGGTCTCGTGCCAAGACAAGAATCAGGAGTCCCCATGAAGGTCGAACTCGTCCAGCTGGCCGGTCGTGACGGCGATACCGCCCATAACCTCGCCCGCGCCCTGGAAGCCATCGCCGCCTGCGCCGCCGACACCGATCTGGTGGTGTTCCCGGAAACCCACCTGATGGGCTTCCCCACCCGCGAGAACATCGCCGCCGTCGCCGAGCCGCTGGATGGCCCCACCGTCCAGGCCGTGCAGCGCGCCGCCCGCGAGCGCGACGTCGCCGTGGCCATAGGCGTGGCCGAGAACGACGCCGGCACTTACTACAACACCACGCTGCTGATCACTCCCGAAGGCATCGCCCTCAAATACCGCAAGACCCACCTCTGGGCCTCGGACCGCGGCATCTTCACCCCCGGCGACCGCTACGCCACCTGCCTGTTCAAGGGTGTGCGCGTGGGCCTGCTGATCTGCTTCGACATCGAATTCCCCGAGAGCGCCCGCGCCCTCGGCCAGCTCGGCGCCGAGCTGATCATCGTCACCAACGGCAACATGGACCCCTACGGCCCCACGCACCGCACCGCGATCATGGGGCGCGCCATGGAGAACCAGGCCTTCGCCGTGATGGTGAACCGCGTGGGCGAGGGCGATGGCGACCTGGTGTTCGCCGGTGGCAGCGCCGTGGTCGACCCCTTTGGCCGCCTGCTGCTGGAAGCCGGGCGCGAGGAGTGCCGGCAGATCATCGAGCTGGACCTCGGCCAGATCGCCGCGGCGCGCAGCGATTACCGCTACCTCGACGACCGGCGCATGGTGCTGCCGGGAGAGATGCGCGAGCACGCCGACGGCCGCCGCGAGCTGCTGATTCCCTGACCCTGATTTGACGGGCGCCCCCGAGGCGCCCGCATTACCGCCTGCATTGGGCGGTCGCTCCACCTTCGCCGACTTCGGCTCTGCCATAACAACCAACAATTCGGAGTAGCAGTAATGGCTCGTCTTCAGCGCACCCTGTCGCTGGGGTCCGTGGTGCTGTTCGGCATCGCGTACATGACCCCGATCATCGTCCTCGGCACCTTCGGCATCCTCGCCGACGTCACCCAGGGCCTGGTTCCCGCCGCCTACGTGGCCGCTTCACTGGCCATGCTGTTCACCGCGCTTAGCTATGCACGGATGGCCGCGGCCTTCCCGGTGGCCGGCTCGGCCTACACCTACGTGCGCAAATCCATCAGCCCCAAGCTGGGCTTCCTCGCCGGCTGGGCGGTGCTGCTGGACTACCTGTTCCTGCCCATGGCCATCTGGCTGATCGGCGCGGCCTACCTGCATTCGGCCTTCCCCGGTGTGCCCCAGGCGGTCTGGGTGCTGGCCTTCATCGGCGTCACCACGGCCATCAACGTGGTCGGCCTGAAGCTGGCGAAGAACATCAACGGCGCGCTGATGCTGGTGCAGTTCCTGGTGCTGCTGGCTTTCGTCGCGCTCTGCGTGCACTACGTGCTGGGCGATGCCAGCAAACCGCTGTGGTCCCTGGCGCCCTTCGTCGGCGAGGGGCTCAACCTGCCGTTGGTGATGAGCGGCGCGGCCATCGCCTGCTACTCCTTCCTCGGCTTCGACGCAGTGAGCACCCTCACCGAAGAGACCCGCGACCCGAGCCGCACCATCCCCAAGGCGATCCTGTTGATCACCCTGATCGGCGGCTTGATCTTCATCTTCACCTCCTACTTCGTGCAGCTGGCTCACCCGTCCATCGAGTTCCAGAGCGCGGATTCGGCGGCCTACGAGATCGCCCGCAATATCGGCGGTGATGTGTTCGTGTCGGTCTTCCTCATCGGCCTGATCGTCGGCCAGTTCACCTCGGGCCTCTCCGCCCAGGCCAGCGCCTCGCGCCTGCTGTTCGCCATGGGCCGCGACGGCGTGCTGCCGCAATCCCTGTTCGGCCGCCTCAGCGAGCGCTTCGGCACCCCGGTGGGCAGCATCGTGCTGTGCGGCGTGGTGGCCCTGCTGGCACTGGAGATGGACGTGACCACCTCCACCTCCTTCATCAACTTCGGCGCCTTCCTGGCCTTCAGCCTGGTGAATCTGTCGGTGATCTTCCACTACTGGCTGCGCAGCGATAAACGCGGCCCGCGCGAGGCGCTGCTGTTCGTGGTCTGCCCGCTGATCGGCATGGTTTCCACCCTGTGGCTGATGATCAGCCTCGACCACCTGGCCATCATCCTCGGCCTGTCGTGGCTGGCCCTGGGCGTGATCTACCTCGCCTGGCTCACCGGTGGCTTCCGTCGCCAGCCGCCGGAGCTGCACTTCGAAGAGGCCTGACGGCCGCGCCGGGGAGGGCGGGCACCGTGCTCGCCTTCCCGGTGGAATAGACGCCCGATCCGAGGCGGCAAAGGTTGGTTTCCTGGCATAAAGTGGGCGCTCTTTTTCCCTCGGTTCCGGAGCCGGCCATGGATGCCCCGCTGTTCGATTCGCTACCCGATGACGAGACCCTGTACCAGGCGCTGCTGGAGCGCGACCCGGCCTATGAGGGCTTCGCCTTCGTCGGGGTCAAAAGCACCGGGGTGTTCTGCCGCCTGACCTGCGCCGCGCGCAAACCCAAGCGGGAGAACTCGGTGTTCTTCGGCAGCATCAAGGCCTGCGTCGAGGCGGGCTTCCGCCCCTGCCTGCGCTGCCGCCCGCTGGACCAGGTGGGCGCCCAGGAGCCGCTGGTCAAGGAGTTGATCGCGCTGCTGGAGCAGGATCAGGAGAGGCGTTGGCTGGAGGGCGACCTGGTCGCCCTCGGCCACGACCCGTCCACGGTGCGCCGTGCCTTCAAACGCCACTTCGGCGTGACCTTCCTGGAGATGGCCCGCCTGCGCCGCATCGGCCACGGCCTGGCCCAGCTCTCCGCCGGGGCGCGGGTGGTGGACGCCCAGGTGACCGCCAGCTTCGATTCCGACAGTGGTTTCCGCAGCGCCTTCACCCGCCTGCTGGGCGAGCCGCCGTCGCAACTGCGCGGGCGCGAGCTGCTCAAGGCCGACTGGCTGGAAACGCCCTTGGGCGTGATGCTGGCGGTGGCGGATGCGCAATCCCTGCACCTGCTGGAGTTCTTCGACCGGCCGGCCCTGGCCAACGAATTGAAGAACCTGCAGAAACTCACCGGCACCAGCATCGGCTTCGGCCGCTTCGCCCCCATCGACCAGATCGAGGCGGAGCTTTCGCGCTATTTCGCCGGCGAGCCGGTGGTCTTCGCCACGCCGCTGGCCATGGGCGCCTCGGCCTTCACCCGCAGCGTGTGGCAGGCCCTGCGCGAGATCCCCTTCGGCATCACCTGCAGCTACGCCGACCTGGCCCGCGCCATCGGCTCGCCCTCGTCGGTACGCGCCGTGGCCCGCGCCAATGGCACCAACCAGATCGCCATCGTCATCCCCTGCCACCGCATCATCGGCTCCGACGGCTCCCTCACCGGCTACGGCGGCGGGCTGTGGCGCAAACGCTGGCTGATCGAGCATGAGCGGCGGATGGGGCGTGCGGTCCCGGGCTGAAGCCGGGCTACTTGGCTGGCGCGTGCCTCCTCGTAGGAGCGAGCTCTGCTCGCGAAGCTGCTGGCGATGCTGCGCACCGCTTGGCGACTGAATTCGCCCCTACAGGGAATGTGCCAGGTGCAACCCGCGTGGCGTGCACGCGGGTCGTGGGGGCGGCGGTCAGGCCGGGTTGGTCTGGCCGATGCGGGCGTCGCGGCGGGGCTCGGCTTCGGCATCCGGGTCGCCGTTGTCCCGCTCGGCGGTGGAGAGTTCGCTGGCGCGGTGGCCGGTGATGCGCAGCAGGGCCAGGGTGCAGACCAGCGACACCACTGCGTAGAGCGCCGAGGCGATGGCGACGCCGACGATGCTGCCCGTGGAGTTGAGGATCCACTGGGCCAGCAGCGGGGTGCCGCCGCCCACCAGCAGCGAGCACAGCTGATAGGCCAGCGACAGGCCGGAGTAGCGCACCCGGGTGGGGAAGGCGCGGGCCAGGATGCCGCCGATGGCGCCGTAGAACATGGCGTGGGGGATGGTCGCCAGGCACATGCCGACGGCGGCGATCCAATACACGTTGGTTTCCACGGCGAAGAACATCGCCGGCATCAGGATGAACTCCGGTAGCACCATGATCGCCACTGCCTTGCGCATGTCGATGCGGATGGTCAGCAGTGCGCCGATCGGCTGGCTGATGAACTGCACGATCAGGGCGATGACGATGATGCTGAGGAAGGTGCTCTGGCTGTAGCCCAGGGTCTTGGTGGCCCAGGACAGGGCGAAGGTGCTCTTGAAGTAGGTGACGTGGATCACCGGCAGGGTGCCCGCGCCGAGCAGCACCACCAGCCAGTGCTTGCGCAGCACTTCGAGGATCGGCAGTTTGGCGGTCTTCTTCTCGCGCATCAGGCGCTGCATGTCCGCCGACTCTTCCAGGGTCAGGCGGATCACCATGCCGATGATCACCAGCATGGCCGAGAGCAGGAAGGGTACGCGCCAGCCCCATTGCAGGAAGTCCGGCATGGGCAGGCTGCTCAGGGCGAAGAAGGCCAGGGTCGCCAGCAGGTTGCCGGTGGGCGAGCCCTGCTGGGCGAAGGCGGCGTAGAGGATGCCCTTGCCCTTGGGCGCGCTCTCGCTGGCGATGAGGATGGCGCCACCCCACTCGCCGCCGACGGCAATGCCCTGGATCACCCGCAGGAACACCAGCGCCACCGGCGCCCAGACGCCGATCTGCGCATAGGTGGGCAGCAGGCCGATGCCGGTGGTGGCCAGGCCCATCATGATCAGGGTGATCACCAGGGTGGTCTTGCGGCCGATGCGGTCGCCCAGGTGGCCGAAGATGATGCCGCCCAGGGGCCGGGCGATGAAGCCGGACCAGAGCGTGGCGAAGGACAGCAGGGTGGCGACGCCCGGGTCCATGTCGGCGGGGAAGAACACCTTGCCGAAGACCAGCGCGGCGGCCAGGCCGTAGATGTAGAAGTCGTACCACTCGATGGTGGTGCCGATGAAGGAAGCGATGCCCGCCTTGCGGGCCTTGCGATGCTGTTCCCGGTCGTCCGGGTGCAGGGCGTGGTTCATGGACTCCACCTCTTTGTTGTTTTTATCTGGCGAACCAGCCGCATGCCCGCCGGTGCAGGCAAGGTCGTGGCGGAGTGGCTGGTGCGTGGTTTGGGACTCGAGTCGAGCCGGAGTCTAGGAGCGCAGGCAGTAAATCAATAGTCGTTTGTTCTTATGGCGCGATAACCGAATCCGTATCGTCGCCGGGCAGTTGCTGCAGCAGCCGGGCAAGGAAGGCATGGGCCGCTTCGGGGGCGTTTTCCTCGCTGAACAGGGCATGGATCTCCGACTGTGCGCCGGCTTGCTTCAGCGGTACGCCGACCACGCCGGGCCAGGCACGGCAGAGGGATTCCGGCAGCAGCGCGACGCCCATGCCCTGGCCGACCATGGCGGCAATGGTCTGCCACAGTCGCGCCTCGTGGCGGATCTGTGGGCTGAAGCCGGCCGCCACGCAGCAGGCGATGATCAGGTCGTGGTAGTGCGGTGCCGCCGGGCGCGGGAAGAGGATGAAGGGCTCCTCGCGCAGTTCGCCCAGGTCGAGCTTCGCGGCGCCGGCCAGCCGATGGCCTGGCGGCAGGCAGCAGAGGAAGGGCTCGGCCAGCAGCGGCTCGGCGCGCAGCCCGGCCGGCAGCGGGCCGCGATGGACGAAGCCGATGTCGATCTGCCCGCGCTGCAGGGCCAGGGCCTGCTCGGCGCTGTTCATCTCCTGCAGCACCACCTCCATGCCCGGGTGCGCTTCCTCGAAGCGGCGCACCGCCGCCGGTAGGCCACGGTAGAGCATGGAGCTGACGAAGCCCACCCGCAGCCGCCCCAGCGCGCCCTGGGCCGAGCGTAGGGTCAGGCGCCGTGCCTGCTCGGCCTGCTGCAACAGGCTACGGGCCTCGTCCAGCAGCACCTGGCCGGCGGCGGTGAGCTTCACCGACTTGTTGGTGCGCACCAGCAGCTGCACGCCCAGCTGTTCCTCCAGCTTCTTGATGTCGAAGGAAAGCGCCGGCTGGGAGATGAACAGGCGCGCGGCGGCGCGGCCGAAGTGCAGTTCCTCGGCGACGGCGATGAAGTAGCGAAGCTGCTTGAGGTCCATCCGATGCCCCTTTCAACGATATGTTTTTCTTATCGTATGGGCTTTTTATTCTATTGGATACTTATCGAAGGGCTTCCTAGTCTCGGCGCACGACAAGAAGGAGTGACGCCATGAACGCCCTGCTCGAACCCCCCGTCATCGACGACCTGAACATCCCCGACAGCAGCGGGATGAACCTCTTCGACGCCGACCCCGATCTCGCCCGCCTGCTGTCCCTGTACCTCCCCGAAGCAGTGCTGGCGCCCTGGCTGCCGCGCCTGCAGGCGCTGGGTGCCCGTGCCGGTGGCGAGCTGGACCGCCTGGCGCTCTCGGCCGACAAGAACCCCCCGGTGCTGGCCAGCCGCACCCGCCGTGGCGAGGACCTGCAGCGAGTGCTCAAGCACCCCGACTACGTGGCCCTGGAGCGCGTCGCCTACGCAGAGCTCGGCCTGGCCTCCATGAGCCATATAGCGGACGGCCCGCCGCCCTTGATCAAGTACGCGTTGACCTACCTCTTCGTGCAGGCGGAGTTCGGCCTCTGCTGCCCGGTGAGCATGACCGACTCCCTGACCCGCACCCTGCGCAAGTACGGCGCCCCCGAGCTGGTGGAGCGCTACCTGCCCAGCCTGGCCTCGCGGGATTTCGACACCCTGTTCCAGGGCGCCATGTTCATGACCGAGCAGGCTGCCGGTTCCGACGTGGCACGCACCCGCACCCGCGCCCGCTTCGAAGACGGCCAGTGGACGCTGCACGGTGACAAGTGGTTCTGCTCCAACCCGGACGCGGACCTGGCCATGGTGCTGGCGCGCTCCGAGGACGCCCCCGAGGGCATGGCCGGGGTAAGCCTGTTCCTGCTGCCCAGGCTCCGGCCGGACGGCAGCCGCAACGCCTATCGCATCGTGCGCTTGAAGGACAAGCTCGGCACCCGCTCCATGGCCAGCGGCGAGATCGTCCTGGAGGGCGCCACCGCCTACCTGATCGGCGAGGTGGGGCGCGGCTTCCAGCAGATGGCCGACATGGTCAACATGTCGCGCCTGTCCAACGGCGTGCGCGCTGCCGGGCTGATGCGCCGGGCGCTCAACGAGGCGCTGTTCGTCGCCCGCCACCGCCAGGCCTTCGGCAAGCGCCTGGTGGACATGCCGCTGATGCAGCGCCAGTTGCTCAAGCAGATGCTGCCGGCCGAGCAGGCCCGCTCCCTGTACATGCAGATCGCCACGCTGCTGCCCCGCGCCGACGGTGGCGATGAGGCGGCGCAGAAGTGCGTGCGCATCCTCACCCCGCTGATCAAGTTCCGCGCCTGCCGCGATGCCCGCCGGGTCACCGGTGATGCCATGGAGGTGCGCGGCGGCGTCGGCTACATCGAGGAATGGAGCGATGCGCGGCTGGTGCGCGACGCCCACCTGGGCTCCATCTGGGAGGGCACCAGCAACATAGTCGCCTTGGACATCGCCCGCGCGGTGACCCGCGAAGGCGCACTGGAGCCCTTGCAGCACCACCTGCAAGGGCTGCTGGACGAAGCCGCCCTGCCGTCGCCCGCCGACCAGTTGCTGCGCGACTGCCTGGCCCGTGCCTTGGGCACCATTCGCCGTGTCGCCGAAGAGCGCCGCCACCAGCAGGTACGCCAGGCCGGCAGTGCCCTCTACCACGTCGTCAGTGCCGTGTTCATGGCCTGGGAAGCTTCGCGCCTGGCCCCGGACCACCGCCGCCTGGCCCTGGCCCTGCTGGTGCTGCGCCACCGCGTGCTGCCCCGCGACCCGCTGGAACTGGAGGGCGAGGAGGCGAGCGATGCGCTGCTGCCGCGCCTGCTGGAAGAAGGGCCGCTGAGCCTGGACGACGCCCTGACCCTGCTGCCTCACTGACCCGCTCGATGAGACCTAACACAATGACGACGAGCATTCCCCGAGGCGCCCTGCAGGGTGTCAAGGTCATCGACCTCAGCCGCGTGCTGGGCGGCCCTTACTGCTCCCAGGCCCTGGCCGACCACGGTGCCGAGGTGATCAAGCTGGAACCGCCGGCCGGTGACGAGACCCGTGGCTGGGGCCCGCCCTTCGAGGGCGACACGGCCTCCTACTTCCGTGGCATCAACCGCAACAAGAAGGGCCTGGTGGTGGACCTTGGCCAGGCCGAAGGCCTCGACCTGCTAATGCGCCTGCTGGAAGACGCCGACGTGCTGCTGGAGAACTTCAAGCCCGGCACCCTGGGGCGCTGGGGCATCGGCTATGCCGAGGTGCTGGCCGAGCGCTTCCCCAGGCTGATCCATTGCTCGGTATCCGGCTTCGGCGCCGACGGCCCCCTGGGCGGGTTGCCCGGTTATGACGCGGCGATCCAGGCCATGGCCGGGCTGATGAGCGTGAACGGTGAAGCCCAGGGTGGGCCGCTGCGGGTGGGCCTGCCGGTGGTGGACATGGTCACCGGGCTCAACGCCCTGGCGGGCATCCTCCTGGCGCTGCACGAGCGCGAGCGCAGCGGGCGTGGCCAGTCCGTGGACATCACCCTCTACGACTGCGGCATCTCCCTGTTGCACCCGCACCTGCCGAACTATTTCGGCTCCGGCCGGGTGACTCCGCGCAGCGGCAACGCCCACCCCAATATCGCCCCCTACGACAGCTACCGCACCGGCGGCGAGCCGATCTTCCTCGCCGTGGGCAATGACCGCCAGTTCGCCCGGCTCTGCGAGCACCTGGGTGCCGAAGCACTGCTTGGCGACCCGCGCTTCGCCGACAACGGCAGCCGCTCGGTGCACCGCGAGGCCCTGAAGGCCGCGCTGGAAGGCTACCTGGCCGGGCACGACGGCCCGCCCCTGGCCGAGGCGTTGATCCGCCTGGGCGTGCCTTGCGGCGCAGTGGCCACGGTGGACCAGGTGATCGCCCACCCGCACACCCTGCACCGCGGAATGCTGGTGGAGCTGGGCGATTACCGCGGCATCGCCTCGCCAGTGAAGCTCTCGCGCACCCCGGCGCAGTACCGCAGCCCGCCGCCGGCCCTGGGCGAACACAGCCGCGAGCTGCTCGATGGCCTTGGCCTGGATGCCGTGTGCATCGACGACCTCGTCCGGCGCGGCGTGGTGCGCGGCTGACGCACCCCCGTTTCCCCTGCACAGAGAACTGATCGGAGATCGTCATGACGGTCCATGAAGAACGCTTTTGCCCGCCGCCACCGCTGCGGCTCGAACACCCCGGCCCCGGCGTCGCCCTGCTGACCCTGGATCGCCCGGAGCGGCGCAACGCCCTGGACATGGCCCTGCGCCGTGCCCTGGCCGACGCCGTGCAGGGCCTGGACGACGACCCCGAGGTGCGGGCCATCGTCATCAGCGGCGGCCCCACGGTCTTCGCCGCCGGCGCCGACCTGGGGGAGCTGGTGGAGGCCGGCCCGCTGCAGGTGCAACAACGGCGCGTGGAGCGTTATTGGCAGGCCCTGGCGCAGTGCCGCAAGCCGCTGATCGCCGCGGTCAACGGCCTGGCCCTCGGTGGGGGCTGCGAGCTGGCGCTGCACGCCGACCTGATTCGTTCGCCGGCGCCACGGCGCGCTTTTCGGCCAGCCCCGAGGTTGCGCCT
>BATO01000092.1 GCA_000474255.1 Aquipseudomonas alcaligenes MRY13-0052
AGCAGGCACAACGGCTGCTGGAAAAGGACATCCCCATCCTCATCCAGGGCGAAACCGGCGTCGGCAAGGAGGTCTTCGTCAAGGCCCTGCACCAGGCCAGCTCCCGCGCCGGCAAGGCGCTGGTGGCGGTGAACTGCGCGGCCATTCCCGCCGAGCTGGTGGAGTCGGAGCTGTTCGGTTACGAAAAGGGCGCCTTCACCGGCGCCAACCAGAAGGGCAGCGTCGGCCTGATCCGCAAGGCCGACAAGGGCACCCTGTTCCTCGACGAGATCGGCGACATGCCCCTCAACGTCCAGGCCCGGCTGCTGCGGGTGCTGCAGGAGCGCAGCGTGCAGCCCCTCGGCGGCGGCGAACCCTACCCGGTGGATATCCGCCTGGTCTCGGCCACCAACCGCCCGCTGCGCCAGGATGTGGACGCCGGGCTGTTCCGCCAGGACCTCTACTACCGCGTCAGCGGCCTCAACCTCGAACTGCCACCCCTGCGCGAACGCAGCGACCGTGGCGAGCTGTTCCGCCGCCTCTGGGAGCAGCACCGCGAGCCGCGCCAATGGGCCGGCTTCAGCAACGATGTGCACGAACTCTTCATGGCCCACCCCTGGCCCGGCAACCTGCGCCAGGCCGGCAGCGTGATCCAGATCGCCCTGGCCATGGCGGAAGAACAGCCCATCCGCCGCGAGCACCTGCCGGACGACTTCTTCGCCGACCTGGAAGAAGCCCCGCCGCCCAGCCACAGCACCACGCCAACCCAGCCGACGGACGCCAGCCTCGCCGCCCAGCTGCAGGCCTGCGGCGGCAACATCTCCGACCTCGCTCGCCGCCTCAACCTCAGCCGCAACACGCTGTACAAGCGCCTGCGCGAGCAGGGCCTGTACCCCGGCAGCTAGCGCAAGCCGCCCAACCCTGCAGCCTCAGGCGAAGCGCAGGGTCACACGGCGGTTATGGCGGCTCTTCTTCTCGATCTTGTCGCACACCACCCGGCCGATCTCGCGGGTGTTGCGCACATGGGTGCCGCCACAGGGCTGGATGTCCACCCCGGGGATGTCCACCACCCGCACCAGGCCCTGCAGCACCGGCGGCGCCACCGCCTGGGTGCGGGTCATCTCCAGCACCGTGTTGTATTCGCTGGCCGGCAGCATATGGGTGCGCACATCCAGCGCCCCCTCAATCAGCTCGTTCAGCGCATGGGTCAGGTGTTCCTTGTCCAGGGTCGATTCCGGCAGGTCGAAATCCAGGCGGCCCTTGTCGGCCGCGATGCTGCAACCAGTGACGGGGGCATCGATGATCGAGCACAGCAGGTGCAGGCAGGTGTGCATCTTCATGTGCTGGAAGCGCCGCTCCCAATCCAGGCAGCCCTGCAGTTCGAGGCCGGCGGTGACAGGCACGGCGCCCTCCTCCAACTGGTGCCAGATCATCGAGCGCAGCAGCGGGTCGCGCTGGGTGCCGACCACCGCCACCACCGAACCATCCGGCAACAGCAGGTGGCCCTGGTCGCCCGGCTGGCCGCCGCCGGTGGGGTAGAACAGCGTCTGGTCCAGCGCCACGCCCTGGTCACTCACCGCGAGCACGCGGGCCGTGAAGGTGCGCTGGTAGGGGGCTTCGTCGAACAGGGCGCGGGTGTGCATGGCGAATACGGACATTTCAGCCTCCGATGCTCAGGAAATAGGGTTGCAGCTGCGAGCGCACGAGTGCGCTGAGGCCAGGCGGGTCGAGCAGGGTGATGTCGTGGTCGGGGCCGATGATCCGCAGGTGCAGCGGGTAACGGGGCGCCGGCAGGGCCAGGCCGATGCTGCGCAGCCGGTACTGGCGGTGGTTGCGCTCGTGCACCGTGCATTCCAGGGCCATGCAGCCGAAGCGCCGATGCTCGGCGTCCAGTACCAGCACCTCGCCGCTTTCCGGCAGCTCGCCCACCAGGTGCACCCGCTCGTTGAGGGCAAAGGCCCCCAGGTAGCCGCAGTTGGACGACATCGACGCGCGCTGCATCTGCAACTGGTTGACGATGCTGACCTTGGTGTTGGCGGGTACGTCGCGGGTGATCACGCAGGCCGGGCTGATGAACACGTTGTCGCCGATGCTGATGGGGCCGAGGATGCGCGCGCCCGCGCCCACTTCCACATGATTGCCCAGGCGCGGGTGGCGCTTGCCGCCCGGGTTGTCGGCGATGCCCGAGGCGCCGAGGGTCACACCGCTGAGCAGGTAGCAGTCGTCGCCGATCTCGCAGGTCTGGCCGATCACGGTGCCGAAGCCATGGTCGAGCACGAAGCGCTTGCCGATGCGCGCCGCCGGGTGGATCTCGGCGCCGGACAGCAACTTGCCGGTGCTGGCCAGCTTGTGCGCCATGGCCTCGCGCTCGTCCACCACACCGTGGGTCCAGACCTGGTGCGCCAGGCGATGGAACAGCACCGCCTTGAAGGAGGCATAGGAGCCGAGCACCAGGTCGATGCGCCCGGCCGTGGCGGGGTCGCGCTGGGCATAGGCCTGAAGGTCGTCTGCCACCTGCTGCACGGCCACGTCCATGATGCCGTCCAGGTGGGGCATGAGCTGGTCCAGCTCGTTCGGCTTGAGTGCATGCACCAGTTGATCGAGCAGCTCGTCATAGAGCCGCAACCTGTCGAGATATCCCCACATCCTGTCGCCCTCCCCAGGCTCGTTATTCGAAATGCGGCAGGTAGCCGTCCACACCGTCGTAGATCAGGGTCAGTACCCGGCTGCCGCGCGGCAGCTCGCCGGCCAGGCTGGCGATGGCCACCAGATTGGCGGCCGAGGACAGCCCCAGGCTCACCGCGTCGCTACGCATGGTGCGGCGCACACGCTCCAGGCAATCCGCCTTAGCTACCTTGAGCATGCCGTCGAGTACCCCGAGGTTGAGGATGCTCGGCACCAGGCCGATGGACAGGCCCTGGATCTCGTGCGGCGCATGGCGATCGGCGAGCAGGTCGCACTGCTCCGGCTCGACGCCGAACACCCGTAGCGAGGGCCAGCGGGCCTTGAGCATCTCGCCCAGGCCGGTGATGTGGCCGCCGGTGCCGATGCCCGCCACCAGGCAATCGAGGGGGCGGTCGGCGAAGTCGCGGAGGATCTCCTGCGCGGTGCTGCGCCGGTGGGTCTCGGGGTTGGCGGCATTGCGCTGCTGGTTGAGCATCACGAAACCGGGGTTCTCCAGTTGCAGCTCCATGGCTTTCTCGCCATGGGAGTTGTTGCCAAGGCGGCTGTCGGAGAGCACCACCTCGGCACCGTAGAGGCGCAGCACCTTCTGTTTCTCGGGGCTGTAGTTGTCGGGGATCACCAGGACCACGCGGTAGCCGAGGATGTTGCCGGCGATGGCCAGGCCGATGCCGGTGTTGCCGCCGCTGGGTTCGATGATGGTCTGCCCGCTGCCGGGCACGAGGATGCCCCGGGCCTCGGCGTCGCGGACCATGCCCAGGGCGATGCGTGCCTTGTGGCTGCCACCGGGGTTGAGCGACTCCAGCTTGGCGTACACCTCCAGCCCGGTCTCGGCGCTGAAGGCGGCCAGGCGCACCACGGGCGTCTCGCCAATGGCCTGGAGCAGGGATTCGTGGATCATCGCGCGCCTCCTCAGTACAGCGGCATGTCGGTGTCGACATCCCGCGCCCAGGCCTTGATGCCGCCCTGCAGTACCTGGATCTGGGTGAAGCCCGCTGCCAGCAGCAGCAACGCCGCGCGTTCGGCACGGGTGCCGCCGTAGCAGACGATGCACAGCGGGCGCTGGCGATCCAGCTCGTCGAGGCGAGCGTCCAGCTCGCCCAGCGGCAGGTTGAGGCTGCCGGGCAGGCGGCACACCTCCAGCTCGTTGGTTTCGCGCACGTCCAGCAGTTGCAGATCGGTGCCACAGGCCAGGAGCTGCTGCAGCTCCAGCGCGGTGATGCGGAAATCCGCCGGTAGCGTGCTGGCAGCCGGGATGCTGGAAGAACAGGCCGAAACCTCCTCTTCCAGCGGCTGCATGCAGGTGCGGCCGGGCGAGCAGGACGGGCAGTTGGCGCGGCGCTTGAAGCGCACTTCGTTGAACTTCATCGCCAGGGCGTCGAAGCGCATCAGCCGGCCCACCAGGGGCTCGCCGATGCCGAGGACCAGCTTCACCGCCTCGGTGGCCTGGAGCAGCCCGACCACGCCGGGCAGCACGCCGATCACCCCGCCGGCGCTGCAGTTGGGTGCCAGCTCCGCCGGCGGGCTCTTGGGAAACAGGCAGCGGTAGCAGGGGCCGTCCTGATGGTTGAACACGCTGATCTGCCCGTCGAAGCGGTGCAGCGCGCCGTAAACCAGCGGCCGGCCCAGCAGCACACAGGCATCGTTGACCAGGTAGCGGGTGGCGAAGTTGTCGGTACCGTCCACCACCAGGTCGTAGTCGCCCACCAGCTTCAGGGCGTTATCCGGAGTCAGGGCGCAGTCGTGGGCATCGATGTGGATGTCCGGGTTGAGGTCCAGCAGGCGACGGCGCGCCGACTCGACCTTGGGCAGGCCCAGGGTGCTGGTGCCATGCACCACCTGGCGCTGCAGGTTGCTGGCCTCGACGCGGTCGAAATCCACCAGGCCCAGGGTGCCGATGCCGGCGGCGGCGAGGTACAGGCTCACCGGAGAACCCAGGCCGCCGGTGCCGATGATCAGCACCCGCGCCTTCTTCAGGCGCAACTGGCCCTGGCGGCCGACGTCCGGCAGGGTGATGTGGCGCACGTAGCGGCGCACCTCGTCGTTGCTCAGCTCATCGCTGTCCAGGCCCCCGGAGGTGGCGAGCATGATGTCCAGCTCGGCGCCTGCCTCCAGGCTGCTGTCGCCGTCCACAAGCTCGCCGTTGGCGCTGAGCAGGAAGTGCTCCTTGAACTGGTCGTTTCCATAGAACAGGTGGTCACGCAGCCCCGCGTGGCGGCTGCAGATATCCTCGACCAGCTCGCGCACCGTGGTGCCCTGCCCTTGCAGGCGGGCCTCCGGCAATTTGGCGACACGTGCCAGTACATCCGGGAAGATCACCGTATTCATAGCCAACTCCTTTTATGCAGGTCGTTATGGGGTGCCGGGGTATTCCCGGCTGCAGACAAAGGATTCCCCGCTCCACTCGAACAGCTTCGCGCCGTGGGCCCGTCCGGCCCGCACATCCACCACCAGGTGGGCGACGGGGTGGATCGGCTCGCCCATGAACAGCGCCTTGTCCTCGTCTTCGCGGCTGAAGTAGGCGCCGACGTCGGGGTGCGAGTGGTAGATGACCCGCACCGGGTTGTCGCCGCGCAGGCTGCGGTTGAGCAGCAGGGTGTCGGCCACCGCGAAGGTGAAGCCGGTGCTGGCGTCACGCCGGAACACCTCGGGGCTGCGCTGGTTGAGCAGGTTCTGGATGTTGCTGCCCAGGTGCACCTCGCCATCGGCGAAGACGAAGCCGCAGCACTCCTCGGGGTAGGTCTCGCAGGCGTGGCGGTAGATCGGCTGCAGGGTGTCGCGATCGATCACGTCCATGTGGTCCTCGTTGTCAGGGCTTGCGCGTCAGGAGTTTTTCCACGGGCAGCTTGGTGATGGCGAAACCGGCGAGCAGGATCGCCGAGTACAGCGCCAGGTCGCGGGAGATGGCCTGCCCCTCGTACCAGGAGCCGATGACCACGGCGAACACCGGGAAGATGATGAAGACGAAGGAGAGGATCACCGGGCTCAGGCGCTTGAGCAGGAAGAAGTAGACGATGAAGCCGCCCACCGACGCGCACAGGCCCAGGTAGGTGAGCGCCAGCCAGGAGCGCGAGGTGACCTGGCTGAAGTCCGGCTGTTCCACCACCAGCCCGGCGAGGAACAGCATCGCCCCGGCCAGCCCGATGGGCAGCGTGTTGTAGGTGATGACGCTGATGCCCTCGCCCTTCTGCTTGGTGATCACGTAGCACAGCGCATGCATCACCGCGGCGGCGAGGATCGCCAGCACGCCGAGGAATTCGGCGTGGTCCAGGCGCAGGCCCTGGCTGCGCAGGATCATGAACAGGCTGCCGAAGCCGATGCCGATGCCCACCACCTGGGACAGGTAGATGCGCTCGCGCAGGAACAGCGACGAGAAGATCAGGATGAACACCGGCATGCAGCTGAACAGCAGTGCGGTGAGCCCCGAGGAGACATGCATCTCGCCGTAATTGAGCAGGTAGTAGGGAATGCTGAAGTAGCTCAGGGTGACGAAGGCGAAGAAGCCCAGGCGCTCGCGGGGGAACAGGATCGAGTCGCCCCGGACCAGGGCGAAGCAGATGAACAGCGGGAAGGCGATGAGGAAGCGCAGGCCCGAGGAAGTCAGGGGCGGCACGCTCTCCACGGCGATCTTGATGCCCAGCCAGGTGGTGCCCCAGCTCAGGCACACCACGAGAAACAGCAGGCTGGTGATGAATCCGGCCAACCAGTGCTTTTGCGATTTTCCGGTGTTTTCAATTACGGCGGACATTGGCATGATGGCAATTCATCCTTGCTGCTAAATTGACCTCTAAAACCTAGGTATCAATCACTGATTGACACAGCTCAATCAGGCTATTAGGACGAAAAATGGCTGTCAAACCAATTATTGACACGGTGTCAATTCTGAAATCAGCACTGGATTCCGGCCAGGGCGCGAAGTACAAGCGCCTCGCCGGAGCCATGGAAATCAGGATTCTCGAGGGCACTCTGGAAGGCGGCGCCAAGCTGCCGCCGCACCGCAACCTGGCCGACCGCCTGGGGGTGACCATCGGCACCGTCAGCCGCGCCTACGCCGAACTGGAACGCATGGGGCTGGTGATAGCCCGCGTCGGCGACGGCACCTTCGTCCGCCGCCGGGGGCTGGAACGCAAGCGCGACGAGGGCTTCCGCAACTTCATCGAAGAGGCGCCGGAGCTCTACGACATGAGCCGCAACATGCACATCCCCGGGCATGAAACAGCCTTTCTGGCGCAGAGCCTGCTGGACCTGGCCAACGACCCGCAGACCCTGCAGGACCTGACCCGCTACACGCCGGACATCGGCTTGCCGCGCTACCGCCAGGTGGGCGCGAACTGGCTGGCCCACGGCGACTTCCAGCCCCAGGCCGACCAGGTGCTGTGCGTCAACGGCGGCCAGCACGGGCTGCTCTGCACCCTGATGGGCCTGTTGCGGGCGGGGGATATCCTGGTCACCGAGCAGCTCACCTACCCGGGGCTGATCACCCTGGCACGGATGCTCGGCATCAAGCTGCTAGGCGCGGACATGGACGAGGAAGGGCTGGTCCCCGCCTCCCTCGACGAGATCTGCCGCAGCAACCGGGTCACCGCGCTCTACTGCACGCCGACCATCCAGAACCCCACCACCGGCGTGCTCTCGCACCAGCGCCGCGACGCCATCGCGCGCCTGTGCCGCGAGCACAACCTGCTGATCATCGAAGACGAGGCCCACGCGGTGCTGGTGGAGGACCGCCCGCCGCCCCTGAGCCTCTACGCCCCGGAGCGCACCATCCTCATCAGCAGCCTGAGCAAGGCGGTGGCCGCCGGCCTGCGGGTGGGCTACCTGCATGCACCGACGGCACTGGTCAGCCGCATCGCCGCAGCCCTGCGCGCCACCTGCTGGATGGCCACGCCCCTGGCGCTGGAGCTGTCGACGCTATGGATCGAGAACGGTACGGCGGAGAAGTTGCTGAGCCAGCAGATCCACGAGATCGGCCGACGCAAGGCATTGGTGGAACGGCTGCTGGACGGGCTCAACTACCGCACCCATCCGCAGAGTCCGCACTTCTGGATCGAAGTACCGGAAGCCTGGCGCGCCTCGGACATCGAGGCCGACCTGAAGCTGAAGAACTACCTGATCACCGCCGCCGAAGCCTTCGCCGTGGGCCGCGCCACGGTGCCGCAGTTCGTCCGCGCCAGCGTCAGCAACGCCTCCAGCAACGACCAACTGCTCTACGACGGCTTCCTCACCCTGGCCAGCACCCTGCGCGAGGAGGCCGACCGCTTCGGGCTATGAGCCGCAGGGCGGATCTTGGTTCGTACTCGACACCACCCACGGCCTCAGCGCCAATGGCGCTGCTGCACCCGCTTGCCGTTGCCGCCAGCGAGCAGGGCGAGGCCAAGGAACAGGCTTTCCACCACCCAGGCCAGCAGCAGCGCGCAGACGATGCCCCAGGCCATCGCCTCGGGCACCAGCAGCACCTGGTAGCTGTAGGCGTTGGCGGTTTCCAGCAACAGGTCGTGGTCGGCGCCCGTGGCCACGTGCCAGGTGCGCGCGTACCAGGCGCCCTGCATGGCCTCCCACTCGCGCTGCAACAGGGCATCGCGGTTGACCAGGGTGGCCACGCTGTCGGCGTCGCTGCGCATCACCGGGTCGTTGCTGGCGCGGTAATGGGCCACCAGCGCGGCGAGGTCGCCATCGAAGAAACGCTGGGCGGTCTCGCGGAAGCCCTTGAGCCCGGTCTCAGCCTCCAGGCGATGGGCCTCGACGCGCTTGGCGTAGTCATCGACGAACCCGGGCACCTGCACCCCGATGAGCAGGCCCAGGGCGAACAGCGCCAGTCGCAGGTAGCTTCGCAGCATCGATATTCCCTCTCGTTGTTCAGGTCTGCCCGGATGCCAGGCACTCGCCCCGCCGCCACAGGCTCCAGGCGCCGGGCTGGTAGAGCGTCCAGGTTTCGTTGTCGGTCAGCGGCTCGGTGGCGATCACCGTTACCACGTCATTGGGCGTGGTCTCGGACTGGAAGTCCACGGTCAGGTCCGCGTCTTTCAGTCGCGCCGGGCCGAAGGGCGCACGCCGGGTGATCTGCGCCAGTTTGGTGGTGCAGAAGCAGAACAGCCAGTCACCGTCGCTGAGCAGGCAGTTGAACACGCCCCGGCTGCGGTACTCGGAGCAGGCCTGCACCAGCACCGGCAGCAACACCTCCACCGGCACCGGCTCGGGGAAGCCCTGGCGCACACGGTTGAGCAGGTCGCAGAAGGCCGCCTCGCTGTCGGTGTCGCCCACCGCCCGGTAGAAGCTCGCGGCAGGATGGAAGTCGGCGAGCTGGCCGTTGTGGGCGAAGCACCAGTTGCGGCCCCACAGCTCGCGGACGAAGGGATGGGTGTTGGCCAGGCTGACCTTGCCGACGTTGGCCTGGCGGATGTGGCCGATCACCGTTTCGCTCTTGATCGGGTAGCGCTGCACCAGGCGCGCCACCTCGGAGTCGACGCTGGCCGAGGGGTCCTGGAACAGGCGCAGGCCACGACCCTCGTAGAAGCCGATGCCCCAGCCGTCACGGTGCGGGCCGGTGCCGCCGCCGCGCTGCATCAGGCCGGTGAAGCTGAAGACGATATCGGTGGGCACATTGGCGCTCATGCCGAGCAATTCGCACATGGTTCAGGGCTCTCGTTTCAATGCCTGTCGCAGTTGTTCGGCTTCCCGCTCCAGGCGCGCCTGGATGCGGGCACGGCCAAAGGGCAGGAAGCGGGTGAGGATACGCCACAGCAGCGCGGCCAGGTCGCCCCGTTGCCGGGGAATCAGGTGCAGGTGCAGATGGGGCACGTGCTGGTTGGAATCCGGGCCGTCGTTGATCAGCAGGTTGATGCCTTGGCGACCATAGCCCGCACCGCGCAAGGCCTCGCCCACGCGCAGGGCCTGCTCCACCAGGCGCTGGCGCGCCGGGGCGCCGAGGTCGGCGAGGAACGGCGCGTGCTCGCGGGCCACCACCAGCACATGGGCCGGGCGCAGGGGGAAGATGTCCAGCAGCACCAGGAAGTGCTCGTCCTCGTGCAGCAGATGGGCCGGCAGCTTGCCGCCGGCGATGGCGCAGAACACACAATCCATGGGTATTCCTCGTAGCCGGCGCGGCGCGCTGCCTGGTGTCAGAGACGCGGCTCGATGCGCAGGCGGCGGTCGCCACGATCGTCGAGACGGGTGTCCACATGGCCGGTGGATTCACGCTCCATCAGTTGGCGCAGGGTCGGCTCCTCTTCTTCCTCGTCCGCGACCGCCGGCTTCTCGCGCTCGGCGCGACGGGCACGGATGGCACGTTCGATGGGCCAGCGGATGGCGACGAAGATGAGGTAAAGCACCAGGCCGATCATGCCGTACATGGCCAGGTCGGAAACCGCCTTCCAGGCGTTGTTGCCCACCTTGAACACGATGTCCAGCGCGGTCACCGCCACGGCCGGCGCATAGAGGTCGCGGCCGGGGTCCACCGGGGTCGGGGTCAGCAGCAGCACGGCGACTATCAGGCGCAGGGGTTCGCGCAGCCAGCGCCACATCCAGCCGGTGGCGCGGAAGCTCACCAGCAGGCAGCCCAAGGCCGCGACGCCATAGGCGCCCCAGGCGAGGAGATAGTCGTGTTCGTTCATGGGCTTCCATGGCAAGGCGGGCAAAGGGGCGCTTATGATAGCGACTTTTCCGAAGCCCGGCGTCCCCGCCGTCGCCCGGCCCGCAACGCCTAGCCGTGAGAACCGCCATGTCCGAAGCCCCCATCGCCCGCATCCAGGCCGGAGCCGATCCCTACCGCTGGCTGGAGGAGCGCGACGCACCCGAGGTGCTCGACTACCTCAAGGCGGAGAACGCCTGGCTCGACCAGCACCTGGCCGCCGAAGCACCGCTGCGCGAGGCGCTGTTCGAGGAAATCCGCGGGCGCATCCGCGAGACCGACCTGTCCCTCGCCACGCCCTGGGGCCCCTACCTCTATTACCAGCGCACCACCGCCGGTGACGAATACCCGCGCCATTACCGCTGCGCACGCCCAGCCGAAGGCTTCGAGGTGGACGAGGCGACCGAGCAACTGCTGCTCGACCCGAACGCCCTGGCCGAGGGCGGCTTCCTTTCCCTCGGCGCCTTCAGCGTCAGCCCCGACCACCGACTGCTGGCCTACAGCCTGGACACCAGCGGCG
This sequence comes from Aquipseudomonas alcaligenes MRY13-0052, assembly GCA_000474255.1. Taxonomy (GTDB): domain Bacteria; phylum Pseudomonadota; class Gammaproteobacteria; order Pseudomonadales; family Pseudomonadaceae; genus Metapseudomonas; species Metapseudomonas solani. Next base: position 10,809 of record BATO01000092.1, read on the forward strand.
ACGAGATCTACCGCCTCTACGTCAAGAACCTGGTCGACGGCGCCATCAGCGCCCTGCCCTTCGACGACTGCGACGGCAGCATGACCTGGGCCAACGACAGCCGCACCCTGTTCTTCGGCGAGCTGGACGACACCCATCGCCCGCACCGCCTGTACCGTCACCGCCTGGGCGAGGCCGACGCCGAGCTGGTGTTCGAGGAGGCCGACGGCCGCTTCTTCCTCGGCTGCCACCGCGCCAGCTCCGAGCGCCAACTGGTGCTGATGCTGGGCAGCAAGACCACCAGCGAAAGCTGGGTGCTGGACGCCGACACCCCCGACGGCGACTTCCGCTGCCTGGCCCCGCGCGAGGAAGGCCACGAGTACTACGCCGACCACGGCCAGGTGGACGGCCAGTGGTGCTGGCTGATCCGCAGCAACCAGACCGGCATCAACTTCGCCCTCTACCAGGCCCCCGAAGCGACGCCCGAGCGCGCCCACTGGCACGAGTTGATCGGCCACAACCCCGACTGCATGCTCGAAGGCGTGGGCATGAACGCCGAAGCCTTCACCCTCAGCCTGCGCGAGGGCGGCCTGCCGATCATCCAGGTGCACCCCCGTGGCGCCGCGCCCTACCGCGTGCAACTGCCGGACGCCGCCTACAGCCTCTACGTGCAGGACAGCATGGAGTTCCACAGCCCGGCCATCCGCCTGCGCTACGAGGCCCTCTCCCGCCCGGCCCAGGTCCGCGAGCTGCGCCTGGCCGATGGCGAGCAGCGGGTACTCAAGCAAACCCCGGTGGAAGGCCCCTTCGACGCCGACGCCTACGTCAGCCAGCGCCTCTGGGCCACCGCCGCCGACGGCACCCGCGTGCCCATCAGCCTGGTCGCCCGCCGCGACGTGCTGGGCCAACCCGCGCCGCTCTACCTCTACGGCTACGGTGCCTACGGCGAAAGCCTCGACCCCTGGTTCTCCCACGCCCGTCTGAGCCTGCTGGAGCGCGGCTTCGTCTTCGCCATCGCCCACGTGCGCGGCGGCGGCGAGTTGGGCGAGGCCTGGTACCGCGCCGGCAAGCTGGAGCACAAGGCCAACAGCTTCAGCGACTTCATCGCCTGCGCCGAACACCTGATCGGCGAAGGCCTGACGAGCCGCGAGCAACTGGTGATCAGCGGCGGCAGCGCCGGTGGCCTGCTCATGGGCGCCGTGCTCAACCAGCGCCCCGACCTGTTCGCCGCCGCCATCGCCGAAGTGCCCTTCGTCGACGTGCTCAACACCATGCAGAACCCCGACCTGCCGCTGACCGTCACCGAGTACGACGAGTGGGGCGACCCGAACGAGCCCGAGGTGTTCGAGCGCATCCGCAGCTACGCGCCCTACGAAAACGTGCGTGCCCAGGCCTACCCGGCGCTGCTGGTGGTGGCCGGCTACAACGACTCGCGGGTGCAGTACTGGGAAGCTGCCAAGTGGGTGGCCAAGCTGCGCGCCACCCGCACCGACGACAACCTGCTGCTGCTCAAGACCGACCTCGGCGCCGGCCACGGCGGCATGAGCGGGCGCTACCAGGCGCTGCGCGACGTCGCCCTGGAGTACGCCTTCCTGCTCAAGGTGCTGGGGCTCACTGGCTGATGAAGGTGCAGCGCCTGCTGTTCATCTGTGGGCAGAACCGCCTGCGCAGCCCCACTGCCGAGCAGTTGTTCGCCAGCTGGCCGGGGATCGAAACCGACTCGGCCGGCCTCAAGGCCGAGGCGGAAACCCCGGTGACGCCCGAGGCCCTGGCCTGGGCCGACCTGATCCTGGTGATGGAGGGCAGCCACCGGCGCAAGCTGGCCGCACGCTTCCCCGCCGCCCTCAAGGGCAAGCGCGTGGTCAGCCTGGATATCCCCGACGACTACGAGTACATGGACCCGGCCCTGGTGGACCTGCTCCAGGCCCGCGTGCCGCCACTGTTGCGTTAGGGCGCCGGCTTCTTCTCGCTGCCGCCCAATCCCTTGCTATTGCGATCCAGCTGCTCCTGCAGGGCCGGGATGCGCTCGTCGCGCGGGTCCGCCTGGCGCGTTGTCGGCGGGTTGACCAGCAGCGGCGGGCTGCCCGAACGCGGCGCGGCGGCCGGCAGGCTCGGTGGGCTGGCCTGGGGATAGGGTTGTGGCGTGGCCGTACCGGGCGAACCCGGTGCCGGCGTGCCGGGGGAACGCAGCAACGGCGGCTGTTGCGCCTGGATGCCACAACTGACCGCGACCAGCGCCGCGAATGCGAGCACAATGGCGCCCTTCATATGGACCTCCCGCCTTTCGGCGTCGACGTCCTCAGTCTAGTTGCCGGCACCCTGCCGGCCGCCACTCCCGACGGAACACCCCATGACCAACAACGATGTACTGCGCAGCCTGCGCTACCTGCTGGATATCAGCGACGCCCGGGCGGTGGAAATCATCGGCCTGGCCGACCAGGAAGTCAGCCGCCAGGAAGTGGCCTCCTGGCTGGTCCGTGATGACGAAGAGGGCTACCACTCCTGCAGCGACAAACGCCTCGCCGGTTTCCTCGACGGCCTGGTGTACACCCTGCGTGGCAAGGACGAGAGCCGCCCGCCCCTGCCCATGGAACTGCCGATGAGCAACAACCAGATCCTGAAGAAGCTGCGGGTGGCCTTCGAGCTGCGCGAGGACGACATCCTCGCCATCCTCCAGGAAGCGGACCTGCCCATGACCCGGGCGGAAATCGGCGCGCTGTTCCGCAAGAAGGACCACAAGAACTATCGCGCCTGCGGCGACCAGATCCTGCGCAACTTCCTCCGTGGACTCACCGCGCGCAGGCGTCCGCCGCAGGACTGAGAACAGCTTCCAGGACGCGTCTAGAATTCATCGGCCGGCGACCGGAACCTTGCCGGAGGAGCGCCAGTCACACCCCTCGATAACCTCAAGGAGTTGCCGATGAAAATCCTCATGGTGCTGACCTCGCACGACCGCTTGGGCGATACCGGCAAGCCGACCGGCTTCTGGCTCGAAGAGTTCGCCGCCCCCTACTTCGCCTTCCGCGATGCCGGCGCCGAGGTGATCCTGGCCTCCCCCCGGGGCGGCCAGCCACCGCTGGACCCGAAGAGCGACGAGCCCGACGCACAGACCGAAGCCACCCACCGCTTCCGCGCCGACGAGCAGGCCCGCCAGGCCCTGGCCAACACCCTGCCGCTGTCCGGGCTGGTATCGGCCGACTACGACGCGCTGTTCTACCCCGGCGGCCACGGCCCGCTCTGGGACCTGGTGGACGACCCCTTCTCCATCCGCCTGATCGAAGACCTGCACCACGCCGGCAAACCGGTGGCCGCCGTCTGCCACGCCCCCGGCGTGCTGCGCAACGCCCGCGCCGCCGACGGCAACCCGCTGGTGCAGGGCTGCGCGGTGACCGGTTTCTCCAACAGCGAGGAAGAGGCCGTCGGCCTCACCGCCGTGGTGCCCTTCCTGGTGGAAGACGTACTGCGCGAACAGGGCGGCCAGTACTCCAAGGTCGCCGACTGGCAACCCCATGTGGTCACCGACGGCAACCTCATCACCGGCCAGAACCCCGCCTCCTCCGAACCCACCGCCGCCGCGCTCTTGCAGCGGCTTGGCGGCTGAACCGAAGCGCGGGCCAGCGCTTCGCGAGCAGAGCGCGCTCCTACGGGGTGTGCATGCGAGGGGGCTGTGCAGTGATGGTGGGCGCGCAGGTCGGGGGGCAACCCGAAGCTCCGAAGGGAGCGGGCATCCCCATGAACGCGGGGACGCCCTGGAAGGCACCTCAGAAGAATTGCGAGACGCTGAACTTGATGTTGCGGCCAACGCCGGAAACGGACTCGCCGAGGTAGGGGTAGTACTCGCGGTTGAACAGGTTATCCACCGCCAGCCGCGCCTCGAAGCCCTTGATGTACTTGGGCTGCCAGGTCGCGAATAGGCCGTGCAGGGCGTAACCCTGGGTTTCGGGAAGGCTCCAGCCAGACGCCAGAGGATCATCGTCAGTTGGGGAGCGGTCCTGCTTGCGCACGAAGTTGCCGGTCCAGCCCATGGCCATGTCGATCTCCGGGACCTTCACGCCCAGGGTCGCCACCGCCTTGCGCGGAGGGATGTCCGAAAGCCAGGTTTCAGGGCCCCAGGGGTTGCGCGGCGAGGCATCGCGCTTGCCGCGGATGTAGGACACCGACAGGCTGCCGAAGATGCGCGAGCTGTCGTAGAAGGATTCGACCTCCACCCCCTCGATGGTGTAGCCGGGCAGGTTGCGGTTGTTGGCCAACGGCCCCGGGCATGCACTGTTGCCGCCGGTCACGCTGGCGAGGCAATAGACGCCGGTGCGCTTGAAGATCTCGTCCTTGCCACGGTTGCGAAACAGCGTGGTGCGGATCTGCAGGTTGTCACTGTCCACCAGCAGCTTGTCGAAATTGAAGATGCTGCCCAGGCGTACCCCGGTGATGCGCTCCGGGTCCAGGTTGCGACTGGTGGCGGGCACACTGCTCGCCGCGCTCTGCACCTCGTACAGTTCGTCGATCAAAGGGGCGCGCCAGGTCTTGCTGTAGTCGGCGAAGAACGCCAGGTTGTCGGTGGCGGTCCAGAACAGCCCCAGGCGCGGCGACCAGCCACTGTAGGTGACGCTGCTGTAGTCGTGCCCTATGGCCGGATCGGGGCTGTTGTAGCGCGGCGCCAGGCTGGGCTCGCCACGGCTGTAGACATGGTCGTAACGCAGTGCCGGGGTGATGGTCACGGAGCCGATGGTGATGGCGTCCTGCAGATAGCCACTGCGGGTTTCCTGCTCGCCGGACGGCATGTAGTAGGGCTGGTAGAGGCCGTAGTTGTAGGTCCTGTCAGTCAGCTTGCTGAGGTCCTTCATCAGCGTGTCGCGATCATGCCCGTGCCATTGCACACCCACTGTAGCGACATGGGATAACAACCCCGTATCGAAGCGGCTTTCGTTCTTCAGCTCCGCCAGCCGGTCGGTGTAGTTGACCCAGCTCTCGTTGCCCAGCGAAGACGCGAACCCCGCAGACGCGTTGGCCGGCCGCTTGTCATGCTGGTCGGTCTTGGAATAGGCATAGCTCGCGGTGACATTCACCAACGGGTTGTCCAGCGGCGTGTAGTTCCACTTCAACGAGTAGTTCTCGTCGTCCTGGTCACGGTTCACCAGCTTGCGTTTCCAGGCACCGTCCAAGCCATAGCGGGCTATCTCCACCGCAGTGGGGGCAGCCATTTCATCGCGCTTGGCGGCGAAGGGCTCCCAGGCCTCGCTGCCGGACTGCATAGCCGACAGGGTGAAGACATGCTCGTCGTTGGGGCGGAAGTTGCTCTTGAACAGGAAGGCGTCAAGGCTGTTTTCGGAGTAGACGAAGCGCGTGCCATCCGGGCGCTTGATGTTGTCGCCGTCACGCCCAGTGAGGAACAGCAGGCCATCGAGCATCTTGTCGGTGGTCTGGCCATACACCGCGCCGCTGTAGATCTCCTGGCGGTCATTGGTGTGATAGCCGTACTTGAGGAAGGCGCCGACGTTCTCGCCGTCCTGCAGCAGGTCGGCCGGGTCCTTGGTATCCACCTTGATCACCCCACCAAAGCCGCCATTGCCGTACAGGGTGCTGTGGGGACCCTTGTCCACTTCGACGTTCTTGATCAGTTCCGGCTCGATGAACACCGAGCCCTGGCGGTACTTCTCGAAGCCCTTGGGCGCGCCGTCGAGGATGACCTTGACGTCCTCCACATCGCCCATGCCCCAGATGTTCAGGGTCTGGCCACCGGGGCGGGGCGAGCCGCTGGAGCTCACGCCCGGCAAGGTGTCGAGCAGCTCGGCGATGTTGTCCGCCTGCTTGCGGTTGATGTCTTCCTGGGTCAGGACAGAACGCCCTACCGAGCTGGAGTCGATGGCGCTGCCCATGATGTTGGTGCTGCCCAGCTCCAGCACGTTGTCATCGGCGGCGGCATGGCCGGCACTGGCCACACGACGAATCACGAACCCATCCCCCGCCTCCACCAGCTCCAGCCCGGAGCCGGCCAACAGACGCTCAAGAGCAGTGCGGGCGCTGTAGCGGCCGGCCAGGGCCGGGGCGCGCAGGTCACGCAGCTGCGACTCGTCGAAGAGGATCTGCAGCTGGCTCTGCTGGGCCAGGGCGGTCAGGGCGCTGGCCATGGATTGGGCCGGCAGGTTGAAGTCGTGGTCCTGAGCCAGGGCGCTGCCGCTGAGCAGGAGGGTGGCCAGGGCGCCGCCGGCGACGAGGCGGCGCAGCGCGAAACGGGTGCTACGGGTGTTCATCCAAATCTCCCCAAGTACTGCAAAACCGCCCTTGCATGAGGCGGACATCAGGAAGACGCAGCGCTCGGCAAAACCCGCATATGCAAATGAAAAATATTTTCACTTGCATCGAAGTACCCGCGCGGCGCGGCCCCGGAGCAGCTCCGGGGTGTCAGCGCGGGTGGATCAGGGCCGTTCCGTTGGCCAGGTATTCGACGCGCACCGGCAGCAGTTGCGGCAACGCGGCGAGGAAGGCATCCGGCTTGCCGATGTTCAGGCTGCCGGAAACACGGCGCTCGGCGAGGCTGGCATCGGCCAGGCCCACGGGCGCGTTTCGGTAGTGGGAAAGCTCGTCCACCAGCTGGGCCAGCGGGCGATCACGGAAGATCAACTGGCCACGCCGCCAACTGGCGATTTCCTCGGGGCTGCGGTGGCCGAGCTCCAGGTGACGGGTGCGGTAGTCGAAATCGGCGCTGTCGCCGGCACCCAGTTCGGCACGGTGACTGCCGCCGGCCTCCGGGCTCACCGCGACCTTGCCGCTCTCCACTGCCACGTCGAGGCGCTCGCCGCCCCGGCGGACGCTGAAGCGGGTGCCGAGCACGCGCACGCTGCCCTCCCCGGCCATCACCACGAACGGGCGTCGTTCATCACGGGCGACGGCGAAGAACGCCTCGCCCTGGAGCAGTTCCACTTCGCGGTGGTCGTCGTAGAGGCGCACGTGCAGGCGGGTGTCCACGTTGAGGTCGATGCGCGAGCCGTCGGCCAGCTCCACCTGGCGCTGCTCGCCCCGGGCGCTGCTCAGTTGCAGGTCGACGCTGGGCGCACGGCCGAACCAGTCCTGCGAGGTGGCCAGGGCGGCGCAGAGCAGCACGAACGAAGCGGCCATGGCGCGCGGCAGGGTCCGCCGGCTGCGAGGCTTGAGCATGACCACCGGCGTGGCGAGCACGGGCCGTGGCACGCGGTCGAAGTCGGCCCAGATCAGTTGCATGTCGGCGAAGGCCTTGGCGTGCGCCGGGCTGGTGGCCAGCCAGGCCTGCAGCTCGGCCTCCTGCTCGGCGGTGAACTGCCCGCTGGTACGGCGGGCGTACCAGGTGGCGGCCTGTTCGTCGATCGAGGGTCGGGAATCCATCCAGGTGCTCGTGTTCATTGTCCGTCCGCCTGGACGTCGCCCTGCACGCGTTGCTTGCAGTGCAGCAGGGCACAGGCGATGTGCTTTTCCACCATGCTCAGGGAAATCCCCATGCGCGCGGCCACTTCCGCCTGGGACAGGCCATCGAACTTGTGCAGGACGAAGGCCTCGCGCCGGCGCGGCGACAGATCATCCAGTGCCGAGGCCAGGAGGCGCAAGCGCTGATGTTGCTCGACCTGTTCCAACGGGCTCGCTCCTTGTTCATCGACCATGGTTTCCAGCGTCTGTTCGCCCTCGCCGTCGGCCGCACCGCGCACCTGCTGGCGGCGCCAGTGGTCACGCAGCAGGTTGCGGGCGATCTGGAAGAGGAAGGCGCGGGGCTGGCGGACCTGGTCGCGGTCGCGCCAGTCCAGCCACTGGGTGAAGGCATCCTGGGCGAGGTCGGCGGCGTCAGCGGAACTGCCCAGGCGCTTGCCGAGGAACTTCAGCAGCTCGGCATGGAAGGCGCGGTAGGCGCCGGAGACGGAGCCCCGGAACTGCTCATCCACGGGGCTGCCTCCCGTCTGCTCGACTCCCTACCTGCACGCACGCCCCCGACAACAGGCAACCCGGCGACGCTGCCGGATGCGGCGTGCCAGGGATACCAAATGAGAATGCATATCATTAGATAGCAAGCGCGACGGGGCGGTCAAGATGCCCGACATCCCGAAGGTCGGATGCCGGGGCGGGGGTAGCTCAGAGGCCGGACTTGAGCTTGCTGAAGGCGCGGGTCAGGGCGCGGTTGAAGGCCTTGGTGTTGTCGTTCTTGGTGTAGAGCTTGGCGCGCACGTCCGCCGGCGGGTAGGTGCCCGGGTCGGCGAGGATGGCGGGGTCGACGCTGGCGGCGGCCGCCGGCACCGCATTGGCGTAGTGGATGTTGTTGGTGATGGCGCCGATGGTCTCGGGTGTCATCAGGTGGTCCATCAGCGCCAGGGCGGCGTCCGGGTGCGGTGCGTCCCTGGGGATGACCATGGCGTCGAACCAGATCAGCGTGCCCTCCCGGGGGATGCGGTAGCGCAGCTTGAACGGCTTCTGCGCCTGCTCGGCCTGGGCGGCGGCGATGGCCACGTTGCCGTTCCAGGACATCGCCAGGCAGGTGTTGCCGTTGGCCAGGTCGTTGATGTTGCGGTCGTTGTCGAAGTAGCGGATCGACGGGCGGATCTTCGCCAGGTGCGCCTCGGCGAGCTTGAGGTCGTCGAGGCTCTGGCGGTTGATGTCCAGCCCCAGGTAGCGGAAGGCGGCGGCGAACACCTCGTTGGGATCGTTGAGGAAGCTCACCCCACAGTCGGCGAAGCGTGCGACCACCGCCGGGTCCATCAGCATCGCCCAGCTGTCGGTGGGGGCGTCGGCCATGCGCGTGCGAATGGCCTCCTCCTGATAGCCGAAGCCGGTGGTGCCCCAGACATAGAGCCCGGCGTAGCGGTTGCCCGGGTCGAAGCTGGCCATGTGCGCGGTGAACTCCGGGTCCAGCCCCTGGAAGTGCGGCAGCCTGGCCTTGTCCAGCGGCTGCAATGCGCCGCTGGCGATGGCCCGCTGCAGGTGCTGGCCGGCGGTCAGCACCAGGTCGTAGCCGCTGCGACCGGTGAGCAGCTTGGTCTCCACCGTTTCCAGGGAGTCGAAGTGGTCGGCCACCACCTTGATGCCGGTCCTGGCCTCGAAGCGGGAGAGCGTATCCGGCGCCAGGTACTCGCTCCAGATGTACAGGTTGACCTTGGGCGGCTCGCTCGCCGCCAGGGCCATGCCGCTGCCAAGGGCCAGGCCCAGGGCGATCGCCAATGTGCGCATGTGCATCGAAGGCTCCCTAGCCAGCTCGGCTGGCGGCGTATTGCGGCATGGTGATGCAGGCGACGTTGCCGCCCCCGAGGAGGATTTCCCGCGAGTTCTCGATGCCGATGATGCGGTGCCTGGGGAACAGCTCCGCGAGCACCGCACCGGCCGCCTGGTCGTGGGCGTCGCCGAACAGCGGCAGGACGATGGCGGAGTTGCCGGCGTAGTAGTTGATGTAGGAGGCGCAGATGCGCGTGCCCTCCTCGCGCAGGTGGGTGCCGTCCACCTGGTCCAGGCCGGCGGCCTCCTCAGCCGTCCAGGTGAGCACGCGGGGCTGCGGCAGCTTGTGCACCTCCAGCGCGCGGCCGCGGGCGTCACGGGTGCTGCGCAGGATGTCGTAGGCCTCCTGGTAGATCTCCCACTGCGGGTCGTCACGGTCGTCGGTCCACTGCATCACCACCACGCCGGGGCGGACGAAGCAGGCCAGGTCGTCGATGTGGCCGTCGGTTTCGTCGAACTTGCAGCCGCGCGGCAGCCAGATCACCTGCTCGGCTCCGAGGTAGTCGGAGAGCCGCCGGGTCACCTCCTCCTTGCCCAGGTGGGCGTTGCGGTTGCGGTTGAGCAGGCACTGCTCGGTGGTCAGCAGGGTGCGCTGGCCGTCGGTCTGGATGCCACCCATCTCGGCGATGAAGGGTGCGCGGTAGCGGTCCAGCTTCTCGATCTCGAGGATCTTCTGGGCGATCTGGTCGTCCTTGTCCCAAGGGTAGTAGAGGCCGCCATCGAGGCCGCCGTAGGCGTTGAATTCGAAGTCCACGCCACGCACCTCGCCGCTCTGGTCGTTGACCAGGAAGGCCGGGCCGCTGTCGCGGAACCAGGTGTCGTTGCAGGTCATCTCCACCACCCGCACCTGGGCCGGCAGCATGCGTCGGGCATTGGCGTACTGGGTGGCGGAGGCGCAGACGGTGACCGGCTCGCTGCTGGCGATGGCGCTGACGATCTCCACCCAGACCTTCTGCGCGGGCTTGGCGCCGTTGCGCCAGACGTCGGTGCGCTCGGGCCAGCCGAGCCAACAGCCGGCCTTGGGCTCGAATTCGCCGGGCAGGCGGAAGCCGTCGGCCTTGGGGAGGGAAGTCAGGGAACGCGCCATGGGAAACCTCGGAGTGGGGTTGGAAGTGCCCTGACGTTAAGCGCGCCGGTGCCCCGGCGACCAATGATGAATATCGCGGAATCCTTGAATTGGATTCAGCTATCGGCCAGCTGATCGCTGAACCATTCGACGAACTGGGCCACCGCCGGCTTGTCCAGGCGCAGCCGTTCGCAGACCAGCGCGTATTGCCCCAGGGACGCCACGCTGGCGGCGAAGGGGCGTACCAGGCGGCCGCTGGCCAGGTCCTCGGCGCTGGTGAGGTTGTCGCCCATGGCCACGCCCTGCCCTTGCGCGGCGGCTTCCAGGGTCAACCCGGCGTGGCCCAGGTAGAGGTGCCGCAGCGGCTGCAGGTCGCCGGCGTGGACGCTGAGCCAGGCGTTCCAGGTCTTGCCGTCCTGGTCGTCATGCAGCAGGCAGTGGCGGGCCAGGTCGCGCGGGTGCTTGAGCGGCAGCTGGTTGAACAGGCCGGGGCTGCACACCGGGAAGAACTGCAGGGCCGGCAGCGGCCGCACGAAGTAGGCGCTGGCATCCCCCGGGCCGGTGCCGTAGGTGATGGCGAGGTCGATCTCCTCGCCCGGCAGCGCCGACTCCAGCGGCTGGTCGTAGAGGTGCAGGGTGATGTGCGGATAGCGCTCGCCGAAATCCGCCAGCCGGCCCACCAGCCACTTCTGCGCCAGCTCGGCGGTGACGGCGATGCGCAGCTGCGCCTGGGAGCCGGGGTCACGCAGCTCGTCGCAGGCATCGAGGATCAGCTCGAAAGCCTGCTGCAGGCTGTGCAGCAGGCGCCGTGCCTGGGGCGTGGGCCGCACCTGGCGGCCGGCACGGACGAACAGCTCGGTGCCGAGCTGCTCTTCCAGTTGGCGGATCTGGTGGCTCACCGCGCTGTCGGTAACGCACAGCTCGGCGGCGGCACGGCCGAAATGCGCATGGCGGGCAGCCGATTCGAAGGTGCGCAGGGCGGTGAGGGACGGCAGGCGGCGCATGGACGGGCTTCCGGGCAAAGCCGGCATCGTTGCGCAGGTGGGGCGATGGCGTCCAGCGGAGCGTAGCCCGGGCTTCAGCCCGGGACCCGCGCCGAAAGTCAGGAGGCCTTGGGCAGCTTCAACAGCGACGTGTCGAGCACGTCGGACTCACCACCGAGCACGTTCTCGGCGATCTCCACGAAGTCGCGGGTGCTGACCTTGTCCAGGCGCATCAGGCCACGGGTGACGTCGTCGAGGGAGCGCTCACCGTTGCTGGCCTTGCGGATCTCCTCGTCGAGGTCCTGCAGCAGCAGCACCGCGCGGGCGGTGACCGGGCCGGTGGACTGCTCGCCGCGCAGGTTCTCGACCTTGCGGCTCCAGCGCTGCAGCTTGGCGCGGACCTTGTGGTAGCGGTCCTCGCTGAGGCCGCCGGCGCGGCGCATCAGTTCGATGGCGTAGAACTCGGCGATGCCTTCGCTGATCCAGTCGCTCTGGTCGGTGTCCTTGATGCGGCTGAACACGTGCACCAGCTCGTGCACCAGGGAGCTGGTGCCGTTCTCGCTGACCAGGGGGCGGTCGGCGTGCATGAAGAAGGAATTGGGCGCGGACAGGCCGCCGCGCCACATCGGGTCGCCGGCACCGACGATCAACAGCTTGCCGGGGTCGCGGGGGAACACCGCCTGGGCATGAGGCCAGACGAAGGTCAGCAGGGTGAGGATGTCCATGCGGCGCATGCCCTCGCCCATGGGCGCGGCGACCGTGACGTCGGTGTTGCCGAGTTCGGCGCGGCGGCTGCCCAGCTTGCCGGCGATGATCCAGCCGGTGGGGCGGTCGAACAGGCGCTCGGCATTGTCGACGCGAAAACGGTTCTTGCCCACGCGGGACCAGCCGGTCTCCACCGTGCTCCAGCCCTTGGGCAGCTCGAACTGGATGCGCGACACCAGCTCGGTGCCGTCCACCAGGTCGATGCGTGCCGGGGGCACCAGGTCGTCGCCACGCAGCAGCGCCCAGTCCGGCGTCATCCGCGCGTCGAACTTGCCATCGCCACGGGGGTGGGTGATGCGCACCTTGTAGCTGAGGGTCGCCTTGCCCTCCGCCGGGGTCCAGGTGCCACGCTCGGCGCTGACCTGCTGCCATTGGCCGTCGGCCTTGAAGTCGCTGTAGTAGCCCTTGTCGCCCAGGTCGAAACCGAGGCTGCGGACCTTCTCGCCGTTCTCCAGCACCACGCGCACCTCGGCCTGGTCGCTGTCCGGCAGGAAGCGCACCAGGTAGTCGACATCGCTGCGCTTGGCGGCCAGCAGCGGCGCGCAGAACAGCAGGGTGGCGGTGGACAGCAGCAGGGTGGCGCGGTTGGACATGTCGGGCTTCCTCGGAGCGATTTCCCTATGACTCGGCACGCGGTGGTTCTATCCGTCTAGCCCGCACGAAAGATCATGTAGTCCTCCCAGTCGTCCTCGGCCACCTGGGTCTCGCTGACCATGCGCCCGGACTGGGAGATACCGGCGTTGTGCACCGCCTCGGTGTCGCCGCAGATCAGCGGGTGCCAGGGCGGCAGGTCCTTGCCCTCGGCCACCAGGCGGTAGCCGCAGGTGGGCGGCAGCCAGCGGAACTCGTCGGCCTGGGCCGGGGTGAGCTGGATGCAGTCGGGCACGAAATCGCGACGCTTGGGGTAGTTGGTGCAGCGGCAGGTGTTCAGGTCCAGCAGCTTGCAGGCGATGCGCGTGTAGTACACGGCGCCGTCGTCCTCGTCTTCCAGCTTCTGCAGGCAGCACAGGCCGCAACCGTCGCAGAGGGATTCCCACTCCTCCTGATCGAGCTGTGCGAGGGTCTTGCGCTTCCAGAAGGGTTCGACTTTGGCGGCCATGGTGGTCTGACTGGGTAACGGGGCGCGGTAGTCTAGTCGCGTCGAAGGTGCCGGCCAAGCGCTGCCGACGACGGGACGACCGGTAGCGCCATGTAAGGAAAATCATTCGCAGGACGGCTACACCGTGGGCTCCCAGGCAACGGGCAGGCGTAGGGTGGATGACGCTCTTTTCATCCACCAACCATGTTGCCTGGGAGCACGAAAGGTGGACCGGTGAAGCGTGGTCCACCCTACACAAGCCATCTGTGCCGGGATCGGTTCGGTGACCCGCAACAGCGGCCATCTGAAACCTGAGATGCCGCCGAGCGTAGGGTGGATGACGCTCTTTTCATCCACCAACGATGTTGCCTGGGAGCACGAAAGGTGGACCGGTGACGCGTGGTCCAACCTACGCAAGCCATCTGTGCCGGGATCGGT
>BATO01000091.1 GCA_000474255.1 Aquipseudomonas alcaligenes MRY13-0052
CATGGGTTCTTCGATCAGGAAGACTTCACGGGCGCCGGCGCCCAGGGCGGATTCGCGGATGGCGCGACGCTCGACCTGGGTGGACTTGCAGGGAACGCAGATCAGCACACGGGGGCTGGGCTGCAGGAAGCTGTTCTCGTGCACCTTGTTGATGAAGTACTGCAGCATCTTCTCGCAGACGCTGAAGTCGGCGATCACGCCGTCTTTCATCGGGCGGATGGCGGAAATGTTGCCGGGGGTACGACCGAGCATGCGCTTGGCCTCGGTACCGACGGCCACGACGCTCTTCTGGTTGCCGTGGTTACGAATGGCGACCACGGACGGCTCGTTCAGGACGATGCCGCGCTCGCGCACATAAATCAGGGTATTGGCAGTGCCCAGGTCGATCGAAAGATCGCTGGAAAACATGCCACGCAGTTTCTTGAACATGGGAGAGGGACCCTAGGCAACGCGTGGGTAAAAAAGTGCGGCAAACTCTAACAACGACAGGGATTTTGGGCAAGGCGCCGATATGTTAAATTGCCGGTTTTTCCGGGCCTCTGGGCCCATCATCGCGGCCTTTGACCGCCCGTTCGCGGTGCCGTTCCCGGCGCCCTTCCCGCACGGTCCCATGCACTGCGCTGACCGCACCTCAGTTGGAGAACCCGATGGCGCTTGAACGCTCCGACGTGGAAAAGATCGCCCATCTCGCCCGCCTGGGCCTGAACGACGGCGATATCCCGCGTACCACCGAGACCCTCAACAACATCCTCGGCCTGATCGACGCGATGCAGGCCGTGGACACCGACGGCATCGAGCCGTTGGCCCACCCCCTCGAAGCCACCCAGCGCCTGCGCGCGGACGAAGTGACCGAGGAGAACCACCGCGACGCCTACCAGGCCATCGCGCCGGCCGTCGAAAACGGCCTCTACCTCGTGCCTAAAGTCATCGACTAAGGAAAAGGGTTACAGCATGCATCAATTGACCCTGGCCGAGATCGCCCGTGCGCTGGCCGCCAAGGAATTCTCCTCCGAGGAACTGAGCGGCGCCCTGCTGGCACGCATCCAGGCCCTCGACCCGCAACTCAACAGCTTCGTCACCGTCACCGCCGACCAGGCGCTGGAACAGGCTCGTGCCGCCGACGCCCGTCGCGCCGCCGGCGAGAACGGCGCCCTGCTCGGCGCGCCCATCGCCCACAAGGACCTGTTCTGCACCCAGGGCGTACGCACCAGCTGCGGTTCGAAGATGCTCGACAACTTCACCGCGCCCTATGACGCCACCGTGGTCGAGAAGCTCAAGGCCGCCGGCACCGTCAGCCTCGGCAAGCTGAACATGGACGAGTTCGCCATGGGCTCCGCCAGCGAATCCAGTTACTACGGCGCGGTGAAGAACCCCTGGGCGCTCGACCGCGTGCCCGGCGGCTCCTCCGGCGGTTCCGCCGCGGCCGTCGCCGCGCGCCTGGTGCCCGGCACCACCGGTACCGATACCGGCGGCTCGATCCGCCAGCCTGCGGCCTTCACCAACCTCACCGGCATCAAGCCCACCTACGGCCGCGTGTCGCGCTGGGGCATGATCGCCTACGCCTCCAGCCTCGATCAGGCCGGCCCGCTGGCCCGCACCGCCGAGGACTGCGCCCTGCTCCTGGGCGCCATGGCCGGCTTCGATCCCAAGGACAGCACCAGCGTCGACGCCCCGGCGGACGATTACCTCGCCGCCCTGGCCCAGCCCCTGGCCGGCCTGCGCATCGGCCTGCCCAAGGAATACTTCGGCAGCGGCCTCGACGCGCGCATCGGCGCCGCCGTGATGGCCGTGGTCGACGAGCTGAAGAAGCTCGGCGCCACCGTCAAGGACGTTTCGCTGCCCAACATGCAGCACGCCATCCCCGCCTACTACGTGATCGCCCCGGCCGAGGCCAGCTCCAACCTCTCGCGCTTCGACGGCGTGCGCTTCGGCTACCGCTGCGATGCGCCCAAGGACCTCACCGACCTGTACAAGCGCTCCCGTGAGGAAGGCTTCGGCAGCGAAGTGAAGCGCCGCATCATGGTCGGCACCTACGCGCTCTCCGCCGGCTACTACGACGCCTACTACCTGAAGGCGCAGAAGATCCGTCGCCTGATCAAGAACGACTTCGTCAAAGCCTTCGAGGGCGTCGACCTGATCCTCGGCCCGACCACGCCCAACCCGGCCTGGAAACTCGGCGAGAAGAACAACGACCCGGTCGCCCAGTACCTCGAAGACATCTACACCATCACCGCCAACCTCGCCGGCCTGCCCGGCCTGTCCATGCCCGCCGGCTTCGTCGACGGCCTGCCGGTGGGCGTGCAGCTGCTCGCACCCTACTTCCAGGAAGGACGCCTGCTCAACGTGGCCCACCAGTACCAGCAGGTCACCGACTGGCACAAACAGGCCCCGGCCGGATTCTGAGGACGACACACATGCAATGGGAAACCGTGATCGGGCTGGAAATCCACGCACAGCTCAGCACCCAATCGAAGATCTTCTCCGCCAGCGCCACCACCTTCGGCGCCGAGCCCAACACCCAGGCCAGCCTGGTTGACCTCGGCATGCCCGGCGTCCTGCCGGTGCTCAACGCCGAAGCCGTGCGCATGGCCGTGAAATTCGGCCTGGCCATCGACGCCGAGATCGGCGAGCGCAACGTCTTCGCCCGCAAGAACTACTTCTACCCGGACCTGCCCAAGGGCTACCAGACCAGCCAGATGGACCTGCCCATCGTTGGCAAGGGCCACCTGGACATCACCCTGGACGACGGCACCACCCGCCGCATCGGCATCACCCGCGCGCACCTCGAAGAGGACGCCGGCAAGAGCCTGCACGAAGACTTCCACGGCATGACCGGCATCGACCTCAACCGTGCCGGCACCCCGCTGCTGGAAATCGTCTCCGAGCCGGAGATGCGCAGTGCCAAGGAAGCCGTGGCCTACGCCAAGGCCATCCACGCCCTGGTCCGCTACCTCGGCATCTGCGACGGCAACATGGCCGAAGGCTCGCTGCGCTGCGACTGCAACGTCTCGGTCCGCCCCAAGGGCCAGGTCGAGTTCGGCACCCGCCGCGAGATCAAGAACGTCAACTCGTTCAAGTTCATCGAGCGCGCCATCAACACCGAGATCGCCTGGCAGATCGACGAGCTGGAATCCGGCCGCAAGATCGTCCAGGAAACCGTGCTCTACGACGTGGCCGCCAACGAAACCCGCTCCATGCGCAGCAAGGAAGAAGCCAACGACTACCGTTACTTCCCCTGCCCGGACCTGCTGCCGGTGGTGATCGAGAAGAGCTTCCTCGACGAAGTACGCGCCCAGCTGCCGGAACTGCCGGTGCAGAAGCGCGAGCGTTTCGAGAGCCAGTTCGGCCTCTCCGCCTACGACGCCAGCGTGCTCTCAGCCAGCCGCGAGATGGCCGACTACTTCGAAGCCGTGCAAAGCACCTGTGGCGACGCCAAGCTGGCCGCCAACTGGGTGATGGGCGAGCTCTCCAGCCTGCTCAACAAGGACGGCCTGGAGATCGAGCAATCGCCGGTGTCCGCCGAGTACCTGGGCGGCATGATCCTGCGCCTGAAGGACGGCACCATCAACGGCAAGGCCGCGAAGACCGTGTTCGCCGCCATGGCCGAAGGTGAAGGGTCCCCCGACGCCATCATCAAGGCCCGCGACCTGGTGCAGAACACCGACAGCGGCGCCGTGGAGACGCTGCTCGACGAGGTGCTCGCCGCCAACGCCGAACAGGTCGAGCAGTACCGCGCCAGCGACGAAGCCAAGCGCGGCAAGATGTTCGGCTTCTTCGTCGGCCAGGCCATGAAAGCGGCCAAGGGCAAGGCCAACCCGGCCCAAGTGAACGAACTGCTGAAGAAGAAGCTCGAAGGCTGAGCCTGCTGAACCGGTGGGCCCCGCACGGGGCCCACCGGACAGTGACAGGGCACAAGAACGTTTCGCCTCCATCAGGTGACGCCATGCAGCGACTGCTCTGCCTTCTCGCTTTCTCCGGCCTGTTGACCGGCTGCTCCTACATCCCCTTCGAACGCGACAGCGAAACCCCGGGCGACTACCGCGCCGAGGGCCGCGCCTCCTTCTATGGCGCCCGCCACCACGGCCAGAAAACCGCCAGCGGCGAACGCTTCGACCAGAACGCCCTGACCGCCGCCCACCGCACCCTGCCCTTCGGCACCCGGGTCAAGGTCACCAACCTCGACAACGACCGCAGCGTGGTACTGCGCATCAACGATCGCGGCCCCTATGCCCGCACGCGGATCATCGACGTCTCGAAAAAGGCCGCCGAGGAGCTGGGCATGATCCGCTCGGGCGTGGTGCCGGTGCGCGTCGAAAGCCTCAGATGAATCCAAGCAGGAAACCGCTATGAGCGAAACACGCAAACCCGGCGTCCAGGTCCGCCGCGAAGTCATGGGCGACGCCTTCGTCGACCGCGCCCTGGGCAATGCCACTGAATTCACCCAGCCGCTGCAGGAGTTCGTCAACGAACACGCCTGGGGCGGCGTCTGGAACCGTGAAGGCCTGGACCGCAAGACCCGCAGCCTGATCACCCTCGCCGCCCTCACCGCCCTGAAATGCCCCCAGGAGCTCAAGGGCCACGTGCGCGGCGCGCTGAACAACGGCTGCACCGTGGAAGAAATCCGCGAAGCGCTGCTGCACTGCGCCGTCTACGCCGGCGTCCCCGCCGCCATCGACGCCTTCCGCGCCGCCCAGGAAATCATCGACACCTGGCAGGCCGACCAGAAGGCCTGAGCCCTTCCAAGGGGCAGACCCATGGGGGCGAATTCATTAGCTATGTCGGCGTTAGGTGTTGCTGGAGAGTTTCGAGCCCAGCTTATTGCCGAGTTCTGGTGAGACTTTTGGTTTCGCCCACCCGGGCGAGTCCCTTTTCCAATCGCTGGAACGCCAGCCCGGTGAAAAGGAACCAAAAAACTCACCCCATCATCCGGCCCCGGCTTCGCCGGGGTGCCCTCGCTCCATCATCGTTACTCGCTACGCTCGCCCTTCGGGCCGCACTGAAGTGCGTTCGCCACAAGTGGCGTCCAGGGGCACGCCGCGACATCCATGTCGCTCAACCCCTTACACGACGATTGCGCTCAGCCTTCTGGAGGGGCATTTGGCGGCTGCTCCAACTTTATCCGCTCCCCTCTCACCTCGATGTGCGCATCACCCGTGGGCGCGCACGGCCTTTCGTAGGGTGGGAAGAGCTTGGCGAAACCCACGCGGAGAGGTGGCAGGAATCCTGAAGCGCTAGGGAAACGCTGTATTTGAGCTGTTGCATCGAATCCACAACAGCTAACGCAGACAGAGCCAATTCATTCGCCCAGCGGCGCGCAGCGCCGCCATGCCTACCGATCAGGGATAGCTGAAGCTCTTCACCAGGGTCAGCTCCCCCGGCTGGCGCATGGGCACGAGGAAGCTCTGCTGCTTCTCGTTGGCCGTGCCCTCTTCGCTGATCACGGTGATCTGGCCGATGGTCAGCGCCTGCCCCGGCGAGCTGCTGCCGTCCTCGTCGCTGCGGTAACCACCGCCGTAGTAGTTCACATAGACCAGGTACTGGCCCTTGAGCGGGGTCGGCGTGGCGATCATTTCCGGGCCGTAGCCGGTGGTCACGTCCACGTCCAGGGCCGCGCCGTTGGCCAGGGAGCGCTCGCCGTACCACACGTGGCCACCATCCGGGGTCACCAGGTGCAGGTCGAGGTCGGTGTTGTCGCTGTCCCAGGACAGCACCACCCGCAGGCGCGCCGAAGCCCCGCCGCGACCGAGGCTGTAGAACTGCACGCGACGCTTCTGCTGGCCGTCGGGGCTGCGCACCTCAACGCTGTTACTGCCCCCCGGGAACACGAAGGGACGGTCGAAGCCGCCGTCCTCGTTGATCTTCAGCGGCATGTCGATGCCGTTGACCACCAACCGGCCCGGGCCCTGCGGAGCCTTGGCCAGGCCCGTGATGGCGCCCTTGATGCGCGCGGTATCGGCCTGATCCTCGGCGACGTTCACCGAGGACGCCGGGTAGTTCACCTGCTGCATGAAGTGCTCGCCGTCGCCGCTGCCTTGGCGCCAGCCGCCACGGGGCGTGTCGAGGCGCACCTCGGCACTGGCGGCCAGGGGGATCAGGCTGAGAAGCAAGGGGGCGAGGTATCCGGGGCGCAGGCGCATGGGGGTCATTCCAGTAACAGGTGGCGGGCGAGGCGTTCGACGTAGTCTTCGTCCTGGCCGTTGGGGTGGGCTTCGAAGGCCAGGTGCAGGTATTCGTGGGTCAGGTCGAGGCGGTCCTGCAGGGAGAACAGGCCACGCACGAAGATGCGCCGCCGCTCACGGTCGACATGGGGCTTGCCGGAGGCCAGGCGGCACACGGCGAATTGCTGGATCTCGTCATAGCCGGGCTCGGCGTCCAGGGTGGCGCGCCAGCCGCGGCGCTGCGTGCGCAACCACTCCTCGGCATTGGGCAGCGCCTGGCAGGCGGCCACGGGCTTGTCCCAGCGGCTGAGGCTGGCACGGGGAAAGGCGCGGGCGAGGATGGCGTCGTAGCGCAGGCCATCGCCGGCCTGCTGCACCGCCTGTTGCCAGGCCAGGCGATCAGGCCCCGGTTTGTCGCTGTGGTAGGTCACCGGGCTGCCGGCCAGCACCAGGTCGGCGGTCCAGGCGGCGATGGCGCGGGCCTCGGCAGTGGCCGGGCGCGGTGCCACGCGCTGGTTGGCGCTGCTGTCGTCGATGGTCAGGCACTCGCCACGGCGGCCGGCGTTCTGTTGCAGGTAGCTGCGGATGGCCACGGCCAGGGCCTTGGCCGCCTCCACCGGCTGCGCCGAGGCTTCGCGTTGCAGCACGCGGGCCACGTAGTCCTCGCGTTGCAGGTGGGCGGTGAGCGTCTGGGCATCGCCCTGGCCTTCGAGGAACAGCTCGCCGTCGCTTTCGATACCCAGGCGGTTGCCATTGGCGAACTCCACCTCATAGCGCCCGCGTAGCATGCCCGGCGCCACGGCGGCGGCCTGCCCCTCGCGGCGTACCTGGCGCACCGGGTAGCGGGTGAACAGATCGACTTCGACGCAGGCGCCGGTTTCCGCTGGCCAGGTGGTGGGCAGTGTCTGCCCGAGTATCTCGGCGTAATCCTTGAGCACCCGCTGACTGGTACCCGGGCCACCGGCCCAGATCGGCGTGCCATCGGCCAGCCAGCCGGCGAAGCCGCCCTGGCGCGCCTGGGCATCGCCATCGGCCAGCCAGCTCCAGGTCTTGGCCCGCAGGCGCCCACCCAGGGCGCCCAGGGCGGCGGAATCGGGGGCCGACAGGGGCACGTCGAGCAGCACCTGGCGCGCCTGGGCCTGGGCCGGCAGGTGGGCCAGCTCGTCCAGCAGCTCGCCCACCGGCACCCGGGCCTGGGGCTGCAACTGGTCGAGGCGCTGCAGCCAGCCGGCGCCCTGGCGCTCATGCCAGTAGCGCGACCAGTCGGCGGGGTCGAGGTGCAGTTCGGGGGATGAGAAGTACAGGCCGCAGGACTTCACCAGCGCCTGGTCCCGGTCGATGCGCTCGCCGGGGTTGCAGCAATAGACCTCGTCGCGGTCCTGGCCCTTGCATTGGTAGCCGGGGTCGGGGCGCGCGTTATCCACGAGGTAGGCGTAGACGAACAGTTTCCACAGGCTGCCCAGGGGCGTCTGGTGCTCGGCGGGCAGCGGCCCGCGCGTGAGCACCCGGCTGCGGTCCAGCTGCAGCAGCTCATTGCCCTGGGGCCCACGCCAGGCGAGGTTCAAAGGCGCCTCGCCCGCGTGAAGCAACGGGGCCGCCAGCATCAGCAGGGCCCCGGCCAGGTGTCGCGTCCTAGTCAACCTTGATCCGTCCGAGCGCAGGTTCGCTCTCCAGCGCCTGCTCCTGGGGAGCGTAGAGGCGCTGGTAGCGGGCCGGCGGCAGTTCGAAGGAACCTTTCTGCGAGAAGCGCACCAGGTGTTGCAGCACCACGCTGCCCTGCAGGCTGTCCACCGGCACCGCGTAGAGCAGTTGGCCCGGCTCGTTGCGCGCGCGCTCCAAGGTTTCGGCTTCTTCGCCACCCAGGCCGGAGATCTTGATGCCCCAGGTGGTGCGCTCGACATCGGCGCCCGGCGGCAGCGGCACTTCCAGCATGCCGTAGCGCAGCGCGCGTTCGCCCTTGCTGGTGAGCACGATGGTGTCCAGGTAGAGGTCGTCGCTGGAGATGTCTTCCGGCTTCACCTCCTCGGCGGTGAAGTTGAAGGCCTCATCGCTGGGAACCAGGCGCAGCAGGCGGCGGGAAATCTCCACGTCCAGCTTCACCGGGGTGGCCTGGGCGCTGTTGAAGTCCAGGCGCACGTCCACCGGGTGCGGCAGGTCGGCCGGCAGTTCCAGCTCGCTCGGCACGCCCTGGCCTTGCCACAGCCAGTAGCCTTCGCCACTGGTGCCTTCGGCCGCGTGCCAGTCGCCCTGGGGCTTGAGGACGATGTCTTCGCTGTCCTGGCCGAGGGAACGCTGCAGCCAGGTCAGCGCCAGGGCGCGTTCCAGGGTGGCCTGGCCGGGTGCCAGGCGTTTGAGCAGCGAGGCGGCACGTTCGCGGTCGGCACCGTTGACGTACAGACCGATGGCCTCGCCAAAGGGCTGCTGGCTGGCGGCCAGGCGTTCGCGGGCGGCGCCAACCTGCGCGGCCAGCGCATCCGGCACCTGGACCTGCACCTGGCGCGCCAGGCCGACGGTGAGCACCCGTGCGGCGGCAAGGCCCAGGGCCGAATCCGGCGCGGTCATCACCAGGCTCTGGCTGCCGTCGTCCGACAGGGCCTGGTCGCTGCCCTCCCCGGCGGCGGCCAGGTCAGCCATCAGGCCTTCCATCAGGGTGTTGACCGGCAGCTGCATCTCACGGGCGAAGCCGAGGATCAACGCACGTTGCAGCAACGGCGTGGTCGGCGCCTGGGCGGCGTAGACGTCCAGCACGCGCTGCCAGTGCTCCGCCGGCAGTTGCACCTCCAGGGCGCGACTGGCGTACCAGTCGGCGTAGTAGGCGTAGGCGGTGAGGAAGGCATCGGCATCCGCCTCGTCGCCCCACCAGGTGAAGGACGCTTCGGGGCCGGCCATCTGCACCAGGCGCAGGCGGCTGTTCTGCATGATCAGGCGCAGGCGGTCGCGCACGCGCGGTTCGCCCTGGGCCAGGGTCGGGTAGGCCAGGGCCAGCGGCAGCAGGCGGCTGGCGGTCTGCTCGACGCCGCCGTAGGGGTAGCCGAGCAGGTCGTCCAGGGCGCCCTTGAACAGGGAGCGGCCACTGTCGTCGAGACGCAGGCGGATGGCGCTGGCGTCAGCCGGCAGGCCCAGTTCGGTCTTGCCGGCGTAGGCGACGACGGTCTTCGCCTGGGCGCTCTGCCAGCCGCTGGCGGCCAGGTGCAGGGCGACGTCCAGGGCGTCGACGGCCTGGCCGTCCTGCACCAGTTCGGCGTGGAAGTCACCATTCACCAGGGCGGTCTCGGCCAGGGGCAGGTAGTTGATGCCCTTGGCCAGCTCCACCGGGGTGCGCTGTTCCTGGCCGTTGTAGCGGGTCACCAGCTCGGCCTTGGTCGCGGCCTCGCCCTGGTTGAAGGCGAACAGGCCGAGAGCCGGCTTGTCGCCGCCACGGTAGGTGGCCGGGCCGCTCCACTTCAGGTACAGCGGCTTCTCGGAACGCACGAACTGGCGCTTCTGGCCGACCTGGCCATCGGCGTTGACGGCGCGGGCGGTGATGCGCCAGCGGGTCAGCGAGTCGGGCATGCGGAAGCTGAAGCGGGCCTTGCCGTCGGCGTCGGTGACCAGGTCCGGCTGCCAGGAGGCGGTGTCCACTTCCTCGCGGCGCGGACGCTCCAGTACCTTCACGCCACGGTCGCTGCGGTTGGCGCGGCCCGGGGCGCTGGGCGTACCGGGCAGGGCCAGGTCGTAGGCGATGAACGACAGGCTGGCGTTGGTGCGCACGTTGTTGCGGCGCGGGTGGTAGAAGAACTGGTCGATGCCCGGGGCGATCTCCGGCTGCAGCGCGTAGATCATCTCGTCCACCACGCTGACGGTGAGGCGCGAGGCGGTCGGCTTGCCGGCGTAGCGGGTGGTCAGCTCGACGGTGACCATGTCGCCGGGGCGCGCGGTTTCCTTGTCGGCGACGATCTGGATGTCGATCTGCGGCGTCGCCACCTTGATGCCGGCGTTCTGGAAGCTGTAGTCACCGCCACGGGTGTAGAGCGCGGAGAAGGTGATGTTCGGCGAGAAGGTCTCGCCCACCGGAATGCGCGCGCGGTACTGGGTGTCGGACAGGCGCTCCAGCTTCAGCCAGCTGGCGCCCTTGGACAGCAGCGCGGTGGCCTCGACCTTGTCGCGCTCCAGGGTCAGCAGCGCATCGCTCACCGGCTCGGGGAAGGTGATCAGGGCCAGGGCCTCGTCACCGGCCTGGTACTCGGCCTTGTCCAGCACGATCTCGATGGTGCCGGCCACGGACTTGACGCCCTCGCCGCTCACCGAGTGGCCGGTGGCGCCGAGGATCAGGTCGTGCTCGTCCTTGAGGGTGATGCTGTAGGTGCCGGGGCGCTCGAACTTGAGGTCGAAGCCCTCGTCACCGGCGGACAGGCTGCCGCTGTGGCTGCTCTGGTCTTCCAGGCGCACCCAGTCGTAACGCGCCGGCTTCAGCTCGGTGGGGCGTTCGCTGCGGTAAGTGAAGCGCACCGACTCGCCGGTGCTGCTGAAGCGCTGCGGGGCGCTCAGGACGTAACGGGCGGCGCCGCGCTCGATGAGGATTTCCTTGCTGGTCTTGACCCGGTAAGCGGCGCCATCGCTGGCGAACACGGTGAGCAGGTAGCGGCTGGGCTTCTCCGCGGCCGGCAGGTCGAACTCGGCACGGCCCTTGGCGTCGGTGGACAGCTCGCTGCTGGTCAGCTCAACGGGGAACTGGCCGAGGTACTGCAGTTCGTTGTCGATCATCGACAGCTGCTGGGCGCGCAGGCTCAGCTGCACATTGGCGTTGACCACCGGCTTGCCGTCCGGGTAGAGCAGCACCAGGGCGCCCTTGATCGGCTCGCCGGTGCGGAAGTCGGGCTTGGCCAGGTCCAGCGACACCTCGAAGTGCGGCTTGATGTAGTCGGCGACGCGGAAGGCGCTGCTGTAGATCTGGTCGCGGTAGGTGAAGCGCAGCTCGTAGCCACCGGCCACGGCGTTCTGCGGCAGCTGGAAGCGGCCGGCGGTGCCGGAGCTGGATTCCAGCTTCAGGTCCAGAGTCTGCAGCTGGGTGCCGTTGGCGTCCAACACGGCCAGTTTGACCGGTGCGGCGCCGGGCGCCACCGAGTCACGGGCGTTCTTGAACTCGCGGCCGACGATCTTCACTTCCACCCAATCACCCGGACGGTACAGCGGGCGGTCGGTGAAGGCGTAGAGCTTGGTGTCGTAGATCTCGCTGTCGTAATAGAAGTTCTCGGAGACGAACACGCCGCCTTCGGCGTCCTCGCCCAGCACGTAGGAGCGCTCCGGGCTGGCATGGCCGAGGCGCAGCAGGCCTTCGGCATCGGTGCTGCCGCTGGTCATCACGCCCAGGCCATCGGTCCACAGCACCTTGGCCCCGGCGACCGGGGTGCCTTCATGCTTGCGCGCGGTCCATACCAGCAGCTCGCCGCCGGTGATCTTGCTCACGGCGACGGTGTTGGAGACGAACACCACGGTGGTGGCGCGGTACTTGCCGACGATGGCCTCGGCCAGGTACAGGCCCGGCTTGAGCTTGCCCAGGGGGATGTAGACGTTGCCCGGCTGGGTGCTGGTGAACTGGCTGGAGGAGCCGGCCAGCTCGACGCCCTTCGGCGGCTCGATGGGCTTGGCTTCCCACAGCGGGTAGCGGAACTGCGCGACCAGGGGCAGGCCCTTCATGGGGGCGTACTGCACCTGCGGGGTGAACTCGGTGGGCTGGCGGATGGCATCGCCCATCTTCAGCTCGGGGGCTTCCTCGGTGACCTGCTTGCGCGACTCGTAGGAGAAGGCGCGCTGCATCACCCGCCGCGACTTGCGGTACCAGTTGTCCCACAGGTAGCCGAGGGTGTTGGACAGGCCCTCGCCCTTGAAGTCGCCCTCGGCGACCACGCGGTGCAGGTTCTTCTGGCGCTTGAGGAAGTCCAGCGGGTTGTCGATGCGGTACACCCGCACGTCGACGCCGCCGTAGCCTTCCATGCGGTAGCGGCGGTAGTCGCGGCCCGGCGCTTCGAGGCGCACCTTGGCCACCTCGTCGGCGGCGAAGCTGCTGTCGGAGAGCAGGAAGAAGGATTCACCCGCGAGCGGCGTGTAGCCGCTGGACGGCACCTCGTCCTCGGCCTGGGCGCTGCCGAAGGGCAAGGCCAGGGCGAGCAGGGCCGCCGCCGACAGGGAGGCGGCGCGGCGCAGCAGGCGGGCGGCAGTCATCGGGAGAGGAAGTGCAGCCGATAGATGCCGATAAAGTTGGGGTTGGATTCGTCGGGGATCCATCGGGTGTCCTTCCATGTCATGAGTTGTTGCAGGCTCACGGAGCGCATGCCGTTATCGGTCGGCGTGGTGATTCCGGTGTGGTACGCAATGTCGCGGCCCATCCAGATCATCAGGTGCTGCTCGTCGCCCTGGTCGAAGAAGATCAGGTCGCCGGGCCGCGCCTGGTTGAGGTCGCGGCCGGCGAACCGGCTGTTGTACTGGATCAGCTTGATGGCATTCACATAGGGCCCGACCTTGCCGCCGCCCTGCTGCCAGGTCTGCGCCAGGCGGCGCTGGCCTTCGCTGAGGTCCAGCTCCGGCGGCAGGTAGCGGTTGGACAGGCCATTGGCGCGCAGCCACTTGCCGTCATGGGGCTTGAGCGCTTCGTTGGCGGCGAAGCGCACCAGGCCGGCGCAGTCCTGCTGGTGCCAGCGCGGGCTCGGCCCCTGGCGCAGCTGCTCCTGAGCGATGCGCACGAACCAGGCGCGGAACACCTGGGACTGCTCGGCGTCCAGGGCGGGAACGTCTTCGGCGCACAGGGCCAGGCTCCACGCCATCAACAGCGCGGCGAAGCCCAGCGGCAGGCGGGCCAGGGTGCGGGTCACAGCGGGCGCCATTCCAGCGGCAGCCATTGCCAGTCGGAACCGGCCTTGGTGCCCTCAGGCAGCGCCAGGGCGTACTTGCCGTGGCCACCGAGGGCCCGCAGCTTGGGCAGCAGGTGGGTTTCGGCGGCGTTGCGGAACACCGGCTCGTAGTTGTTCGGCAGGCTGTCGAGGGTTTCGCGCTCGAGCAGCTTGGACAGGCCATCCGGGGCCATGAAGGCCGGCACCAGGGCGTCCTTGGGCAGGGTCTCGGCCAACGGCGGGAAGCGCTTGTCGAGGGTATCCAGGCCCTTGGTCACCAGCTTGTCGTCGAGGGAGAACAGCAGGGTGTCGCCATGGCGCGCCAGGCTCACGCGGAAGAAGCCGGTGGAGCCCAGGGCGTCCGGATTGGCGTTCTCGCTGGCCGGGTACTGGCCGAAGTTGGAGCCGACGTCGCGGGTCCAGCGGCGGGTCTGGCCATTGGTCTGGTCGTCCACCGGGAAGCGGCCGCCTTCGACATAGGGCTCGTAGGCGCCGATCACCGAGCCGAACAGGCCCTCGATGGCGGTATCCAGTTCAGGCGTAGCCGCCTCGCCCAGTTGGGTGACCAGCAGCGGCGAGTGCAGGCGCGACTCGGCGTACCAGCACAGGCCGGCCGCGCCGTTCAGGCGCTTCTCCAGCTCGGCGGCGACGTCCTTGCCGGCGCCGACGCGGTCCAGCAGCTTGCCGGGCACACCCGGGGCCACCGGCAGGGCCACGCAAGCACTGGCGCCCATGGGCATGGCCTTCCAGATGGGGGTGAAGTCGAAGGCCGGCTGGTCGTCGATCTCGTTGAGGGCGACGTAGCTGTGCCAGCCCTTGTCATCCATCTCGAAACGCAGCCCGGCGAAGGACGGGAAGAAGCGCTGGTAGCCGAAGGCGACGTACTCGCCGGACAGGGCGATGCGCTGTTGCTCGGTGCCGCGGGCATCCAGACCGAAGCGCTCGGGGAAGGGATTCTCGCCATCGAGCAGGGATTCCACCGACTCGGTGGCGTCCTTGGCCAGTTGGCCGGCCTCGTCCATCAGCATGCCGGGGCTGGACAGCACCAGCAGCTTGTCGCCGTGGCTGGCCAGCAGCACGGAGCGGTCGCCCAGGTAGCTCAGGCGGTAGAGCGGTACGGCATCGCCGTCCACGCGCAGTTCGCCGGCCTGGCTCAGTTGGCTGTCGTCGAGGGCGATGTGGGCCAGGGGCTCCAGCACCCGCGCCAGGCCGCCACGCTCGATGGTCAGCAGCACGTGCTTGAGCTTGCCGTCGGCGCCGCGCCACAGGGCCACTTCGGCGGGCTGGTCGAGCAGCTCGTCCAGCAGCGTGTCCTGCAGCTTGAGGTCACGCTCGTAGATGATCCGGCGCAGGCTGCCGGACAGCCCGAGGCGGTCGGCGTTGTCCTGGTAGTAGAAGACGAAGTCCTCGGTCAGGGTGTCGCGCAGCAGCGGCACGGCGAGGATGTCCTTGGGCAGGCGGCTCAGCGAGACGCTCTCGATCAGCGCGTCGGGGCGCTTGAGGTCGAGGCCCAGGGCGCTCTTCTCGGCCAGCTCGCGCGGCGGTTCCTTGGAGCACCCGCCCAGCAGGCCGAAGGCGGCCAGCGGCAGCAGCAGGCCGGCGGCGAGCACGCGCGGATGGCGTGCCAGGGCCGGGCGGCGGGCCGGTTCGGGTGTGGTGGTCTGGCTCATGTCGAATAACCCCAGTTCATCCAAGCGTCGGGACATCAGAAATTGAAGGATTTGACGAGCAGCAGCTCGCCGATGGCGCGCAGCGGGACGATGAAGGTCTCGCGCTTCTCGTTCACGGTGTTCTCGTTGAACACCAGGCTGATCTGCGAGGTGATCACCTCGTTCTGGTTGCTGCCGGCATCGAAGTTGTAGCCGCCGGCGCCCAGGTTGCCCCAGTAGTTCACGTACACCAGGTAGGTGCCGTGCAGCGGCGCGGTCATGGTGAACATCTCGGGGCCCGGGCCATCGACGCTGTCGGTGTCCAGGCCGCCGCCGTTGCTCATCACCGGGTCCGCCCAGAAGGCGTGCTGACCGTCGGGGGTGACGATGTGCAGGTCGAGCTCGGCCTTGGGGTCGTCCCAGCCGAGCACCACGCGCAGGCGCGCCGGGGTGCGATGGGTGTTGGCTTCGTAGAACTGCACGCGGCGGAGGGTTTTGCCGTCGCCGGACACCACTTCCACGCCGTTGGAGCCGGCGCCGAAGGCATAGGGGCGGACGAAGCGGCCCTGGTCGTCGGTGTAGAGAGGCAGCGGGTTGCCGTTGACCACCAGGCGGTGCGGCTGGCGCACCTGGCCGATGTTGGCCAGGCGACCTTCGATAAGGGTGCGGTTGCGCTGGCCGCCACGGTCGATGGGCGGCGTGGGGTAGGCGACGGCGGGGTTCTCGCTGCGGTCCAGCAGCCCGGCGTAGCGCCAGCCGGCAGTCGGCCCCTCCAGCGTCGCAGACGGTTCGGCAGCCTGGGCCAGGGAGGCCAGGAGCGTCAGGCAGAGCAGGAGGGGGGCGCGCATGTTTAATCCTTTAACGGCGCAAAGGCGGTGATGCTAGAGCCTGATGGGGGAGCCGCGCAATCCGGGGCGATGAGGAGTCGGAAGTTCCTCACAATTTGAAACATCTAACCTCGGAAAGCTAGATCAGCCCCATCAGCTGCAACGTCAGCAGGCCGATGTTGGTGGTGACCACCGCCGCCAGGGTGGTGACCACGATGATCGCCGCCGCCAGCTCGTGGTTGCCGTTCACCGCACGTGCCATGACGAAGCTGGCCGCCGCCGTGGGGCTGGCGAAATACAGGAAGAGGATCGCCAGCTCGGCATTGCGGAAGCCGCAGGCCCAGGCGCCGAGCGTGGCCACCAGGGGCAGCCAGACCATCTTCATCAGGCTGGCGCTCAGCGCCATCGGCCCGCTCGCGCGCAGGGAAGCCAGGGACAGGGTGCCGCCGATGCAGATCAGCGCCAGGGGCAGGGTCATCTGGGCGAAGTACTCGCCGGAAGTGACCACCCAGGCCGGCAGCGGCAATTGCAGGTAGGCCACCGGGATGGCCGCCAGCACGCCGATGATCAGCGGGTTGCAGAGGATGCTCTTGAACAGGCTCCAGGGGTCGGTCTTGGCGTTGGGCGCGTAGATGGCCAGCACCACCGAGGACAGGGTGTTGTAGCAGAGGATCACCACGCCCCCGAGCACCCCGCCCACCGAGAGCCCGTAGTCGCCGTACATGCTGGTGGCCAGGGCCAGGCCGATGATGCCGTTGTTGCCACGGAAGGCGCCCTGGGTGTAGACGCCGCGGTCCGCCTTCGGCACCCGCCAGGTCGCCCAGAGCCAGGCCAGGCCGAAGCACACCAGCGTGGCCAGGACGAAGTAGCCGATCAGCCGTGGCTGCAACGCCGTGCGCAGGTCGGCCTGGACGATGGCGAGAAACAGCATGGTCGGCATGGTGCCGCGGAACACCAGCGAGGACGCCGTATCGATGAAGGGCGCATCGATCCAGCGCAGGCGACGCAGCAGGACGCCGAGGAAAAGCATGGAAAAGACCGGCGCGGTGATGCCGATGATTTGCTGGACGACGGCGAACATGGAGGGGCCTGGCGCGCGGGGATAGTTAGGCGGCTAAGGATAACCAAGTCGGGGCGGGAAGTGGCTTTCGTGAAGCTTTCAGGGGGATAAAAACCGAGGGCGGCGCTGCGCGCCGCTTGGCGACTGAAGTCGCCCCTACAAGGCCCCTGCGAACCCGGGCTGCCAGGACGGCTCCGGCGTGGAGGTCGCCTTTTACCTCCACCAGACGGGGCCAGGGTCGGCACAGGAGTGTGCCCGGGGCTCCGGCATCGATGATTTAGCAAATAAAGGAGAAGCGGTGGGCTGAAGCCCACCCTACACATCCCCAACAAGGCGCCGAGGTTTTGTTCGGCGCCGGCGTCAGCGGCGGACCGGGCGCTTCTGCAGCTTGCGCTGCAAGGTGCGGCGGTGCATGCCGAGGGCGCGGGCGGTGGCGGAGATATTGCCGTCGTGCTCGGCCAGCACGCGCTGGATGTGCTCCCACTGCAGGCGGTCCACCGACATGGGGTTTTCCGGCACCAGGGTGTCCAGGTCCGCATGCTGGGACAGCAGCGCGGTGAGCACGTCATCGGCGTCGGCCGGTTTGCACAGGTAGTTGGTGGCACCGCGCTTGATGGCTTCCACGGCGGTGGCGATGCTCGAATAGCCGGTGAGGATCACCACGCGCATCTCCGGGTCCAGCTCCAGCAGCTTGGGCAGCAGCACCAGGCCGGAGTCGCCATCCATCTTCAGGTCGAGCACCGCGTAATCGGGCAGGTCGTCCTTGGCCACGACCAGGCCCTCTTCGGCCGAGCCGGCGACCGAGACCCGCAGGCCGCGGCGGCTCATGGCACGCGCCATGACGCGGGTGAAGGTGGTGTCGTCGTCCACCAGCAGGAGGTGGGGCTGCTCTTCGCCTTCGATCAGGGGTTCATCGCTCATTTCAACTCCTCGCGGGTTCAGCTCAGGCAACGCCGTAGCCTCGTGGCAGGCGCAACTCGGTGAGCGTACCGCCATCTTCATGGTTGTACAGTTTCACGGTTCCGCCGGCGCGGGTAACGCTGGCCTGGCTGAGGAACAGGCCGAGGCCGAAGCCTTTGCCCTTGGTGGTGAAGAAGGGCCGGCCGAGCTGCTCGGCGATGGCCAGGGGCACACCGGCGCCCTGGTCGCGGATGCTCAGCACCACCCACTGGGGATCCCAGTTGAGGCGAATGTCGAGCTTGTCCGGGCAGGCATCGGCGGCGTTGTTCAACAGGTTGAGCAGGGCCTGGGTCAGGTCGGCCGGCGGCATCAGCCGCGGTGGCAGGCCGATGCCCAGGCACTGGTAGCGATAGGTGGCTTCGGGGCGCATCAGGTGCCAGCGGTTGAGGGTAACCTCCAGCCACTCCACGGCCGATTGCTCCACCACCGCCTGGCGTCGATCCGCCTCGGCGGCGCGCACCAGTTGCTGCAGGGTGTCCTTGCACAGGCGCACCTGCTCCTGCAGCAGGGCCAGGTCCTCCTGCAGGGAGGGCTTGTCGCCATACTCCCGACGCAGTTCCTTGAGCAGCACGCTCATGGTCGCCAGCGGCGTGCCCAGTTCATGGGCGGCACCGGCGGCCTGGGTGGCCACGGCCAGGAGTTGCTGGTCACGCATGCCCTCTTCGCGGCGCACCGACTGCAGTTGGTCCTGGCGGCGCAGCTCCTCGGTCATTCGCGCGGCGAAGAAGGTGATCATCGCGGCGGCCAGGGCGAAGCTCAGCCACATGCCATAGATCAGCAGCGCCTCGCGCTGGGCCACCGGCATCTCCAGC
This sequence comes from Aquipseudomonas alcaligenes MRY13-0052, assembly GCA_000474255.1. GTDB lineage: Bacteria > Pseudomonadota > Gammaproteobacteria > Pseudomonadales > Pseudomonadaceae > Metapseudomonas > Metapseudomonas solani. The sequence continues at coordinate 18,333 of BATO01000091.1, forward strand.
GGATGGAACCACACCAGCAGCAGGGTGTAGGCAGCCAGCGCCATGCCCGCCAGCACCAGGGTGTAGAGCCAGGGCAGCGTCGCCGCGGCGATGGTCAGCGGCACCAGGTAGTAGGAGACGAAGGGGTTGGTCGAACCGCCCGAGTAATAGAGCAGCACGCTGTGGATAACCAGGTCGCAGGCCAGCTGCACCGAGTATTCCAGCTCGGTGACCGGCCAGGGGCCGCGCAGGCGCAGGGCGGTGCTCAGGCACAGGACCAGGGAAACACCGAGGGTCACCGACAGTTCCAGCCAGGGCAGTTGCAGCAGCTGGGCCTTGTAGGCGAGCCCCACCGAACCGGCCTGGGCGGCCAGCACGAGGATGCGGATGAAGGTCAGGCGCAGCAGGTTCTGCCGGCTGGCGGATAACAATTGCAAGGGTTCGAGCATGGGTACTCCAGGGCGTCGGCGGAGTATAACCAAGGCGCCACGCGCTCCGCTGATATGCGTCAACTCGCCGCATCGTCGTACGCCTTTCGTCGGCCGACGACGGGTCGCCCACTGGGTGGGCCCGACCGGAACGCAAAAAAATCTTCCGGGTCTTAACCCCGTTCGCAGCAGACCTGCGTCTAACCTCGGGACTGCTGCACAATCCGTGCACCCACTGCCTCTCACAAGGAGCCGTTATGCAAGCCATCACCCGCCTCGCCGCCGCCATCACCCTGTGCGCGGCGACCTTCGGCAGCCTCTCCGCCCAGGCCGAAGACGCCCGCTACAACCAGGTGGCGCTGCGCGCCGAGGTCAGCCAGGAAGTGGCCCACGACCTGATGCACGTGACCCTCTACAGCGAATCCCAGAGCGCCGACCCGGCCAAGCTCGCCGCCGAAATCACCCGCACCATCAACGCGGCGGTGGAAAAGGCCCGCGCCACCAATGGCGTGTCGGTGAGCCTGGGCAGCCGCAACAGCTACCCGGTCTATGACGACAAGGGCCAGAAGATCACCGGCTGGCGCGAGCGCGCCGAACTGCGCCTGGAAAGCCCGGACTTCGCCACCCTCTCCCAGCTCAGCGCCGACCTGATGGGCAGCCTGAAGATGGGCGGCATGGACTTCAGCATCGCCGACCCGACCCGCAAGAAGAACGAAGACGCCCTGATCAAGCAGGCCGTGGACGCCTTCAAGGCCCGTGCCCAACTGGCCACCGAAGCCCTCGGCGGCAGCGGCTACAAGCTGGTCAGCCTCAACCTCAACAGCGCCGGCTTCCAGCCGCAGCCGGTGATGATGCGCGCCATGGCCGCCAAGTCGTCGATGTACGACAGCGCCCCGGCACCGGAAGTCGAAGCCGGCACCAGTCGCGTGACCGTCAACGCCGACGGCGTCATCGAGGTGCAGATGCCCTGATCGAGGGCGGGAGCCGCGCTGCAACGGCGCGGCTCCCTTTCATCAACCCGTCATCCACGCGCCACCGCTTTTGCATATTTGCGACACCGCCGTACACCTTCGTCACAGCTTCTACACTCTCCCCTGCCCTCGGCTTGCCTCAGGCATGTGCCGTGCATAGGTTCTTGCAAGGTCCCTCACGAAGGGACCCCTCACGATGACAACCACAACAAGACATGAGGTCAAAATGCGTAAAAACGCCGTCATCCAAGCGCTGCTCGCCGCCGGCCTGATCACCGCCGCCCCGCTCGCCAGCGCCGCCAGCAACCTGGTCTTCTGTTCCGAAGGCAGCCCCGCTGGCTTCGACCCCGGCCAGTACACCACCGGCACCGACTTCGACGCGGGGGCCGAAGCGGTCTTCAACCGCCTCACCCAGTTCGAGCGCGGCGGCACAGCGGTCGAACCCGGCCTGGCGGAGAAATGGGACATCTCCGACGACGGCCTGACCTACACCTTCCACCTGCGCGCCGGCGTGAAGTTCCACAGCACCGACTACTTCAAGCCCACCCGCGAATTCAACGCCGACGACGTGCTCTTCACCTTCCAGCGCATGCTCGACAAGGACCACCCCTTCCGCAAGGCGTACCCCACCGAGTTCCCCTACTTCACCGACATGGGCATGGACGCCAACATCGCCAAGCTGGAGAAGCTCGACGCGCACACCGTGCGTTTCACCCTCAACACCGTGGACGCGGCCTTCATCCAGAACATGGCCATGAGCTTCGCCTCCATCCACTCGGCCGAATACGCCGACCAGTTGCTCAAGGCCGGCAAGGCCGCCGACCTCAACCAGAAGCCCATCGGCACCGGCCCCTTCGTCTTCAGCCGCTACCAGAAGGACGCGCAGATCCGCTACAAGGGCAACAAGGACTACTGGAAGCCCGAGGACGTGAAGATCGACAACCTGATCTTCGCCATCAACTCCGACGCCTCGGTGCGCTACCAGAAGCTCAAGGCCGGTGAATGCCAGATCACCGCCTACCCGCGCCCGGCCGACCTCGACGCCATGCGCAAGGACCCCAAGCTCGACGTGCCCCAGCAGGCCGGTTTCAACGTCGGCTACATCGCCTACAACATGGAGCACAAACCCTTCGACAAGCTCGAAGTGCGCCAGGCGCTGGACATGGCGGTGAACAAGCCGGCCATCATCAAGGCCGTCTACCAGGGCTCCGGCCAGCTCGCTACCAATGGCATGCCGCCGACCCAATGGTCCTATGACGACAGCATCAAGGACCCGGCCTACGACCCTGAGAAGGCCAAGGCCCTGCTCAAGGCCGCCGGCGTCGCCGAAGGCACCGAGATCACCCTCTGGGCCATGCCGGTGCAGCGTCCCTACAACCCCAACGCCAAGCTGATGGCCGAGATGCTCCAGGCCGACTGGGCCAAGATCGGCATCAAGGCCAAGATCGTTTCCTACGAGTGGGGCGAGTACAACAAGCGCGCCAAGGCCGGCGAGCACGACGCCCTGCTGATCGGCTGGACCGGCGACAACGGTGACCCGGACAACTGGCTCGGCGTGCTCTACGGCTGCGACGCCATCGGCGGCAACAACTACTCGCGCTGGTGCGACAAGGGCTACGACAAACTGATCAAGGAAGGCAAGGCAGTCACCGACAAGGACAAGCGCACCGCCCTCTACAAGGAAGCCCAGCAGATCCTCAAGCGCGAAGTGCCGATCACCCCGATCGCCCACTCCACCGTCAACCAGCCCATGAGCAAGACGGTCAAGGACTTCCGCATCAGCCCCTTCGGCCTCAATTCCTTCTACGGCGTCAGCGTCGAGAAGTAGGCCCTGTCGGCGGGGCCACCCGGCCCCGCCCTTCCACCCCCGAAGGGAAGCACCATGCGCCGATGCCTGTCGTCCCTCGCCCTGCTCCTGCCCCTCGCCTGCAACGCCGCCAGCTCCCTGGTGGTGTGCACGGAAGCCAGCCCCGAAGGCTTCGACATCGTCCAGTACACCGCCGCCACCACGGGTGATGCCGCTGCTGAAACGCTGTTCGACCGCCTGGTGCAGTTCGCCCCCGGCAGCACCCGCCTGCAGCCCGGCCTCGCCGAGCGCTGGGACATCAGCGCGGACGGCCTCACCTACGACTTCCAGCTGCGCCGCGGGGTGAAGTTCCACACCACGCCCTGGTTCACCCCCAGCCGCGAATTCAACGCCGACGACGTGCTCTGGAGCTTCCAGCGCCAGCTCGACCCCAAGCACCCCTGGCACGGCCTCTCGCCACGGGGCTTCCCCTACGCCGAATCCATGGCTTTCGCCCAGCTGATCGAGCGCATCGAGAAACTCGACGACCACCGCGTGCGCTTCGTCCTGCGCCACCCCGAGGCGCCCTTCCTCGCCGACCTGGCCATGGGTTTCACCTCCATCTACTCCGCCGAATACGCCGCCAGGCTGCTGGCCGCCGGCACCCCCGACGCCCTCAACAGCCAGCCGGTGGGAACCGGGCCCTTCGTCTTCCAGCGCTACGCCAAGGACGCCCAGGTGCGCTTCTTCGCCAACCCCGACTACTGGAACGGCAAGCCGCCCAGCGACCGCCTGCTGCTGGCCATCACCCCCGACCCGAACGTGCGCATCCAGCAGCTGCGCACCGGCGCCTGCCAGGTGGCCCTCTACCCCAAGCCCACCGACGTGCCCGCCCTGCGCGGTGCCCCCGGCGTGAAGCTGGTGGAGCAGGACGCGCTGATGGTCGCCTACGTAGCCCTCAACACCCGCCATCCACCGCTGGACGACATGCGCGTGCGCCAGGCGATCAACCTCGCCTTCGACAAGAAGTCCTACATCCGCGCCCAGTACGGCGAAGGCGCCGCCAGCGCCGCGGTCAACCCCTACCCCGCCACGCTGCTGGGCTACAACAGCGACCTCGACCCCTGGCCCCACGACCCCGAACGCGCCCGCCATCTGCTGGCCGAAGCCGGCCACGGCAAGGGCCTCAAGCTGTCCATCTGGACCCGCCCCGGCGGCGGCCCCACCAACCCCAACCCCGGCATCGGCGCGCAGATGCTCCAGGCCGACCTCGCCGCCGTCGGCATCCAGGCGGACATCCGCGTCTTCGAATGGGGTGAGCTGATCAAGCGCGCCAAGAACGGCGAGCACGACCTGGTGTTCATGGGCTGGGTAGGCGACAACGGCGACCCGGACAACTTCCTCACCCCCAACCTCTCCTGCGCCGCCGCCAAATCAGGGGAGAACCAGGCCGGCTGGTGCGATGTGAAATTCGACGAACTGATCCGCCAGGCCCGCGCAGAGAACGACCGGGAAACACGCGCCCAGCTCTACCGCCAGGCCCTGGCAATCTTCCACGAACAAGCCCCCTGGATCCCCCTCGCCCACCCCAGGCTGTTCAACGTCCTCACCCCCGAGGTGGAAGGCTTCCGCATGAGCCCGCTGGGCTCGAACAACTTTGCGCGGGTATGGTTGGATCGGAATTGAGCGGAGAGGAAGCGGGATAGCGGCTGGCGCCCAGGGCGCGTGAACTTATTGCTAACCCCGTCTGGGTTAACTGCCACAGCGCTCTCGACCCGGCGCTGCCGTTCGGGGGCTACAAGATGTCGGGGGTCGGGGGGAAATGGGCGCAGCGGCGATCGAGCACTACACGGAGGTGCAGTCGGAGTTGATCAGAGTGTGAGAGGAGGGGCCCGCTTTTAGAGGCGGGCCTTGGGGAGCTAAATGCATGGACCACTTTCAGCCCTGAGGACAATCCGAGTCTGGTCAGGCTAATAGGTCCTCTAAGACTGAGGCGAACAACACTCATCCCGCATCTGAACGCCTTTTTGGCCCTGCCCAAAACCAGCATGAGCGTAAAATAAACTTGACTGTAAAGCAGATTGAACCTTGAAAAGCTAAGAGACCATCAATTTATAATTGCCGTCTAAAGCAGAGCAACGCATGACGCAAGCTCTCACCGCGCTAGGACTCAAGGATTGAAGAAGTACGCATCGCTGGCAATAGCACTTTATCCTCTGCAATTCAGCCCTATGACTTCTGCACAGGAGTTCTACTGGACGTCGTTCAGCTACGTTGGCGCCCATGCATCTCCAACTGCAGGCTGTATAAAAAACCTCCCAAGTACAAACCCACAACTGTTGAGGCTGAGATACTCTCATACGACTCTAACTCCAGGAGATGGCTTTCCTATCGCCAAATGCTGGGCGATTCAGTCATACTGGCAGGATAATTTTGCAACAGAATCCCTCCGCGACTATGATTTGCTATTCCGATCTGGTGATACTTGCCCACAATATCGCCAATACAACCCCACAACCGGGGAGTGCAGCAACGACGAACAGAAAGGGCCCGACTCAATCAATTCACCTGCACTATGCAGCACCCAAGACTCAAGTATAAAGACATCGATCGGAAACAACTACATATTCAGAGAAGAGCTACAGGAAAGCGGACTTAACGCCCCCCTGCAGCTACACTACAACAGTATCGACAGTTCCTGGCAGCATAGCTACTCCACTCGCTTGCGCACCAGCTCAGAAAAATATATAGCGTTAATAAAACCAACTGGCCAAGAAGAAATATTTCTCCACAACGAGAACGACACCACTCCAACCGACATCAATTCTGGAACACTAACAAAAAACAGCAGTGGATGGACCTACAAGTCTAGAGACAATAAAGACCTCCATTTCGACAGCAACGGCCGACTCATCGCTCAAAACAGCATATCGGCGCATATCACACTCTCCTACCTGGACAACAAGATCACAATTACTGACCAAAATGGGAGGGTACTTGTAATTACTCAATCTGTAGACCGCCGTATTCTTAGCGCACAAGCCGGCACTCAGATTATCGACTACACCTACAGCAGAACGGGTCAATTAATAGAAGCGACACGTCGGGCCAATGGGGTCGTAACCAGCAGCAAATACTCGTATGAAGATCCGCATAATGTAGGCCTCCTCACCGGCATCACCGACGAACGCGGCGTTCGCTTCGCCACCTGGGCCTATGACGACCAGGGCCGCGCCATCTCCAGTGAGCACGCCGGCGGCGCCGAACGCACCCTGGTGAGCTACAACACCGACGGTTCCTCCACCGTCACCAACGCCCTTGGCAAGCGCACCACCTACCGCTTCCAGACCATCCAGGGCATACGGCGCATCACCGCCATCGAAGGCGAGCCCTCGGCCAACTGCCCCAACAGCAAC
>BATO01000090.1 GCA_000474255.1 Aquipseudomonas alcaligenes MRY13-0052
AGGGCCAGGTTGCGGCCGGTCTGGAAGAGGAAGGGTTCGAGGTGGTCGATGGGGCGTTCGGCCAGGGTGCGGGCGACGCGCAGGTAGGTCTCCTGCACCAGGTCCTCGGCGACGCTGGGGTTCTTCACCATCCTGGCCAGGGTACGCAGCAGGGGCATGCGCTGGGCGAGGAATACGCTGTCGAGGTTGGAGGAGGTCACTGCAGCATCCGGCCACTGGAAAATGGCGCAAATGATAATCAGTTTTATTGGTGCCGGCTAGCGATCGAGTCCCGCACCCTCGCCATCGCCTGGAGGCCCCGTCCCGTGGGGATCCAGGCGCCGTTCGCTCCGCTCAGCGGCCGTCGAAGGCCTGCTGCAGGGCGGCGATATCCAGCTTCTTCATGCCCAGCATGGCCTGGAAGGCGCGTTGGGATTTCACCGCGTCCGGCGCCTGCAGCATGGTGGGCAGCACCTGGGGCACGATCTGCCAGGACAGCCCGAACCTGTCCTTGAGCCAGCCGCATTGCTGGGCTTCCACCGGGCCGCCGGCACCCAGTGCGTTCCAGTAGTGGTCGACCTCGGCCTGGTCGCGGCAATCCACCTGCAGCGAGAGGGCTTCGTTGAACTGGAACACCGGGCCGCCGTTGAGGGCGGTGAAGGCCTGGCCGTCCAGCTCGAAGGCCAGGGTCAGCACGCTGCCGGCGGGGCGGCCGTGGATTTCCTTGCCGGCTTCGCCGTAGCGGGTGACGGCGGTGATCCGCGAGTCGGGGAAGATGCCGATGTAGAAATCGACGGCGGCTTCGGCCTGGTGGTCGAACCACAGGCAGGGGGTGATGCGTGGGCGGATGGGCATGGCGGTTCTCCAGTGCGGGCCGGTTCGAGGATAGCCGGCATGCCCCTGGTCGTCTGGCGTGGCGGCGGATCGACAACCGTTCAGCGGCGGGTGTCCTTGCGCCGGGGCGCGGGCTCGGTATCCCGGGTGGGCCGGGGGCTGTCGCCGTCGCTGCGCACCTGGGCGTGGCTGATCAGGGCGAAGATCAGGCTGCCACCGACGATGTTGCCGGCCAGGGTGGGGCCGGCGAAGGTCAGCCAGAACGCACTCCAGTCCAGATGGCCGGCGAACACCAGGTAGGAGACCTCGGCCGAGCCGACCACGATGTGGGTGAAGTCGCCCAGGGCCATCAGGTAGGTGATGAGGAGGATGATCCACAGCTTGGCGCTTTCCTGGGAAGGGATCATCCAGACCATGGTGGCGATCATCCAGCCGGAGACGATGCCCTTGGCGAACATCTGGTTGACGTCGTTCTCCATCACCTTGCGGCCGATGTCGAGGAAGGCAGCATCGGTGGCGGCATCGAAGATCGGCAGGCGCAGCATCACCCAGGCCACCAGCAGGGTGCCGGCCAGGTTGCCGGCGAGCACCACGCTCCACAGGCGCAGCAGGCGCCCGACGTTGTTCAGGGTGGGTTTGCTCATCACCGGTAGCACGGCGGTGAGGGTGTTCTCGGTGAACAGTTGCTGGCGCGCCAGGATCACCGCGAGGAAGCCTGCGGAGTAGCCGAGGCTGGCGATCACCTTGCTCGCCTCGCCAGCGGGCAGGCGCGCGTTGAACAGCCCCATGGCCATCAGCGACAGGCCCATGGTCAGCCCGGCGGCCAGGGCCGACCACCAGAGCGCAGCGGCGTTGCGCTCCAGCTCCTGGTCGCCCTGGGTGCGGATGATCTCGTGAAGGACGGCGGCCCGGGGTGGCTGGTTTTCGTCGACGTCCTGTTTCTCCCGGGCGGACAACCCCGGTGTCTTGCCGTCTTTGGCCTGGTTCATGGCGACTCCGCTGGTGATTGGCGTATCGGTTGATCGTCGGAACGCCCGGGAAGTTCGCCGCTTGCTGCTTGTCAGCTCACGAGGGCTGGCTACTCTTTCATGACCAAGTCGCTACGCCGGAAGGCCTTGCGACCACAGCGAGGCGCGGCCGCCCTTGGCGAGGGCTGCGGTCACGTCGGCAGTTCGCTACCAGGCCTTCGGCTTTCAGGGCAACGAAAGAAGATGGGATGGGACCTGAGCAAGCGCAGCGGCACCGAACGCACCGGGCTGATTACCGACCTGGCGTTCCATGCGGCGGAGCAGGGCGAGCCCGTTTACCAGGACAGATCGGCCGGCTGCGAGGACACCCAGCAGGCGTGCACCTACTTCAACATGGATGGCATGAGCGTCTGCATGGTGGGGCATATCCACGTGCAGCTGAGGGTGGCACGCACGGGCGCCGGATCATCGGCAGGCTGGCTGGGTTGGTCGGCGCGCCTGGCGGAACCACGCTTCGCTGCATTGGCAGGCGCGGGCCATGGTGTGCCGCCGGGATGGCAGGCCCGCTGAGGGGCCTGCGTGTGAAGGTGGGTCGGGGTTACAGGTCCAGGCGGTGGATCACCTGGGTCGGGTCTTCGGCATCGCGGCGACGCTGCAGGCCGAGCTTGCGGGCCAGGCCGCGCATGCCGGCGTTGCTCGCCGAGTCGATGGAGTAGAGCTGGCGGAAGCCGTTGCGCCGGGCGCTGTCCGCCAAGTGTTCGAAGAGGATGCTGCCGAGGCCGCGGCGCAGCCATTCATCGGCCACGGTCACGGCGAATTCGCACTGGCCGAGTTCGCCGACCTTGGCGTAGCGGCTGATGCCGACTTCCAGCAGTTCGCCGTCCACATGGGCCAGGGCCACCAGGGCGACGCGGTCCTTGTCGTCGACATCCATGAGCTGGTTGAGCAGCGGCGGGGCCACTTCGCGGAACTCGCCGAGGAAGCGGTTGTGACGGGCCTCCGGTGACAGGCGGTTGATGAAGGCGCGCTCGCGCTCGCGATCCTCTTCGCGCAAGGGCCGGATGAGCACATGGGTGCCGTCTTCCAGGGGCTCGATCCAGTAATCGCCTCGCGGTGATTGGTGCAGCGGCTTGGCGACGAGGGCGGAGTTGAGTGCGGACATGGCTGTCTCCAGGTAAGGGAAAAGGGGCGGCGCATTGCGCCTATGCCTCCTGTTTACCCTTCTGGCGGGACCTTTGATTGATCGAAGTCAACATGCACTGGACGGTGCCCTGCGCCGGGTTGTCGCAGGGGCGTCGTGGACGGGACTGACCCAGGTCAATTTCCGCTCTGCGGCGGGCAGTAGCGTAAGGACAAAGCCATTGCCGGAGAACACCCATGGACAATCGGGACTGTGCATCCGCACACGCGTTGATCGAACTGCTGCTCCTGGGCTGCGACGGCCCGGAGCGGCCATCCTCGCCGCTGCTGGCTGGCCTGCTCACGGCCCGAACGCCAGGCGCGCGGCCGTCATCCGCCTCCATGGGCGACGCCCTGATGTCCGGCGGCCTCATGCCCCGGGCCTATTCGCGCCGGGATTGAAGCCACAGGGAGGGGCTGAAGCGGGGCCGAACATCGTTGTGTTGGGCCTCGCTGCGCTCGGCGCCAACCTACGGTACTGTGCTCAATCTGAACCGCGGCGCTAACCGGTGTGTAGGGTGGATGACGCTCTTTTCATCCACCAAGCGGGGCTGCCGGGAGGCACCGAACGATGGCAGCCCTGCGGCCTGCTGGGCGAATGAATTGACTCTGTCTGCGTTAGCTGTTGTGGTTTTAAGGCAGACGCTCAAGAACGGCCATTTTCGGGCGCCAAAGGGTTCGTGCCACCTCCGCCGCATGGGTTTCGCTTCGCTCTACACCATCCTACGAAAGCCGCCAGCCGCTGCGTACACCCGCAGGTGATGCGCACATCAATGTGGGCATTCGAGCGAAGAACGTTGGAGCAGCCGCCAAACGCCCCTTTCAGGAGGCCGAGCGAATCGTCGCGTAAGGGGTTGAGCGACATGGATGTCGCGAGAGCCGCGATGGGCCATGGATGGCCCATCGCGCCGGCCCCCAGACGACGCTTGCGGCGAACGCACTTCAGTGCGGCCCGAAGGGCGAGCGTAGCGAGTAACGACGATGGAATGAGGGAACCCGACGCAGTCGGGCCGGATGATGGGGCAAGCCCTTTTGGTTCCTTTTTTGTGGTTCGGCATCCCGACGATTGAAAAAAGGGACTCGCCCGGGGGGGCGAAACCAGAAGCACCAGCAAAGCTCGGCAATCAGCTGGGCTCAAATCCTCTAGCAACACTTAACGCAGACAGAGCCAATGAATTCGCCCCTACATTTGCCCCAAGGTCGCCGCTGCACTACACGCGTAGGTCGGGTGCAACCCGGCGGTTGCGACGCACGGTTTTTGCGGGTTTCTACACCACGAAACGCAGGATCGCCACGAAGTGCAGCAGGCTGCCGGCGATGACGAACAGGTGCCAGATGCCGTGCCAGTGGCGGAAGCGGCTGTCGAAGGCGAAGAAGATGATGCCGACGGTGTAGAACACCCCGCCCGCGGCGAGCCAGGTGAAGCCGGTGGTGCCCAGGGCGGCGATCAGCGGTTTGATGGCGATGAGCACGATCCAGCCCATTACCGCGTAGATGATGATCGACAGCACGCGCGCTTCCGTGCGCGGCTTGATCTCCTGCAGCATGCCGATGATGCCGAGCGTCCAGACGATGCCGAACAGCGTCCAGCCCCAGGCGCCTTTCAGGGTGACCAGGCAGAAGGGCGTGTAGCTACCGGCGATGAGCAGGTAGATCGACAGGTGATCGAGCTTGCGCATGATCACCTTCGCCCGCCCACGGACGCTGTGATAGACCGTGGAGATGCTGTAGAGCATCACCAGCGTCACGCCGTAGATGGCGACGCTGACGATCTTCGCCGTGCTCCCATCCAGGGCCGCCAGGACCAGCAGCCAGATGGCGCCGATGCCGGCGAGCACCGCGCCCACCAGGTGCGTCCAGGCGTTGAATCGTTCTCCGTGGTACATGCATCGCTTCCTCAAGTCGCTGCGATTGCGCAGCGCGGCGGCCTTTATCGCTGAAAACGCCGCGCGCCGCGAGGGTTGTGTGTCTGCGATGCATTGGCGCGCGGGCGAGTCACGCCGGAACGGCGGTCAGTACACGTCGGGCACGAGGATTTCCCGGGGCGTCGGGTTGCGCACGTAGTCGGCGTGGCGCAGGCGTTGCGGCAGCTGCACGCTGGGCTGTTCCACTTCCTCGTAGGGCATCTGGCTGAGCAGGTGGTGGATGCAGTTGAGCCGCGCCTTCTTCTTGTCGTCGGCCTGCACCACCCACCAGGGCGCCTCTTCGATGTGGGTGCGTTCGAGCATGATCTCCTTGGCCTTGGTGTAGGCCTCCCAGCGGCGGCGGGACTCGAGGTCCATGGGGCTGAGCTTCCACTGCTTGAGCGGGTCGTGGATGCGCGCCAGGAAGCGCAGGTGCTGTTCCTGGTCGGAGATGGAGAACCAGTACTTCACCAACTGGATGCCGGAACGCACCAGCATGCGCTCGAACTCCGGCACGGTGCGGAAGAACTCCTCGTACTGCTCGTCGTTGCAGAAACCCATCACTCGCTCGACGCCGGCGCGGTTGTACCAGCTGCGATCGAACAGGACGATCTCGCCGGCGGCCGGCAGGTGCGAGACGTAGCGCTGGAAGTACCACTGGGTCTGCTCGCGGTCGTTGGGGGCCGGCAGGGCGGCGACCCGGCATACGCGGGGGTTGAGGCGCTGCGTGATGCGCTTGATCACGCCGCCCTTGCCGGCGGCGTCGCGGCCTTCGAAGAGGATCACCACCTTGTGCCCGGTCTTGACCACCCAGCTCTGCAGCTTCACCAGCTCACCCTGCAGGCGGAACAGCTCCTGGAAGTAGTTGCGCCGTGCCTGGCGCCCGGGGTTGTCCTCGACGTGGTTGTCGAAGTAGGCGTCCAGGTCGTGGCCGTCTTCCAGCAGCTCCAGTTCGAGTTCTTCGTCGCTGTGGTCCAGCAGCTCACGATGGATGCGCTGTGCCAGCAGGTCGTTGCCAACGCTCATCTGCCACCTCCTTGGTTTATCGATTTTGCGGAGGTTATGACTCTTTTGTGACACAGAAGTGACAGGGGCCCTGAAACGAGCGAGCCCGCGCAGGCGCGGGCTCGTTGCTCGGGGAGGGAAAACCCGGCGCCCCGTACATCCCTGTACTCAAGGCGACGGGGGGAAACGCTATCAGCTGCAGGGGGCCTGGGGGCCGCCGGTCATGGTTTCGACGTTGTTGAGGATCTCGTTGCCCTTGTTGATCTTCTGGGCGTTCTCGACGTCCTGCATGGTGTAGCTGTTATAGCCATTGTTGGCGTTATTCATGTTGGCTTTGGTCTGCATGATGCTGGTGCCGATTTCCAGCAGGCTGCGGCCGGTGGAGATCAGGTCGGCCGTGGCATTCGGGGTGCAGGGGGCATTGGCCGAGGCGACCTGGGTGCCGGCGGCGGCATTGTTGGTAGCCGGGGGCGTGAACAGGCCTTGGGTCTGGCCATTCTGCGGGATGCAGCCGGTGGTGAGCAGGGTGGAGGCGAGGGCGAAACCGGCGGCGATTCCTTGGAGTTTCATGGGGGCATTCCTTTGGTGCGTGATCCGGGCCTACCGGGGCGGCAGGTGTCGTTATCGGCGTGGCGGCAGCACAGTGCCGCGGGACCCGGAGCTGGCGGGCGGGCCATAGCGCCTGCAGGGGAGTCTAGGGAGGGCGGCGAAAGGCTTGAATAGTACGGGTGTGCTAGTGCTTGTGAACCATTAGCCACTTTGCGTGTCTCGGCCAAGGTTCGGGGGCGTCACGCCCTGCATGAAGTCGGTTCGCCGTCGCGCTTATAATCGCCGCCTCCCTTCTATTGGAAAGCAGCCCTCATGCTCAGTGCCGAGCTCAAGGCGTTCTACATGGTCGCGCGCCTGGGCAGCATCACCCAGGCCGCCAAGAAGCTGGGTCTGAGCCAGCCGACCGTCACCACCCAGATCCGCAACCTGGAAGGCCAGTACGCCGTCGAGCTCTTCCATCGCGGTGGCCGCCGGCTGACCGTGAGCGAGGAGGGTGCGCGCCTGCTGCCCATGGTCAAGGTGCTGCTGCAGCAGGAAGCCGATATCGAGTTCTTCCTGCGCAACAGCGGGCAGATGCAGGGCAGCCTGCGCATCGGTGCCACCTCGCCTTATTACATTCTCGGGCTGGTGCGGACCTTCCGTGAGCGCTACCCGCAGATCGAGGTTTCGGTGGAGATCGGTAACTCCCAGCAGGTGCTGGAGGCGCTGGAGGAATACCGCGTGGACCTGGCCGCCTCGTCGCAGAAGCTCGATGACCAGCGCCTCATCCGCCTGGTGCTGGGCAGCGACCCCCTGGTGCTGGCGGTGCACCGCAGCCACCCCCTGGCCGGGCGCGTGTCGGTGGATATCGCCGCCCTCAAGGGCCACAACCTGCTGATGCGTGAACGCGGGTCGATCACCCGCCAGCTCACCGAGGCGCTGCTGGAAAAGGCCGGCCTGGACATCGGCCCGCTGCTGGAGATCGGCAGCCGTGAGTCCATCCGCGAGGCGGTGATCCGCAATATCGGCATCAGCATCATCGCTCGCCACGAAGTGCCGGATAACCCCGAGCTGTGCGTGATCGAGCTGGAACAGGCGCCGCAGATCGACGAATACCTCTACTGCCTCAAGGACCGCCGCCAGGCGCGTTTGCCGGCGGCCTTCATGGCCCTGGGGCGAGAGGCCTGCGAAGAGGGCCGCTGAGGGGCCCTGCAGAAGGGAAGCCCCCGGCAGCGCCGGGGGCCTTGGCTCAGAGCCGGTTGAAGCTGATGTTGTCCAGGTACAGGGACTGGTCCTTGCGGGTGCCCAGTACCAGCAGCTCCACGCGGCGGTAGGTGCCGGCGGGGATCTGCACGTCCTGTTGCAGGCGGCTCCAGGTGCCACCCAGGGTGGGGCTTGCACCCAGCGGCAGGTAGCGGCCTTGACCGCTGGCGTCCTCCAGGTAGAGGTAGCCGTAGGTGAGGCCCTTGATGCCGGCGTTGCGGCCGATCATCACATCGGCCGCCAGGCGGTAGTTCAGGCCGCCCTGCACCTTGCCCTGCAGCGGGATGCTGGCGCCGCTGCCTTCGTACTGACGGGCGTAGCTTTCCAGCGAGGTGCCGGTGTTGCCACCCAGGGCGACCAGGCGGGTGGTGCCGTGGAAGCCGGCCCAGCCGGCCGCGCCGTTTTCGAAGTTCCAGCCCAGCTTCGAGGGAACGGAAGGCGTGGTCGGGTTGGTGGGCGTCGGCTCGGCCACTTCGGTCAGTTCCACTTCGTCCACCAGCACGCTCAGGCCGTCGCGGCTGATCAGGCCCACGTAGGTGCTGCGCGGCGGGGTCTGGGCGCGGGTGTAGGTGAAGGTGCGTTCCAGGGTGGTGAACTCGCTGCTGGTGACCGACTGGGTCAGGCCCGAGGCGTTGCTGTAGCTGATGCGGTCGTTGGCCTCGTGGAGGACGCCCAGGTAGATGTTGCCGCGCGCATTGGTGCCCTTGAGCATGACCTTGGCGCGCAGGCGGTAGCGGGTGCCTTCACGCAGGGCGGCGACCGGGGTGGCGAGGATGTCGCTGCCGCCCTTGGCCAGCTCGAACAGCAGGGCGTTGTCGCGGCAGGTCTTGCCGACGTTCACCAGGCTCATGTTGGCGCTGCCCAGCAGGCCCTGCCAGCCGTCCGCGGTGCGGAATTCACCGTTGGCCACCAGGCCCTTCAGGGCCGGCTTGTTGCACCAGGCCGGGGTCGGCGTGGTGGGCGGCGTCGTCGGTGGCGTGGTCGGGGTGGTCGGCGGGGTGGTGGGAGTGCCCGGGTTGGTGGGGTTCTGCGTCTCCGGCACCTTGGTCGCCCGCAGGGCGGCAATCTGCGTGGCCATGGCGTTCAGCGCGCGGGCAGCGTCGGCCTGGTTTTCCTGGCCGCAGGCCTGGTTGGCGCAGCTGCTGTCGACCACGCGCGGCGAGGAGAACAGCGGCGCCTGGGCGCGGGCGTTGAACACGTGGGGGTAGCCCATGATGGTGGAGAACTGGCCCTGCACGCCGTAGCCGCGGCTCCATTCGAAGGTGCCCTGGTGCCAGCTGGACTGGTAGTAGCCCTCGGTCATGTCCTGCTCGTAGGAGTGGCGCAGGCCCATGTTGTGGCCGATCTCGTGGGCCATGGTGCTCAGGCTGCAGTCGACGCCGGTGATGGCGTAGGCGCTGTTGGCGGAGCCGGATTGGAAGGTGCCGCTGTTCTTCGGCCCGGAGAGCACGTAGCCGATGCCGCACACGCCGTAGCCCTGGCCTTCCTGGGTGCGGCCGATGAGGTGGACCATGTCGGCGCCATAGGTTTCACGCAGCTGCTGCACGCGGCTGTCGGCGGCGAAGGCGGCCAGGTCGCGGCTGGAGACGGTGGGGTAGCTGGCCCAGTCCAGCAACTGGCGGTGCACCAGGCGCAGGCGCAGGTCGACGTTGCTTTTCTTGTAGGCGTTGTTGGCGTACTCGATGTAGCTGGCGATGCGCGCATCCATGTCGCGGCCGTTGGGCAGCGCCTGGGCGTCCTTGGTGTAGAGCACCAACAGGTCCACGGTGCGGGGTTCGGCGGCGTGGGCGGCCTGTACGGCGACGGCCAGCAGGGTGCCGATGAAGAGTCTTTTCATGGTGGGACGTTCCTTGTGGGATCAGCCTTGGGCGGGCGGCGGCAGGGGCGGCAGTTGCTTGGCGTCGGGGGTGATGATCGGGTCCGGCGTGGCGCGCATCAGCAGCTCGTTCTGGTCCGTCACCTGGGTGGCGCCGGTGGCGTTGTCCACCACGAAGGACAGGGTCTGCTCGGTGGTGGCGAGGGTGATGTGGGTCTCCAGGCGGCCCTTGACCACGGTCAGGGTGTCGGCGTCGCTGCCGCCTTCCACCGCGCCGGTCCACACGGCGGTGGTGCCGGTGTTATGGGTTTGCTCCAGCGTGGCGCGCAGCGGCTCCGGCTGGCCCGGCACGCCCAGTTCCAGGGTGCGGCCCACGGCGAAGGTGCCCAGCAGCTCGGGGGCGACCTGGCTGCGGTACACGGCCAACCCGTCCTGCTCGGCGGCCTGCAGGGAATCAGCCGTCCACAGGGCCAGGGGCGCGTCGGAGGCGCTGTCCGGCGCTGCGGCGGACGATGGATTTGCCGCGGCCTGGCCGCTGGTCTGGACCGCCGCCCGTGCGCCGGCTGCGCCAGGCAAGGACGGGAGGGACACGCTGCCCGCGCCGGTCGGGGCCGAGGCGACGGGCGCCTGCCCACTCTGCGCAGGGGTGTCCTGCAGCAGGACGGCGAGCGTCGTGCCGGCCGTCACCAGGGCGACGGCCGGGTAGAGCCAGATTTTCCGCATGGGTTCTCCTTTCATGCACCCGACCTGGGCCGGGTAGTGGTGATCCGCCTGGGCACGTCCGTGATGCGCAGGCGGGTTCAGTCGACGAGCAAGCAGGCTGGCCATTGAACTCAATGACGAGGCCAGGGGCTGTTCAGTCGAGTTAGTGAAGTAGCGCCCCGATCAGGTGGGCACTCCTTATTCAAACGCGTGACGTCGGTTTGAATTGAAAAGTGTGTTTTCTACTATCAGATTGCCAGCGTATTAAGTTGCGCAAGTTCAACTAACGGACACAGTGAAAAAGTCAGGCGCAATAATTGGAGCTGTTTCGCAACGGGTTGTAATCAAAGGGTTTTGTCGAACAATTACATCGGTAATAGCGACGGGTTATCAGCTGTTTGCTGCGGGATGTCGCCGGATTTCGCAATTACCCACGATTGGCGCCGGGGCTGTCAAACCAGCAATGTGCGAGAAATCCCAATTATTCCGACGGCCATTGAGTAGCGGGTTAAGGTGGCGGCTGGTTCACTTGCGGAAGTTGAACGCGTTCAACTTTATTTATGCCGCTCAACGTTCCCACGCTCCCGAATATCGACGTCAGGCAGCACAGCAGCGCAATGGTGTGATCCGGCTCCTGGCTAATAGCGAAAGCGTATTTATGCCCCATGCAGGCACTGTGATATCAATTTTCTGGCGTCAATAAATCGAACAACTGGCCGTTACCCCTCGCAACGGTCGAACCTGTTCCACGGTTCGTCAGGGATGCTCTTCCGTGGTTTCGCTGCCACCCGGCTGTGCCGGGTGAAACATGGGAAGGTGGTCATGCCCCGTACGCTCCTCTACCTGGCGGTTGCCCTGGTCACATCAGGTGTCACCTTCGCCGTCCTCCTGCGCGATACCCCAGCGGTCCCGGCCGTTACCCAGCACACCCCATCACCGACACCCCCGGCAGCTCCGTTGCCCGTCGCCCCGGCCATGGCGGGCGCTCCGGTGGCGGCCAGCCCGATGCCAGCCGCCGTGAACGTGGTGCCGGCACCCCACGTCGCCTCGGTGCCGGTGGTGGACGCCCCCGCCGACACCCTGGTCGAACTCTGGGACAGCCACTCCCTGGTGCCCGAGCAGCAGCAGGAGATGACCCTTTACCGCACCCAGGTGGCGACCACCTCCCTGGGCGAACTGGCCGTCGGCAAGACCCTGCAGCTGGGTGTGCCCGGCCGCCAGGCACCGCTGCGCGCCACGCTGGACGAAACCCACAACACCGGCGGCGCTGCCGTCTGGAGCGGCGCGGTGGAGGGCGGCCAACCGGAAGACACCCTCACCGTGGTGAAGGGCCAGCTGGAGACCCACATCACCCTCGCCACCCGCGATCAGACCCTGTCCATGGTGGTGGACAACGCCACCGGCAGCACCCTGGTCACCGACCAGAACCAGTTGCTGATGCGTGCCACCCCGGACGCCCTCGTGACCCCCGATTCCACGCCGTTGCAGCCCCTCCCGCCGCCGACCCGCGGCTGAGCGCTACAGGAACGATGACCATGAAGAAACTGCTCGCCTGCCTGGCCCTGCTCCTGCTGGCCCCCTTCACCCAAGCCGCCACCACCGAACCGCGCACCGTCGACATCCTGGTGCTCTACACCAAGGACGCCCAGGCGCTGCCAAACGGGCGGGACATGAACGCCCGCATCGCCAGCTACATCGAATTCGCCAACAACGCCTACAAGAAAAGCAACGTCAACCTGCGCCTGCGCCTGGTCAACGCCCAGCCGCTCACCTGGGCCAGCTACCCGACCATCTCCGACAAGGACCTTTCCGCCTTCGCCGCCGACAGCCGCGTGCAGCAGCTGCGCGAGACCTATGGCGCCGACGTGGTGCAGCTGATCAGCCGCACCCAGGTAGGGCAGGGCTATGGCGTGTGCGGCATCGGCTACGTGCTCTCCGGGCCGAAGAACAGCGGCACCTTCCAGAACGGTGCCTGGGCCAGTGCCTACGGCATCACCGGGGTGGACTGCAGCCTCAGCACCATGGCCCACGAGATCGGCCACAACCTGGGCCTGCGCCACTCCTATGAGCAGGACCAGACCGAGGGCTACTACACCTACCTGGCCCGTGGCATCCATCAGGGCACCTACGAGTGGGGCCGTGGCTACGGCGTGCAGGGGCGCTTCTCCACCATCATGGCCTACCCCCAGGTGTTCAACGCGTCCGTGCAGGCCCCGCTGTTCTCCACGCCTACCGTGGTCGATACCACCTGCGCCAACCAGGCCTGCGGCCGTGCCAGCTTCGCCGACGCCGCCCGCGCGTTGAACGACATGGCCGCGCAGATCGCCGCCCTGCGCCCGACCAAGGTGCCCGAGACGGTCAACCCGACCTCGACGCCCACGACCCCGACCACCCCGACCACCCCGACCACGCCACCGACGACGCCGCCCACCACGCCGACCCCGGCCTGGTGCAACAAGCCGGCCCTCAAGGGCCTGGTGGCCAACGGCGAATTCCGCACCCTGGATGGCTGGAAGGCACTGCTCAACCTGGCCAAGCTCAGCACCCTCAACGTCGGCAAGACCTGCCGTGACGACGCCCTGCAGTTCGAGCTGCCGGCCGGCCGCGACGACGTGTTGGCCACCTCGGTGGGCGCACTGAAGGTCGGCGCCACCTATCGGCTCAAGGCCAAGGTGATGCTCAAGGGCACCAACCTGCGCGGCAACGTCTACCTGGGCATGCTTCACGAAGAAAACGCCGGCATCAGCTACAACACGGCCAATGGCGTGATCAAGTCGGTGACCAGCAGCGAGTTCACCCCCATCGACGTCACCTTCGTCTACCAGCCGCCGGCCAGCGTGATCCGCAACACCTACCTGGGCCTGGTCAGCGTCAACCGCCTGGCCGTGTTGCTGGATGAGGTCGAGCTCAGCGAAGTGACCCCCACCAACCCCGTCACCCCGGCGACCCCGGCCGCCTTCAGCTGGAACTTCGACAGTGCCATCGGCGAGTGGGCGGGCTTCTACGGCAGCACCCGGCTGACCGCCCTGGCAACCACCGGCAAGTCCCTGGAGGTCTATGCCCGCAAGGCCGACGGCACCGGCGCCAGCCTGCTTCTGGCCGGCAAGGTGCAGCCGGGGCTGTCCTACCGCTTCGCCGCCGACGTGATGGTGAGCCGCACCGCCAGCGTGGCCGCGCTGGCCTATGCCTACCTCTACCTGGAGGACACCGCCGGCAACGGCCGGTTGCTGTCCCTGGGCGTGGTGAACACCCAGGGCGGCGCCTGGGGCAAGCTGCAGCAGAGCTTCCAGGTGCCGGCCGGAACCTACCGGCGCATGGAGCTGATGGTGCTCAGCACCCGTGCCGACCAGTCGCTGTACCTGGACAACGTCAGCCTCAACCGGCTCTGACGCCGGCAGTCCGGCGCCCGGATCAGGGCGCCGGCTGCATCTGTACCTGGGGCATCACGTCCCAGGGCATGGAGTCATCGGCTCCATCGGAGACGTTCGAGCAAAGGCTCGACAGGATGAGCGGGGTGCCGCAGGGGGCCGTGTGTTCACCCGCTCGCTCCTGCCGGCAAATCTTGGCAGTTGCAAATAGCCGCATGCCGCAGCGCGACTTGCTCAAAACGGCGCTCTCTCCAGCGCTGCCGCCTTCCACCTTCAGGCTCTCGGCTTCCAGCTCTCTCACCTGGCCTATACCAAATCCACCAATGCCACTATCGGTGGGCTTGGGGTTATCGCCACATAGATTTCGCATTGCCTCCCTAGCATCAGCCTCGTCGAGTCGTACCGCGCTTCCTGCGTTACGCCCACCGTTCTACGAGGTCATGTCATGCATCACGCCGCCCATCTCCAGGTCCACGACATCCATAAGCGCTTCGGCAGCTTCACCGCCCTGGATGGGGTGTCGCTGGATATCGCCGAGGGCGAGCTGGTGTGCCTGCTGGGACCTTCCGGCTGCGGCAAGACCACCTTGCTGCGCTGCATCGCCGGGCTGGAGCGCCAGGACAGCGGCAGCCTGCACATCGGCCCGCGCGACATTTCCACCCTGCCGCCCCAGGCCCGTGACTACGGCATTCTTTTCCAGTCCTACGCGCTGTTCCCCAACCTCAGCGTGCAGCAGAACATCGCCTACGGCCTGGCCGGTGCCAACCGCGACGAAGCCCGCCAGCGGGTGGCCGAGATGCTGGAGCTGGTGGGCCTTGCCGGCAGCGAGAAGAAATTCCCCGGCCAGCTGTCCGGCGGCCAGCAGCAGCGCGTGGCCCTGGCCCGTGCCCTGGCGCCGTCGCCGTCGTTGTTGCTGCTGGACGAGCCCATGTCGGCCCTGGACGCCCGCGTTCGCGAGCACCTGTGCACCGAGCTGCGCCAGCTGCAGAAGCGCCTGGGCATCACCACCCTGATGGTCACCCACAACCAGGACGAGGCCATGCTCATGGCCGACCGCATCGCGGTGATCAACCAGGGCCGCGTCGAGCAATACGGCACCCCGCGGGAGATCTACGAAAGCCCGGCCACGCCCTTCGTCGCCGAGTTCGTCGGCCAGGGCAACTGGCTGCCGTTCCAGGGCCGCGAGGATGGCCACGCGCGAGTCGGCGAGCTGAGCCTGCGCCTGCCGGAAGCCGCAGGGGGGGCCGAGCAGGGCCGCCTGTTCTGCCGCCCCGAAGCCATCGCCATCGACCCGCAGCAGGGCGATGACAACCGCTTCCGCGCCCAGGTGCGCGAAATCACCTTCCTCGGCAACCGCTGCCGCCTGAGTTTCGAACTGGAGCAACTGCCCGGCCATCCGCTGCTGGCGGAGCTGGACCCGGCGCTGCTGCCGCGCCTGGGCGGTGCCGATATCTGGGTGGCCTTGCCGTCGCGCAGCCTGCAGGTGTTCGCCTGAGATGGCGCGGGTGATGGAAATGCCGGCATCGCTCAAGACCGCTCCAGTGCGGGCCGCACGCAGCGACCTGGGTGACCGCCTGTTCGTGGTGGGCGGCAAGCTGCTGCTCCTGGTGCTGCTGACCTTTGCCGTGCTGCTGCCCCTGGCGGCCATCTTCTGGCGCGGCTTCAGCGGTGAAGCCGGGCAGGGCGGTGGCCTGGTGGCGGCGCGTGAGCTGCTGGCCAGCGCCAACTTCCACTGGCTGCTGGGCAACAGCCTGAAGGTGTCCCTCAGCGTCGCCGCCATTGTGGTGCCGCTGGCTTACCTCTTCGCCTATGCGCTGCAACGCACGCTGATTCCGGCCAAGGGCCTGTGGCGGGGCATTTCCCTGCTGCCGCTGCTGGCGCCGTCGATGCTGCCGGGCATCGCGTTGATCTACCTGTTCGGCAACCAGGGCCTGCTGCGCGGCTTGTTGCCGGACAACATCTACGGCTTCTGGGGCATCGTCCTCGGCCAGGCCATCTACACCTTTCCCCATGCGCTGATGATCCTGCTGTCGGCGCTGTCCCTGGCCGATGCGCGCCTGTTCGACGCCGCCTCCAGCATGGGCGCCGGGCCCTGGAAGGCCTTCCGCAGCATCACCTGGCCGGCCACCCGCCAGGGCGTGTTCGCCGCCTTCTGCCTGGTGTTCACCCTGTGCATCACCGACTTCGGCGTGCCGGTGGTGGTGGGCGGCGACTACCAGGTGCTGGCGCTTGAGGCCTACAAGGCCGTGGTCGGCCAGCAGCAATTCGGCCGGGGCGCGCTGATCGGCATGATCCTGCTGCTGCCGGCGCTGCTCAGCTTCGGCGTCGATGCCTGGCTGCGCCGCGGCCAGGGCGACTCCATGAGCGGTCGCGCCCAGGTCTACCACCCGAAACCCTCGCGACTGCGCGACGCCTGCTTCCTGGCCCTGGTGCTGCTGGTCTGCCTCGCCCTGCTGGCGGTGCTGGGCATGGCGGTGTACTCGTCGCTGGTGAAGTTCTGGCCCTACAACCTGTCGCTGTCCCTGCGTCACTACGCCTTCGAAGAGAGCGCCGGCGGCGGCTGGCTGGCCTATCGCAACAGCCTGACCATGGCCAGCTGCACCGCGCTGTTCGGCGGCGCGCTGATCTTCACCGGTGCCTACCTGATGGAGAAGACCCGCGGCCAGGCCGGCCTCAACCAACTGCTGCGCATGCTCAGCTTCGTGCCCATGGCGGTGCCCGGGCTGGTGCTCGGCCTGGGCTACGTCTTCTTCTTCAACCTGCCGGCCAACCCGCTGCACGGCCTCTACGGCAGCATGACGCTGCTGGTGGTCTGCTCCATCGCGCACTTCCTCACCACCGCGCAGATGACCGCCACCACCGCGCTGCGTCAGCTGGACGGCGAGTTCGAAGCCGCCGCCCTGTCGCTGAAGATGCCCCTGTACCGCCACTACCTGAAGGTGACGCTGCCCATCTGCCTGCCGGCGCTGCTGGACATCGTCCGCTACCTGTTCGTTTCGGCCATGACCACCGTGTCCGCCGCGATCTTCCTCTACAGCCCGGACAGCGTGCTCGCCGCCGTCGCCGTGCTGAACATGGACGACGCCGGCAACGTCGGCGGCGCGGCCGCCATGTCCACCCTGATCCTGCTCACCTCGGCCGCTGTCTCGCTGCTGCTGGCCGGGGCCTCGCGCGGTTTGCTGCGCCGCTCCCAGGCCTGGCGCCAGACCGCGCCCGGCCACTGATCCACGGAGAACACCATGCATTACCAGACCCCCACCTACCTGCAGGCCGCCATCCTCGACTGGGCCGGCACCGTGGTCGACTTCGGCTCCTTCGCGCCGACGCGGATCTTCGTCGAGGCCTTCGCCAGCTTCGATGTGGAGATCAGCCTCGAGGAGGCGCGCGGCCCGATGGGCATGGGCAAGTGGGACCACATCCGCACCCTGTGCGACGTGCCGGCCATCGCCGCACGCTTCGAACGCCGCTTCGGCCACCTGCCGACGGATGAGGACGTGACCGCACTCTACGAGCGCTTCATGCCCCTGCAGATCGCCAAGGTCGGTGAGCATTCGGCGCTGATCCCCGGCGCCCTGGAGGCCATCGCCGCCCTGCGCGCCAGGGGCCTGAAGATCGGCACCTGCTCCGGCTACCCCAAGGTGGTGATGGACAAGGTGGTGGAGCTGGCCGCCGAAGCCGGCTACCGCCCGGACCACGTGGTCGCCACCGATGAAGTACCCAAGGGCCGCCCGAGCCCGGCCCAGGCGCTGGCCAACGTCATCGCCCTGGGGCTGGACGACGTCGCCGCCTGCGTGAAGGTGGACGACACCGAGCCGGGCATCCTCGAAGGCCGCAGCGCCGGCATGTGGACCGTGGCGTTGCGCTTCTCCGGCAACTTCCTCGGCCTGGATTTCGACGCCTACCAGGCCCTGCCGGCCGCGCGCCTGGCCGAGGAGCGCGCTCGCATCGACGCGCTGTTCGCGCCGAGCCGCCCGCACTACCTGATCGACACCATCGCCGATCTGCCGGGCGTGATCGACCTGATCAACGCACGCCTGGCGCAGGGCGAAACTCCCGCCAACGCATAACCACAGCACGCCAAACCTGACCCCAGCACACCAACCAAGGAGCTCCACATGTTCAAGCGTCTCGCCCTCGCTGCCGCCGTCGTCGCCGGGTTCTCCCTGCAGGCCCAGGCCGCCACCGAGCTGACCGTCTATACCGCCCTGGAAGCCGAGCAGCTGAGTGCCTACAAGAAGGCGTTCGAGAAGGAAAACCCGGATATCGAGATCAAGTGGGTGCGTGATTCCACCGGCATCATCACCGCCAAGCTGCTGGCCGAGAAAGACCGTCCCCAGGCCGACGCCGTGTGGGGCCTGGCTGCTTCCAGCCTGGCCATCCTCGATGCGCAGGGCATGCTGGAGAAGTACGCACCCAAGCACCTGGACGCCATCGGCGCCAACTACCGCGACGCCGCCAACCCGCCGGCCTGGGTGGGCATGGACGTGTGGGCCGCCACCATCTGCTTCAACACCGTCGAAGCCGAGAAGCTGGGCCTGGAAAAGCCGGTGAGCTGGCAGGACCTGACCAAGCCGGAATACAAGGGCAAGATCGTGATGCCGAACCCGGCGTCCTCGGGCACCGGCTTCCTCGACGTCAGCGCCTGGCTGCAGACCTTCGGCGAGAAGCAGGGCTGGCAGTACATGGATGACCTGCACCAGAACATCGGCCAGTACGTCCATTCCGGCTCCAAGCCGTGCAAGCTGGCCGCCGCTGGCGAGTTCCCCATCGGCATCTCCTTCGAATACCCGGCCGTGCAGCTGAAGCGCCAGGGCGCGCCGCTGGACATCGTCCTGCCGAAGGAAGGCCTGGGCTGGGAAATCGAAGCCACCGGCGTGATCAAGGGCACCCAACACGCTGAGGCCGCGAAGAAACTCGCCGACTTCTCCGCCAGCCCCGCCGCCATGGAGCTGTACAAGGAGAACTTCGCCGTTCTCGCCCAGCCGGGCATCGCCAAGCCGCAGACCGAACTGCCTGCCGACTACGAGCAGCGCCTGATCAAGAACGACTTCGCCTGGGCGTCGAAGAACCGCGACAGCATCCTGGCCGAGTGGCGCAAGCGTTACGACGGTAAGTCCGAGAAATTGCCGCAGTAACAAGCCCGACCTCCGCTCCCACCCGCTCCACACCTTCTCCCAGCGGGGAGAGGGTTGTGGGGAGGGCAGGGGCGGCACTGTTTTCCTGGAGAACTCCATGCCCATCCAAGACACCGATATCGCCATCGTCGGCGCCGGCATCCTCGGCCTGTCCCACGCCTATGCCGCCGCCCGGCGCGGCCTCAAGGTCAGCGTGTTCGAACGCAGCGACCGGCCCCTGGGCGCCTCGGTGCGCAACTTCGGCCAGGCCCTGATCACCGGCCAGGCCCCCGGCCCCATGTTCGCCCTGGCCCGTGAGGCGCGGACGATCTGGGCCGAGCTGGCTGAGGTGGCCGGATTCCATATCCGCCGCAACGGCTCCCTGCTGTTCGCCCGCACCGAAGCGGAAGAGGAACTGCTGGAGGCCTTCTGCGCCACCCGCGCCATCGAGCACGGCTACCGTGTCGAACTGCTGCGTGGCGAGCGCCTGCACGACCTCTACCAGGGCCAGTTCAGCCACCACCGCGTGGCCCTGCACGGCCTGGACGACCAACAGCTGTATTCCCGCGAAGCCATCCCAGCACTGGTGAACTACCTGCGCGACGAGCTGGGCGTGACCTTCCATTTCTCCACCCTGGTGCGCGACGTCGAGCAGAACCGCGTGCACACCAGCGCCGGCAGCTGCCGCGCCGAGCAGATCATCGTCTGTTCCGGCCACGACTACCTGACCCTGCTGGCCGAGCAGATCGCCCCGCTGCAGCCCAGCGTCTGCCGCCTGCAGATGCTTCGCGCACGCCCGGCGGTGGACATCGGCCTGCAGCACGCCGTGCTCACCGGCCTCAGCTGCGTGCATTACGGCGCCTTCTCCGACCTGCCGGAAGCCGAGGCCATCCGTGGCCAGATCGAGCAGCACACGCCCGAGCTGGAGCAGCACGGCATCCACCTGCTGGTCAGCCCCACGCCCTATGGCGAGCTGATCATCGGCGACTCCCACGACTACGGCCGCGACGCCTCGCCCTTCAACGCCGAAGCCGTGGACAACCTGATGCTCGACCTCGCCGAGCACACCCTCGGCACCCGCCTGCAGGTACTGGAGCGCTGGCAGGGCGTCTACGGCGCCCGCGGCCCCGGCCCGTTCTCGGTGCTCAAGGCCATCCCCGGCGTCACCGCCGTGCTGATGCACACCGGCCTCGGCATGAGCATAGGCCCGGCCCTGGGCGAGCGCACGGTGGCGTCGTTGTTGGGGTGATCCTGCACGCCCCACGCCGGCTTGGTAGGAGCGAGCTCTGCTCGCGAAGCTTTTGCACGCAGCGGGTGGGCTGAAGCGGAGCGCCGCCCGGCCCACCCTACAGTCGCCTCTGCAATCACCGCCCGCAGTCGCTTCAGCTTTGCTTAGAAGCTCACCTCATCGGCCTTCATCAACCTGGCAAACGGCCATGACAACGTCAGGTTGTGATGGCGGATGATCGCCGCGGCGTCCAGCGCGGGGGTGTCCATGCAGCTGTGGGCGTCTTCCGCCAGCACCACCCGGTAGCCCAGGTCGGCGGCGGCGCGGCAGGTGCTGTCGATGCAGTACTGGGTCTTCATGCCCACGACCACCAGCTCGCCGATGGAGGCATCGCGCAGCCAGTCGTCCAGGCGGGTGCCGGAGAAGCAGCTGGGGCGGTTCTTGTCGAAGATGCGGTCGCGGGCAGGGTCCACCTCCAGGCGCGGGTGCAACGCCCAGCCCTTGCTGCCCGGCGCCACCGGCGAGCCTTCCGGCCCGGCGAAGCGCGCGGCGAAGATCGGCGCACCGGCAGCGCGGGCACGTGCGATCAACTGGTTGACCCGGCTCAGCAGCAGCTCGGCCTGCCAGGGCTTGTCCGGTCCTTCATAGAGCGCCACCTGCATGTCGATGATCAGCAGGGTGGATTTGCGCGGGTCGTGCATGGCATTTCTCCTTGAATGCCAGCGCCGCCGGGGCAAAAGAAAAGGCCCCGTCCATCGCTGGCGGGGCCTTTGGGGTTCCTTGCGTTATCCGCTACGCACACCCACTCGCCCCGCACATGGCGGTGGTAGTGGTAGTAGTGGTACGGCGTGCGGATGCGTTCATGGCGTCGATAGTGCTGGGGGGCTTGTGCGGCTGTCAATCGGCGCCGACAACTCTCAGCAAGGGGGCCGCCGCCGAGCTGCGGGCCGGCACCTGCAAGCCCTTCTCATGCTCCGCCAGGACCTTCTTGACGATGTCCATCACCTCGACGTTGGAGTCCTCCATCAGCGCCAGCTGCTCGAGGGTGGTGTCGAGCCGGCCCTGGGCGAAGGCGTCGATGGCGGCGGCGCCGGCGTGGTGAACCTGTTCGTGGGGGCGTTCGATCAGGCGGAACTGGAGGTTGCCGCGCAGCGCGGCGTTGCCGTTGCCGTAGTACCAGCGGCCGAAGGGGCATTGTTCCTCGGTCGGCAGAGTGCTGGCGTCCGGTTCGCCGCTGAGGATGGCGTCGTAGACCGAGGCCTTGAGCGAGAGCTCGGCGAGGTTGGCCAGTTCGATGCCGGCGCGGAAGAAGGATTGGCCGATCTCGTGGTGCATGCGCTGGGCCTGGCCGTGGACGTCGAGCATGGCGCTGCTGGCTTCGGTGGTCATGGTGTGGAAGTGGTTGGCGCTGTCGACATGGAGGCGGATCTCGTCCTGGGCAGTGTGGATCACCGCCTGGATGTCCGCCGTTTCGCGGACGATGTCCTGGGTGGCGCTGGCGGTTTTCTCGGCCAGGTCACGGATCTCCCCGGCGACCACGGCGAAGCCGCGACCGGATTCGCCGGCGCGGGCCGCTTCGATGGCAGCGTTGAGGGCCAGCAGGTTGGTCTGGCTGGCGATGCTGCCGATGAGGCCGACGATGCGGTCGATCTCGCCAGCGCGCTGCACCAGTTCCGAGATGCGCTGGTTGAGGGTGGCCAGGCCGTTTTCCATGCGCTGGGATTGCTCCTGCAGCACGCCGAACTTGAGCTTGTTGTGGATGGCGGCGCTGGCGACGTCCTGGGCGCGCTGGTGGTTGTCGTCCAGGCGCGCGTTGAGGTAGCTGAAGGAGTCGCCGACATGGCCGATGGAGCGGCCGAATTTCAGCAGGTTGCCGGCCAGGCCCTTGTAGAACGCGAGGTCCGTTTGCAGCCGGGTGTCGTCGCGGCTGGCCTGGAGTGCATCACGCAGTTGCGCGGCTTCGTGCTCTGCGGCGTCGAGGCGGGCGAGGAGGGCCTGGTTCTGCTGTTGCAGCCGCTGGTGGCGGCCGGCACTGACGAAAAGCATGTCTCACCTCCGGTGAGCGAGTGGAATTGCCTTTACCTGTCAGTTTTCGTGCCAGCGCCAGCCGCCCGCAGTCACTGGGCTGCAGGCGGGTGCGGTCATATCGACCTGTTGTCGGGATGACTCGAATGCTGTCGCATTGACAGCATGCGGGCTTCAGGCGATGCGCAGGAGGATGTCGCGCACGCGGTCCAGGGCCGGGTCGATATCCAGGGTTTCGATGGCGCCGAAACCCAGCAGCAGGCCGGACTGGGGGGCTTGCTGGTGATAGAAGGGCGCCAGCGGGTAGAGGCCCACCTCGACCTTGCGCGCCTGCTCCATCAGCAGCGGCAGGTCGATCGGCACGTTGCACAGCAGCGCCATGTGCGCCCCGGCCACTGCCGGCACGGCGTCGAACCAGGGCGCGAGATCCCCCGCTACCCGCGCCAGGATGTGTTCGCGACGGCTGCTGTAGACGGCGTGGCAGCGACGGATGTGCTTGTGCAGCGAGCCTTCGTCGATGAACTTGGCCAGGGCCCATTGGGGCAGGGTGGAGCTGTGCCAGTCGGTGATCTGCTTGACCTTGATCAGCGGCTCCAGCAGCACGTCGGGGAGGATGGCGTAACCCAGGCGCAGCTCCGGCAGCAGGGTCTTGGAGAAGGTGCCGACATAGGCCACCACGCCGTGCTCGTCCATGCTTTGCAGGGAATCGGTGGGGCGCCCCTCGTAGCGGAACTCGCTGTCGTAGTCGTCTTCGATGACGATGGCGCCGAGTTCGCGCGCCCGCTGCAGCAGAGCCTCGCGTCGTGCCGGGCTCATGGGCATGCCCAGGGGGAACTGGTGCGAGGGGGTGACGTAGATCAGCCGCGTGCCATCGGGGATGGCGTCCACACGCATGCCTTCGGCGTCCACCGGGATGCTCACCACCTGGGCGCCCTGGATGCCGAACAGCAGGCGCGCCGGGGTGTAGCCGGGGTCTTCCATGGCGACGACGCTGCCGGGTTGCAGCATGACCCGGGCGAGCAGGTCCAGCGCTTGCTGGGCGCCGCTGCAGACGATCACATCATCCCCCGTGCAACGGACCCCACGGGCGAAGCTGATGTGCCGGGCGATGGCCTGGCGCAGGGCTTCCACCCCCTCGGGCTGGCCGTAGAAGCCTCGGGCGGAGGCCATCTGCCGCAGGGCGTGCTGGGTGCAGCGGCGCCAGTCGTCATGGGGGAACTGGCTGCGTGCGGTGGCGCCGCCGATGAAGTCGTAGCGCAGGGTGCCTTCCAGGGTCGGGTGGCGGAAGGGGATGGGGACGTCCTGCCAGTGACGGATGAAGTCCGCTTCGGCCAGTTCCGAGGCGAAGCGGCTGCGCACCCGCGTTGCCACCCGGGCGTTGACGAAGGTGCCGCTGCCGATGCGGCCCACCAGGTAGTCCTCGTAGGTGAGCTGGGCGTAGGTGTCGGCCACCGTCTTGCGCGAGATGCACAGTTGCTCGGCGAGCAGGCGGCTCGGTGGCAGCCGGGCGCCGCTCGCGAGGCGGCCGTCCTCGATGGCGTCGCGCAACTGGCGGTAGAGCTGCTGGGCGAGGTCCTTGCGGCCATTGATGACGATGTGCAGTTCCATGGTGACTCCGGCGGGTGGTGGCGGGAGATTACCCATGGGGCGGGGTGGAGAGAAGGCTTTCTCCACGCCCCATGGCGATGCGTTTCGTCGGGCCGGGCGGGGCAGGGGGGCGGGCCTGCGCTAAGGTGAAGGTCCGCATGCCCGTCGGGCATCCACCTGCGAGGGAGCGGCCGTTGCATCCAGGCGGCCGCCCCGCGAATGGAGGCACAGCCATGAACAGCAGCAACCAGCTCACCCACCGCGATCACATCATCACCGCGCACCTGATCGAGCACCCGGGCATTCCCACGCCCTGGGCCGGCGGGCTGCACATCACCGCGCCCGATGGCAGCCGCACCCGGCGTATCCCACTGCCCGCCAACTCCGCCTTCCTCGCCGAGGAAGACAGCGCCCGGCGGGCGTCCCTGGCCCACGGTCGCTGGCTGGTGGACCAGAGCCTCGACCACGGCCACAAACCCGTGTGACCCGTGCGGCGCCGTCGCTTTCCGGCGGCGCCGCGCTCCGCTCGTCCAGCACTCTGAACCCTGCACGCACCTGGCCAGTCGTTACTACAACCCCATAGAGCCAGGAGAACACCATGGTCGCTTTCGAACCGCAGTCCCGCGAAAACGCTGCCCGCCCCCATAACGTCGAGGGCTGGGAACGCTTCCTGTGCATCGCCGGTGGCTTGGTGATGGTCGGCACCGGCCTGCGCCAGGGTGGCCTGGTGGGCTGGCTGCGCGCCGGCACCGGCGGCGTGGTGCTCGCCCGTGGCCTCACGGGGCAGTGCCCGGCGAAACGGGTGATCGCCGAACGCCGCGACGAGATTGAAGCGCTCAAGGCGCGCATCGAAGAGGCCGCGGCCAAGCTGGCCGAGCTGCATCGCAACGCCTGAGTCGGCCCATCGCGAATGAATTCGCTCCCACGGGTTGAGGCACAGCCCGTAGGAGCGAGCTCTGCTCGCGAAGCGCTTGTGCGGTGCTGGTGGGCTGAGGCGGAGCGCCGCCCGGCCCACCCTACAACCGTC
Organism: Aquipseudomonas alcaligenes MRY13-0052; assembly: GCA_000474255.1. GTDB lineage: Bacteria > Pseudomonadota > Gammaproteobacteria > Pseudomonadales > Pseudomonadaceae > Metapseudomonas > Metapseudomonas solani. The sequence continues at coordinate 24,528 of BATO01000090.1, forward strand.
CCTGTCTCGGACCTTGCGGGTGCACGCCTGTAGGGTGGATGACGCTTTTTTCATCCACCAGGGGTGCCCGGTATGGCACCGATTGGTGGACCGATGGAGCGTGGTCCACCCTACGGCGGTGCTGCGCACCGCTGGGCGACTGAAGTCGCCCCTACAACCTTCCCTGTCTCGGACCTTGCGGATGCACGCCTGTAGGGTGGATGACGCTTTTTTCATCCACCAGGGGTGCCCGGTATGGCACCGATTGGTGGACCGATGGAGCGTGGTCCACCCTACGGCGGTGCTGCGCGCCGCTTGGCGACTGAAGTCGCCCCTACGCCTCCTGCGGGTTTTGGGCCGGGGGCGTGGCGTCGTCCGGTTCGTGGATGCGGTACCAGGCGACGTAGAGGGCGGGGAGGAAGAACAGGGTGAGCAGGGTGGCGATGATGATGCCGCCGATCATGGCGAAGGCCATGGGGCCCCAGAACACTTCGCGGGCGATGGGCAGCATGCCCAGGCTGGCGGCCGCGGCGGTGAGGAGGATGGGCCGGGTGCGGTGGTGGGTGGCTTCGATCACCGCGTCCCAGGGGTTGGCGCCCTCGCGTTCGAACTCGTCGATCTGGGTCACCAGGATCACCGAGTTGCGGATGATGATGCCGATCAGCGCCAGTACCCCGAGGATGGCCACGAAGCCCAGCGGCGTGCCGGTGGGCAGCAGCGCGAGCACCACGCCGATCAGCCCCAGGGGCGCCACGCTGGCCACCAGGAACATCTTCTGCACGCTTTGCAGCTGGATCATCAGGAAGTGGCCATGAGGAACAGCATCAGCGGCACCACCTGGCCGATGGGGCCCTGGGCCTTGCCGCTTTCCTCCACCGTGCCGCCGGGGGT
>BATO01000089.1 GCA_000474255.1 Aquipseudomonas alcaligenes MRY13-0052
GTCGAGCTGCCCGACCTGCAGGTGACGGCCGGGCAGGGCAAGGCCCGTGGCCGCCTGCAGCTGGGCTTCGCCGACGGCGTCGACTGGGACAGCGAACTGACCCTGAGCGACCTCGACCCGGCCTACTGGCTGGCCGAATTGCCGGGCCGCCTGGCCGGCACCCTGGCGAGCAAGGGCCGCTTCCGCCAGCAGCTCGAACTCAAGGCCGATCTCGATCTCAAGGGCCAGCTGCGCGGCCAGCCGGCGCTGCTCAAGGCCGTGGCCGAAGGCGCCGGCCAGCGCTGGGACCTGGGCCAGCTGCAGGTCCGCCTGGGCGACAACCGTATCGATGGCAAAGGCCGCCTCGACCAGCGCCTGGACGGCCAGCTGGACATTGCCCTGGGCCGCCTGGGTCAGCTCTGGCCCGGCCTGTTCGGCGGGCTCACCGGCAAGCTGGTGGTGGCCGGCAGCGCCGACGCACCCCAGGGGCAGCTGGACCTCAAGGGCGATCGCCTGGGCATGGGCGACCAGCGCCTGCGCCAGCTGACCCTGCAGGCGCGGCTGGATGAACCGGCAGAACGGCACCCTGCAGCTGGACGCCAGCCAGCTCCAGGCCGGCGACAAGGCCCTGGGCGACCTCAGCCTCAAGGCCTCGGGCGACAAACAGCGGCAGCAGCTGGAAACACGCCTGCGAGGCCCCTTGCTCGACCTGCAACTGGCCCTCGACGGCCTGCTGGACAAAGGCGACTGGCGCGGCCGCCTGAGCCGTGGCGAACTGCAAAGCGGCGGCCAGGACTGGCGCCTGGAGCAACCCGCGAAGCTGCAACGCCTGGCCGACGGTCGCCTGGAACTGGGCGCCCATTGCTGGCGCTCCGGCCCCGCCAGCCTCTGTGGCGGCGACCAGCGCCTGCTGCCCGAGCCGAAGCTCGACTACCGCCTGCGCGACTTCCCCCTCGACAGCCTGGCCGAATGGCTGCCGGACGATTTCGCCTGGCACGGCACGCTCGACGGCGATGTGCAGCTCGAACTGCCCGCGCGTGGCCCCAGCGGCCGCGTGCAGCTGGATGCCAGCAACGGCGTGCTGCGCCTGCGCGAGGAGGGCAAGGACGGCAAATGGGTCGACTTCCCCTACCAGGCCATGCGCCTGGAAAGCACCCTGCGCCCGCAGAGCATCGACAGTCGCCTGCTGTTCCAGGGCGAGCGCCTCGGCCGCTTGCAGGTCGACGCCCGGCTCGACCCGCGTCCGCTGCGCAAGCCGCTGTCCGGTGACTTCCGCCTTGAAGGGCTGGACCTCGCCGTGCTGCGCCCCTTCGTCGCCGGTGTCGAGGAACTGGAAGGCCAGCTGGACGGTGCCGGCACCCTCGGCGGCACCCTGCTGGCGCCCAATGTGCTGGGCCAGGTGCGCCTGCACGGCGGCAAGCTGGCCGGCGGCGACCTGCCCACCCGCATCGAAGACCTGAACCTGGATGCCCGCATCGCCGGCGAGAGCCTGGAACTCAGCGGCGCCTGGCGCAGCGGCGAGAAAGGCAACGGCAACCTCTCCGGCACCCTGGCCTGGAGCCAGGGCCTGGACATGGACCTGGCCATCCGTGGCAGTTCGCTGCCGGTGGTGGTGGAGCCCTACGCCAACCTGGAAGTGGACCCCGACCTGCGGGTGCGCCTGGCCGACCAGCGCCTGGCGCTCACCGGCAAGGTGCGGGTGCCCCGTGGCCAGATCAAGATCCGCGAGCTGCCGCCCCAGGCGGTCAAGGTGTCGCCGGATGCGCACCTGGTGGGCGAGCGGGAGGAGGAGCAGGCGCCGCTGCAGCTGGCCATGGACATCGACGTCGAGGTGGGCCAGGAGCGCCTGTCCTTCAGCGGCTTCGGCCTCACCGCCGATCTGGCCGGCCACCTCAAGGTGGGCGACAACCTGGCCGGGCGCGGCGAGCTCAACCTGAAGAACGGCCGCTACCGCGCCTACGGCCAGCGCCTCGACCTGCGCCGCGCGCGCCTGCTCTTCGCCGGGCCGCTGGACCAGCCCTACCTGGACGTGGAAGCGATCCGCAAGATCGGCGACGTCACCGCCGGCATCCGCCTCAACGGCCGTGCCGACGAACCCACCACCCAGGTCTTCTCCACCCCGGCCATGAGCCAGGAACAGGCGCTGTCCTACTTGGTGCTGGGCCGCCCGCTGGAGCGCGGCAGCGACGGCAATGCGCTGGGCCAGGCGGCACTGGCGCTGGGCCTGTCCGGCAGCGCGCCGCTGACCTCGGAGCTGGCGCAGAAACTCGGCCTCAAGGACTTCCAGATCGGTGACGACGGCGCTACCGGCGTGCTCACCGACCGCCTGAGCATCCGCTACGGCCTCGGCGTGCTCGAGCCCACCAGCGTCGTCGCCCTGCGCTACGAACTCACCAAGCGCCTGTACATCGAAGCCGCCAGCGGCCTCGCCAGCTCCCTGGACCTGTTCTACAAGCGCGACTTCTGATGGGGCAGGGGACGTAGGGGCGAATTCATTCGCCCATGGGCAACGGAGCGGCTCTGTTGGTGAGCGAAGCGGAACTCTGCTCCAACTTTCTTCGCCCAGCGCACCGCCACGTGGTGCGCACGGGCTTCCGTAGGATGGCGTAGAGCGGAGCGAAACCCATGCGGATCGGCGCGGCCCATGATGGGTTTCGCCGGGCTCTACCCATCCTACGGTTCTGTGCCTTGGGAAGGCTGGAAGGCCGCCGCAAGCGCAACGGCGCGGGTTCCAGGCGACTGACGGTGCTTTTCAGGGGCGGCGATGGGCCTCAGAATCCATACCGAACCCACCTCTCCGGGAATCGAAACGCGTGGAAGTTTCCGCCGCCTCCATCTCCGACGCCAGCTCCGCCCAACTCGCCATGAAGGTGCAGGTCGCCGTGCTTAAGCAGTCGATGGACATTCAATCCCAGAGCGCCCTGGCGCTGCTGGAGGCGGTGCCATCGCCGGTTTCCAGCAACCCGCCGAACCTCGGCAACACCATCGACGTAATGGCCTGAGCCGCTGCGCTCGGCGTCCCCGATCCGTCCGCTTTCCTCAGTCGCCGTTACCCGGCTCGCTGCACACACGGTTGCGCCCTGACTGCTTGGCCCGATAAAGGGCGCGGTCGGCGCGGGCGATCAGGCTGTGCAGGGTGTCGTCCGGGTGCATCTCGGCCAGGCCGATGCTCACCGTCACCTGCAATTCCTTGTCTTCGAACGGGTAGTGCTGCGCCTGCACCTGCTCGCGGATCTTCTCCGCCAGGAGGAAGGCCGTGGCGCTGCCGCTGTCCTTGAGCAGCAGGATGAACTCCTCGCCACCCCAGCGGCAGATGATGTCCGACTGGCGCAGGCCGGCCTTGAGGTTCTGCGCGAAGCCATGCAGCACATGGTCGCCGGCCAGGTGGCCATAGGTGTCGTTGAGCACCTTGAAGTGGTCGAGGTCCAGCAGCAGCGCCGTCAGCGGGCGCTGTTCGCGGCGGGCTTCCTGCAGCGCCTGGCCGGCGAGGATGTCGAAGCCACGGCGGTTGGGCAGGTCGGTCAGCACGTCGGTGGTGGCCAGCGCGGCGATGCGCACCTGGTAGCGGCGCACCAGCAGGTTGAGCAGGGTGAGCACCACGGCGGTGACCACCAGGCAGATGAACAGGTTGAGGTAGAGCGTGTTGCGGATGTGCGAGAGGGCGCCGTCCTCGGCCTTGTCGACGAACAGGTACCAGTCCAGCTCGGGGATGAAGCGCACGTTCAGGTAGTGGCTGTCGCCCTGTTCGTTCCAGGTGAAGTCGCCGCCCTGGGGGCGCGGCAGCTTGGCCACCAGGTCGCGCATGCCGTCGATATCCGCCAGGTTCTGCCCGACCGTGGCCCCCATCGGCCCGCCCTGGGCGCTGGTCAGCACCAGCTTGCCGGTGGTGTCGACGAAGTAGATGGAACGCTCGTAGCGCTCCTGGTAGGCGTCGATCAGCTTGACCACCGCATCCACCGTCAGGCCCACGCCGGTGGCGCCGATGAAGCGGCCGTCGTAGTCCAGCACCTTGTAGTTGATGAAGATGGTCATGCGGTCCTGGTTGGCCATGTCGACGTCGACATTGATCTCGTAGGGCTCCTTCATGTCGCGCACACGGTAGTACCAGACGTCGCGCTGCTCGTCCTCGCTCACCTTCTTCAGCACGCCCTTGGCCTGGTAGTAGGTCTGGGTGCGCTCGGAGATGTAGAAGCTGGTGAAGGCGCCGTAGTGCTCCTGCACCTCGCGCAGGTAGCGGGTCATCTGCCCCGGGTCCTGCTCGCCCTGCATGGCCCAGTCGCGCAGGAAGGTGTCGCGGCTCATCATCGAGGAGATGAGGATCGGCCGCACCAGGTCCTTCTGGATCTCGGAATAGACGTTGTCCGAGGTCAGCGGCAGCTCGGTGTTGACGATGCTGTCGCGGATCGACTCCAGGGAGGCGTAGTAGCTCACCAGCGAGGTGACGAGAAAGCCGCTGGCGAGCAGCAGCACGAGCAGCACCACCAGCAGGTGCTGGGTCTTTCTGGAGCGTGGGCTGGAAGGCATCGGGCGAGGAGGTCCCTGGTCAAGTGGCACTATGCTAGCCACTCGTCAGGGCGGCGTCACGGGTGATATGCCCGGCATTTCAGCCTTTGGGCACCACCACCTCGCTGATCCAGGGCTCCAGGCGCTTGCCGTAATTCAGTTGCAGTTCCAGCGGCCCGTTGGGCGGCATGTAGGCGCTGTCGCGCAACTGGCTGTCCAGCGCCTCACGCCATTGGAGGGGCACCTGTACGGCCGGCACCGCGAGCCGCGAAATCTCGCCCACCATGCGCGTCTTGCCGTCGTCGGTGCGCAGCCAGACATAGACTTCGCCACGCACCACCGCCTGTCGCTGGCGGTCGGGGTGGCGTGCACGCAGGGCTTCGGCGTCCAGGCCGACGTCGACCACGAACAGGCGGCTGGCGGTATCACGTTCCTGCTCCAGCGCCTTGCGGGCGTCCGACTCGCGCTCCTTGCGTTCACTGTCGCCCGGGTCGCGGGCCAGGGCCTCGGTGGCCTTTCGCAGCCGCTGTTCGGCGCGCTGCAGCGCCTGCTGCCGGGCCGGGCCGTCCAGTTCCAGCACCAGGAAGGCTTCATGGGTGTTCAGGTCGATTTCATTGGCGGCCGGGTCATAGGGCGGGAAGCCGAGCTCCACCAGGCGGTCGTTCTCCAGCCATTCACCCCGGTATGGCTCGTCCTCGTCGTTGAGCGGCAGTACGCGCCAGTCCAGCCTCAGGGCCAGGGCGCTGTTTTCATCGCTGCCCCAGCCGAAGCTGGTGTAGTCGCGGTGCACTTCCCGTTCGCTCAGGCGCAGGCTGCTGTCCGGCTCGCCGGAGCGGTTGTACCAGGCGCCGCCGAACACCACGGCATTGGTGGCCAGCACCAGGGCCAGGGCGGCGGGCAGGGCGTAGGTGCGGTCGAAGAGCTTCATGGGCGTTCCTCCCCATTGAGCCAGCTGCGGCGCAGGCGGCCCAGCACCACCAGGATGAGCACGGCGATCAGGCCGAGCAGCAGGAAGAACAGGTACTTGGGCATCAACTCCCACCACCAGTCGAAGAGCTTGGTATAGAGGAAGATGATGAAGAAGGTCAGGGCGCCGTTGACCACTTCGGGCCAGTCGCGGCGGGTGCCCAGCCAGATGCCCAGGGCCGCGAGCACGAAGCCGGCCAGCTGGTAGCCGCCCTCGATCAGGTCGTGGCTGCCGGGCAGGTAGCTGCCGCTGCCCCAGTTGGCGAGGATCAGCAGGGTGAGGAACAGGGTGATCAGCCCCACCAGGCGGTAGGTGGCGGCGAAGCCGGCGTAGCCCGCCTGGGAGATGAACTGCGGGATCAGGAACACCCCCAGCGCGGCCGGGATGAAGTTTTCCGGGCGCTCGCCCACCTGCAGCCAGTAGCAGCCGCCCCAACTGCCGACCCGTGCCGAGATGAAGCCCATCAGGCAGATCAGCCCAGCCACCAGCAGCAGGCGTGCGTCGCAGCCGTAGGCCAGCAGCAGGGCGAAGGCGCCCCAGGCGAGGAAGGCACGGTCGGAGGGGGTGATGTTGAAGATCTGCCCGAGCATCACCAGGTTCAGCACGAAGGCGACGAAGGTGAGCATTGCCGCCAGCTTGCTGAAGTAGCCGGAGGGGTCGCGGCGGCGTACCTGCCAGGTCAGCGCCAGGCCGAGCAGCGGCGCGCCGCCCAGGATCAGCACCTGCGCGCTTTCCGGCAGCAGGCCCCAGAACTGGTAGAAGAAGAACAGCAGGCTGGCGCCCAGGGCCAGTGCGCCCAGCAGCGAGGCGATGCGCATGCTCAGGGAGAGGCGGCGGGTCTGCTTGTCGGAGTCGATATCGAAGCGGTCGTGGAAGTCGGCCAGCACCCGGCGATGGTGCTCGCCCAGGCGCGCCATCTGCGCGTCGTCCAGGGGCAGTGCCTGCTCCTGGCGCAGGCGTTCCGCTTCACGCTGGAAGGCCTGGATGTCGTCAGCGCGTTGCTGCGCCTGGTCGCGGTTTTGCGGCTGCATGGCGGGTCCTTTTGCGTGCGTTGCCGCCTCGCACTCTAGAACCGTCGCGGTGGATGGGCAATGCGTAGAGTGCGGGCGCGCGACATGGATCGCTTTATGGCAACGGGCACAGCCTTGTAGGAGCGGCTTCAGCCGCGAAAGACCCGCCGCCGGCACCTTGCTGCGAGCGGCCGGATGATCCATCGCGAATGAGTTCGCTCCCACAAAATGGAGAGGGGCGTGCCGTGTGTGGCCCCTACGCTTCCTCCATCACCACCACCCGCTGGCCGGCGCGCACCGGGGAGCCGGGTTGCACGCGGACTTCGCGGACCACGCCGTCGCGGGGGGCGGTGAGGGGGATTTCCATCTTCATCGACTCCAGGATCACCAGCACATCGCCGGCCTTCACGCTGGCGCCGGTCTCCACCTGCACCTGCCAGAGGTTGCCGGCGATATGGCTTTCGATGGCGTGCTGGCCGGCGCCCAGGGGCGCGTCCTCGCCCAGGTCCGGCGCCAGCTCCTCGCTTTCGAAGTGGGCCTGGCCGGAGGCGATCCAGCGTTCCCGCTCGGCGTTGAACGCCCCTTGCTGCTGGGCGCGGAAGGTGGCGATGCCCTCGGCTTCGGTGGCGAGGAAGGCCTGGTAGTCGGCGAGACGCAGTTCGCTGTGTTCGATGCGCAGCGGGAAGCGGCCCAGGGGGAGGTCGCGGCGGATGCGCAGCAGCTCATCGGCGCTCACCGGGTAGAAGCGGATCTGGTCGAAGAAGCGCAGCAGCCAGGGCTTGCCGTCGAAGGCCGCGACGTCGCGGTAGCGGTTCCACATCTGCAGGGTACGGCCGACGAACTGGTAGCCGCCGGGGCCTTCCATGCCGTACACGCACATGTAGGCGCCGCCGATGCCCACCGAGTTCTCCGCCGTCCAGGTGCGCGCCGGGTTGTACTTGGTGGTCACCAGGCGGTGGCGCGGGTCCAGCGGGGTGGCCACCGGCGCGCCGAGGTAGACGTCGCCCAGGCCCATCACCAGGTAACTGGCGTCGAACACCGTGCGCTGCACCTCGTCGAGGTTGGACAAATCGTTGATGCGGCGGATGAACTCCAGGTTGCTCGGGCACCAGGGCGCGTCCTTGCGCACCGTGGTCATGTACTTCTCGATGGCCAGCTGGCAGGCCGGGTCGTCCCAGGACAGCGGCAGGTGGACGATGCGCGATGGCACGGCGAGGTCGCCGGCGGCGCAGACGCCGTCCCAGAGCCCCGCGACCACCTGCAGCAGGCGTTCCAGGGGCAGGGTCTCCGGCTGGTAGTGCACCTGCAGCGAGCGGATGCCGGGGGTCAGGTCGATGACGCCTTGCAGCGCCTCGGCCTCCAGTGCCTGCATCAGCGCGTGGCCGCGGAAGCGCAGCACCAGGTCCAGCTCCGCCGCGCCGATCTCCAGCAGCAGATGGGTGTCGCCGGAGAGGCGGGCCACCAGGCGTGTGGCGTCCTGGCCCAGGTCGAGGACGATGGGGCTCGAAAGCTCGGCCGTACTTGTAGGAGCGGATTCATCCGCGATTTGGCTGCTACCCGCATCGCGCATGAATTCGCTCCCACGGAGGGTGGTGCATTCGCGGTTGCGTGCCTGGGCCAGTTCCCGCGCCGTGGTGATATCCACCGGCTCGAAGCGCACCTTGTCGCCAGCCTTGAGCTGGCCGAGCTGCCAGAGGTCGGCTTCGATGATGGTCACCGGGCAGACGAAACCGCCGAGGCTGGGGCCGTCCGGGCCGAGGATCACCGGCATGTCGCCGGTGAAGTCCACCGCGCCTATGGCATAGGGGTTGTCGTGGATGTTGGAGGGGTGCAGGCCGGCCTCGCCGCCGCTCTCGCGCACCCATTCCGGCTTCGGGCCGATCAGGCGCACGCCGGTGCGGCTGGAGTTGAAGTGTACTTCCCAGGCGGTGGCGAAGAAGGTCTCGATATAGGCCGGGGTGAAGTATTCGGGCGCGCCGTGGGGGCCGTAGATCACCCGGATGCGGCGCAGCGCCGGCAGCGGCGGGCATAGCTCGGCGGGCAGGCTGGCGCCGGCTGCATGGTCGGCCAGGTGCAGCAGGTGCAGCACGTCGCCGGCGCGCAGGGCACGGCCGCCATGGCCGCCGAACTGGCCGAGGGTGAAGGTGCTCTTGCTGCCCAGGTAGTCCGGCAGCTGCAGGCCGCCGCGCAGGCACAGGTAGCTGCGTGCACCGGCGCCGGCGATGGTGCCGAGTGTGAGGGTGGCGCCGGCGGGCACCCGCAGCGCGGTGTTCAGCGGCTGCGGTTGACCGTCGAGGGTGAGCGGGATCGGCGCGCCGGTGACGGCCACCACCGCGTCGGTGTTGAAGCGCAGGCTGGGGCCGCTCATGGTGATTTCCAACGCGGCGGCGCCTTCCTCGTTGCCCAGCAGGCGGTTGCCCAGGCGCAGCGCGCGGCTGTCCATGGGACCGGACGGCGGCACGCCCACGGCCCAGTAGCCGAGGCGGCCGGGGTAGTCCTGCACTGTGGTTTGGGTACCGGCGCCGAGCACCTCGAAGGTGTGGGCGCGGTAGGTGAGGTTTTCCAGGCAGCGGGTCCAGGGCTGGCCGTTGGCGAAGGGTGCGTCGATCAGGATCTGCCGCAGGTAGTCGCGGTTGCTTTCCACGCCGTAGAGCAGCGAGCCGGCCAGGGCGCGATCGAGGGCAGCGCTGGCCTCGTCGCGGGTCGGCGCCCAGGTGATCAGCTTGGCGATCATCGGGTCGAAGTAGGGCGGGATCTCGCAGCCGGCTTCCACCCAGGTGTCGATGCGCAGGGCGCGACCGTCCGCCTCGGGGAAGTGCACGGCGGTGAGCAGGCCGGGGCTGGGCTGGAAGTCGCGGCCCGGGTCCTCGGCGTAGAGGCGCGCCTGGATGGCGTGGCCGCTGGGGCGCAGCTCTTTCGCCAGCTCGGCGAGCGGGGGCAGGGTGCCGGCGGCCAGCTCGACCATCCAGCGCACCAGGTCGACGCCCCAGACCTGTTCGGTGACGCCGTGCTCCACCTGCAGGCGGGTGTTCACTTCGAGGAAGTAGAAGCGCTCGGCCTCGCTGTCGTAGACGAATTCCACGGTGCCGGCGCTGCGGTAGCTGACCGCCTTGGCCAGCTGGATGGCGGCGGCGCAGAGGTCCTCGGCCATGCCGGCGGGCAGGTTGGGCGCGGGGGTTTCCTCCAGCACCTTCTGGTTGCGCCGCTGCACCGAGCAGTCGCGCACGCCGAGGGCGATCACCTCGCCCTGGCCGTCGCCGAACACCTGCACTTCCAGGTGGCGGGCCCGCTGGATGTACTTCTCGATGAACACCCCGGCGTCGCTGAAGTTGTTCTGCCCCAGGCGCTTCACCGCGTCGAAGGCCTCGCTCAGCTCACTGGCCGAGCGGCACACGCGCATGCCGATGCCGCCGCCGCCGGCGGTGCTCTTGAGCATCACCGGGTAGCCCACCTGTTCACCGGCCACCAGCGCCGCGTCGAGGCTTTCCAGCAGCTCGGTGCCTTCGAGCATCGGCACCCCCTCGGCCTTGGCCAGGGCGCGGGCGGTGTGCTTGAGGCCGAACACCCGCAACTGCTGCGGCGTCGGCCCGACGAAGGCGATGCCGGCCGCCTCGCAGGCTTCGGCGAAGGCGGCGTTCTCGGAGAGGAAGCCATAGCCCGGGTGGATCGCCTGGGCGCCGCTGTCGCGGGCCACGGCGAGGATCTTCTCCACCACCAGGTAGGTGTTCGCAGCCGGGCCTTCGCCCAGGCTATGGGCCTCGTCGGCCTGCTGGATGTGCAGGCTGGCGATGTCCGCCTCGGAATACACGGCGACGCCGCGCACGTCGAGCTGGCGCAGGGTGCGGAGGATGCGGCAGGCGATGGCGCCGCGGTTGGCGATCAGGAGTTTTTCAAACATTGCGGAGCCCTCGAAAGGGATGACGGGCCGTCCCGCCTTGTTCGTCTGCACCACGGTCGTCCGTGGCTGGTATCCGATTGCGCAAACCATCGGGGGTGATGGGTTTCGCTCCGCTCTACCCATCCTACGGAGGGCTTTTTCGCAGATACTGCCCTGAACGGCTCTGGCACAAGAGGAACAGCCAACGCCGCACTACTTGCAGCTTGCCGCTCACCCCTTGCCGCTGCTTCTTCAGTCCCATACCAACACCTGCGCCGGGGTGGGGTTGTAGCCGTTGCAGGGGTTGTTCAGCTGTGGGCAGTTGGAGATGAGGACGATGATGTCCATGTGCGCGACCAGCTCGACGTATTTGCCGGGGGCGGAGATGCCGTCCTCGAAGGTGAGGCCGCCTTCGGGGGTGACCGGCACGTTCATGAAGAAGTTGATGTTGGCGCTGATGTCGCGCTTGGCCAGGCGGCCGTCATGCAGGCTGGCGCGCAGGAAGTTGTCGCGGCAGCTGTGCATGTAGCGGGTGTCCAGGGCGTAGCGCACGGTGTTGCTTTCCTGGGCGCAGGCGCCGCCGAGGGTGTCGTGGCGGCCGCAGGTGTCGGCGACGATGCTCAGCATGGGGTTGCCGAGGTTCGAATAGAGCACGCTGCCGGCGCTGAGGTAGACGCGGTTCTGCTTGCGCAGGGTGCGCTGCACGTCATAGCGCTCGCGGGGGTTGCGCGCGCTGTAGAAGAGGGTGTCCACCGCCTGGTTACCCTCCAGGTCGAGCAGGCGCAGGGTCTGGCCGGCCTTCACTTCGGTCATGAAGGGTTCGCCGGCGGCGATCACGGCGGTGTAGACGGCGGCTTCGGGGTGCTTGTCGCTGGGAGTGGGGTTCATCGGGCAGCCCTCAGATGTACAGACGTTCGGTGTTGTGGAAGCCGCGGCCGTTTTCCGGGCGCGAGGTGCGGCAGAGCACGCTGATGCCGTCGCTCTCGACCTTGTGCCAGCTCAGGTTCACCGGCTTCGGGGCGTAGACGGGGTCGGGGTCCATGGGGTGCTGCAGGGCGGTGAGCACCACCAGGCTGTCCATCGGCGCGTAGAGCTCGACGTAGTCGCCGGCTTTCGAGTGGCCGGGCTGGAAGTGGAAGCAGCCGTCGGCGTCCACCGTGACCTTGCTGAACAGGTTCAGGCACATGAGCAGGTCCTGCAGGTTCAGGTCCCACTTGCCCATCTCCACCAGCAGGTTGTCGACGCCGTTGCGGAAGAAGCCGTTGCGCAGTTCCTGGTAGCGGCCGGCGCCGTATTTCTCCTGCACTTCATTGGCGCTGAGTACGCCGCCGAAGCTGTCGTGCCAGCCGCAGCTGTCGGCGGTGATGGCGGCGAGCACGCGGCCCATGTCCGAGTACAGGCAGTGGCCGGCGGTGAGCTTGGCGGTGTGCTGGCACTTGAGGCTGTCCGGCAGGTTCAGGCGCTCGCTTTTCTCGGCGGCGTTGAACAGCAGCAGGCTGACGTTGGCGCCGCCCTCGATGTCGCTGATGCGCAGCAGCTGGCCGCGCTTGAGGACGAAGGAGGTGTGGCCGCCGCCGGGGACGGTTTCTTCATAAAGGGTGGGGCGCAGGGCCAGGGGTGCGGTCATGGGCGGGCTCCTTTCAATGGGCCGGGGCGGGCTGCAGGGCACGGGTGACGCGCTCCGGCAGGGCTTCGACGGCGGCGCGCGCGGCGCGGCGGTCGCTGTTCAGGGGGATGTCGTAGGTGATGCGCGCGCCATAGGCGCCGGGCGCCTGCGGGTCATGGCGGACCTTGTCGAAGACCATCAGCCGGGTGCCGAGGGTGAAGCCTTCGGCCAGGTCGTGGGTGACCATGAACACGGTCAGCCGGGTTTCCTGCCACAGGCCCAGCAGCAGCTCGTGCATGTCCTTGCGGATGCCCGGGTCGAGGGCGCCGAAGGGTTCGTCCAGCAGCAGCACGCGGGGCTTCATCACCAGGGCCTGGGCGATGGCCAGGCGCTGCTGCATGCCGCCGGAAAGCTGCGCGGGGTACTTGTCCAGGGCGTGGCCGAGGCCGACCTTCTCCAGCATCACGGCGGCCTGTTCGCGGGCGGCGTGACGGGCACCGCCGAACAGGCGGCCGAGCAGCGGCGAGCGGGGCAGCTCCAGGCCGAGGGCGACGTTGTCCAGCACCGAGAGGTGGGGGAACACCGAGTAGCGCTGGAACACCACGCCGCGGCTGGCGTCGGGCTCGGCCACCAGGGGCTGGCCGTCCAGCAGCAGCTGGCCGCGGCTGGGCGTTTCCTGGCCCAGCAGCATGCGCAGGAAGGTGGACTTGCCGCAGCCCGAGGCACCGACCAGGGTGCAGAACTCGCCTTCGGCGACGCTCAGGCTGAGGTTCTCCAGCACCACCTGGTCGCCGTATTCCTGCCACAGGTTTTTCACTTCGATGAAGGCGCTCATGCCTTGGCTCCTTCGTACCAGGGGAAGGCCAGGCGGGTGAGCTGGCGCAGGCCCAGGTCCATCAGCCAGGCGAGCAGGGTGATCCACACCACGTAGGGCAGGATCACGTCCATGGCCAGGTAGCGGCGGACCAGGAAGATGCGGTAGCCGAGGCCGTCGGTGGAGGCGATGGCTTCGGCCGCGATGAGGAACAGCCAGGCCGAGCCCAGCACCAGGCGCAGGGAGATGAGCAGGCGCGGCAGCAGCTGCGGCAGCACCACGCGCAGGATCAGGGTCCAGGTGTTGGCGCCCAGGGTCTGCGCCTTGATCAGCAGTTCGCGGGGGATCTCCCGGGCGCGCTGCTCCAGGTCGCGGGCGAGCACCGGGGTGATGCCGATGACGATCAGCATCACCTTGGACAGCTCGCCGAGGCCGAAGACGATGAACAGGATCGGCAGGATCGCCAGCGGCGGCACCATCGACAGCACCGTGAGCAGCGGCGACAGCGGCGCGCTGAACAGCGGCAGGGTGCCGGCGGCGATGCCCAGGCACAGGCCCAGCAGGGCGGCGACGGCGAGGCCGATGGCCAGGCGCTTGAGGCTGGAGGCGCTGTCCTGCCAGAACAGGTACTGGCCGCTGCGCTTGTCTTCGGTGAAGGCCAGGCGTTGCACCGCGTCGACCATCTGCGTGGCGCTGGGCAGCAGCTTGTCGTTGGGGTTCTCCGTGAGCCGCGCCGCCGACCCAGTGAAGTAGGCGAACAGCAGCAGGGCGAAGGGCAGCAGGATCAGCAGCAGCCTTCCTGCACGGTCCGGGTGGCGGTTGATCAGGCGCATGGCGAGGTCTCGGTGATAGGGGGCGGGTAGGTTGGTGCCGAGGAACGAGGCCCAACGTTGGGCCGCGCTGCGCTTGGCACCAACCTACGGAACCGTGTCGGCGGTCAGAGCTTCCCTTCCGCGGCCATCTGCACGTAGGTCGGGTCGAAGCGCAGCTTGACGTTGCCCTTGTCGCCGGTGACTACGCCCTTGGCGAAGCTCATGCCCACCGCGTGGGCATCCTTGGCGCCTTCACCCAGCAGGCCGTGGGCGAAGGAGAAGGTGGCCACCTTGTCCATGGTCGCCGGCAGCTTCGGGCTGGTGACGAACTCCAGGGCCTCGACCGGTGTGGCGAACAGGCGGGTGGCGTCCAGCTGGGCCTGGTAACCGGCCAGGTCGGTGCCCGAGGCCTTGGCCATGTGCGTCAGTGCGGCGGTGCTCTCGGCGCTGCCGGCCTTCATCAGCGCGACGATCTCGAACCAGGCACCGGTCAGCGCCTTGCCCAGGGCCGGGTTGTCCTTCAGGGTCTCGGTGTTCACCACCATCATGTCCATGATCTCGCCGGGCACCTTGCTGGAGTCGAACACCAGGCTGGTGCCGGGCTTGGCCTTGATCTCGGCGAGCATCGGGTTCCAGGTGGTTACCGCCTGCACTTCGTCGGTGTCGAAGGCGGCGGCGATATCGGCATCGGAGGTGTTCACTACCTGCACGTCCTTCTCGGCCAGGTGGGCGCGCTCCAGGGCGCGGGCCAGCAGGTAGTGGGAGACGGACAGCTCCACCAGGTTCACCGGCAGGCCCTTGAGGTCGCCGAGGGTCTTGCCTTCACCCTTGAGCACGATGCCGTCGTTGCCATTGGAGAAGTCGCTGACGATCAGCGCGGTGCTGTCCACGCCGCCGGCAGCGGGGATGGTCAGGGCGTCCATGTTGGTCATGGTGCAGCCGTCGAACTGGCCGGCGGTGTACTGGTTGATCGACTCGACGTAGTCGTTGAGCTGGGTGACCTGGATGTCGATCCCGTACTTCTTCGCCCATTTGTCGACGATGCCCTGGGTGGCACCGTATTCCCATGGCATCCAGCCGGCATAGATGGTCCAGCAGACGTTGAAGCTGTCCTTCTGCGCTGCGTTGGAGTTGAAGCTGATGGCGGCGGCTAGGCCGGCAGCGAGTACGGCGAACAGACGGGGCTTGCGCATGGATGACCTCCAGTTCGGTTAGGGACAGCGGGAGCGGCGCGGCACTTCCCTGCATGCAGGGGCGCGTTCTCCCGGGCTTTTGTCCCGCCGTGTAACCTCGGAGGAGGTCGCCGGCTCTCGGACCAGCCACCCGCTTTCGCGAGCCGGAACCCTAGCCAGCCATTGCAAATTGTGGTGCCGCGGACCCCGGCTTCCACCGGGTTGCTCCTGCACGCCTGATCCTTAGCGAAGGCCGTGCCAACCCGGCGCGAGCCGCTGGCGGCGGGCGCTATGGAGGAGGGTGGGGTGAATGCCAGCGGTGTGCAGGGGCGCGCCGTGCCCGTCTCTGGGGCGGGACGCTTCATGCTGGTGCGCGGTAATAACTGGAAATGGATTTTGCCGACGGAGGGATGCACACCGGCCGTGTGAAACGGTGTCGAAGATTGTGGGAGAAATCCCGGGTGCCGACATTCGTTGGCGCCGTCCCAGCGGTCGAAGGAGGCCGCCATGTCCTATCGAACGATGTTGATCGCAGTACTGGGCCTGTCCCTGGGTGGTTGTGCCGTCTACGACTATGACGACCATTACCGTGGCTACCCGCGCAGCTATGGCGGCGGTGGCTATGTCGTGCAGCAGCCGGCCTATTACCAGGGTTCTCCGACCTACTACTACCGGACCGAGCGCATCTACCAGCCGCAGCGCTACTACCAGGTGCGCCCGCAGCCCTACCAGCCGCCGCGCCATGACCGCCGCTACGACGGGCGCAACGACCATCGCTACGACCGCCACGACGATCGCCATGACAACCGGCACGACTCGCGGCGTTGGGACAACCGCAACCCGCCGCGCCCGGACTGGAACGAGCGTCGCCACGACTACACCCCGCGCCTGCAGAACTGGGGCGGCAACCGCCCGCCGCAACAGGGCTGGAACCAGGGCGGCGGTCGCCCCAGCTACGCTGTGCCGCCGGCCTACCAGGTGCGCCCCCACGAAAACCCCATCCGCCCGCACCGCAGTGACTGGTCGCAGCAGAACCGTCGCTAAAGCAGAGCACTGAAACCTAGGCGAGGAAGCCAGCGCAAGGCGAAAACGGGCGAGAGAGCGGAGTTTACGCGCCGTAAATGAGCCTCTTGAGCCTGTTTTCAACGCAGCGATGGCAACGCAGATAGTTGTCAGTAGCCGGTAATGGGTTGGGCGTCTTCTTCCAGCAAGTACTCCACCATCGCCCGCGCAGCCGGTGACAGGCTGCGCCCGGCGTGGCTGACGATGCCATAGGCGGAACGGGCGTCGAGGTTGTCCACTGGCAGCAGCACCGCCAGACGGCCGGCCGCGACGTCTTCGGCCAGTACGTCCCAGGGCGCCATGCTGATCACCTCGCTGTCGGCCACCAGGGCCTTGAGCACCATGAAGTTGTCGCACTCGATGCCCAGCGGTTGCGCCTTGTTGTTCAGCGCGCCGAGGGTGCGCGCCACCTCGGCGGGCAGCTGGGTGCCGGCCAGCGGGTAGACGGCCAGGTCCTCGACCCGCAGGCGGGGTCGTTGCAGCAGCGGGTGGCTGGGGCGGCAGAAGAGGGTGCCGGCGTGGCGGCGCAGGGGCGTGATGTGCAGCAGCGGGTCGCCTTCGAACTCGCGCACGTCCGCCACGAACAGCTCGATGGCGTCCCCCAGCAACTGGCTGCGCAGGCTGTGCCAATCCTCGATGCGCAACTGCACCTGCACGCCCGGGTGGGCCCCGGCGAAGCGGCCCAGCGTGCGGGGCACCAGGCGCGCGGCGGGGTAGGGGCCGGCACCCAGGCGCAGTTCGCCGCTGTCGAGGTTCTCCAACTGGGCCACGGCGCTGTGCAGGGCGCGGCGGCCGTCCAGCAGGCGCTGGGCATGCTCCAGCACCAATCGGCCGTGGGCGGTGAGGGCGATCTGCCGGGGGCCGCGGTCCAGCAGGCTGCAGCCGAGGCTGGCCTCCAGGGCCTGGATGCTGCGGCTGAGGGCCGGCTGGCTGAGGTTGACGGCCTCCGCCGCACGGGCGAAGTGGCCGTGTTGGGCGAGGGCGACGAAGTGGCGGAGCTGGCGTAGGTCGTTCATGCGTATACCGCATCGATTTCGGCAGGGGAATGCATTGGAATTATTGACCGGTGCCTGCCAGCCTGTCTGCTCCCATAACAACAACGAGCCGACATCATGCGCATCACCACCCGTTTCGGCGGCCTGCTGCTGGCCGCCGCCCTGCCGTTCGGCGCTGACGCCGCGCTGCCCGACGAGACCCTGGAGCCGAGCATCAACGCCGAGCTTGCCGAGCACACCCGGCACTTTGACGAGAAGGTCTACAAGATCGCCGACAACGTCTGGTCGGCGGTGGGCTGGAACCTGGCCAACAGCGTGATGATCGAGGCGCCGGAAGGGCTGATCATCGTCGACACGGGCGAGTCCGCCGAGCAGTCGCGCAAGGTGCTGGCGGAGTTCCGCAAGATCAGCGCCAAGCCGATCAAGGCCATCGTCTACACCCACTTCCACCCGGACCACATCAACGGCGTGAAGGGCTTCGTCAGCGAAGAGCAGGTGAAGCGTGGCGAGGTGCAGATCTACGCCCAGGAAACCCTGCTGGACAACGTGGTGACCCAGGGCGCGCTGGTGGGTCCGATCCTCGGCATGCGCTCGGGCTACAGCTTCGGCGCGGCCCTGCCGGATAGCGACAAGCGCGACATGAACGCCGGCCTCGGCCCGCTGGCCCATCCCGGCGCCTCCACATTCATCGCGCCGACCGTCACCTTCAAGGAAGCCCTGGATACCACCATCGCCGGGCTGAAGGTGCAGTTCCTCCATGTGCCCAGCGAGGCGCCGGACGAGATCGTCCTCTACCTGCCGGACAACCGCGTGCTGATCAGCGCCGAGGTGACCCAGGGGCCGACCCTGCCCAACGTCCACACCCTGCGCGGCACCAAGTTCCGCGACCCGGTGGTGTGGGTGCAGAGCCTCGACAAGCTGCGTGCGTTCAAGGCCGACTACATGGTGCCGCTGCACGGCCAGCCGGTGTCCGGGCGCGACAAGGTGGAAGAGGTGCTGCGCATGACCCGCGACGCCATCGCCTACATCCACGACCAGACCGTGCGCTGGATGAACAAGGGCCTGACCCCCGACGAGTTGGTGGAGAAGGTCAAGCTGCCGCCGCACCTGGCCGGTTACACGCCCTACCTGCGCGAGTACTACGGCACCGTGAAGCACAGCGTGCGGCAGATCTACCAGGGCTACCTGGGCTGGTTCCAGGGCGACCCGGTGGACCTCGACCCGACGCCGCCTGCGGAGAAGGCCAAGCGCCTGATCGCCCTCATGGGTGGGCGTGACAAGCTGCTGCTGGCCGCCGGCGACGCCTACCTCAAGGGGGACTGGCAATGGGCGGCCGAGCTGGCCAGCTACGCCATCCGCGTCGACCACGACGACAAGTTGGCTCGCGACATCAAGGCCCGCAGCTTCCGCCGCCTGGGCTACGCCAGCATGAACATCAACTGGCGCAACTGGTACCTGATGAGCGCCATGGAGCTGGAGGGCAAGCTCGAGGGCGATGCCGCGCTGCAGCTGTCCCAGGGGCTGCGCAACGCCTTCCTCTCGCCGGACATGCTGAAGAACCTGCCGGCGCGGATCTTCCTGCAGAACTGGGTCACCCGCATCGACCCGGAGAAGAGCGCCGACGTGAACCTCACCCTGGGCTTCGTCTTCCCCGATATCAACGAGCAGTGGGCGCTGGAGATACGCCGCGGCGTGGTGGAGATGCACCCGGGCATTCCCGAGGGCACCACGTTGAAGCTGACCTTCGACAAGACCTACCTCGACACCGTGATCAGCGGCGAGAACGGCCTGCTCAAGGGCGCGCTGCTGGGCGACGTGAAGGTGGACGGCAACCTGCTGGACATCAAGACCTTCCTCGGTTGCTTCGACTTCGAGGACGCCCCCATCGCCCTGACGGTGCGCTGACCCACCCCGAGCGCGCAGGCGGGCTGACCCACCGTCGCGCGCGCCGGCCAAACGAAAGTGCGGAAGGCGCGCGCGGCCGGAGACGGCACACTGCAAGGCTCAACCTTGCAATGGAGAACCCCTATGCACGTCCTGTCGTTCGCCAAGGGCGCCCTGGCCATGTTCTGGCTGGTGGCGATCCTCAACATCGTCTACCCCTTCGGCGAGCCCCTGCACCGCCCCCTGCTGCTGGTGGCCGGTGTGATGCTGCTGGTCCACGTGGCCGAGGCCGCGCTGTTCAACCGCAAGCTCAAGGCCCGTCCCTTCCCCTGGCTGGAGCGCACCCAGGTGCTGCTGTTCGGCTTCCTCCATCTGCGCGGGCTGCGCTGATCCTGCCGCCACCGTTCCCGGGCTGAAGCCCGGGCTACGCCTGGGTGCTCCCGTCGCCACCGTCGGTGGAGTGCGGCGGTAGGGCGGGTGAAACCCGCGATGGTGTTGTGTGAAACCCCTGTCGGGTTGCACCCGACCTACACCGGCACGGTGATTGGGTTGAGCATGGCGCCGTAGGTTGGCGCCGAGCGCAGCGAGGCCCAGCGGTGGGATGCTCGGCCTTGCTGCGTTGGGCTTCGTACCTCAGCCCAACCTACGGGGGCTCCCTGTTTTCCGATGGCACTGAAACCCGCATGGCCTTGCCCACGGCGCAGGTCGGATAGGGGCACTGTGCCATTGTTTTTTCTGCTGCCAGCCCGCACCATTCGCGCCTCGTTATCGGGGCCGCCCGGCGGTTCCATTGGCAGGAAATCGGATTTTGCTCAGCAGTATCGGCAAATGGCGAAGCACGGGTAGGCCGGGCGTTATAGGCC
This sequence comes from Aquipseudomonas alcaligenes MRY13-0052, assembly GCA_000474255.1. GTDB lineage: Bacteria > Pseudomonadota > Gammaproteobacteria > Pseudomonadales > Pseudomonadaceae > Metapseudomonas > Metapseudomonas solani. Next base: position 19,545 of record BATO01000089.1, read on the forward strand.
CGGTGCTGCTGTTGCTGTTCGCCTTGCTGGCCGGTGCCCTGCAGGCGGATTGGGATTTCACCCTGATCAGCCGTCGCGCCGAATCCCTCTATGGCCCCCTGGGCGATGGCAAGCAGCGCATCGATGACTGGCAGCGCCTGCTGGCCAGCCAGGCGGGCGCCAGCGAGGCGGAGCAGTTGAAGGAGGTCAATCGCTTCTTCAACGCCAAGCTGCGTTTCACCGATGACCTCGCCCTATGGAACCAGGTGGATTACTGGGCGACACCGGTGGAGGCGTTGCGCCGCGGGGCGGGCGATTGCGAGGACTACGCCATCGCCAAGTACATCAGCCTGCGTCACCTGGGGGTGCCGGCGGAGAAGCTGCGCATCACCTACGTCAAGGCACTGCGCCTGAACCAGGCGCACATGGTGCTGACCTATTACGAGAAACCCGACGCGGTGCCCCTGGTGCTGGACAACCTGATCGGCAGCATCCTGCCGGCGTCCCAGCGCAGTGACCTGTTGCCGGTCTACGCCTTCAACGGTGAGGGCCTGTGGCTGACCAACCAGGGCGGCGGCAAGAAGGTGGGCGACGCCAAGCGTCTGTCCCGCTGGCAGGACCTGTTGAAAAAGATGAAAGCCGAAGGCTTTCCCACGAGCGAATAGCGGAGTCGAGATGTCCCTGTTCAAACAGCTGTTGATCGCCATCTGCCTGTTCCTGGTCGTCGCCTTCAGCGGCAGCTTCATGGTCAGCCTGGAAAGCTCGCGCGAGCAGTACGTCAACCAGTTGCGTTCCCATGCCCAGGACGCGGCGACGGCCCTGGGCCTGTCGCTGACGCCGCATATCGACGATGCGGCGATGGTCGAGCTGATGGTCAGTTCGATCTTCGACAGCGGCTACTTCGAGCGCATCCGCGTGATCGACATGGCCACCGGCAAGGTGATCGTGGAGCGCACCGGCGTGCCCGATGCGGTGGCGGCCCAGGTGCCCCAGTGGTTCGTGTCGCTGATCGGCCTGGAGTCGGCCGGCGGTGATGCCATCGTCAGTCGCGGCTGGACCCAGGCCGCGCGGGTCGAGGTGCAGAGCCACCCGATGTTCGCCATCGCCAAGTTGTGGCAGAGCGCCCTCGGCAGCCTCGGCTGGTTGGCCCTGTGCGGCCTGGTCAGCGCCGGCCTCGGTGCGGTGCTGCTGCGCCGTCAGCTGCGCCCGCTGGACTATATGGTGGAGCAATCCCACGCCATCGCCCGTCGCGAATTCCTCAGCCTGCCGCAGTTGCCGCGCACCCCCGAGCTGCGCCGTGTGGTGCAGGCGATGAACCAGATGGTGGAGAAGCTCAAGGCGCTGTTCCAGGAGCAGGCCGAGCGCAGCGAGCGCCTGCGTGACGAGGCCTACCAGGACAGCCTCACCGGCCTGGGCAACCGCCGTTATTTCGAGATGCAGCTCAGTGCCCGCCTGAGTGCCGAGGACCAGGCCAGCAGCGGCTACCTGCTGCTGTTGCGGGTCAACGACCTGGCCGGCCTCAACCAGCGCCTGGGTGGCCAGCGCACCGACCAGTTGCTCAAGGCAGTGGCCGAGCAGCTCGCGCGCAACAGCGCGGGGCAGGGCGCCGGCCAGTTGCTGGCGCGTAGCCGCGGTGGCGAGTTCATCCTGCTGGCGCCGGGCCTGGTGCGCGAGGAGGCCGAGCAACTGGCCACCCGTCTCGATGGCGCTCTCGGCAGCCTGGCCAGCACCGGTGCCACCGACACCCATCCCGTGGCCCATATCGGCCTGGTGCCCTTCGCCCCGGGCGAGTCGCAGCAGGACCTGATGATGCTCGCCGACGAGGCCCTGGCCCAGGCCGAGCGCCAGGCCGACCGCGCCTGGGCGTGCATCGAGCAGACCCGCGCCGGCAACGTCGGCGATGACCGTCATGCCTGGCACGCGCTGCTGGACAAGGCCCTGGCCCAGGGGCGCTTCCAGCTGTTCTTCCAGCCGGTGGTGGCCAGTCGTGACCCCACGCGGGTGTTGCATTACAAGGTGCTGTCGCGCCTGCCGGACGAGCAGGGCGAGAGCATCCCCGCCGGGCGTTTCCTGCCCTGGCTGGAGCGCTTCGGCTGGTCCACGCGCCTCGACCTGGTGATGCTGGAACTGGTGCTGGCGCAGATGGCCGGCCACGACCAGCCCCTGGCGCTGAACCTGTCCGGCGCGCTGCTGCGTGACGAGAAGGCGCTGAACCGTGCCCTCGACCTGCTGCGTCAGCATCCGCAACTGGGCCCGCGCCTGACCCTGGAACTTGAGGAAGACCAGTTGCCCGAGCAGGCGGTGCTGGAGAGCCTGACCCGGCGCCTGCGCGAGCTGGGTTTCGCCCTCAGCCTGCAGCACTTCGGCGGTCGCTTCAGCATGATCGGCAACCTGGCGCGCCTGGGCCTGGCCTACCTGAAGGTGGATGGCAGCCACATCCGCGCCATCGACACCGAGAACGACAAGCGCCTGTTCATCGAGGCCATGCAGCGCGCGGCCCACAGCATCGACCTGCCGCTGATCGCCGAGCGCGTCGAGACCGAGGGCGAGCTGCGGGTGCTGCAGGAAATGGGCATCCAGGGTGCCCAGGGCCAGCTGTTCGGCGCTCCCGCTCCCTGGCGTTGATCCCGGGCGGAGGCGGGCGCCACGGCCCCGCCTTCCGGCCGCTGCCTTGAACCATCCCGCGCTTTGCCCGGTCCCCTGAAGTACGCCAGAACACGGCGTCAGGAGGCCCATGCACTCACCGAAGAACAGATCGACGCCACCCTGTCGGTGATTCCCGGCACCGCGACACCGGCACGCCCGGCGCAGTACATGGCGCAACTGCAGGCCGAGGTGCCTCGGGCGTTCTGGCTGGCACTACAGGAAGAGGGGCTGGTGGGTGCGGATGTGCCGTTGCCGGTGTAGGGCCCGGCGCAGCAGCGGCAAAGGGGGAGGCAGGGGCCGGATCAGATGACGCCTGACTCCTCGTCGTTGATCAGGCGGTTCAGGCCGCCGAGGGCCTCGCGTGCCTGGTTACGGCTGAGCAGCTTGGATTGCGCGGCCTGGGGCAGGTCGGTGATGCGGATCACGCCCTTGGTCATCAGCAGGCCGATGAGGTCTTCCAGTACCCGGATCATTTCCTGGTCGCTCTGCTTGAGCTGCATCAGGCTGGCTTCGACGGTCTGGTTGGAATACCAGGCGAGCACGAGCTGGTCATCGGCGGGGAGCATGCCGGTGAAGCCTTCGAACTCTGCCGCTTCCACGCGCACCAGTTGACCCTGGTCGTCTTGCTGAACGTAAAGCATGGGGTACCCCCTTTCTGAGGACATGAAAAGACCTGCGCCAATCTACACGCGCAGGCCAGTGGGGAACATGGGGAAAGCGAACCGGCCGCCTCCCCGCCGCCGGTTCACGGCGACGGGGAGGGGCGTTGTCGGTGGATCAGTGGTGCTCGGTTTTCACCAGCGGGTCGGAGCCGGCCACCAGGGAGCTGACGATCTGCGAGGAGGTGGAACCGTACTGGGTCAGGTCCACGCCTTCGAGCTTGATGGTCACATCGGCGCCGCTGTTGACGTTGCCGGTGGTGCTCACCTGCAGGGTGCTGGTGGCGGTGTCGACCTTGAGGTAATCGAGGAGGTTGCCGGAGTGCGCGGCATCGGGCAGCAGGTCGCTGAGGTCGATGCGGTCGCCCTGGGTGGCGTTGAAGTCCTTGATCACGTCGTTGCCGACATCGCCCGCCTTCCACATGAAGACGTCCGCGCCTGCGCCACCGGTGAGGGTGTCGTTGCCGATACCGCCGATCAGCAGGTCGTTGCCGTCACCACCGTTGAGCAGGTCGTTGCCAGCGTTGCCGTAGAGCACGTCGTGGCCGTTGCCGCCGTTGATGATGTCGGAGTACTTGCTGCCATTGATCAGGTCGCTGGCTTCGGTGCCGGTGGTGGTCTGGATGGTGTGAACCGCCCAGCCGGTGCTGGTTTCCACGAATTCCTGGCCGCTGGACAGGGTGGTGGCCTGGAACAGCTGGTAATCGCCGGTACCGAGGGTCTTGTACGCCGAGTCATCGCTGCCGCTGGGCTTGAGCTCGATCTTCAGGGTGGCGGAGCCGCCCTGGTCCCAGTACAGCAGTTCCAGCGCCTGCAAGCCGCCGGTGAGGCTGACGTTCTTGTAGGTGTCGGTGGTGGTGGACTGGATCTTGTCGGCGTTGGCGACGTCCTGGCCGTCGATCAGCAGGCGGTACCCGTCGTCCGCCGTGATGCGGATGTCGTAGGTTCCGCCGTTGCCGACGTCGATGAAGCCGTGAGCGCGGATGATGGCGTCACTGGTGTCACCCAGGTTCGACCCGCCGGCCTTGAGGCTGGAGACGTTGCCGGTACTGGCTGCCGTGAGGAAGTCGTACAGGTTGTTCTGGCTGTTGTTGGATGTGCCGATGGTGGTGCCGTTGTTGACGGTGCGGTTGTCACCGAGGTCGTCGCTGAACACCGGGCTGCCGTTCTTCAGGCCGTAGTCGATGACATTGGCGATGAAGGTGGCATTGACCGAGCCGTTCGCCGCGTTGGTGTTGGAACCCACCAGGCTGCTGTTGTTGCCGGAACGGCCCTCGATGTAGTTCTCGACCTGGCTCAGGGTGGTGAGGTTCGGCCGGCTGGTGCCGTTCTCGCTGTAGCCCCAGTACTCGCCGGTCAAGCCGCCGCTCAGGCTGGTGGTGCCGGTGGCGTCGGCCATGGTGATGGTGTTGGTGGTGTAGCTGGTGTGCTCCACGCCGCCATCGACGATGTTCAGGGTCAGGTGCTGGGACGCCGTGCTGGCAGTGCTGCCGTTGGGTTCGGTGCTGACCGCCTTGACGTCCAGGCCGATGTCGCCGCGCACGTCACCGGAGACCTGCAGCTTGGCGGTGGCCAGCTGGGCAGCGGTGAGGGTGTACACGCCGTTGACCGCGCTGAGGGTGGTGCCGCCGACGACGATGCTCGAACCGTTGGACAGGTTGCTCAGCTGGTAGCTCAGGCTCTCGGAGCCGTCTGTGTCGGTCAGTGCGCCGCCAATGTAGTTGGCCAGGGCGATGCTGGTCTTGCCGCTGACGCCGCCATCGCCGGCCACCACGCCCTGGGACGAGGTGAGGGTGATGTTGTCGATCAGCGCGCCACGACCGCTGGAGTCGGTGGAGGTGCCGGCCAGCTTGATGGTCAGGGCCTCGGTGTTGCCGGTGCCGACGAAGCTGAAGTGGATGTTTTCCCAGTTCAGGCTGGTCTGGCTGCTGGTGGAGGCGTATTCGCCCACCAGGGTGCTGCCGAGGTAGACGGCGATCTTGGTGAAGCTGGTGTCGAAGCCCAGGCGACCGGCGTAGTCCAGGTTCAGCTCGTAGACCTTGCCGACCTCGGTGGCGACGTTGCGGGTCACGCCCAGGGTCTGCGACATGCTGCCGCCGGCGTCGTTGAGCTCCAGGGCGTCGTTGTTGCCGGTGCCCTGCAGCTTGACGGTGACCATGTTGCCGGCCTGGTTCTGCATGCTGTCGCCGTTGGCCCAGACTTCGAACACGTTGCTGCCGCCACTGCGTACATCGCCGGTGGTGACCAGGCTCCAGTTCTCGAAGGTGGCACTGGTGACGTCCTGGGAGGTGCTGTCGCTGTTCGGCGCGCTTTCCCAGGTGGTGGTGAACAGGTTGGCCGCGGCCGCCGACTTCACGGTGAGCGTCGGGACGTCGGCCGACGGCGCGATGTCGATGCTCATGGTGCTGCTGGCGGTGCTCAGGGAGCCGTCGCTGCCGCTGTACTTGAACTCGGCGTAGGTCTGCTTGTTTAGGCCGACACCGGTGTTGCTGAAGCTGTCGTGACCGGATTCGTTGGAATCCGGCACGAAGCGCAGGCCGCCGCCATCGATCACCGACTTGGTGACGGTGGTGTTGGCGCTGACATCGGTCCAGGTGTTGCCCACCTTGACCTGCAGCTTGCCTTCGCCCGGCAGGCTCTCGACCTTGATCGACAGGCTGCTGTTGGCGTCCACGTCGCTGACCTTGAAGTCGCTCCAGCTGAAGACGTAGTTGGTGTCTTCGTTGCCGGTGACCGCAGCGCCAGCGACCACCACGGGGGCTTCGTTGACGTTGGTCACGGCGATGGAGTAGGTCGCCGACTGGGTGCTGCCGTCGGAGCTGGTGGCCAGCACGGTGATGGTGTGGCTGGTAGCCGCCTCGTAGTCGAGCTTGCTGCCATCGGCCACGGTGACGACACCTGTGGTGGCGTTGATGGCGAAGCGGCCGCCGGCGTTGTCGGTCAGCGCGTAGGTCACGCTGGTGCCGGCATCGCCGTCCACACCCAGGGCGGTGACGCCCACGCGGGTGCCGGTGGCGGCGTTCTCGGCCACGGTATTGGTGGCGCTGTCGGAGTCGCTGAGGGTCACGCCGTTGTCGTTCACATTGCTCAGG
>BATO01000088.1 GCA_000474255.1 Aquipseudomonas alcaligenes MRY13-0052
GCGTTGTACTTCAGGCCTTGCAGCTGGGCGCTGGTCAGGGTTTGGCCATTGGTCACGGTGGTGCCGTCGGCCAGGGTCACGGTGCCGAGGGTCGGCAGGCCGGTGACCTTGATGGTCAGCGGGTTGCCGTCCACGTCGGTCGGGGCTTTCAGGCCCAGGTTGGTGCCGACGCTTTCCTCCGCCACGGTGAGGGAGGTGCTGTCGACCACCGGTGCATCGTTGACCGGCTTGACGCCTACGGTGACGGTGGCGGTATCGGTGCCGCCGTGGCCGTCACTCACGGTGTAGGTGAAGGAGCCGGTGCCGTTGAAGTTCGGCGCAGGGGTGAATACCACCTTGCCGTTGACCAGTTCTACGGTGCCGTTCTTGGCGCCCTGGACGCTGAGGATGGTGAGGCTGTCGCCGTCGACATCGGTGTCGTTGCCCAGCAGGGTGGAGGGCTCGATGGTCAGCGGCTGGTCTTCGTTGGTGGTCAGTACGTCGTTGCCGGCCTGGGTCAGCTGGCTGCCGCCGACCACGGTGTAGGTGCCGCCTTCCGGACGCAGTTCGACCTTCAGCTGGGCCTGGCCGCCCTGGTCCCAGTAGACGATCTGGATATTGTGGGCGCCGCTTTCGGTAAGGGTGAAGGTGGCCGATTCGCGCGCGGTCGGGCCCTGGTTGCCGTTGTATTCGGCGACCACCTTGCCGTCGATGACGATGCTGAAGCCGTCGTCGGCGGTGACCTTGAACTGGTAGGTGCCGGCGGCGAGGCTGATCTGGCCGGTGAGCTGGATGATGGCGTCCGAGCTGTTCGCCGGGTCGGTGTTCAGGGAGCCGGCATCGGCGCCGAGGAATTTCTGCAGCTGCTGGTCGCCGCCCAGGTTGCTGGACACGCCGTTGCCGTAGTTCAGCTCGGTGGCGGTGAAGGTGGCGCTGGGGGTGCGGCCGGCGATGAAGGCGGTGACGCCCGCGAGGTTCTCCAGGTTGCCGCCGTCGGTGCCTTCACGGTAGGCGTAGTAGTTGCCCTTGAGGCCGGCGATGACACCGAAGTCGTCGTTGGCATCGGGCGCGTCGTTGATCGGGTTGACGCCCAGGGTGACCTTGCCTTCGACGGTGGTGGTGCCGTCGTTGACGCTGTACTTGAAGTCGCCAACCGGGTCGCCGGCCTTGTAGTCGGCCGGGCCGTTGTACTTCAGGCCCTGCAGCTCGGCGCTGATCAGGGTCTGGCCGTTGGTCACCGGGGTGCCGTTGGCCAGGGTCACGGTGCCCACGGTGGGCAGGCCGCTGACGGTGATGGTCAGGACGTTGCTGGTGTCTACGTCGGTCGGGGCGGCGATGTTCAGCGGAGTGCCGGTGCTTTCCTCGTCGACGGTGACGCTGGTGTCGGTGACAACCGGGGCGTCGTTGCGGCCCTCGATGGTGACCGAGGCGTTGGCGCTGGTGACGCCGCCGTGGCCGTCGCTGACTTCGTAGCTGTAGGTGAGGACGACCTTCTCGCCCACGGCCAGGTAGTCGTACTTGGACGGATCGATCTTCAGGCTGTTGCTGGCGGCGTCGAAGCTGACGCCGGACGCATCGCCGCTGCCGACCTGCTGGACGTTGCCGACGCTGAGGACGTCGTTGGCATCTTCGTCGGAGGCGTGCTGCAGCAGGTCGAGGCTGTAGGCGGACGCGTCTTCGTGGGTCAGGGTGGTGGCGACACCGCTCACCACCGGGGCGTCGTTGCTGCCGGTGAGGGTGATGGTGACGTCACGGGAGACCGGGGCGCCGCTGCTGTCGGTGACGGTCACGCGGTAGACCAGGGTGACGGTCTCGCCGGCGCCCAGGTAGTCCAGCGCGCCGGCGGCGACGCTGTAGTTCCAGTGCACGGAGCCCTGGCCGTCGCCCTGGGCGGCATCGCTGATGCTGGCGCTGAGGTTGCCCAGCACGTTGACGCTCTGGCCGTTGCCGTCCTTCGCGCTGACCAGCTCGGTGCCCACGGTGTGGGTGTTGCTCAGGTCGGCGTCGCTGAAGCCGAAGTCGCCGCTGGCGGTCAGGCTGCCGGCGTTCTCGCCGGGCACGCCGTCGGCGCGCTCGGTGATGCTGCCGCTCTGTACGGTGCTTTCCAGCACGGGGGCGTCGTTGCGACCCTCGATGGTGAGGGTGGCGGTGGTGGGGGTGATGCCGCCGTTGTTGTCGACCACGTCGTAGCTGTAGGTGAGCACCAGCTTCTCGCCGGCGGCGAGGTAGTTGTAGGCGTTCGGGTTCACCTGCAGGCCGTTGCCGCTGAGGGTCACGCCCGAGGCGTCCTGGGTGCCGACCTGCTTGAAGTTGCTGATGCCCAGCACGTCGCTGAGGTCGACGTCGCTGGCCTTGGCCAGCAGGTCGACGCTGAAGGAGGCGGCGTCTTCGTTGCTGTCCACGGCGATGGCGCTGCTGACCACCGGCGCGTCGTTGACGCCGTCGATGGTGACGGTGGCGCTGGTGGTGACCAGGCCGCCCTTGCCGTCGCTGACCTGGTATTCGTAGGTCAGGACGACGCTCTCGCCCTTGGCCAGGTAGTTGTACCGGGACGGGTCGACCACCAGGGTGTTGCCCTGGACGGTGACACCGGCGGCGTCGTTGCCGCTGGTTTCCCTGACGTTGACGGCGCTGAGCACGTCCTTGGCGTCGGCATCACTGGCCTTGGCCAGCAGGTCGATCACCTGGCCGGCGGCGTCTTCGTTGGTGCCGTAGGTGATGGCGCCGCTGACGACCGGCACATCGTTCACGCCGGTGACGGTGATGGTCAGGGTGTTGCCGCTGGACAGCGAGCCGTCGGTGGCGGTGAAGGGAATCTGGATGATCAACTGCTCGCCCTGGCCCAGGGCCTGGTAGGCGGCGTTGCTCGGGTCGAAGGTCCAGGTGCCGTCGGCGTTCAGGCTGAAGCCGGCCGGGGCGGGGTTGTTCAGGGTGAAGGTCAGGGTGTCGCCGTCGACGTCGGTGGCATCGAGCTTGCCGCCGATGGCCGGGGCGTCTTCGACGGTGGTGGCGCTGCTGGCGCTGGCCACCGGGGCGTCGTTCACCGGAGTGATGTTCAGGGTGATGCTGTCGGTGTCGCTCAGCTTGCCGTCGCTGGTGCTGATGGTCAGGGTGTCCTGGCCGTTGTAGTTGGCAGCGGGGACGTACTTCAGGCCCTGCAGGGCGGCGTTGATGGCCGCCTGGCTGCCGGACAGGGTGATGCTGCCGGTGCCGTTGCCGCTGAAGGTCAGGCCGTTGGCGAGGATCGGGCCGAGGCTCAGCACGCCGTGGTCGACGCTGAGGGTGGTGGTCAGCTTGTCGCCGTCCACGTCGCTCACGGCGACGCTGTTGTTGCCGAAGAGGCTGAAGACCTTGCTGCCGTCCTCGGCCAGGGTCTGGGCGCCCGGGGTGCTGTTGACCGGGGCATCGTTGACCGGGGTGATGTCGAACTTGAGGGTGGCGGTGCTGGTGAGGCTGCCGTCGCTCAGGGTGTAGGTGACGCTCGGGACCGGGCCGTTGTAGTCCTTGGCCGGCTCGAAGGTGAAGTCACCGTTGGCCTTGATGGTCAGCTTGCCGGTGCCCAGCAGGTCGATGGTGCCGCCGGCATTGGCGCTGACGAGCGGGAAGCCGGTGATGTTGAACTTGGTAACCACCAGGGTATCGCCGTCCACGTCCTTGTCGTTGGTCAGGACGTTGCCGGTGGCGGTCTGGTCTTCGTTCAGGGTGACGCTGTCGTTGACGCCGACCGGGCGGTCGTTGACCGGGGCGACGGTGATGGTCGCGGTGGCCTTGTCGGCCGAGACGGCGCCATTGTTGTCGACGGCGCTGTATTCGAAGGTGGTGGTGCCGTTCCAGTCCTTGGCCGGGACGAAGTACACCGGGCCGGTGACGCTGTCGCCGGCCTTCAGGGCGGTACCGCCGTTGGCGCCGGCGTACAGGGTGCCGTTGGCGGGCACGGAACCGATGGTGAAGCCGGTGACGCTGCCGTCGACATCGCTGCCGGACAGGTTCACCTGGATGCGTGCGGCCTGGTCTTCGTTGCCCGAAGCGCTGACGGCATTGGCCACCGGTGCGTCGTTGGTGCCGGTGAGGGTGATGGTCAGGGTGCTGTCGGCACTGGCGCCGTGCTCGTCGGTGACGGTGACCGGTACCGTGATGACCAGTTGCTCGCCACCTTTGAGGTAGTCGTAGGCGGCGTTGCTGGCGTCGAAGGTCCACTTGCCGTCGCTGCCCAGGGTCAGGCCGGCGACATTGGCGGTGGTGCTGAAGGCGAGGACCGCGCCGTCGTCGACGTCATTGGCGGCGATCTGGCCGTTGATCTGGCCGTCGCCTTCGCTGGTGGCAGCGGTGGCGGCGGTGATGGTCGGCTTGTCGTTCACGCCGGTGACGATGATGGTCAGGGTGCTGCTGCTGGACAGCTTGCCGTCGGTGGCGGTGAAGTTGATGGTCAGGGTGGTGGACGCGCCTTCGGCCAGGTGCTGGTAGTCGGCGTGGCTCGGGTCCAGGGTCCAGGTGCCATCGGTGTTCAGGGTGAAGCCGCCGGGCAGGGTGCCCTTGGCGCTGTAGGTCAGGGTGTCGCCGTCGACGTCGGTGGCGGCCAGTTTGCCGCCGATCACGGGGGCGTCTTCGGTGGTGGCCTCGGTGGTGGGGGTGGCCACCGGCGCGTCGTTCACCGGCTTGATGGTGAGGGTGACGCTGTCACTGTCGCTCAGCTTGCCGTCGGTGGTGTTGATGGTCAGGGTGTCCTGGCCGTTGTAGTCCTTGGCCGGAACGTATTTCAGGCCCTGCAGGGCGGCATTGATGGCCGCCTGGCTGCCCACCAGGGTGATGCTGCCGGTGCCGTTGCCGCTGAAGGACACGCCGCCGCTCAGCGGGCCGAGGGTCAGCGCGCCGTGTTCGACGGAAAGGGTAGTGGTCAGCTGGTCGCCGTCGATGTCGCGGACCGCGATGCTGTTGCCGGTCAGCAGGCTGAAGCTCTTGCTGCTGTCTTCGTTCAGGCTCTGGGCGCCGGGCACGGTGTTGACCGGGGCGTCGTTGACCGGGGTGATGTCGAAGGTGAGGGTGGCGGTGCTGGTGGCGCTGCCATCGCTCAGGGTGTAGGTGATGGACGGCACCGGGCCGTTGTAGTCCTTGGCCGGCACGAAGGTGAATTCGCCGTTGGCCTTGATGGTCAGCTTGCCGATGACCAGGTCGGCGGTCTCGCCGGCCTTGAAGCTGACGAAGGGCAGGTTGGTCAGGCTGAACTTGGTGACGGTCAGGCTGCTGCTGTCGACGTCGGTGTCGTTGCTCAGCACGTTGCCGGTGGCGGTGGTGTCTTCGTCCAGGGTGATCTTGTCGGCCACGCCCACCGGGGCATCGTTGGTGCCGTTGATGGTGATGGTGACGCTGGTCTTGGTGCCGTCGGCAGCGGAGACCTCGAAGCTTTCGGTGCGCTTGTCACCGACGTTCAGCTCGTTGAAGGCCGAGTTGGCGACGAAGGTCCACTTGCCGTCGGTGCCGATGCTGAAGGTGCCGTAGTTGCCGGCGACGTTGTTCTGCGCCACGAAGGTGTTCGGGCTGTCGACGTCGCTGATGGTCAGGGTGCCGTTGGCGGTCACCGGGGCGTTGGTCTCGGTCAGCTGCACGTTGGCGCTGCTGAGGACGGCCGCGTCGTTGGTTCCATTGATGGTGACGGTGACGCTGGTCTCGGTGCCGTCGGCGGAGACGACCTTGAAGGATTCGCTGTAGGACTGGCCAACGTTCAGCTCGTTGAAGGCCGAGTTGGCGACGAAGCTCCAGTTGCCGTTGGCGTCGATGTTGAAGGTGCCGTAGGTGCCGGCAACGTTGCTCTGGGCAACGAAGGTGTTCGGGCTGTCGACATCGCTGATGGACAGGGTGCCGGCGGTGCTCAGCGGGGCGTTGGTTTCGGTCAGCTGCACGTTGGCGCTGCCGAGGATGGCCGGGTCGTTCACGCCGGTGACGGTGACGGTCAGGGTGTTGGTGGCCTGGGCGCCTTGCTCGTCGGTGACGATGTACTGGATGGTGACAGTGGTGGTCTCGCCTTCAGCCAGGGACTGGTAGGCGGCGTCGCCGGCGTTGAAGGCCCAGGAGCCGTCGGCATTCAGGGTGAAGCCGGCCGGGGCCTTGCCATCCACCGCATAGGAGAGGACCGCGCCCTTGTCGGCGTCGGTGGCCACCAGGTTGCCGGTGATGCTCTGGTCTTCGGTGACGGCCGCAGTGGTAGCGGTGGCGATCGGGGTGTCGTTGGTGCCGGTGAAGTTGATGGTGATGACGCGGGTATCGCTGGCGCCGGAGGGGTCCTTCACGGTGACGGTGAAGTTCTCGCTGGCGTTCTCGCCCAGGCCCAGGCCGTTCACGGCATCGGCATTGACGACATAGGTGTAGCTGCCATCGGCGTTGACGGTGAGCTCGCCGTAGGCGCCCTTGGCGCTGCCGCTCCAGGTCAGAACGGTGTCGTCGACGTCGGTGGCGGCCAGTTGGCCCTTGATGTCGGCGAAGGTGTCGGCGGCGGCGGTGTCATCGACATTGGCTTCATAGGTGCCGCTGGCGACCGGGGCGTCGTTCACCGGGTTGATGCCGACGTTGACGGTCAGCGGGGTGGAGGCGCCGCGGCTGTCGCTCACGGTTACTTCGAAGCTGTCGCTACCGTTGTAGTCCTGGCCCGGGGTGTAGGTCCAGGTGCCGTCCGGGTTCAGGGCGAGGGTGCCGTTGGCCGGTACGCGGGTGACGGAAAAGGTCACAAGGTCGCCGTTGGCGTCACGGCTGGTGAAGGTGCCGCTCAGCGGTACGTCTTCGTCGGTGGTCAGGTTGAAGGTGGTGATGGGATTGCCGGAGCCGTCGACGAACTCGGGGGCGACGTTCTGCAGCGGGTCCTGGGTTTCGTCATCGCCGGCCGCCTGGAAGGCCAGGCCTTCGGTGTTGAAACCGACGGTGGGGTCGACGCGCTCGCCCGTGGCGTCCAGCAGCACGAAGCTGTGGCTGCCGCCGGCCGCGCCAGTGCCGCCGGCACCGCCCGCAGCAGGGGCGCCGCCGGCCGCGGTGGCTTCGAAGGCTTGAGTCGGGTCGACGCCGGCGGCGATGGCTTTCTGCAGCTCATCGGCGCTGGGTGCCTGGGTGGCCGGCTTGTCGTCAGCGGCCTGGGGGGCGATCTCGGCGCTGCTCCACTGGGTGTCGCGGCCGAGGTCGAGCATTTTGCCGTTGGGCAGTTCAAGGGTCACCATGCCCGCAGCGCCGGTGATCAGCTGATCGCCCTGGAAGATGCGATCACCTTCTATGAGCTGGCGCTGCACACCCTCCGGAGAGACTGCAACTACTTGGCCGACAACGCTCTTGACGATTGCAACGACACTGCTCATGAGGGTGACTCTCCTGGTTTGGCTCTAGCTTCGGCGTGCTGCTTCGGTGCTCTTGCGAAGAGCCGTTTCGATGCAGGCATTCCCTTGTTTAATGGTGGTATTTTTTTGTCGTCAATTTATTGGCTTATCGCGTTTTGCTATTAAGTTTATGCCAATGTATTGACCAATTGGCATCCATCCTAAACAATCGTTTTCGTAATGTCACTTTGATATTCGATGGCCGTCCGGAATTTTTCAATGAGACTTGGATCACGGTTTTCTGCTCCGCGAGAGCGAGGTTGATGCCAATTTCATGACGGTGATTTCGGCCTTCAAACTACTGTCTCCAACACTCTGATAAGGATGCCAATCCATGCGTCTGCGTTTTGCTTGTGTCGTGCCTTTCGCTCTTGCTGCGAGTCTTCCGCTCCATGCCCAGACTCTTTCCGAAGCCATGCAGCGCGCACTGGATGTACACCCCGAAGTCCAGGCCGGCATCAACAGCCGGATGTCCGCCGATTACCAACTGAAGGCCGCCAAGGGCGGTTACCTGCCGAAAGTCGACCTGCTCGCCGGCTATGGCCGCGAGGGTTCCGACAACACCACCACCCGCGGCCAGGGCGACCACTGGAAGACCATGACCCGTGGCGAATCGTCGCTGCGCCTGCAACAGATGGTGTTCGACGGCTTCGCCACCTCCAGCGAAGTGGCCCGCCAGCAAGCCACAGTCAATTCCCGTGCCTACTCGCTGCTCGGTACGTCGGAAAGAACGGCCCTGGACGCAGCCCAGGTCTACATCGACGTGATCCAGCGCCAGGAGATGGTCCGCCTGGCGGAAAACAACCTGAAGAGCCACCAGCGCATCTATGACCAGATCAGCCTGCGCAGCAGCCGTGGCGTGGGTCGCCTGGCCGACCAGGACCAGGCCGAAGCGCGCCTGGCCCAGGCCCGCAACAACCTGATCACCGAGCAGACCAACCTGGCTGACGCTCGCACCAACTTCTATAGCGTAGTCGGCATCGACCCGGTCGAACTGAGCGAGCCGGCCGGCCTGGCGGGCCAGCTGCCCACCGACATCGCCGAAGCCCGCCAGACCCTGCTGGCCAACAGCCCGATCCTGCGTTCCGCCGAGTCGGACGTAGCCGCTGCCGAGAAGCAGTACGACGCAGCCAAGTCCTTCTTCTACCCGCGCTTCGACGCCGAACTGAGCCGTGGCGCCGACAACGACCTGGACGGCCAGAACGGCCACGTCAACGAATGGCAGGCCATGCTGCGCATGCGCTACAACCTGTTCGCCGGTGGCAGCAACAAGGCCGACCTGGAATCCAAGGCCTACCAGATCAACCAGGCGCTGGACATCCGCAACAACGCCCTGCGCGTGCTTAACGAAGACCTGGGCCTGTCCATGAACGCCCTGGCCAACGCTCGCGAACAAATCCCGATCGCCCAGCAATATGTCGACTACAGTACCCGGGTACGCGAGTCCTACCAGAAGCAGTTCAGCATCGGTGAGCGCACCCTGCTGGACCTGCTGGACAGCGAGAACGAACTGTTCACCGCGTCCCGCCGCCTGGTGGAAATTCGCTACGTCGAACTGTTTACTCAGTACCGGATCAAGGCGACCATTGGCGAACTGCTCAAGAGCCAGGGCGTGGTCGCGCCGATGGCCTCCGTCGTCCAGTCCGAACTCAAGCCCGAGGCGACCCTGCCGGGCCTGAACTGAGCCTTTACCCGTCCTAGAGAAAGAGTGTCCAAGCGTGGATCCAGAAGTCAGCCGAGTACCCTTCAGTCACGATCCACGCGGACAGCTTGACGATCCACTCCTGGATAGCCTGCTCTCCCTTTGCCTGCAGCATCAGCGTCCGGCCAGCCGAGCCATGCTCACCGCCGGCCTGCCGCTGCCCGGCCAGCGCCTGACCCCCGAGCTGCTGCCCCGTGCCGCAGCCCGTGCGGGCCTGCAGGGGCGGGTGCTGCAACGCAAGCTGGAGCAGATCCCGGCGATCGCCTTGCCGGCCCTGCTGCTGCTCAAGGAAGGGCGCTGTGCCCTGTTGCTGTCCTGGGAAGAAAATGGCGACGCGCGCCTGCTGCTCAGCGAAAGCGATGGTGGCGAGGTGCGGGTCAAGCGCGAACTGCTGGCCGAGGACTACAGCGGCCAGTCGTTCTTCGCCCAGCCGCAGCACAAGTTCGACCTCAACCACGGCAGCCTCATTCCCCGGGTCAGCCACTGGTTCCGCGACACCCTCAAGCGTTCCCGCTGGCTCTATATAGATGCGGTGGCCGCCAGCCTGCTGATCAACCTGATCGGCCTCGGCGCGCCGCTGTTCGTGATGAACGTCTACGACCGCGTGGTGCCCAACCAGGCCGCCGCCACCCTCTGGGTGCTGGCCATCGGCATCTCCGGCGCCTACCTGTTCGACCTGCTGCTCAAGACCATGCGCGGGCTGTGCCTCGATCTTGCCGGCAAGAAGACCGACATGATCATCTCGGCCACGCTGTTCGAGCGCATCGTCGGCATGGCCATGAAGAACCGCCCGGCGCGGGTCGGCAGCTTTGCCCAGAACATCCACGAATTCCAGTCGCTGCGGGACTTCCTCGCCTCGCTGACCATGACCAGCGTGATCGACCTGCCGTTCACCCTGTTGATCCTCCTGGTGATCGGCATCCTCGGCGGCCACCTGGTGTGGATCCCCGTGGTCGCCTTCGTCCTTGCGATGACCATCGGCTGGCTGCTGCAGAAGCCCCTGGTGGAAACCATGGACCGCACCATGGCGCTGTCCGCCGAGCGCCAGTCCAGCCTGATCGAAACCCTGGCCGGCCTCGACGCGGTCAAGGTCAACAACGCCGAAAGCGAGCGCCAGTACCTCTGGGAGCAGACCATCGGCACCCTCGGCCGCCTCGAGCTGCGGGTGAAGATGCTCTCCAGCCTCTCGCTCAACCTCACGCTGCTCATCCAGCAGTTGGCCGGCGTGGTGATGATCGTCGCCGGCGTCTACCTGATCATTGCCGGCGAGCTCAGCATGGGCGGCCTGATCGCCTGCTACATGCTCAACGGCCGCGCCCTCGGCCCGATGACCCAGCTCTCGGGCCTGATCACCCGCTACCAGCAGGCGCGCCTGACCATGCTCTCGGTCAACCACATGATGGAGCTGCCCCAGGAGCGCCACGAGGACGAACGCCCGCTGACGCGCCAGACCCTGCAGGGCGCCGTCGAAATGCGCCAGCTGAACTTCACCTACCCGAACCAGCAGACCCCGGCGCTGAACAACATCAACCTGATCGTCCGCCCCGGCGAGAAGATCGGCATCGTCGGCCGCAGCGGCTCGGGCAAGAGCTCCCTGGCCAAGCTCATCGTCGGCCTCTACCAGGCCGACTCCGGCAGCCTGCTGATCGACGGCGTCGACGTACGCCAGCTGGACGTCAGCGACCTGCGCCACAACATCGGCTACGTGCCCCAGGACATCCAGCTGCTGGCCGGCACCCTGCGCGACAACCTGGTGTCCGGTGCCCGCTACGTCGAGGACGAACTGGTGCTGCAGGCCGCCGAGCTGTCCGGCGTCCACGAATTCGTCCGCCTGCACCCCCAGGGCTACGAGCTGCAAGTGGGCGAGCGTGGGCAGAACCTCTCCGGCGGTCAGCGACAGAACGTCGCCCTGGCGCGCGCGCTGCTGCTCGACCCGCCCATCCTGCTGCTCGACGAGCCCACCAGCTCCATGGACAACACCGGCGAGGAACGCCTCAAGCAGCGCCTCAACGCGGTGATCACCAACAAGACCGTGCTGCTGGTCACCCACCGCGCCTCCATGCTCTCGCTGGTGGACCGCCTGCTGATCGTCGACAAAGGGCAGATCATCGCCGACGGTCCGAAGGACGCCGTGATGGAAGCGCTGAAAAAGGGGCAGATCAGTGTCGCGTAAGTCTCTGGGCCAATCGTTGCTGAGCTATTTCAAAGGCCGCGAAGACCTCTCCGGCCAGCCCCTGCCGGAAGTCAGCAAGGCACTGGTCGAGGACGCCCCCCGCGTGGTGCGCCTGACCATCTGGACGCTGATCGGCTTCATCCTGTTCCTCGGCTTCTGGGCGCATTTCGCCGAGATCGACGAAGTCACCCGTGGCGATGGCAAGGCGATCCCCTCGTCCAAGCTGCAGAAGATCTCCAACCTCGAAGGCGGCATCATCTCCGAGATGTTCGTCCACGAAGGCCAGGTGGTCGAAATCGGCGACCCGTTGTTGCGCCTGGATGCCACGCGCTTCCAGTCCAACGTCGGCGAAACCGATGCCGACCGCGTCGCCATGGCCCTGCGCGTCGAGCGCCTGAGCGCCGAGGTGGAGGGCCGCGAGCTGGCCATCAGCGAAGAGCTGCGCGCCAAGGCACCTGGCCAGGCGCAGAGCGAGGAAGCGCTGTTCGGCAGCCGCCAGCAGCAGTTGCACGACGAAGTCGCCGGCCTCGAAGAGCAACTGGTGCAGAAACAGCAGGAACTGCGCGAATTCGCCTCCAAGCAGGGCCAGTACCGCAACAGCCTGGAGCTGCTGCGCCAGGAGATCGCCATCTCCGAGCCCCTGGTGGCCGACGGCGCCATCTCCAAGGTGGAAGTGCTGCGCCTGCGCCGCGCCGAAGTGGAGAACCGTGGCCAGCTCGAGGCCACCAACCTGGCCATTCCCCGCGCCGAATCGGCGATCAAGGAAGTGGAACAGAAGATCGCCGAGACCCGCTCGCGCTTCCGCAGCGAGGCGCTCACCCAGCTCAACGAGGCACGCACCGACCTGAGCAAGGCCGAGGCCACCGGCAAGGCGCTGGAGGACCGGGTCAACCGCACCCTGGTCACCTCCCCGGTGCGCGGCATCGTCAAGCAACTGCTGATCAACACCATCGGCGGCGTGATCCAGCCGGGCAGCGACCTGGTGGAAATCGTCCCGCTGGACGACACCCTGCTGGTGGAGGCGCGCATCCGTCCCCAGGACATCGCCTTCCTCCACCCCGGGCAGAAGGCCATGGTGAAGTTCACCGCCTACGACTACACCATCTACGGCGGCCTGCAGGCCGAGCTGGAGCAGATCGGCGCGGACACCATCACCGACGAAGAGGGCAACAGCTTCTACCTGATCAAGCTGCGTACCCGCAAAAGCCACCTGGGCACCGATGAGAAGCCGCTGCTGATCATCCCCGGCATGGTCGCCTCGGTGGACATCATGACCGGCAAGAAGAGCATCCTCAGCTACCTGCTCAAGCCCATCATCCGCGCCCGCGCCGAAGCCCTGCGCGAGCGTTGATTGCTTCACGCCGTGCCGCCCTCCGGCACGGCGTTCATCGCTTCGTCACATCGCCTTCACGCGCCAGTGGACAGCCCGCCGGCCATCTCGTAGCGTTCGCTCCATCGCCGCAACCGCGCAAGGAGCACCACCATGGACGCATTCATGCAGGCCGCCATCGACGAAGCCCGCCAGGGCCTGGCCGAAGGCGGCATTCCCATCGGCTCGGTCATCGTCCACAAGGGCCGTATCATCGGCCGTGGCCACAACCGCCGGGTGCAGGAAGGCAGTGCCATCCGCCACGGTGAAATGGACGCCTTCGAAAACGCCGGCCGCCAGCCCGCCAGCGTCTACCGCGAAGCGGTGCTCTACACCACGCTGTCGCCGTGCTCCATGTGCAGCGGCGCGATCCTCCTTTACGGCATCCCGCGCATCATCGTCGGCGAGAACCGCACCTTCCTCGGTGAGGAAGAACTGCTGCGCTCCCGCGGCGTCGAGGTCGAGGTGCTGCAGGACGCCACCTGCATCGCCCTGATGGAAGAATTCATCGAGGCCCGCCCGGAACTCTGGAACGAAGACATCGGCGAATAACGCCGCCCGGTACAGGGACGTACGCATGCCATCCACCTCCCTCCAGGCCCGCCGGTGCCGGTCATGAGCGCTCAGCTCCGCTCCCTCGGGGTGTCGCTGCGCCTGCTCTGCTACCTGCTGTTCGGTGTGCTCACGGCCCTGCCGCTGGCGCTGCTCTCCCTGCTGTTGCCCTGGAGCACTCATCTGTTCTCGGCGTTTCTGCTGCTGGGCGCCTGGGCGGGTACCGCCGGCCTGGTGCGTGCGTTGGTGGTCGAACCGGCCCAGGCCTCGCTGCTGGGCAACCTGATCACCAGCGCGCTGCTGCTGATCGGCATACGGACCATGCTGGTTGGGCTGCTGCTCGATCCGGGCCAGGAAAGCCTGCGCCAGAGTGGCCTCGACCAGGACTTCGACCTGCGCATGCTGGGCCTGGTGGCGATGGTCTACGGGCCGATACTGGTCGCCCTGCATTACCTGGCGCGGGTGGCCTGGACCTTCTATCGCGACGCCGATTGCCAGGGCCTGCGCCTGCTCGCCGGCCTGGCCCTGGTCATCTTGCTGGTCCCGCAGCTGGTCAAGCTCGCCTGGCCCATGCTGCTTCCGGTGTTCATGCAGATCACCTAGTCCTCCCTTCTTTTCCCGCCCAAGGATCGACCATGAAACCCGCCTCGCTCGCCTTGACCCTCGCCACGCTGCTGCTCGCCACCCGCGCCGGCGCCGCCGACTACAGGCTCGACGACCTCTACGGCCCCTGGTGCCTCAAGGGCATGTCCCTGACCCAGGACGGCGAGCGCGAACCCGACAACTCCACCTACGACTTCACCCGCGCAGGCACCCTCGACTACAGCATGGGCGGCTTCACCCAAAGCGGCGCCTACCGCGTCGAAGGCGACACCATCAGCACCGAAGGCATGGGCAACTACAAAATCGTCTCCATCGGCAAGCAGGAGATGGTGCTGCACTACATGGGCTACTTCTTCTTCCAGCGCGGGGCGTGCGAGTAAGGCATGGATGAGATCTTTGGCGGGGTGTTGCGGGTGTTGGGGTGGTTTCTCCAGTCCATCATCATCGATATCCTCTGCTGGCTGCTCTACTGGATCGGCTTGCCCTTCATGCGCCTGCTCAGCCTGGGCCGCTACCCGCGCCGTGGGCCGAACGACAACACCGAATCCATCCTCACCGGTTGCCTGGGCCTGGTGATCGTCGTGCTCGTCATTCTCTGGGCGACGGGGCAACTGTAGGTCGGGTGCAACCCGACGACCCCAGCACGGAGTCATGCCGTGTGTAGGGTGGATGACGCTCTTTTCATCCACCAATGGCGGTCCGTCCGGGCTGTGAGGGTGGGTCTCGCTGCGCTCCACCCATTTCGCGAATGAATTCGCTCCTACGGTCGGGGAGGGTGCCTGGCCGGGAGCGCTGCGCGCTCCTTGGCGACTGAAGTCGCCCCTACAGGTCCTGCCACGGAGTCATGCCGTGTGTAGGGTGGATGACGCTCTTCTCATCCACCAATGGCGGCTCGTCCGGGCGATGAGGCTGGGCGTCGCTGCGCTCCATCCATTTCGCGAATGAATTCGCTCCTACGGTCGGGGGAGGGGCGCTGTAGCGGTGCCGCGACGGTGGGGTCCGCTGCCGTAGGTTGGCGCCTCGCGCAGCGAGGCCCAACGGCGCAATGCCGAATGGGGCGCCATTTACCCCTAACCGACGAACGACCCCGTGCAAACCCGGCGATCCTTCTGTCCAGATGCCCTGCAATCCATTCGACCCCGGGAGGTCAGCATGCACCTGGAAGGCTCCTGCCATTGCCAAGCCGTGTCCTTCAGCCTGGACAGCGCCCATCCCTATCCCTACCAGCGCTGCTACTGCTCCATCTGCCGCAAGACTCAGGGTGGCGGTGGCTATGCCATCAACCTCTCCGGGGATGCGCAGAGCCTGAAGGTCACCGGGCACAAGCACATCAGCGTCTACCACGCGCGGCTCAAGGAGGAGGGCGACAAGCGCGCCCACGCCAGCACCGCCGAGCGGCATTTCTGCTCGCTGTGCGGCAGCGGGCTGTGGCTGTTCAGCCCGGAATGGCCGGAACTGATCCACCCCTTCGCCTCGGCCATCGACACGCCCCTGCCGGTGCCGCCGGAGCACACCCACCTGATGCTCGGCTCGAAAGCCGAATGGGTTGAGGTGGAGGCCGGCGCCAAGGACCAGCGCTTCGACCTCTACCCGCAGGAGTCCATCGCCCAGTGGCACCAGCGCCTGGGCCTGGAGGGCTGATCAGGCCGTGCGCGGCACCTCGTCCACCTGGGACAGCGGCGCCGCCACGCTTTCCAGCGGCTGGCGCTCCGCTGCCACGCCCCAGAACGCCTGCACCAGGCCGGCGCCGACCATCAGCGCGGCACCGATCAGGTAGCCGATGAACACGTTGCTGCGCTCGGCGCTCTCGATCAGCTGGCCGAACAGCAGCGGGCCGACGATGCCGCCGAGGCCGGTGCCGAAGGCGTAGAACACGGCGATGGCCAGGGCGCGGATCTCCAGCGGGAAGGTCTCCGCCACCGTCAGGTAGGCCGAGCTGGCCGCCGCCGAGGCGAAGAAAAAGATCACCATCCAGGCGATGGTCTGCTGGGTGGCGTCGAGCATCTCCTGCTGGAACAGGTAGCCGCTCAGGGTCAGCAGCACGCCGGAGATGATGTAGGTGCCGCTGATCATCACCCGCCGCCCCACATGGTCGAACAGCCGGCCGAGCAGCAACGGCCCGCAGAAGTTGCCCAGGGCGAAGGGCAGGATGTACCAGCCCACGTTCTCGCTGGGCACGTCGTAGAAGTCGGTCAGCACGAGGGCATAGGTGAAGAAGATGGCGTTGTAGAAGAACGCCTGGCTGGTGAGCAGGCTCAGGCCGACGATGGCGCGACGCCGGTGCACGTTGAACAGGGTATGGAACACCTCGTTCAGCGGCGTGTGGTCGCGGCCGCGCAGGCGCATCTTCGGCAGGTGCTCGACGCTGGACAGCTCATGGCCCTCGCGGCGGAAGCGCGCCTCGATGTCGTCGATGATCGCCAGGGCCTCCTTGGGCCGGTTGTGGATCATCAGCCAGCGCGGGCTTTCCGGCAGCCACAGGCGCATCAGCAGGATCACCAGGCCCAGCGCCGCACCGATGCCGAAGCACAGGCGCCAGCCCATGTCGCCACCGAGGATGTCCGGGTCCAGCAGGATCACCGAACCCACCGCGCCCAGGGCCGCGCCGACCCAGAAGGTGCCGTTGATGCCCAGGTCCACCCAGCCACGGAAGCGCGCCGGGGTGAACTCCTGGATGGTCGAGTTGATGGCCGAATACTCGCCGCCGATGCCGGCGCCGGTGAGGAAGCGGAACAGCATGAAGCTCCACATGTTCCAGGCGAAGGCGGTGGCGGCGGTGGCGCTGATGTACACGGCCAGGGTGAGGAAGAACATCTTGCGCCGGCCGATGCGGTCGGTGAGCCAGCCGAAGAACAGCGCCCCCAGCACCGCCCCGGCGATGTACATGCCGCCGGCCAGGCCCACCTCGGCGTTGGTCAGGTGCAGCACGGGGCTGTCCTTCAGCGCGCCGGCCACCGAGCCCGCCAGGGTCACCTCCAGCCCGTCCAGCAGCCAGGTGATGCCCAGGGCCATCACCAGCAGCGTATGGAAGCGGCCCCAGGGCAGGCGGTCCAGGCGCGCCGGCAGGTCGGTCTCGTAGCAGTGCGGGTCGTCGCCCGTGGTCGCGCGTTCCCGGGCGGCATCGGCGGGCAGGGTGGTCGAGTTCATCGCAGGCTCCCTTGATCTTGTTCTTGCAGGCCGTGGGCCTGGCCATTGATCAAGAGAGCGCGGTGTCTGGCGGGGAGTTCAGGTTGTTTGCCGACCGGCGCAGGGCGCGCCGGTGGCGGGGCGGGCGGTCACAGGTTGCTGAGGACCTTGGCTTTCGCGCTCTCGTACTCGGCGGCGGACAGCTTGCCCGCGTCGAACTGCTTCTTCGCCTCGGCCATGCCCTTGGCCAGCTTCTCGGCGCTGGCGGACGCGGTCGCCGGGTTCATCAGCTTGGCCATGCCGGCCAGGGCGCCGAAATCCCCCTTGCCCTGGAAGGAGAAGGAGTCGCCTTCATCCACGGTGCTTTCGACGGTGGTGCTGCTGGTGGTGCGCGGTGAGCCGACGGTCGTGTGGCTGACCGTGCCAGGCGTCGCACCGGAGAAGGCGGCGGAAAAGAGCGCGTCGAAGGCCGGGGTTCCCGGCATGGGGACGTTGGGCATGGGGGCGCCCGCCGCTCCGGCGGTTCCGGCAACGCCGGTGGTACCCGGCATGCTGGCAAAGCCGAACCCCGAGCGCTCTTCCATGCCGCGGACGCGGTTCTTTTCGCGCCACTCCTGTTCCTGCCGCTGGCAGTACACGTACAGGGCGCGGGCGCTCACCGGCTCCAGGCCGTCGATGCGCACCAGGGTGCCGTTGTACAGGCGCAGGCTCAGCACGGCGCCGAACAGGCCCGGCAGCAGGTTCTCGTCGATGGCGGCGTCCTGCAGGTCCTGCCAGCGGATGTCGTGCATGCGGTAGCCGCCGAACACGCGGCGGATGAATACGATCAGGCGCATGTTGGTGGCGACCACGATCTCCCGCCGGTGCTTCAGCGCCTTCAGGCGCAGCTGGTGCGAACTCTGGATGACGGTCTCGTCGGTGAGCAGCAGGGACTTGAGGGTGGTGAGGGCGGCCTCGATCCGGTCCATGGACATTTCCTGGGAAGTGGAGTGGCGGCAGATTGCCAGCTGGCGCCATGTCGGGCAAGCGCTCTGCGACGCACTTCACACG
Source organism: Aquipseudomonas alcaligenes MRY13-0052 (assembly GCA_000474255.1). Lineage (GTDB taxonomy): Bacteria > Pseudomonadota > Gammaproteobacteria > Pseudomonadales > Pseudomonadaceae > Metapseudomonas > Metapseudomonas solani. The sequence goes on from BATO01000088.1 coordinate 17,907, forward strand.
ACCGTGTTGACAGCGCGTGTGCTGCGGGTTTTCAATGCGCGCCTTTCCGATCCACCCCTCCATCCAAGTGGTGAAGCCAATGCCCCGCGCCAGCCAACACGCCTGATACCGACGACGGTTCACCGAGCCCTGTTGCTGGCCGCCCGTGGGTGGCTTCCACTGATTCCCCGCTGAAGCGCGTCGTCGGTTTTCCCTTTTTCACAGGAGAAGACCATGACGGATCATTCCTGCGCCCATGCGCAAAATCTCGAGCTGTTCAAATACCCGCGGACCCCGCACCTCGAATCCTCACGCCTGCAGGTCGGTGACAGCGACGCCGACCAACTGGCCTACCGCGAGCTCGCCGGCTGCCACCTGGTGGTGGAAGAGAAGCTCGATGGCGCCAATGCCGCCATCAGTTTTTCCGCCGGTGGCGAGCTGCTGTTGCAGTCCCGTGGGCACTACCTGATCGGTGGTGGCCGCGAGCGCCAGTTCAGCCAGTTCAAGCAGTGGGCCCGGGCCCACGAGCACCTGCTGCTGGAACGGCTGGAGGACCGCTACGTGCTGTTCGGCGAAGTGTGCAGCAAGCTGCATTCGGTGTTCTACGACCGCCTGCCGCACCTGTTCCTCGAGTTCGACATCTGGGACCGCCAGCAACGGGCCTTCCTTTCCACCCGGGCGCGGCGCGCGCTGCTGGCCGGCAGCCCGGTGCTGTCCGTGCCGGTGCTCTACGAAGGCGCACCGCCGCCCCGGCTGGCGGATCTGCTCAAGCTGGTGCGGCCGTCCCTGGCGCGCTCCGCCGGCTGGCGCGAGGCCTTTGAACACACCGTGCGGCGCGAAGGGCTGGACCTGGCCCGCGCCTGGGCCAACGGCGACAGCTCCGAGCTGATGGAAGGGCTGTACCTGAAGATCGAAAGCCCCGAACACACCCTTGGCCGGGTCAAGTGGGTACGCCCGGACTTCGTCCAGGCCATCCTCGACTCCGGCATCCACCATTCACAGCAGCCGTTCATTCCCAACTTGCTGGCCCCGGGCGTCGATCTCTATGCCCCCGAGCCGGTGGTGACCTGGGCCGACCTGGCCGCTGCACAAGGACGATATTCATGAACATGGAACACTTGCGGGCCCTGGTGCCCGCACCCGGCGGTGCAGCGGACTTCGCCGCCTGCCTGGCGCTGATCCCGGCGCTGGGCGAGCTGGCCAGCACCCCGCAAGACCCGGTCTACCACGCCGAAGGCGATGTCTGGACCCACACGAAAATGGTGGTCGAGGCACTGCTGGGGCAGGGCGCCTACGCCACGGCGGACGACGACGAGCGCTTCGTGCTGTTCATCGCCGCGCTGCTGCACGACATCGCCAAGCCGGCGACCACGGTGATCGACGACATCACCGGCAAGATCGGCCAGCCCGGCCATTCCCGGCGCGGCGCCATCGACGTGCGCATCCTGCTGTGGCGCGCCGGCGTGCCCTTCGCCTTGCGCGAGCGCATCTGCCGGATCATCGCCGTGCACCAGCTGCCGTTCTTCGCCCTGGCGGGGGACAAGAGCGGGCGTTCGGCGGAATTCATCCTGCACAAGCTGTCCTGGGAGCTGCCGGTGTGGATGCTCTGCGCCGTGGCGCGGGCCGATATGCAGGGCCGTCACTTCCACGGCAAGCAGGCGCTGCTGGACGACATCGAGCTGGTGGAGCAACTGGCCGAGGAGGAGGGCTGCCTGCGCGGTCCCAAGGCCTTCGTCGACGACTACACGCGGGTGCGCTACTTCCGTGGCGCGCGGGTGCTGCCGGACTATCCCCTGCACCGCGAGGTGGAGGGCTCCCAGGTGATCGTGCTGTCCGGGCTGCCGGCCAGCGGCAAGAACTCCTGGCAGGCGAAGCACCAGCCCGAGCTGCCGGTGATCTCCTTCGACGACGCGCGCGAGGCGCTGGGCCTACGCCATGGCCAGAACGAGGGGGCCGCTGCGCACTTCGTCATCGACCAGGCCAAGGCACTGTTGCGTTCGCGCCAGCCCTTCGTGTGGAACGCCACGCACCTGTCGGCGCAGATGCGCAAGAAGACCCTCGACCTGCTCTACGCCTACGACGCCCGCGTGCAACTGGTGTACCTGGAGGCCAGCGAAGCGGAGATCCGCCGGCGCAACACCCGGCGCGACAGCAGCCTGCGCAACCAGGACATCGCGCGGATGCTGTTCAAATGGGAAGTGCCGCTGCCCACCGAGGCCGAGGAGGTGGTCTACCCCGACGCCTGAGGCGGCGCTCAGGGGTTGTCGAGGGCGCGGGCGAGATGGCCGAGGATCATGTTCCAGCCGTCGCGGGTGGCGGTGGCGTAGTGGGCCCAGGCCGGGCGCATCTCATGCTCCAGCAGCAGTTCGCAGCCCTCGCCCAGGGGGGTGAAGCTGAGGCTGATGCGGTCGCGTGAAGGGTCGTCGCGGTCGATGCCGAAGGTGAACACCAGGCGCGTCGGCCGCTCGATCTTCAGGTACTCGCCCAGGTGCTCGGCATCCTCCTCGCCGCGTCGCTCGATGATGCAGTAGCTGCCTTCGACCCGGGCGTCGATGTCCACCACGCGCATCTCGCCGTCCGCCGTGGCGAACAGGAAGCGCGAGGCGATCGCCGGGTCGAGCCAGGCGTCGAACACCTGCTCGGCGCTCTGGCGGAAGCGCCTCATGACGCTGATGGTGGTGGGGGCCGCTTCGGTCATCGGGTGGCTCCTGGGCCATGGATTGCTGTGTTGGACCGCCTCAGGCGCCGATCTTCTTCCTCACCATGCGCAGAAGCTTCTCGCCGACCCGCTCGATGCCCTTGTTCTGCGAGACGATCTGCGCGCCCTCCATCAGGTAGGTCAGCTCCTCGGCCACGTCCTCCGCATCGGCCAGGCCGGCCTCGACGCAGAGCGCGGCGAGGCGGCGGAACTGCGCCTGCTTGTGCGCCTCGATCAGCACCCGGGCGGGGTGCTGGTCGTCGGGTATCTCGGCGATCACGTTGGTGAACGAGCAACCCCGGTACGAGGAGGTGGACAGATCGTCGGCGATGAACTGGGCGAAGCCTAGCAGCTGCGCCCGGGCGTCGCCGGGGTGCGCCTGCGCCAGGTGCTCGAAGATGTCGCGGTACTGCTCGATGTGCAGGCGGATCCACTCCAGCACCAGGGCATCCTTGGATTCGAAGTGACGGTACAGGGTCATCTTGGTGGACTCGGCCCTGGCCGCGATGGCGTCCACCGTGACGCGGGTGATCCCCTCGTTGAAAAACAGCTCCTGCGCGGCATCGATGATGCGTTCGCGAGGGGGCAGGCGCATGACGCGCTCGGGTCGCATGGCGTTCTCCGCTTGACGGACGATACTGATGAGTATCACTGTATACCGAGCAGTATCGTTCGATACTGAATGGTATCAATCATACCTGCTTCAGCTGGCAGGTGAACCTGGAGAGCCCCATGAATCTGTCTGAATACGCCGCTCAGGATGCACTCGGCCTGGCCGCGCTCATCGCCCGCCGCGAGGTGACCGCCGCCGAGGTCAGGGACGCCGCGTTGGCGGCTTTCGCGGCGCTCAACCCCGCGATCAACGCGCTGGTCGAGCACTGGGACGACGAGCCGGCACCTGCCGCCGGGCCGCTGCACGGCGTGCCGTTCCTGATCAAGGACGTGGGCGTGGCCATGGCCGGGCGCCGCAACGAGCTGGGCAGCCGCCTGGCCGAGGGGCTGATGAGCCCGGCTGATTCCAACCTGATGCAGCGCTTCCGCCAGGCCGGCCTGGTGACCCTGGGCCGCACCACGGTGCCGGAGCTGGCCGCCAGCACCGCCACCGAATCCCTGGCCAACGGCCCCACCCGCAACCCCTGGAACCCGCAGCACGGTGCCGGCGGCTCCAGCGGTGGCGCCGCCGCTGCCGTGGCGGCCGGCCTGGTGCCGGTGGCCCATGCCACCGATGGCGGCGGTTCGATCCGCGTGCCGGCGTCGGTCACCGGCCTGTTCGGCCTCAAGCCCAGCCGCGGGCGGGTGTCCATCGGCCCGGCGCTGGACGAGGTGTGGAGCGGGCTGGCAGTGCAGGGCGTGCTCAGCCGCTCGGTGCGCGACAGCGCCGCGCTGCTGGATGCCATCCAGGGCCACGCCACCGGCGACCCGTATCGCATCCCCGCGCCCGTGCGGCCCTACCTGGAGGAAGCCGGACGCGAACCCGGCCCGCTGAAGATCGGCCTGCTGCTGCACCCGCTCGACGGTGGACGCAGTGCGGCGTCCATCGTCCAGGCGACGGAAGGGCTTGCCCGGCAGCTGCAGGAAATGGGGCACCGGGTCGAGGCGGTGCAGCCGGATATCGGTTTGAGCTGGGAGGCCTTCGTCGAACTCAATGCGCGCTTCTGGGCCGCCAACACCGCCGACTGGATCGACGCCCTGGCAGCGCAGACCGGCCGGCCCATCGACGCCAGCACCCTGGAGCCGGCCAGTCTGGCCCTCCATGAGCTGGGCCGCGGCCTCAGCGCCATCGACCTGCTCGGTGCCATGCACATGCGCAACACCGTGGCCCGGCGCATGGGCGAATTCTTCACCCGCTTCGACCTGCTGCTGAGCCCGACCCTGCCGCACCTGGCGCCGGCCATCGGCGAATACAACCGGGGCCAGGAAGCGCTGGACGGCCGCGGCTGGATGCAGCGGGTGTTCCGGCAATCACCCTTCACCGCCCTGGCCAACGTCACCGGTGCCCCCTCCATGTCCGTGCCCCTGGCCCAGGACGCGGCCAGCGGGCTGCCCATCGGCCTGCAGTTCAGCGCCGACTGCGGCCGCGAAGACCTGCTGCTGCGCCTCGCCGGGCAACTGGAACGCGCACTGCCCTGGGCCAACCGCCGGCCGCCGATCTGGGTGGGTCGACCAGCCTGATATGAATCGGCTATGGCAAAGAGCTGGATGCGCACTTCAATCTGAAATTTGGTGAAGACGTTGAAGCAGCCGCCAAACGCCCCTTTCAGGAGGCCGAGCGTAATCGTCGTTTCAGGGGTTGAGCGACATGGATGTCGCGAGAGCCGCGATGGGCCAGGGATGGCCCTTCGCGGCGTGCCCCTTGACGCCACTTGTGGCGAACGCACTTCAGTGTGGCCCGAAGGGCGAGCGTAGCGAGTAACGATGATGGAGCGAGGGAAGTCTGGCTTCAGCCAGACCCGTATGCAGGGGCAAGCCCTTTGGGTTTCTTTTGGGTGGTTCGGCACCCCGACGATTGCCAAAAGAGACTCGCCCGGGGGGGCGAAACCAGAAGCATCACCAGAGCTCAGCAATCAGCTGGGCTCAAACCCCCAGGCAGCACTCATACAAAATAGCTTCGTTATGCTCCTGCCTCCACCTGCAACCGCGCCCGCGCCTGGCCGTCGGGGCTGACCTCCAGCCCCAGGCTGGCGACCCGGGCGCCGGCTTGCTGCAACTGCCGCAGCCAGCCGATCAGGTCATCCAGCGCCCCCTCCAGGCCGAGGTTGATGCGCCCGGCGCCTTCATGGTCCATGCGCTCGATGTTCAGCCGTGCCTCGGCGCTGGTGCGTGCCAGCAGGCCGGGGAGGGCTTCGGCGGTCAGCGTCGCTTGCGGGCGCGCAGCTGGCAGGCGCGCCAGGTCGGCCTGCAGGGCCAGGGCCTGCTGGTAGTCCTGTTCAGCCTGGTGCAGGGCCTGGCGCTGGGGCTGCAACAGCAGCATCCAGGCCAGCACCGGGCCGAGGAACAGGCCCAGCAGGAGCAGTGCCCGACGCTCACGGGCGGGCAGCTGGCGCCAGCGGTTTTGCAGGGAGGAGAGCGGGTTCATCAGCGGGGTTCCTTGGTTTGGAGGGTACCGGTTGCGGGGTTCATTCGGCGATGCGCAGGCGCGTGCTCACGCCCTGGGCGCTGCGCACGCTGGAGTCGGCCTGCACCTCCAGCCCCTGGCTGGCGAGGCCTTCGCGCAGGCGTTCGATATCGGCGAAGGAGCCGGCCTCCACGCGCAAGGTCCAGCCTTCGCCAGCCTGGTAATCGAGGCGCTGCACCCGGGCCAGGCTGCCGCCACCGGCACTCCAGCTATTGGCCAGGCTTTCCAGGCTGTTGGCCAGGCCCTGGGCTGGGCGCTGCGCCGTAACCAGCCGCGCCTGCACCTGGCGGCCCAGGTCGACCACCCGACGCTCCTCCGGGAAACGCCGCTGCCACTCGTCGAGGTTGGCCTGTTGCAGCGTGGCGCTGCCCTGTTCCAGCCAGTGGCGATGCAGCAGGTCCTGGGCCAGCTGGGCCCCCCCGGCGAGAACCGCGACCAGCGCCAGGGCGCCGACGGGCACGCGCTTGCCGTTCCGTTGGGCGAATTCGCCCTGGCGCAGGTCGATGGCCCGTGGCGCGCCTTCCACCAGCAGCGGCCAGGGGGATTCCTCGCGGCGTATGAGCCCTTCCGGCAGCAGCTCCGCGAGGGCGTCCCATTGCGCGTCGGGCAGCGCCGCACACTGGCCTGCTCCGCCGCCCAGCAACCAGCGGCCCGCACAGTACAGGGCGCAGGGCTCGCCCGCTGGCAGGCAGTCGGCATCGAGGTGGATGCGGCTGGGCACCAGGCCGTGCTGGGCGAGCCGGGCCAGGCACCCCTGCAGCCAGGCACGGTCCAGTGCGATCACCCGGCAGCGGCGCCCGTCCAGCAGGGGGCCCCGGGCCAGGTGCAGGTTGTCGATGTCATCCAGCAGGCGCTCCTCCAGGGCGGAGCGCAGCGCCTGGCGCAGCCAGCGGCCGCTGCGGGCCGGCACCTCCACTTCATGGGTGCTGGCGGCTTCGGCGGGCAGCAGCAGGGTCAGCCGCTGGCCGGCCAGCGCCGTGGCCGCCTGGTGGAGGTCGCCCTGTTCGGGGGCGTGGGCGTCCAGCCACCAGGTCAGGGGGCTGTCGTCATGGGGAGTGGCGAGGTGGAGCCAGGCGTGCACGGGGGTTACTCCGGGTGTGAAAGGTCGGGCGCCAGCAGTTGCCGGCGCAGGACGTTGATACGGCCATCGCGCTCCAGGCGCAGGTCACTGGCGAGGTACAGCTGCCGCTCGCCCAGGCGCACCTGCAGGTGGGCGCGGAAATGCCGGCTGTCGACGCCCAGCTCCCGGCTGCTCACCTCGCGGCCGTGCAGCAGCGGCTGCTCCATGAAGGCCTGCACGCTGGCGTAGCCCTGGGGCGGTCGTGCCTGCACCAGGGTGCGGGCGATGGCCGGGTCGAGGCCTTCCAGGCTGGCCAGCACCTCGGCGGATGCGGTGTTGAGGTTGAGCGCTACGCCGCCGAGGGTGGCGACATGCGGGCGCAGGCGTTGCAGGCCGGCCGCGTCCAGTTGCTCCAGGCGGGCCAGTTCGCTGCTGTCGGCGAAGGGCTGCGGCTTGCCGTCGGCGCCGGGCCGTTGCGGCAGCAGCGCCGGGTCGTGGTGGGGCAGGCCGAGGTTGGCCAGCAGGCGCTGGTAGCGTGCACGGGCCAGGCGGCTGGTGCTGCGCTGGGTGTCGAGGTCGAAACGCCCGGCCAGGTCTTCGATGCGGATGCGGATCTGCCCGCCATCGATGTCGAACAGGTTGCCGTTCCGGGCCCAACCCTGGCCCAGGTGCACCCGCAGCGGCTCCTCGCGCGTGGCGAGGTCATCGTGCAGCTGCTGGCGGGCCCAGGCCTCGCCGCTCAGGGCCAGTTGCCAGAGCTGTTGCTGCTGCAACTGGTTGGCGCTGCTGGCCAGGCTCAGGCGCTGACGGGCGAGCATGTCGCTGATGATCAGGGTGACCAGCGCCGTGACCAGCAGCACGCTGATCAGCGCCACGCCGCGCTGGCGGTGCCGTTCACTCATGGTCCGGCACCTTCAGGCCCGGCAGCAGGATGACCCGGCGCAGCCCCGGGTAGCCCGGCGCGTCCAGCTCGATCTCCAGCGCCCGGGGCAGGTTCAGCGGGCCGCCGCCTGCCGGCCAGGCGTCCGTGGGCTGGCCCCGGTCATCGATGTAGCGCAGCCGGGTCAGTTCCACGCCTTCCAGCAGGCGCTGGCTGTGGCTCGCGCCGTCGTCGCCCCGGTAGGCCCGCAGCCACTGGCCCTGTTCCCAGCGGTGCTCGACCCACATCACCTCGCTGCGGCGCTGCTGCAAAGGGTTGGCCCAGCCGCCGCGCATCAGCCGCAGCTGGTGGTCGCGGCCGATCAGCGCCTGGCGTCGGCTCGGGTCATCGGGCAGGGCGGCGGGGAGGGCCTGCCACAGGTCGCGCTGGAAGATGTCCAGCGCGCGCTGCAACTGGCGCAGCTGCTGCTCGTGCTGCTGGATGCGCCGCTCGCTGTGCAGCACCCGCTCCAGCAACTGGTAACTGGCCAGGCCGAGCAGGGCGAACAGGGCGATGGCGATCAGCACTTCCAGCAGGGTGAAGCCGCGCTCGTTCATCGCGGCGCCTCGATGAAGCCGCTGAGCAGCGCGCGGGTCAGCGGTGGGTCGTTGGGCACCGCCACGTCCACCTTTACCTCCAGCAGGCGCGGGTCGGGGCGGCGCTGACCTCGGTACCCAGCAGCCATTGGCGGCCGGCGAAGGCGATGCGCTCCTGGCGGTAGCCACGTTGTGGCTCGCGCATGCCGGCGCGCAGTTCGTTGAGGCGGTTGTCCGCCAGCCACTGGGCCAGGCTGCGTTCGGTGAGCCCGGCGTTGTTGCCGGCGATATGCCCGGCGGCGCTGTACAGCGCCACGGAGAGGGTGGCGAAGATGGCCAGGGCGACCATCACCTCCAGCAGGGTGAAGCCCTCACAGCGTTTCAATGCGCACCTCTTCCAGGCCATCGCTGGCCAGGGTCAGCAGCGGCTTGCCGCGCAGCTCCAGGTACAGGGTGAAGGGCGAAATCTCATCGCTGGAGAGCACCAGCAACTGCGGCGCGGTGCCCCCGGGTGCATTGCCCAGCTGCGCGGCATCCTCGGCGGCTTCCATGCGCAAGCGCAGGGGCTCGGCCAGGTGCTGCGGGCGGTAACCGGGAGCGGGGGCCCAGCGGCCGTCGGGCTCCAGGCGCTGCACGGCGTAGCCGTCGGCGTCCACGCGCAGGCCGAACTGGCGCTGGGCGAGCAGCGCATCCTCGCGCAGCAGGGCGATCAGCACGCGCAGGCGCTCGGCCTCGCGGCGTGCCTGCTGGCCGCCGTGGTC
>BATO01000087.1 GCA_000474255.1 Aquipseudomonas alcaligenes MRY13-0052
GCAGTGCCGAGGTCATCGCCCGGGTTGAGGCGGTGGCCGGGGAAATCTTCCTCAGCGAGCACCTGCACCGCCAGGCCGACCTGCTCTCCCACGGCCAGAAGCAGTGGCTGGAGATCGGCATGCTGCTGATGCAGGACCCGGAGCTGCTGATGCTCGACGAGCCGGTGGCGGGCATGAGCGTCAGCGAGCGCGCGCAGACCGCCGAGCTGCTCAAGCGCATCAGCCAGGGGCGCTCGGTGCTGGTCATCGAGCACGACATGGAGTTCGTCAAGAGCATCGCCCACAAGGTCACCGTGCTGCACCAGGGCAAGGTCCTGGCCGAAGGCAGCATGGAGGCGGTGCAGAGCAACCCGAAGGTGATCGAGGTGTACCTGGGGCATTGAGCCCCGGGCCAGCCATCAATGGAGTCCAGCATGTTCCAGATCAGCAAGCTCACCTCGGGCTACGGCCAGAGCCAGATCCTCCACGACCTCGACCTGAACGTGGCCAGGCAGGAAATCGTCGCCGTCATGGGGCGCAACGGCATGGGCAAGACCACCCTGTTCAAGAGCCTGATGGGCATCCTCCCGCAATGGGGCGGCGAGGTGCGCGTCGACGGCCAGGACGTGTCGGCCCTGGAAACCCACCAGCGCGTCGAACGCGGCATCGCCTACGTGCCCCAGGGGCGGATGATCTTCTCCCACATGACGGTGCTGGAAAACATCCAGACCGGCCTGCCGGCCTCGGCCAACGGCCAGGTTCCGGACGATCTCTACGCGCTGTTCCCGGTGCTCCATGACATGCGCTCGCGCAAGGGCGGCAACCTCTCCGGCGGCCAGCAGCAACAGCTGGCCATCGCCCGCGCCCTGGCCACCAACCCCAAGGTGCTGCTGCTGGACGAACCCACCGAGGGCATCCAGCCGTCGATCATCAAGGACATCGCCCGCAGCCTGAAGGAGATCCGCACCCTGCGCGACCTGACCATCGTCGTCTCCGAGCAGGTGCTGTCCTTCACCCTGGAGATCGCCGACCGCTTCCTGGTGATCGAGAAGGGCCGCTTCGTGATCGAGGAAACCCGCGACCGGGTCGACGAGGCCACCATCAGCCGCTACCTGTCGGTGTAGCCCGCAGCCGGGCCGCGGCCCGGAATCCCCGCCAAGCCGTCCCCGTGCCCGCGCACGGGCGACGGCTTTCGCGCGCCCGCCCGGTCGCTTCCCACCTACGTAATTCGACGTATTCCCGATCCCGGCCAGGCGGCCAAGACTAGCTCCCAGCGCGGCCCAGACCGCCCGTCCAACACTTGGTCCCAAGGAGCACCGTCATGACCGAAACGCTGATCAAGGTCGACCTCAACCAGGCCGCCACCGAGAACGAACAGATCCACAACCGCTGGCACCCCGACATTCCCATGGCCTGCTGGGTCAACCCGGGGGATGACTTCATCCTCGAGACCTACGACTGGACCGCCGGCGCGATCAAGAACAACGACGACGCCTCGGATGTGCGCGACGTCGACCTCTCCACCGTGCACTACCTCTCCGGCCCGGTGGGGGTGAAGGGCGCCGAGCCGGGCGACCTGCTGGTGGTGGACCTGCTGGACATCGGCGCCAAGCCGGATTCCCTGTGGGGTTTCAACGGCTTCTTCTCGCGGCAGAACGGCGGCGGCTTCCTCACCGACCACTTCCCCATGGCGCAGAAGGCAATCTGGGATTTCCACGGCATGTTCACCAGCTCCCGGCACATCCCCGGCGTGCAGTTCGCCGGGCTGATCCACCCCGGGCTGATCGGCTGCCTGCCGGACCACAAGATGCTCGCCGACTGGAACAGCCGCGAGCAGGCGCTGATCGACACCAACCCGACCCGCGTGCCGCCCCTGGCCAACCCGCCGATGGCGCCCACCGCGCACATGGGCAAGCTGCGCGGCGAGGCCCGCGACAAGGCGGCCATGACCGGCGCGCGCACCGTGCCGCCGCGCGAGCATGGCGGCAACTGCGACATCAAGGACCTGTCCCGCGGCTCGAAGATCTTCTTCCCGGTCTACGTCGACGGCGCCGGCCTCTCGGTGGGCGACCTGCACTTCAGCCAGGGCGACGGCGAGATCACCTTCTGCGGCGCCATCGAAATGGCCGGCTGGGTGCACATGAAGGTCGAGCTGATCAAGGGCGGCATGGCCAAGTACGGCATCAAGAACCCGGTGTTCAAGCCCAGCCCCATCGTGCCCAACTACAAGAACTACCTGATCTTCGAAGGCATCTCGGTGGACGAGTCCGGCAAGCAGCACTACCTGGACGTCAACATCGCCTACAAGCAGGCTTGCCTCAACGCCATCAACTACCTGACCAAGTTCGGCTACTCGCCGGCCCAGGGCTACGCGCTGCTTGGTTCGGCGCCTGTGCAGGGGCATATCAGCGGGGTGGTGGACATCCCCAACGCCTGCGCCACGCTGTGGCTGCCGACGGAAATCTTCGACTTCGACATCAACCCCAACGCCTCTGGCCCGACCCGCTTCCTCGACGGCAGCGTCGACCTGCCCATCGCGCCGGACAAGTGAGTTCACCGCCCCGGCGGGAGGTTGCTCTGGACGGCGTACCTCCCGCCGGGACGGCGGACATCGAACGAAGACGAGGACCCCAACATGCCCATCTACGAATACGACTGCGCCACCTGCGGCGACTTCACCGCCCTGCGGCCCATGGCCGAGCGCGAGGCCCCCTGCGCGTGCCCGGTGTGCGACGAGCCGGCGCCGAGGGTGATCCTCTCCGCACCCGGGCTGGCCACCCTGGCCGGCAGCCAGCGCCGCGCCATCGCCGCCAACGAGCGCAGCGCCAACGCGCCGCAGACGGTCGAGGAGTACCGCGAGAACCGCAAGCACCCGAAAGGCTGCGGCTGCTGCACGCCGAACAAACCCCTGGCACCCACCAAGGCCAACCCCCACGCGCTGAAGACCAAGCCCAGCGCGCGGCCCTGGATGATCAGCCACTGAACGGAAGGAGAACCCCATGCGTCACGGTGATATTTCCAGCAGCCCGGATACCGTCGGCGTCGCCGTCGTCAACTACAAGATGCCGCGCCTGCACAGCAAGGCCGAGGTGCTCGACAATGCCCGGCGCATCGCCGAGATGATCAAGGGCATGAAGCTCGGCCTGCCGGGCATGGACCTGGTGGTGTTCCCCGAGTACAGCACCATGGGGATCATGTACGACCACGACGAGATGATGGCCACCGCCGCCAGCATCCCCGGCGAGGAGACGGCGATCTTCTCCGCCGCCTGCCGCGAGGCCGGGACCTGGGGCATCTTCTCCCTCACCGGCGAGCGCCACGAGGAGCACCCGCACAAGGCGCCCTACAACACCCTGGTGCTGATCGACGACCGCGGCGAGATCGTGCAGAAGTACCGCAAGTGCATCCCCTGGTGCCCCATCGAGGGCTGGTACCCCGGCGACCGCACCTACGTCAGCGAAGGGCCCAAGGGCCTGAAGATCAGCCTGATCATCTGCGACGACGGCAACTACCCCGAGATCTGGCGCGACTGCGCGATGAAGGGCGCCGAGCTGATCGTGCGCTGCCAGGGCTACATGTACCCGGCCAAGGAGCAGCAGGTGCTGATGGCCAAGACCATGGCCTGGGCCAACAACTGCTACGTGGCAGTGGCCAACGCCGCCGGCTTCGATGGCGTCTACAGCTACTTCGGCCACTCGGCGATCATCGGTTTCGACGGCCGCACCCTGGGCGAATGCGGCGAGGAGGAGATGGGCATCCAGTACGCCCAGCTGTCGGTCTCGCAGATCCGCGACGCCCGTGCCAACGACCAGTCGCAGAACCACCTGTTCAAGCTGCTGCACCGGGGCTACACCGGGGTCTACAACTCCGGCGATGGCGACCGTGGCGTGGCCGATTGCCCCTTCGAGTTCTACCGCACCTGGGTGCTGGATGCGGAGAAGGCCCGCGACGATGTGGAAGCGCTCACCCGCCGCACCCTCGGTGTCGCCGACTGCCCGGTGGGCGAGCTGCCCCATGGTGGGCGCGAGCAGGTCGCGGGCTAGCGCGACGGCGCTCCGTGAACGGGGCGGCCCGCCGCCCGTGATTCCCTGAACCGAGGAGCCGGGATGCCCTTCGTCAACGACCTGATCGAGCACAACCGCGAGCACCTGGGGCGCGGCGAGGTGCCGGCGGCGCGCTTGCAGTCGCGCTTTCTCTTCGAGCCCGACACCGTCATGGCCCTGCTGCGCACCCGCATCGTCGGCCAGGACGCCGCGCTGGAGGCGGTGGAGGCCCTGCTCAAGGTGGTCAAGGCGGACATCGGCGACCGCGAGCGGCCCCTGGCGGTGAACCTGTTCATGGGCCCCACCGGCGTCGGCAAGACCGAGCTGGTGCGCCTGCTGGCGCTGGCCATCCATGGCCGCGCCGACGCCTTCTGCCGCATCGACATGCAGACCCTGGCCCAGGAACACTACGTCGCTGCGCTCACCGGTGCGCCGCCGGGCTACGTGGGCAGCAAGGAGGGCGCCACGCTGTTCGACGCCGAGGCCATCCAGGGCAGCTTCGGCCGCCCCGGCATCGTGCTCTTCGACGAACTGGAGAAAGCCGGCAAGGAGGTGGTGCGCAGCCTGCTCGGGGTGCTGGAGAACGGCCAGCTGACCTTGAGCGCCGGCAGCCGCCGCATCGACTTCCGCAACAGCCTGATATTCCTCACCAGCAATATCGGCGCCCAGGAGGCCTGGCAGTTCCGTGAGCGCTATTCGCGTGGCTGGCGGCGCCTGTTCGGAGTCTCCCCACGGGACGAGGCGCGGGTGCTGGAGGCGGCCTTGCACCGCCACTTCGACCCGGAGTTCCTCAACCGGCTGGACCGCGTCGTCTGCTTCGAGCGCATCGGCGAGGACCACCTGGAGGCCTTGCTCGACATCGAACTGGCGCGCCTCAACCAGCGCCTGGCACGCCAGGGGCGCACGCTGGTGCTGCAAGAGGGCGCCCGCGAGCTGCTCTGCCTCGGCCATGACCCGCGCTACGGCGCCCGTGACCTGGGGCGGCGCGTGCGGGTGCTGCTGGAGCCGGCGCTGGCTGAGTGCCTGCTGGCGTCCCCCGGCGCGACCCGCCTGGTGGCGGGCTGCTGCGAGGGCGGCCTGCGGGTGAGCGCGGGCGAGGCAACCTGACTAGAACTGCGGCGACCACTTGAGGGTCATCACCACCTTGCGGCCCTCTTCCTGGAAGCCGGTGTTCTCCTCGATGGTCGGGTCGGGGATGTCCACGTCGTTGTCGACGTAAGGGACGCCGTCGCCGAATGGGTTGGAGGAGAAGCTGGAGCCGCTGCCGTAGTACTTCTGCGAGTACTGCTTGTTGGCGATGTTCTCCACCCGCGTCTCCACCTTCAGGCCCTTGAGGAAGCCCCAGCCGGCGCGGATGTCGATGCGCCCGTAGCCCGGTGATTTCTGGGTATTGGCGGCGTCCACGTAGCGGCTGGAGACGCCCAGCCAACTGAAGCCGAAGCTGTAGTCGCCGAACTGCTTGTCCACGTCCAGGGCCAGGTTGCGCCGCGAGCGGCCAGGCAGGGTGTGGCCGGTGTCGCGGTCGCGCGGGTCGACCAGGCCCAGGTTGAGGCGGGTGGTCCAGCCCATGAAGTCTCGCGAGGCGCTGAGGTCCAGGCCGTTGATGCGGGCCTTGCCGACGTTGCGCATCTCGTGGACGAAGACGGGGTCGAACTCCATCACGTCGGTGATCAGGTCTTCCACATCGGTGCGGTAGACGCCGAAGCTCCAGTCGGTGTCGTAGTGCGCGCCGCGCAGTTGGGCTTCCCAGGTCTTCGAGTGCTCGGGTTCGAGCTTGGGGTTGCCGTTGGGGAAGAATATGTCCGGCACATAGAGCTCGGTGAAGGTGGGCACGCGGAAGCCTTCGGCGTAGCTCAGCACCAGTTGGGTGTTCAGCGGCAGGTCGAAGTCCAGGGCGGCGTTGAGGCTGTCTTCGCTGCCGTACTGCTCGTTCTTGTCGTGGCGCCAGCCCAGCTCGGTGCCGAAGGGCGCGGCGCGGAAGCGATGCTGGGCGAACCAGGCCTGGTTGCGGCGTTCGGTTTCCTCGAAGGGCACGTTGGCGCGCAGGCGTTCCTCGTACCATTCGGCGCCCAGCAGCACCTGCTGGTGCTCGTCCAGGCGCAGGGTGTTCTGCCACTCCAGCGAGTCGCGGTAGGTGGCGTATTCCTCCAGTGACGTGATGAAGTTGTAGACGGTGTCGAGGTGGCTCTTTTCCTCGGCGTGGCCGGCCTGCAGGCGGCTGGTCCAGCGCGGGTCGAACTCCGCTTCGAGGTAGGCGGAGGTGCTGCTCAGGGTGAACTCGTCTGTGGGCTGGCCGGGGAACCAGACGGAGTCGCCGTCCATGTCGCTCTTGCCGCGCTGGTCGAGCAGGTTGAGGCCGGTGCGCCACTGCTCGGTGAGGCGGTGCTCCAGGCTGATGCTCAGGCCGCGGTTGCGGTAGGTGTCGTCGTCGGTGTTGGCGCCGTCGATGTCGTCGCTGCGATCCATGCGCAGTTCTTCCAGGCTGGCGTTGAGGTCGAAGCGGGTGCGTTCGTCACCGCCGGAAAGCCCCACGCTGTTCTCGTTGGTGTCGCTGTCGCCGAGGCTGAAGTCGAAGCGCGGCTCCAGGCCAGCGCCCTCTCCACGGCGGGTGAAGATCTGGATGACCCCGCCCATGGCGCCCGAGCCGTAGAGGCTGGAGCGCCCGCCCCGGGTGACTTCGACCCGCTCGATCTGCTCCATGCCCAGGTATTGCAGGCGTGGCAGGCCGTCCACCAGCGAGCCGATGCGCACGCCGTCGATCAGCACCAGCGTCTGGGTGGCGTTGCTGCCGCGCAGGTAGAGGTTGGCCGAGCTGCCGCGCCCGCCGCTCTGCTCGACCGACATGCCCGGCACGCGGGCGAGCAGGTCCGGCACGCTCTTGGCCTTGAGCCGGGCGATGTCCTTGCGGGTGAAGATGCTGGTGGCGGCGGTGGCCTGGGAACGGGGCTCCAGCGCGTTGCCCGAAGTGGCCACCACATAGGGGCTCTTCAGCGCGTCGAGGCTGTTCAAGGGGATTTCTTCGGCTGCTGCGAGGCAGGGGGCCATGGCGATGGCCAGGGCCAGACGGGAACGCATAATCGATGACTCCTCAAAAGATCCATGACTTTCGAGAAGGGCGGGACAAGAACGACTGCGCGACCGGTGATCGCCTGTGCTTGACGGTGCAGCCCCTCCGCAACACACGTCGTACGACGAGAACCGTTTCCACGTGCCGCCCCGCACCGCGCCGACGACTCTCTGGTCGTTTGACGACATCCTGCACGTGAGGCCGGGAGCCGGAACCGCCTGTTGCGGGCTCCCCGTGGTGGGCTGGGCTGGTCGCTCTGCGGCGGCCTGGCTCCGGGCCCGGGTGTCTCGGGTGAACAAGCGCCGCGCCCGCTGGCACGGCGATCAGTAAAGGGCAGTCTAGCCGGCGCTGCGCTCCAGCAAGGCCAGGCGTTCGCGGATCGAGGCTTCGATGCCGCTGGCGTCCAGGCCGCACTCGGCGAGCATCTGTGCCGGTTTGGCATGCTCGACGTAGTAGTCCGGCAGCCCCAGGTGCAGCACGGGCAGCAGGATGTTTTCACGGGCGAGGAACTCGCTCACCGCCGAGCCGGCGCCCCCCATGATGCTGTTTTCCTCGACCGTCACCAGCAGTTGGTGGCTGCCGGCCAGTTCACGCACCAGGGCCTCGTCCAGCGGCTTGACGAAGCGCATGTCGACCACGGTGGCGCCCAGCGTTTCGCCCACCTGCAGGGCTTCGGCCAGTTGCACGCCAAAGGCGAGGATGGCGACGCGGGCACCCTGGCGGCGAACCACGGCCTTGCCGATCTCCACCGGCACCAGCTCCTTGTCGATGCTGGCGTTGGGGCCGCTGCCGCGCGGGTAGCGCACCGCCGCCGGGCCGGGGAACAGGTGGCCGGTGGTCAGCAGCAGGCGCAGTTCGTTCTCGTCGCTTGGGGTCATCACCAGCATGCCGGGGATGCAGCGCAGGTAGGAGAGGTCGAAGCTGCCCGCATGGGTGGGGCCGTCTTCGCCCACCAGGCCGGCGCGGTCGATGGCGAACAGCACGTCGAGGTTCTGCACCGCGACGTCGTGGATCAGCTGGTCATAGCCGCGCTGGAGGAAGGTCGAGTAGATCGCCACCACCGGCTTGGCGCCGTCGCAGGCCATGCCGGCCGCCAGGGTCACGGCGTGCTGCTCGGCGATGGCGACATCGAAGTAGCGATCGGGGAAGCGCTCGCTGAAGGCCACCAGGTCGGAACCTTCCTTCATCGCCGGGGTGATGCCCACCAGACGCGGGTCCTGCGACGCCATGTCGCAAAGCCACTGGCCGAAGACGCTGGAGTACTTGGGCCCGGACGCCTTCTTCGGCGCTGCCGGGGCGTTGATCGGCTCCAGCTTGGTGATGGCGTGGTAGCCGATGGGGTCGACTTCCGCCGGGGCGAAACCCTTGCCCTTCTTGGTCACCACGTGGAGGAACTGCGGGCCCTTGAGGTCACGCATGTTGCGCAGGGTGGCGACCAGGGTGGGCAGGTCGTGGCCGTCGATGGGGCCGATGTAGTTCCAGCCGAGTTCTTCGAACAGGGTGCCGGGAACCAGCATGCCCTTGGCGTATTCCTCGGTGCGACGGGCGATCTCCCAGGCGCCGGGCAGGCGCGAGAGCACCTTCTTGCTGCCTTCGCGCATGCTCGCGTAGGTGCGGCTGGAGAGGATCTTGGCCAGGTAGTTGGACAGGCCACCGACGTTGCGCGAGATCGACATGTCATTGTCGTTGAGGATCACCAGCATGTCGGCCTGCACGTCGGAGGCGTGGTTCAGTGCCTCGAAGGCCATGCCGGCGGTCAGCGCGCCGTCGCCGATCACCGCGATGGACTTGCGCTCCGAGCCCTGCATGCGGGCGGCGATGGCCATGCCCAGTGCAGCGCTGATGGAGGTGCTGGAGTGGCCGACGCCGAAGGTGTCGTACTCGCTCTCGGCGCGGCGGGGGAAGGCGGCGACGCCGTCCTTCTGGCGCAGGCTGCCCATCTGCTCGCGGCGCCCGGTGAGGATCTTGTGCGGGTAGGCCTGGTGGCCCACGTCCCACACCAGTCGGTCGTCGGGCGTATCGAAGACGTAGTGCAGGGCGATGGTCAGTTCGACCACGCCGAGCCCGGCGCCGAAGTGCCCGCCGGTCTGGCCAACGGTATAGAGCAGGTACTGGCGCAGTTCGTCGGCCAGGGTTTCCAGCTCCGCTTCACCCAGCCGGCGCAGCTCGTCCGGCGTCGCCGCGCCGTCGAGCAGGGGCGTGAGCGGGCGCTCGCGGGGGATCTCATGGAACGTCGTGGGCATCAGGCTAGTCGTTATGGGTGCAAAAAGATGCGGCAGTTTACCTGATGCCGCTTTGCCTGCCCAAGACATGGTGTCGGATGCCGTCGCGGCCCGGCAGGGTCACCCACCAGAAGGCCAGCGCCAGCAGGCTGAGAGCCGCGCCGAGCAGGCACACGGCGGCCCAGCCGGCCCAGGCATAGAGCTGCGTGGCAGCGAAAGCGCCCAGGGCACTGCCGGCGGCATAGAACAGCATGTAGAGGCTGATCAGCCGGCTGTGGGCGGGGTTGCCGCTGCTCAATACCAGGCTCTGGTTGAGCACGTGCAGGGCCTGGCCGGCGGCGTCCAGCAGGAGGATGCCCAGCAGCAGCGCCCACAGCGATTGCCCGGTGAAGGCCAGCGGCAGCCAGGCCAGGGTCATCACCAGCAGCGCCAGGCCACTGGCCTTCTGCGCCTGGCCCCGGTCGGCCCAGGTGCCGGCCCGCGTCGCCGCCAAGGCTCCGGCCGCACCCGCCAGGCCGAAGGCACCGATGGCACTGTGGCTCAGCGCCAGGGGCGGTTCGCTGAGGGGCATCACCAGTGCCGCCCAGAACAGGTTGAATACGCAGAACAGCAGCAGCGCGAGCACGCCGCGCACCTGCAGCACGCGGTCCTCGCGCAGCAGGCTGAACATCGACCCGAGCAACGCCGGGTAGCGCATCCGCGAGTGGGGCCGGGTTTCCGGCAGGCGCCACCAGAGCAGGGGCAGCAGCACCGTCATCAACCCGGCCGAGAGCAGGTAGACCGCGCGCCAGCCGCCCAGGTCGGCCATCAGCCCCGCCAGGCTGCGGGCCAGCAACAGGCCCACCACCACGCCGCCCTGGGCGGCCCCCACCACCCGGCCGCGCTCCCCGTCACTGGCCAGGCTGGCGGCGAAGGCCAGCAGGCCCTGGGTCATCGCGGTGCCCAGCAGGCCCAGGCCGAGCATGCCCAGCAGCACCAGGGCCGGCTGGCGGGCGAGGGCGACCAGCAGCAGCGAGCCCACCAGCAGGAGTAGTTGCCCAGCCATCAGCCGGCGCCGTTCCAGCAGGTCCCCCAGGGGCACCAGCACCAGCAGGGCCAGGGCGCTGCCCGCCTGGGTGAGGGTGATCACCCCGCCGACAGCGGCACGGCCGATGCCCAGGTCAGCGGCGATCGCATCCAGCAGCGGGTGGGCGTAATAGACGTTGGCGACGCTCAGGCCGCAGGCCACGGCCAGCAGCCAGACCAGTGCCGGCGGCATCGGGGAAAGAGTGGGCATGCCGAAAGTCCTTGTTGTGGTTTCAAAATGAAACCATTTGAAGGCTATCGATACAGGTTTTAAACTGCAACCACTTTCGCGAGCTGGAGGTGGTGCATGAAAGACCCGCAAGCCGAGGAGCACTGCCCGGTGGCCCGGGCGCTGGACGTGATCGGGGACCGCTGGTCGCTGATGATCGTGCGCGACCTGTTCGACGGCCTGCAGCGCTTCGGCGAACTGCAGAAAAGCCTCGGCGTGGCCAAGAACATCCTCAGCGACCGCCTGCGCAAGCTGGTGGTCGAAGGTGTCCTTCGTGTGGAGCCGGCCGCCGACGGCAGTGCCTACCAGGCCTATGCGCTCACGCCCCGGGGCCATGACCTGTTCACCCTGGTTGTCAGCCTGCGCCAGTGGGGCGAAGCCCACTGCTTCGCCCCCGACGAGGTGCATTCCGAACTGCTCGACACCGCCGACCAGCCCCTGGCGCGCCTGGAAGTCCGCGACGCCAATGGCCGCCCCATCAGCGCCGCCGACACCCGCGTGCGCAAGGTCGACGTCGCGGCGGGTTGACCGAGCAGCAGGACGTGGGAATTCATTCGCGATCGGGGGCAGCACCGGCGCCACGTCTGTGCATTGCAACGATGGGTTTCGCTTCGCTCTACACCATCCTACGGGGTTGGTTCACGGGCTTGGCATCGGAGCCGATCCATACCCCTCGTAGAAGGGGGCGGGCGGCGCTCCGCGAGATTCGTAGGATGGGTAGAGCCGTGCGAAACCCATGCTGGGGGGCGGCACCCTGCCCGGGCGTTTCAGAGCCCTCGGTAACGCGGCACCTTGTCCCACTGCATCCACAGCTCACCTTGCCAATCCAGCAGCACCAGCCGGCGGGATTGCCAGTCCAGCATCACGCGCCGTGGCTGGTGACGGCAGCCCGTGTACTGGTCGCGCAGGGTGGGGACCACGTCGCGGGCGAGCCACTCTTCCAGGTGCTGCAACTCGGGGTGGCCGAAGCGGATCATGGCCTGGTAGAGGCCGCCTTCACTGACGAGATGGACCTCTTCCTCGCTGCCGGTGGCATAGGTGAAACGGGCGCTGCGGATCTGGTAGGGGCGCAGGCGGCGGTGCAGCGCCTGGGGGTGGTGCAGTCCCAGCAGGCGGGCGAAATCGTAGGCGCAGAACCAGGGCTGGTCGTCGATCATCACACCGCGCAACGGGCGGTTGTGGCGGTAGAAAAAGATCGGGGTGTAAGCGTCGTGCATGGCGTTACTCCGTTTGCCTGTCCATGCCTCCGTCATCGTCGTCATTCGATGGGTGGAGGATCGCGTGGGGTTGACGAACCGGGCAAACGGAGCCGGCAGACCGCAAGGGTCTCCCCACGCGATCCGCCATTAGATGATGCAGTCCTGAAAACTGCATGCGAGCCGGTTCCCGCTGGAAACGTACGCCGTTTCCCGCAAGCCCCGTAGGCGGCATCGCGCCGTTAGCTTCAGGTCGTCAAACCCGGCCGCGGATTGACCGCGACCGGGCGAACTTAGGGAGTGGGCTGGAGGCGAACAAGGGGTTGCGGCGGGTTTGGGAAATTTCCCTGCGATGAGCGGGCATTTGATGGGTTTCGCTGCGCTCTACGCCATCCTACGACCCCGCCACTGTCCACAGTTTCTGTGGAACAGCCTGTGGATATCTTCTGGGTGGATCGCTGCGGAGCGGGCGGGGCGGTAGTTCTGCGTGGTCGCTCGAATTTTCGTCAAGCCTGGCTGGCGTGCTGCTGGGCGAAGTCGATGATGGCCTGGATGGCTGCCCGCGCCTGGGGGCTGTTGTGCCAGCAGGTGGAGCCCATCATCCGGGAAATCTGCAGGGTCAGGTCGACGGCTTCGCAGTGGGCCAGTTGCTCCAGGGTGTGCAAGCCGATCTGTTCCAGGCGGCCGACCACGGTCGGGCCCACGCCTTTGAGAGCGACCAGTTGGGCGCGGGTTTCCGGGGTGAAGCCCTGTAGTGAGGTCATGGCACTTCCTTCACGTCATTCCGTCGCAGTCGTTGCGGCGGGCTCTTCCATCTCGGCCATGCGCTGGCGCAGTGCGGCGAGGTCGCGGGTGGGGATGACGAAGGTGTAGGCCCAGATATCGCCCAAGCGCTGGGCGTTGCTGGACCAGATGACGGCGATGGCGGCCGGCAGCGAGCCGAGGATGAAGGGGTTGGTTTCCACCAGGCGGAAGGCGCTGCGGACCAGCACCTGCATCAGTTGCGGCGGCTCGCCGTTGGGGGCGATGACCCGTATCCGGCAGATCCATTTCCCTGGGGTGAAGCCACGCAGCAGCCACTCGCACAGCGGGAAGTACAGGAGCACCGGCAGCACGATCGCGAGCACGTGACGTGTCTGTTCGTAGAGGAGAGCGACCAGGCTGATGATCAGTGCCTTGTCGATGATGAAGGCGAGGCTGCGCAGGGCGAGCATGCGTGTGCGGGAAACGTCCATGTTGCTTGGAACCAGTGGTGAAAAGGGGCGGGCAGGATAAACCAATCCCGCTGGAGCGGTGGGGCGTGTGTCACGAGGGTGGCCTGGATTTCCCGGGCTGAAGCCCGGGCTACCAAAACACTGCCCACAATTTCTGTGGGGCAAGCTGTGGATAAGTTTTGGATGGATGGCTGTGGAGCCTGCCGCCTGGGAGGTTCAGGCGGCTGGTGGTTTTTCCGCCACTACTGGTATTCACGGCACCAGGTTTCGCCGTACTCGGCCAGCATGGCCTGTTCCAGCACCTTGGCGTCGGCGGCTTCGGCGAAGCGGAACAGCACCCAGGCAAGGCTGCGCACGAGCTGGTCGCGGGTCTTGTAGTTGGGGATGTCGTGCATGGCGTCGGTGGCGTGCTTGAGCCAGGCGAAGAGTTCGCGCTGTTCGGCTTCGTCGGCGCCGAGCAGGTAGATGAAGAGCATGCCCACCAGGGGCAGGCTGAGGTCGAAGTTGTCGCGGTCGAAGGTCAGGCGGGCGAAGGGCACGGTGCGCAGCACGCGGGCGATCTCGCCGTGCAGCCAGGCGTCGCCGGCGAATTCGTCCTTGAGCTTCTGCTTCTTGGCCAGCATGCCGGGCTGGTGGGCGAAGCGGCTGACCTGGGCCAGCAGCGCGAGGCGGCGGGCATGGGCGTCGAGGCTCATCTCGCCGTCGAACAGCAGGACCATTTCCCAGCGATTGAGGCGGCAGCGGGGGTAACCGTGCTCGGCCAGCACCCCGGCGGCGTCCTTCGCCGCGCGGAAGAGCAATTGCAGGTGGTGTTCGCTGGCGGCGGGCGGCGTGCCGCCGTTGAGCAGCAGGTGGTAGTAGAAGGCCTGCAGGGTGGCGTCATCGAGCTCCTTCGGCGGCTTCTTCACCAGCGGGGTGATGCTGGGGTGGTGGCTGCAGTAGTAGGCATTGGAGCTGTTGGCCTCGGCGAAATCGGCTTCGCCGGAAGCGATGAACTGCTGGATGATTTCCGTCTTGCTGGACATGGGCGTTCCCCGGTTGGCGGCGCCAGGGAGCATAGAAGGGCGGGGGGGATTTTTCCGTGCGGCGGGTGGCGTTCCAAGGGGCAAGGCATCGCCCCGCAGGCCGCCGATGGGCGCGGCCGACAAGCGCGACGCCACGCTGATCGGTTGCCCACTCAGCCGTACCGACGCCCTGGGTGCATGCCCACCCGGGGCAGAACTGCCGTTCGGCCTTCCTGGCTGCTGGGGGACGGCGCTGCTGGACAGGGGCGACCCTGCTGTCGGGCTTCGCCGAGCCCCGTCCAACCTACGCTTGATTGGCCAGCTGGCGCTGTGCCTTCTCCAGTGCATCGAGAAAGCCTGCCAGGGCGGCCTTGGGGGCTTGGCCCTGGCGGGTGATGCAGTGGAAGGCCGAGCGATAGGCCAGTTGCCCGGGCAGCAGCGCACGCAGTTGGTTTCGGTCCACCCAGTGAGCGGCGTAGTGCGTGGGCAGGTAGCCCAGGTAGGTGCCGGAGAAAATCAGGGTGGCGATGGCTTCCATCGCGTAGGCGCTGACCGTTTGGGTGAAGTGCAGGCCGTGGGGCCGCTGGTTTTCCGTCAGGTAGCCACGGCCTACGTACTCCGCCGCGCAAATGTCCGCCAGGCTCAGGTTCGCTTCGGCGCGGTGGAACAGGGGATGGCCGGCGGAGCAGTAGAGGTTCTGCTCTTCCTCGAACAGCGGCTGGTAGTTGAGGCCTGACAACTGGTGATGGAACGCGCCGATGGCCAGGTGCAGGCGTTCTTCCAGGACCGCGCGTTCCAGTTCATCGGGGCGCAGCATGTGCAGGTTCAGGCGTACCTCGGGCAGGCGCTGGCGGAACAGCCTTATGGCCAGCGGCAGGGGGGCGCGCTCGAAGCTGATGAGGCTGTCCACCGTGCCGATCTGCAGGCTTTCCCTGGCCATCCCCCCGAGGCGGTTGGCCTGGGTGCGGAAGCGTTCGATATCGCCGAACAGCAGTTGTGCCAGGTCGAACAGTTCCTGGCCTTCCTCGGTCAGCTGGAAGCCGCTGTTGCCGCGCCGGCACAGGGAGCATCCGAGGCGTTCTTCCAGATCGCGGACCACCACGCTCAGGCGCGACAGGCTGGTGTTGAGGCTGGCCTGGGCTGCGGTGAAGCCTCCCGCGTCGACGATGGCGCAGAAGACCCGCAGCATGCGCAGGTCGATATCGGAAATGTTGCCCAGCATGCCCACCTCCGGGCCGGTTGCCGGGGCCGTCTGTGGCGCGGTCCCGGCATGAGCCTACCAACTCGTGGCGGTGGGGTCAGCGGGTCGCGATGGCGTCGGCGAGGATGCACATCAGTTCGAACATCATGGTGGCGCCCACCAGGGCTGTCGCCCCGCCCTGGTCGAACGGCGGGGAGACTTCCACGACGTCGGCACCGATCAGGTTCAGGCCACGCAGGCCACGGATCATCTGCTGGGCCTGGAGGGTGGTCATGCCGCCGATTTCCGGGGTTCCGGTGCCGGGCGCGAAGGCCGGGTCGAGGACGTCGACGTCGAAGCTGATGTAGGTAGGGCCGTCACCCACTACCCGGCGTGCCTCCGCCAGGGTGGCTTGGACGCCGAGTTCGGCGAACTCCTCCATGTGGATCACGCGGATGCCGCATTCCTCGGCGAAGGCTTCGTCCTCGGCAGAGTAGATGGAGCCGCGAATACCGATCTGCACGGTGCGCTTGGGGTCCAGCAGACCCTCCTCCACGGCGCGGCGGAAGGGGGTGCCATGGGTGTAGGGGTTGTCGCCGAAGTAGCGGTCGTTGGTGTCGGAGTGCGCGTCGAAGTGGATCATGCCGATGGGGCGATGGTGGGCCAGGGCGCGGAAGATCGGCAGGGTCACCAGGTGGTCTCCGCCCACCGACAGGGGCACGGTCCCCGCCTGGTGGATTTCACGGAAGAAGCCCTCGATGCGCTTGAGCGAATCGAGCAGGTCGATGGGGTTGACGGGGCTATCGCCGAGGTCGCCGATGCGCACCAGGTCATAGGGTGCGATGCGGCTGACGTGGTGCACCTTGCGCATCAGGCTGGACATGTTGCGCACTTCGCGCGGGCCGTGACGGGCGCCGGCGCGGTTGGTGGTGCCGCCGTCCCAGGGAACACCCACCAGGGCGAGTTGCAGGTCGGCCGGGTCGTCGAAGATCGGCAGGCGCATGAAGCTCGGGATGCCGGCGAAGCGTGGTATGAGCGCGGCATCGAGCGGCTGCGGGAAGTCATGGGTCATGGGCTCTATCTCACGGGTAGAGGGCGCCGCGTGGGCGCCCTGGATGGTTTCAATCGGTTGCGGTGCGCAGGGCAGGAGCGGGTTGGGTCAGCAGGCTGGTGGCCACGAAGGTCAGCAGGCTGACGAGGAGGCCGTAGTAGATGGGGGTGTTGGCCAGGATGCCGTCACGGACCATGAAGGCGATGACGGTGAGGCTGCCGGTGACCATGCAGGCCATCGCGCCCACGGCGGATGCGCGGCGCCACACCAGGGCGCCCATGATCGGTACGAGCAGGCCGCCCACCAGCAGGTTGTAGGCGATGGAGAGGCCGGCGATGACGTCGTTGACCAGGCAGGCCATGGCCAGCATCGCCGCGCCGAGGGTGAAGGTTATCCACCGGCTGCTGGCCAGGTGGTCTTCGCCGTTGCGACTGAGAAAGCGGCTGTATATGTCTTCCTTGAGTACGGTCGCTGCGGCCAGCAGGCAGGCGCTGGACATGATGGCGGCCAGGGCGGCAGCCACCACGAGGCCGCGCAGGCCGGCTGGGAGTAGGTTGCGGGTGATCTCGGCGAAGGCGTTCTCGGCCACCGACAGGTCCGGCAGCAGCAGCCGGGTGGCGGCACCGATGAGCGCGCAGGCGCCGCCATAGAGCATGCAGTAGACCCCTGCGCCGAGGCCGGCGTAGCGCACCACGCCCTCGCTGCGGGCGGTGAACAGGCGCTGCCAGATGTCCTGGCCGATCAGCGCGCCGAAGAAGTAGAGCAGGAAGTAGGCGGCGATGGTGTCCAGGCCGATGTTGCCCAGCTCGAAGAAGCCCGCCGGCAGGTTGGCCTGCATCGCCGCCAGGCCACCGGCCTCGCCCACGCTGATGGGCAGCAGGACGAAGAAGATGCCCAGCGTCATGATCACGAACTGGATGATGTCGGTGAGCGTCAGCGACCACATGCCGCCGATCACGGAGTAGAAGATCACCAGCCCGCCGCCGCAGAGGATGGCGGGGATGCGCGGAATGTCGAATACCACCTCGGTGACCGAGCCGATGGCGATGGTGGCGGTTACGGCCACCATCAGGTCGTAGGCCACCATGACGATGCCGCCGATCAGGCGCGAGGAGGCCTGGTATCGCTGTTCGAGGATCTGGGTGACGGTGAAGACCCTCAGCTGGGCTATCTGCCGCGAGAACACCAGGCTGAGTACGATGATGCCCAGCCCCAGCATGAAGACCAGCCAGAGACCGGATACCCCGTACTGGTAGCCCAGGCGCACCGAGCCGATGGTGGACGCCCCGCCCAGCATCACCGCCGAGAGCGTGCCGAGGTAGAGGACTGGCCCGAGGCGTCGCCCGGCCAGGAGAAAATCATCACGGGTCCTGGCCTTGCGCATGCCCCACCAGCCGAGGCCCGCCATCACCAGCACGTAAATCAACATCGTCACGTAGTCGACCGCCATGGTGCTGCTCCTTTGTTGTTTTTCTAGTTCGGGTCCGCCCTGACGGCGGGTCTGGCGAGGATAGGAGGGGTGGCGTGCGGAACAACATCACCGCGATGGCAAGCTGGGTTGCGCCAGGCGGCAAGTAGGGCAGGTGGTGAGTGGAAGAAGCGGGACTCAGCCGAGGCCAGGCTCCTACGAGCGCAGCGCGCGGGTGTTCCCGTGCGGGTCGTGCAGTGGGCCCGCGCGTTCGCGAGGGTGACGCCGTGAAGGTGCCGGGGCGCGGACCGGCTCGGCGGCGCTGGTTTTTCCCCGGGCGCTATGCGCAAATGCCTGCCGACTTCCCACACCATACGGCTCCTTTCCATGCGCAAGGCCGATCGCCTGTTCCAGGTCGTCAACCTGATCCGTACCCACCAGCCCATCACCGCCCAGCGCCTGGCGGAACGGCTGGGAGTTTCCACGCGCACCATCTATCGCTACGTGGACGACCTGTCCCTGAGCGGCATCCCGATCTACGGCGAGGCCGGTGTGGGCTATGCGCTGGACGAGCATTTCGAGCTGCCGCCCCTGGCACTCAACCGCGACGAGCTGGACGCCCTGCTGCTGGGCGTGGAGCTACTGTCGCGCACCGTGGGCGACGAGATGGCCGATGCCGCGCGCTCGCTGCTGAGCAAGATCCAGGCGGTGGTGCCCGAGCACGCCCTCGACCCGCAGAGCGCACCGGTTCGGGCCTTCGTCAGCCCCTTCACCCCGGAGCAACTGCGCCATTGGGACAGCCTGCGGCGTGCCATCGGCGAGCAGGCGGCGGTGCGCATCGACTACCTGAGCCTGGACGAACGCGCCTCGCAACGGGTGATCTTCCCCCTCGGGCTGTTCTATTGGGTGGGCAAGTGGACGGTGGGCGCCTGGTGCGTGCTGCGCGGCGAGTACCGCGACTTCCGTGTCGACCGCATCCGCAATCTGGCGCGCCTGGCCGATGCACCGCCGGCGCCCGAGGGGCTGAGCCTGACCAGTTACATGCACCACCGCAGTTGCGAGACGCAAAACCAGGAGGCGCGGGCCACTGACAGAACGCTGTCAGCAGAGGCTGTTTAATCTGGCCCGTCTCAACCAACGGAAGGGCGATCGCCATGCAAGATTCTTCGGTATTGGAACTGGTGCTGTTCAAGACTAAACCCGGCCGCGAAGAGCGCATCGCCGAGATCCGTGCCGGTGTGCGCGAGGCGCTGAAGACCTGCGACGGCTTCCTGGGCTTTCGCAGCTTCATCTCGGTGGAAGGCAGCCATGTGTTCGCCGACCTCGCCGAGTGGTCCTCCCATGAAAGCGCCCTCAGCGCGGCCCGTGCCTTCAACGGCGCCGACCCGCGCTTCCAGCCCTACATGCGGGAGATCAAGGAAGTGATCTTCATGGGGCATTTCAGCCCGGGCGAGTGACCTGGTGTTAAGACGGTGGTTACCGCAGGCATGAAAAAGCCCGGCATATGCCGGGCTTTTTGCTGCCTGAGAAGGGCTCAGACCTTGCGCACGAATTCCGACTTCAGCTTCATCGCGCCGATGCCGTCGATCTTGCAGTCGATGTCGTGGTCGCCATCCACCAGGCGGATGCCCTTGACCTTGGTGCCGACCTTCACCACCAGGGACGAGCCCTTGACCTTGAGGTCCTTGATCACGGTGATGGTGTCGCCGTCCTGCAGGACGTTGCCGACGGAGTCCTTGATCACCTTGCCTTCATCGGCCGGCGCGTCGGCGGCGTTGGCGGACCATTCGTGGGCGCACTCCGGGCAGACCAGGTTCTGGCCGTCTTCATAGGTGTATTCGGAGTTGCATTGGGGGCAGGGGGGCAGGGTGCTCACGGCGTATCTCGCAATCGGGTGAAAAAAAGACCGCAGATTATATAAGGTTTTAGTGGTCGCTGTCGGGGGTGGCGTAATGATGGCCTTTGTATCGGGCTGCTTACCGGCTTGACCAAGGCTAAATATTTCCCGGCTGCCGCCTTGCTAGCCTGCCGCAGGTAAACCCATGCCCAGGACGTACAAGGCGTGGAACCAGTCCGATGGCGATGGAGTGCCTGCCGTTCCTGCGGGGGGAATCGATGTTTCAACGTGTCCTGTGGAAGCTCATGCCGAAGTCGCAGCGGGCCTTCCTGCTGGGGCGGATGGCGGTGGTCGACCGCGCCGCCGTCAACCGCTCCATGTCGGGCAACCTGCGCTACCCGGAGCCCTTCCGGCGCCAGGGCTGCCTATTCATCCACGTGCCCAAGTGCGCTGGCTCCAGCGTGGGCGATGCGCTGTTCGGCGGCTGGCGCGCCGGGCACCTGCCGCTGTACTGGTACGAGCAGCAGTTCCCTACCGAATACGCCACGGCCTTCAAGTTCAGCTTCGTCCGCGACCCACTGGAGCGTGCCTTCTCGGCCTACGTCTACCTGCGTGGCAACGAACTGCGTCCGCGCCACCAGGCGGCCAAGCGGTTGGTCAGCAGTTACCAGGGCTTCGATGACTTCGTCGCCCGCTGGCTGCATGTGGATAACGTGCGGCGGCAGATCCACTTCGCCCCGCAGACCGACTTCCTGATGGATTCCCTCGGCCACCTGGCGCTGGATTTCATCGGCTATCAGGAACACCTGGAGCGCGATTTCACGGCGCTCTGCGAGCTGCTAGGCTGCAATCGGACGCTGCCTCACTCCAATCCCTCGCTACGGCGCGAGGTGCTGCCGGTGAAGGACATCTGCACGGCGCGCACGCGGGAGATCGTGCGCCGGGTTTACCAACGTGACTACGAGTTGCTCGGCTATGCATAAGCACGCACCTTCCGCCCTGTTGCCCTGGATCCGCCCCTACAATCTCGCCCTGCCGCGCTCGGCACGGGCGGCGATCAAGCACCAGAGGCCCTGCTGCATCTGGCTGACGGGGCTTTCCGGCTCCGGCAAATCCACCCTGGCCAACGCCCTGGAAGTGGAGCTGAACGCACGTAACCTGCACACCTTCGTGCTCGACGGCGACAACCTGCGCAACGGCCTGTGCCGTGACCTGGGCATGGACGATGCGGCGCGCCGGGAGAACGTGCGGCGCATCGCCGAGGTGGCGCGGCTGATGGTGGATGCGGGGCTGGTGGTGATAGTCGCCGCCATCTCGCCGTTCCGCGCCGACCGCGAGGCGGCACGGGCGCTGTTCAGCGTCGACGAATTCCATTGCGTCTACATCAGCACGAGCTTCGAGACCTGCGCCCGCCGCGACCCCAAGGGCCTCTACCAGGCGGCGATGCAGGGCCGCATCAGCAATTTCACCGGCCTCGACAGCCCCTACGAAGCCCCCACCGACGCCGACTGCGAGATCGACACCGACGAGGTGGACGTGATCGAGGCGACCTCGTGGTTGATGGCGCTGGTGCTGGGGGAGTAGCCCCTCCCAGACGACAGCCTTTTGGAGGGTGGATGACGCTCTTTTCATCCACCAGGCGAGGCCGCAGGCAACACCCAGCGGGGCCTGCTTTGGCGACTGAAGTCGCCCCTACAGCAGAGCGCGCCGTTGCCGTTTGTGTGTTCCTTACCGTTGATCAATACACCGTTGCCGGTTCCGGCAGGCTGAGCAGGCCGGCTTCGTTGAAGCGCACGGTGTTCCAGAAGCCGCCGCCGAGCTTGCCGCGCACGGTGTAGGGGACGCCGGGTTGGCGGCCGGTGTCGTGGCTGTTGGCCAGGCCCCAGGCCTGGCGCATGGCGGAGAAGGCAGAGATGGTCACGGGGACGCTGACCAGGGCTTCGCTGAAGCGCGGGATTTCGCCGGCCTGGTCGCTGACGCCACTGGCCAGGGGCTGGTTGTTGATGTCGAGATCGAGGGCGATGCCGTTGTAGCGGATGGCGGTGTCGTTGGGGTTCTGCACCCGCAGCTTGACCATGAAGCGCATTTCCAAGCCTTGGCCGGGCACCGGCTCCATGCCCACCAGGTCGATGCGCACCGGGTCGCGCGGGGCCAGGGTGCTGCAGGCAGAGAGGCCCAGCATCAGCAGCAGGCAGCTGGCGAGGCGCAAGGTGGAGCGGATGATTGGGGTCATGGCGTACGTCCGATTTGTGCAGGTGGTGCACGGCTAGAGACCGGCGAAGACGCCGTTCATTCCGCGTTCTCCGACGAAAGTAGCCCACGGGCGCGTATCGCGAAGGGGCGTTCGGCCAGGTATTTCCGGCCCTTAAGCGGAGCGGCGGCGTCTATCCCAGGGGCTGCTGCCGTCGGTCGGAAGGCACGCGCCAGGCGCGTTGCCTGAACTCAAAGGCCGCTATGGCCGTCCATTGCCCTTGTATGGGGATGAAAATAGCGAGCAGGCAGATGATCCGTTCTCTGGGGTTGAGGAATGTCGGGTGGCGCACCATCGTGGTCCGCACCGTGACCGAGTTCATCGATGACGAGCTGCCGACCTACGCTTCGGCGCTGGCCTTCCAGATGTTCTTCTCACTGTTCCCTTTCCTGTTGCTGCTGATCGCGGTGATCGGCTTCCTCGAGTTGCCCGAGTTCTTCGACTGGCTGCAGGCCCAGGCGACGCTGGTGCTGCCGGGGGCGGCGATGGACCTGGTGCTGCCGGCCATCGAGCAGTTGCAGACGCAGAAGCCGGGGTTGTTTTCCATCGGTGCGGTGGTGGCGCTGTGGTCGTCGTCATCGGCCATCCGCTCGAGCATGGATGCGATGAACCGCGCCTATGACGTGGAGGAAGGGCGCCCGACCTGGAAGCGCATCCCGCTGTCGGTGCTCTACACCGTGGGCGTGGCGGCTTTCCTGCTGGCGGCGGCAGGGCTGATGGTCACCGGGCCGCAGGTGATGAACTGGCTGGCCGGCCAGCTGGGCATCGAGGATGTGGTGGTGCTGCTGTGGAACTGGCTGCGCATCCCGGTGGCGGTGCTGCTGCTGATGATGGTGGTGGCGTCGGTCTACTACCTGCTGCCGGATGTGAAGCAGGAGTTCCGCTTCATCACGCCCGGCTCGGTGCTGGCGGTGCTGGTGTGGCTGGTGGCGTCCATGGGCTTCAGCTACTACGCGAAGAACTTCGCCACCTACAACGCCATGTACGGCAGCATCGGCGCGATCATCATCCTGCTGCTCTACCTGTACATCTCGGCGGCGGTGCTGCTGTTTGGCGCCGAGCTCAACGCGGTGATCGAGCACCACTCACGCGAGGGCAAGAAGCCCGGCGAGAAGAAGGCCGACGAGGGTGCCGTTGTGCAGTTGCCCGAGTAGCGGTGCGCCGGTTCAGCCGCGCAGCAGGCCTTCCAGGCGCTCGCGCAGCCGGGGCTCTTCCTCTTCGCTGATGCCCAGCAGGAAGTAGTGGCGCAGCACGGCGATGGCTTCGTCCGCGCTTTTCAGCAGGCGCTGGTTCACCTGACCGTCGGCACTGCGGCGGTTGAAGGTGCCGTTGCGCAGGGTGAAGCGCTCCGTGCCCTGGGTGCGGGCGGCCACCAGCATCTGGCGGAAGATGCTGTCCGGGTGGGTCGAGGTGTACCAGTTGCGGGGCACGTAATCGACCCAGTGCTGGGGCTGCAGGTCGAAGCGGTAGACCGGCACCCAGGCATCGCCCAGGAAGGTTTCCAGCTGATGGTCATCGTGCCCGGCGTCGGGCGGGAGCAGGCGGAAGGGCAGCTCGCCGAGGTCCTCGTGGCCCTGCAGGGACAGGGAGCGGGTGGGGTTGGCGGAGCCGAAGCCGACATCGGCGATGACCGGGCCGTCGTCCAGGTCCACCCGCAGCAGCAGGTGCGAGGTGATGGTCAGCGGCGCATCGTCCGGCAAGCCCCAGCGCACCCGCGCCGCCAGCGGGGTGACGCGAAAGCCCAGGGCCAGCAGCAGGCGCCCGAACAGGCCGTTGATCTCGAAGCAGTAACCGCCACGGCTGCGCTCCACCACCTTGGCGAACACCGACTCGGCGTCGATGGGGATGGGGCGGTCGAGCAGGACGTCGACGTTCTCGAAAGCGACCCGGTCCAGGTGGGCCTTGATCAGGCGGTCGAGGGTGGCGCGGTCGGTGAGGGTGGGGGCCGGCTGGTCGATGTGGGCCAGGTAGGCGCGGGTCTGCTCAGGGCTCAGGGCGTGCATGAAGCGGCTCCATGGATGACTGGAGGAGGCTAGCAGAGCTTTGGCGGGCTGGCTGCTGTTCTGCTTTTGCAACGTCTTCTGTAAAAAATAAGGAACTGATGGGCTGGCGCTGGCGAAGAAATGATCGGTACATCAACGGGTTGTCCGACAATCCGAAGGTGCGCCTGTCGTTTTTTGTAGTCATTTGGCTTGTAACTGTTTGACATATTTGACGGCTTTGGCAGACTGCTCGCCCGTTGCGGCAGGAGGTCGCGGTTGCCGTGCAGGGCTCCTGAAGCCATGACGGATGATCCCGCCCGGTTGTGACGCGCCTAAAACAAAAATTCTGTCAGTCGCGGCGACCCTGGGTGGACACAGGTCCGACAGGCCAGACGACGGGCGAGCCACTGGAACTCACACATGCTGATCTGGTTTGTTGCGGTCTACCTGCTGATCACCGTCGGTGTTGGCTTCTACGCCTCCACTCGCGTCAAGAACTCCAAGGATTTCGCGGCAGGCGGCCGCAGCATGTCCTTCCCGCTGGTGGCGGCCATGGTGTTCGCCACCTGGTTCGGCTCCGAAGCGGTGCTGGGAATCCCCGCCACCTTCATCGAGGAAGGCTTCGCCGGGATCATCGAAGACCCGTTCGGCTCCTTCGGCTGCCTGATGCTGGTGGGCCTGGTGTTCGCCCGCCCGCTGTACCGCATGAACCTGCTGACCATCGGCGACTTCTTCAAGAAGCGCTTCGGGCCCAATGTCGAGCTGATCACCAGCCTGGTGATCATCGGCTCCTACCTGGGCTGGGTGGCGGCGCAGCTCACCGCGCTGGGCGTGGTGTTCAACGTGCTCTCCGACGGCTCCATCACCACCACCCAGGGCATGCTCATCGGCACCGGCATCGTGCTGCTGTACACCCTGTTCGGCGGCATGTGGTCGGTGGCGCTGACCGACTTCATGCAGATGATCATCATCGTCGCCGGCCTGCTGTACCTGACCTGGCTGATCGGCGACATGGCCGGTGGCGCCGAGGTGGTGATCAGCCACGCTGCCAGCGAGGGCAAGTTCGCCTTCATGCACGGCTTTGAACCCCGTGACATCGTCGCCTTCCTCGGCGCGGCGGTGACCATGATGTTCGGCTCCATCCCGCAGCAGGACGTGTACGCCCGGGTGATGTCGGCCAAGACCGAAAACATCGCCGCGCGTGCCTCCATGGCCGGCGCCTGCTTCTACCTCGGCTTCTGCATGTTGCCGATCTTCCTCACCTATGCGGCCTCGATGATCGACCCGGCGATGGTGCAGAAGTGGCTGGCAGAGGATGCGCAGATGATCCTCCCGCACCTGATCATGGAACGCACCCCGCTGTTCGCCCAGGTGATGTTCTTCGGCGCGTTGCTCTCGGCCATCATGTCCACCGCCTCGGGCACCCTGCTGGCGCCTTCGGTGACCTTCACCGAGAACGTGCTCAAGCGCTTCCTGCCGGATATGGACGACCGCCAGTTCCTGCTCGCCATGCGCCTGAGCGTGCTGGGCATGACGGTGGCCACTTCGCTGTTCGCCCTGTATTCGGACGCGAGCATCTACGAGATGGTCGGCAATGCCTACAAGGTGACCCTGGTCGCCGCCGTGGTGCCGCTGTTCGCCGGGCTGTTCTGGAAGCGCGCCACCACCCAGGGCGCGCTGACCGCCATCGGCTTCGGCCTGGCCTCCTGGGTGTTCCTGGAGATGAATTACCAGGAGACAGACTTCTGGCCGCCGCAACTGGCGGGCCTGCTGTTCAGTGTGCTGGGTATGCTGCTGGGCTCCCTGCTGCCGCAGCTGAGCCGCCCGCGCGGTGAAAGCGTCGACGCCATGATGGCGCCCGCCGGCAACTGACCTATCCCGGGCCCTCCTGTTCTGGAGGGCCCGCCCTTCTTCCCCTTGCCGATCCCGGCGCACCCCGTATGCAGCTGTGATGCAGTCGTGGTTTCTGACTGCTCGAACAGGTTCCGAACTGGTGCATCCGTTCCTGCCCGACTTCCGGCAAACCCGCTTCGGGCGCTGGCAACTGCCTGACGGGCAAGGACTATCGGCAGTTTTTTCTATTGGTTGACTTGTGCGTCAATTTGGAACCGTGCTCACCATATTGGTGATAAAAATATTATTTCCATAAAAATCATATAGTTGATCGAGATGTTGGCGCGCTTGCCAGTGCTGTATTCCTTGCTCTAGGTTTCATGAACCTGTCACTAAGGACAGGTTATCGTCTCCCCCCGGTGACTGACCGGCCCGGTAGTGCTCCCCTGTGCTGCCGGGCCGCCAGTACACCACCGTGCAGCCCACCGCACGGTGCGCCCGCCCTGGGCGCCTCGCCGTAGATCAATCGCAACAGACATCGCCTGGTTTCGTTTTTTCCACCCGAGCGCTTCCCGCCGTGGGAGGCCCGCACCTGCAAGGAAGAAAAAGCAATGAAACGTATCGCCCTCCTGCTGTCGCTTTGCTGCGTCCCTTTCACCTCGGCCTTCGCCGCCACCGTCACCCTGAGCAAGGGCGGCTACAACCTCACCTACGATTGCGACAACCACACCGCCTTGCGCTACGAGTACGTGCTGACCACCGACACCGGTTCGGCGGCGAGGCCTTCGTCCTTCTACCTGGATCCGGACCTGCCCAGCGGTTGCGCCGGCCAGACCAGCTCTTCGTCCTACGCCAGCGTGGTATCGGGTTGGGACCGTGGCCACCTGGTGACCTCCAACCACATGGACTACAACGCCACCTACATCAAGCGCGCCAACTACATGAGCAACATCGTGCCGCAGGTGGCCAGCTTCAATCAGGGCATCTGGGTGGCGGCCGAGAATGTCGCTGAGTGCTACCGCGACCTGGCCACCGTCTATGTGTATGGCGGGGTGGTCTACAACGACACCTCCAACGACTACTTCCTGTCGTCCCACGGCATCCGCACGCCGGATTACTTCTGGAAGACCATCGTCACCACCGATACCGCCACCGGGCAGAGCAAGGCCATCAGCTGGTACATCCCCAACCAGGCCGGCCTGGGCAGCCTGAACAGCTACATCAAGAGCATCTCCGAGCTGGAAAGCCTGATCGGTACCAGCGCCGTGGGCATCAGCGTGCCGGCCAGCGTCAAGGCGCAGAAACCCACCAGCACCTGGGCGACGCCGAGTGGCTGTGATTTGAGCTGATTATCGATTGGGTATTAGGTAGGGGGCGGGGAGGCTGGGCTCTTCTTCCAGCTTCACGCTTCCGGCTTCCAGCTATCCAAGCCCCTCAAATGCATAGGCTGGGCACCCACTCCCAGCCACTCAGAGTAATTC
>BATO01000086.1 GCA_000474255.1 Aquipseudomonas alcaligenes MRY13-0052
TTGGGGCTTGTGCTTGGCTCAGGCACTGAGATGACCGGGGAGTAGGGTGGATGGCGCTCTTCTCATCCGCCAAGCGGTGCTACGGGGGAGCACTCTGTGATGGCAACCCTGTGGCCTGTCTGGGGCCCGCTGGTGATGGGTTTCGCTGTGCTCTACGCCATCCTACGGTTAGTGCTTGCGCTTGGCTCAGGCACTGAGATGACCGGAGTGTAGGGTGGATGGCGCTCTTTCCATCCATCAGGCGACGCTGTCTGTGGCACCGAGTCGGGGCAGCCCTGCGGTCTGCTTGGCGACTGAAGTCGCCCCTGCAGCCCTACAGGGTGCCCCTCGGGTTTCGTCATGCGCCCTGCGGCATTTCTCCGCGCTTGAGCCGGGCGTTGATGGCGTCGATCACCTGCGGCAGGTCGGCGATGGTGTCGATCAGGTAATGCGGGCGGGCGCCTTCGAATTGCTGGGCGATGCGTGCGCGTTCCTGCTCCAGCTTGTCGGCGGGCAGGGCCTTGAACTGCTCCCAGGTCAGGCCCAGGGCGTTGCCGGAGCAGGTCAGGGCGACCGTCCACATGCCGGCGCTGCGGCCTTCTAGGATGCCCGGCCAGGTGTCGTCCACCTTCACGCAGGCGGCCACGTCGCTGATGCCCAGGGCGATGACGTTGGCCAGTGCCTGGGCCGGGTGCGGGCGACCGTTGGGGACTTCGTCCGTGGCGACCACATGGTCGGCGACGTAGCCGTTCTTCTCCGCCAGTTCCACCACCTTGGCCATCACCGCTGCCGGGTAGCCGGAGCAAGAGCCGATCTTCAGCCCTTTGCCGCGCAGGCTGGCGATGGCCTCCAGGGCGCCGGGGATCAGCGCCGAGTGCAGGGCGATCTTCTCGATCTGCAGGGGCATGAAGCGTTCATAGATCGCAGTGACGTCGTCGTCCGTGGGCAGGCGGCCGAAGGCGGCGCGGTAGCGCTCGGCGATGGCGGGGATGTCGCACAGGGTGCGGATGTGATCCCACTTGCCCATGCCCATCGGGCCGCGCGCTTCCTCCAGGCTCACGGCGACGCCGAACTCGGCGAAGGCCTCGACGAAGATCTGCGTCGGCGCGAAGGAGCCGAAGTCGACCACGGTGCCGGCCCAGTCGAGGACAGCGGCTTGCAGCTGGGTGGGTTGCTGGTAGTTCATGGGTGTCTCCTTGGGAGTGAAGTCAGGAACGGGCGCCGAGGGGTTGGCCGTCGTTGCCGGGTGGGGGGATGAGTCCGTCGAGGACCTTGAGGGTCTTGGGCCGGCTGTTCCAGAACGGCACCAGCATCAGGCTGGCGAGCAGGGCCGCGACGGTGAAGCCGATGAATACGGTGGTGGTGTCGAAGTAGCCGGGCAGCAGGCCGCCGAGGATGGCGCCGACCGAGCCGCAGCCGTTGACGAAGCCGGCGGCGGTGCCGGCCGCTTCGGTGGTACCGAAATCGATGGCGGCGGAGCTGCTGATCATCGAGTCGGGGCCGTAGAGGGTCAGGCCCAGCATGAACAGCAGGCCGACCACCAGGTACAGGCTGCCGCTCTGCATGGCCGGCACGAACAGGCCCAGGCACAGGGTCAGCGCCACCAGGCTGATGACGCAGGCGGGCATGCGCCGCGCGCCGAACCAGCGGTCGGAGGCGATGCCGATGAGGATCGGCCCCACCAGCCCGGCCACCTCGAAGGCGGTGGGCACGATGGCCGAGGCGACCTTGCCCACGGCGGGCATGCGCTCGTAGACCATCATCGGGCCCCACAGCAGGATCGCGTAGCGCGCCGGCTTGAGCAGGAAATAGGCGAGGCCGAGGACCAGCACCGTGCGGTTGCCCATGATCTTGCGCAGCGAGGCCCAGTGGCCTTCGCGCTCGATCTTCAGTTCGCGGGAGGTCTTCACTTCCACCTCGACCGGCTCCAGGCCCACGTCCTCGGGGCGGTTGCGCTGCAGCAGCCAGAACAGCACCGCCACCACCAGCACCACCACGGCGCTGGAGACGAAGGCCGCGCGCCAGTCGCCGAACACCTGGTACGCCCACCAGCCGGCGAAGGGCGTGGAGACCAGGCCACCGAAGGCGTAGCAGGTGCTCCAGTAGCCCAGCACCCGGCCGCGCTCGCGGGTGGCGAAGAAACAGCCGATGTTCTTGCACAGCCCGCTCCAGCCGGTGGACTGCGCCAGGCCCTGGACCACCATGCAGGTGGCGAAGATCGGCAGGGTGGCGAAGGTGCCCATGGCCAGCGCGGCGAGCGCCGAGACCAGCAGCCCGCCGAAGACGATCACCCGCGGGCCGAAGCGGTCGGCGAAGATGCCCCAGGTGAACTGGCCGATGGCGTAGGCAGCGAGGTACAGGGCGTCGAGGTTGGCCATGACCGATTTGTCGAGTTCGAAATCCGCGTCCTCGGCGATGCCGAGCTTGGCCACCGAGAAGGCCTTGCGGGTGAAGTAGAAGGCGGCGTAGGCCAGCCAGGTGATGAGGAAGATCTGTACACGCCAGCGCTGGATGGATTGCCATCCGCGCCCTTGGACACCTTGTTGGTTGTTCATGGTTCTGACCCCTATGGGTTTGCCGACAGTGCGAGAGGGAGGCTGTTGTTGTTCTTGGGTACTTCCTGGCTGTCTAAACGCCGGGCCTGGTCAGAAGGGCAGAGGCCGTGCGTCAGGCTGATGGTGCGGGTTTCGGGTGAGCGTTCTCCTCGCCGGCATAGCCGGCTGACGTGGAAAAAGGGGCCGCCCGTATCGGGGCACGGGCGGCCAAGGGGCGGGTCAGGCCGCCGTTTTCTCTAGAGTCACGCCCATCGCCTGCAGGGACTCGGCGATGGCGCGCAGCAACTGGCGCACGATGGGCTCGTCGATCTGGCCGATGCAGCCGATGCGGAAGCTCTCGGCCTGGGTCAGCTTGCCGGGGTAGATGACGAACTGGCGGGCCTTGAGCTCGTCGTAGAAACGCTTGAACTCGAAGGCCGGGTGCGCAGGGCTGAAGAAGGTGGTGATGATCGGCGACAGCCAGCGGTCTTCCAGCAGCGTCTGGAACCCCAGCTCGCGCATGCCGGCCACCAGCACGTCGCGGTTGCGCGTGTAGCGCGCCAGGCGGCCCGGCACGCCACCCTCGGCGGCGTGCTGCTCAAGCGCCGCGTGGAAGGCCACCACGCTGTGGGTGGGCGGGGTGAAGCGCCACTGGCCGGTGCGCTCCATGTAGCGCCACTGCTCCAGCAGGTCGAGGCTCAGGGAGTGGGCGCGGCCGGCGGATTCCTCCAGCAGGTCCCGGCGGATGATCACGAAGCCGAAGCCGGGTATGCCCTCGATGCACTTGTTGGCCGAGGACACCAGGACATCGAAGGGCACCTCGTCCACCGTCAGCGGCACCGCGCCGAAGGAGCTCATGGCGTCGACGATCAGGCGCTTGCCATGGGTCTTCACCACGGCCGCCAGCTCACGCAGGGGGTTGAGGATGCCGGAGCTGGTCTCGCAGTGGACCAGGAACACGGTGGTCACCTCGGGGTGGGCGCGGAGCAGGGCGTCCACCTCCTCGGGTTGCGGTGGCAGGTAGTCGCCCTTGTCCAGCGCGATATGGGCGCGGCCCAGGTAATCGAGGGTCTTGGCGGCGCGCTGGCCGTAGGCACCGTTCATCAGGATCAGCGCCTTGCCGTCGCGGGGGATGGCGGTGGCGAGGGCGGCTTCCACCGAGAAGGTGCCGCTGCCTTGCAAGGGCACGCAGGCGTAGCTGTCGTCGGTCACCCCGGCCATGGCCAGTAGCTGCTGGCGGATCTCGGCGGTGACGCGGTTGAAGTCGGCATCCCACGAGCCCCAGTCACGCAGCATGGCTTCCTTGGTGGCACGCGAGGTGGTCAGCGGGCCGGGGGTCAGCAGGTAGGGCTCGCCCTGGACCGGCGCGGCGAGGGGCGTATGCGATGCGGGGAATTCGGCTTTGCTCATGATCGTCTCCAGCGGTGGTCGGGGCTGGCGCTGATCAAAGCAATTGGCTAGAAATAAATGAAATCGATTTATGGTATTTCACAAACAAGCTGAGCTTATTAATAGGGGCTGTGATGTCGGTTTCCCAGGCGCAACTCAAGGCCTTCCACGCCGTGGCGGTGCACGGCAACTTCACCCGTGCGGCGGAGCAGTTGTTCCTCAGCCAGCCGGCGGTCTCCGACCAGGTGCGCAAGCTGGAGGAGCGCTTCGGCGTGCTGCTGTTCAACCGCAACAAGCGCTCGGTGCAGCTCACCGAACTGGGTGAGCGCCTGCTGGCCATCACCCTGCGCCTGTTCGCCGCCGAGAACGAGGCCGAGGAACTGCTCACCAGTTCCCGCGCCCTGCAAAGCGGCAGCCTCACCCTGGCAGTGGACGCGCCCATGCACCTGCTGCCCTACATCGCGCGCTTCTGCGAGCGCTACCCCGGCATCCGCGTGCGCCTGGTGACCGGCAACAGCGACGAATCCCTGCGCCGGCTGTTCGACTACCAGGCCGACTTCGCCGTGCTCGGCCGCCCGGTGGACGACGACCGCCTGATCGCCCATGTGCTCAGCAGCGGCCCGCTGGTGGCCTTCGTCGCCGAAGGCCATCCCTGGGCACGGCGCGACGCCATCCACCTCGCCGACCTGCACCGCACCCCGCTGGTGCTGCGCGAACAGGGCTCCATGACCCGGCAGATGCTGGAAGACGAAATGCGCCGCCTGGGCCTCGACACCCACCCCGCCATCGAGGTGGAAGGCCGCGAAGCGGTGTTCGAGATGGTCGTCGCCGGCCTCGGCGTCGGCATCGTCTCCGCCGCCGAACTCGGCTCCAGCCGCGGCGTGCACGTACTGCCCATCCTCGACTTCGAACCGCGCATGACCGAGACGCTGGTGTGTTTGAAGGAGCAAGGGGCGAGGCGGGTGATCGGGGCGTTTTTGGAGGTGGTGGGAATCCAGGACGCCAGGTCCTGATCCTTGCTCGGCTATTGATCCGCCATTCGTGAGCCGCATCACGCGGCCCGCTTTCCTTGCTCCCCCGTCCCGGTTCATCCTTCGCCTGTGGCGTAGTGCCATGATTTTCTGCCGCTTCTCGCCTGGGCAAACCCGAGGGGTGGCAGCCATGGAAGACCTGCAAAAGGAGTTGCGGCGGGATGCGTGTGCTGTTCATTCACCAGAATTTTCCTGGCCAGTTCCGTCATCTCGCCGCCCATCTGGCGAAGCGGGATGGTGTCGAGGTCCTGGGCATCGGTCGCGAGCAGGCGCCTGGGCTGCCGGGTGTGCGGTTGTTGCGCTACAAGCCCCATCGCAAGGCGAGTGCGCAGACGCACCCTTATGTACGCACCTTCGAGGATGGCGTGCTCCATGGGCAGCAGGTGCTGCGCCTGCTGCTGGACCTGAAGGGCAAGGGTTACCGGCCGGATGTGGTGGTCGCCCATCCGGGCTGGGGTGAAAGCCTGTATGTGAAGGAGGCCTTCCCCTCGGCGCGGTTGATCCACTTCTGCGAGTACTACTACCAGGCCCGTGGCGCCGATGCCGGTTTCGACCCGGAATTCCCGCTTGATACCAACGGCGCTGCGAGCATCCGCAGCCGCAATGCGCTGCACCTGCTCAACCTGGAGAACTGCGATCTCGCCATCACCCCGACCCAGTGGCAGCGCAGCGTGCATCCGGCGGCCTACCGCGATGCCATGCAGGTGATTCATGAAGGCATTGATATCGCCGGCCTGGGCCCTGATCCCGAGGCCAGCCTGGAGTTGCCCGATGGCCGGGTGCTGAAGGCCGGGCAGCCGATCCTCACCTACGTGGCACGCAACCTGGAGCCCTACCGGGGCTTCCACAGCTTCATGCGGGCCTTGCCGCGCATCCTTGAGGCG
Organism: Aquipseudomonas alcaligenes MRY13-0052; assembly: GCA_000474255.1. Classification (GTDB taxonomy): domain Bacteria; phylum Pseudomonadota; class Gammaproteobacteria; order Pseudomonadales; family Pseudomonadaceae; genus Metapseudomonas; species Metapseudomonas solani. The sequence continues at coordinate 5,818 of BATO01000086.1, forward strand.
CACCCGACCTGCCAGGTGCTGGTGGTCGGTGGCGATGAGGTGAGTTATGGCAGCCGCCCCAAGGGCGCTGCCAACTGGCGCAGCAAGCTGCTGGCGGAGAACCCCATCGACCTGCAGCGCGTGCACTTCCTCGGCAAGGTGCCCTATGCCACCTACAAGCGAGTGCTGCAGGTTTCCGCCGCGCATATCTACCTGACCTACCCGTTCGTCCTGTCCTGGTCCCTGCTGGAGGCCATGGCCAGCGGCTGCCTGATCATCGGTTCAGATACCGCGCCGGTGCGCGAGGTGATCGAGGACGGCCGCAACGGGCTGCTGGTGGATTTCTTCGATGGCGAGCGGATCGCCGAGAAGGCCTTGCAGGCGCTGGCCGAGCCCGAGCGCTTCCAGGCCTTGAGGCGGCAGGCGGTGGTTACCGCACGGGGCTATTCGACTGACAGCGGCATCGCCCGCTACCTCCAGGTGCTGGGCCTCGACTCGGTGATGCAGCCCGCCTGATTGCGACAGCCCCCCGTTCATTTATCCACACCTGCGGATACCTCTTCGGACTACCGAAGGGGCGCGGGTGGTGGCGGTTCGATCGTGTGATCCATCAAAGGAGAGGGTATGGATTTTCAAGGCACAAACGGCAACGACACCCTGGTTGGCGGCGATACGGACGACCAGTTCTATGGCGCTGAGGGGGATGACCTGCTGGTCGGTGGCGCTGGCGTGGATACGCTAGCCGGCGGCCTGGGCAACGACACCCTGCGGGGCGGCTCGGGGGCCGACATCTACCGCTTCGGCCGAGGTAGCGGTCGCGATGTGATCGAGGACAGCGGTGGCGATGGCTTCGTCAATCGCCTCGAGTTCGAGGTGGGCATCCTGCCGGAGGATGTCAGCTGCCGGCGTATCGGCGTGGACCTGGTGCTGAGCCTCGTGGACTCGAATGATCAGGTCATCCTGCGCAACTACTTCTCCAGCGTCGGCCTGCCGGAGATCGCGGAAATCTTCTTTGCCAATGGTGCCCGCTGGTCGCCTTATGACGTGAGGACGCGTGTGGAGAACGCCCCCCAGGGCCAGTTCCTGCAGGGAACGCCGGGCGCTGATTTCCTCCAGGGGACTGGCCAGGCCGACACCCTGGAAGGCGGCGCCGGCAACGACATGCTGGACGGCCTTGGCGGTGATGACCTGCTGCTGGGTGGCGAGGGCGATGACACGCTGGTGGGCGGGCAGGGGTTCGACACCCTGATCGGCGGCCAGGGTAACGACACCTATCGCCTGGCGGGCAGTTGGGGCCAGGTGCTGATCAATGAGCAGGCCGTGGAGAGCGGTGTCGATGTGATCGAGATCCTCGACGTGTCATCGCAAGACGTGCGGCTCAGCCGAGTTGGCAATGACCTGATCCTGCTCCGCCAGGGAAGCAGCGACAGGATCACCATCAGCAACTATTTCAATGCCGATGCCCTTGCACCCTACGCCATCGATGAGATCCGTTTCTCCGACCAGATGTGGCGGCCGTTGCAGGTCCTGCAGATGCTCAACGCCGGCACGCCCGGCAACGACACCCTGATGGGAACGGCCGTCCCCGACACCCTTTCCGGTGGCTTGGGCGATGATCAGTTGTTCGGCCTGGGTGACAACGACCAGCTGGACGGTGGCGCGGGCGACGACAGCCTCTTCGGCGGTGCGGGTGACGATCTGTTGCTCGGCGGTGATGGCGACGACTGGCTGGACGGCGGGGAGGGCTACAACCAGCTTATTGGCGGCATGGGCAATGACACCTATGTGGTGGACAGCCAAGGCTACGCCGCTATCACCGAGAACAACGGTGGCGGGATCGACACCGTGCGCAGCAGCATGACCCATACGCTGGGTTACGGCCTGGAAAACCTGGTCCTGACCGGCAGCGCCCGCATCGACGGCTATGGCAACCAGCTGGACAACGACATCACCGGTAACGCCGGCGATAACCGCCTCAAGGGCGAAGCCGGAAACGACCGGCTGTATGGCCTGGATGGCAAGGACACCCTGGAGGGCGGTGCCGGCAACGACAGCCTCTACGGCGGGGCGGGCGACGATACCCTGCTCGGCGACGACGGCGATGATTGGCTGGATGCCGGAAGCGGGGCCGATCTGCTCATCGGCGGTGCGGGGAACGACACCTACGTCATCAGCCAGATCGAGCAACGGATCAGCGAGATGGCCGGGGGTGGCGTGGATACGGTGCGCAGCAGCATCAACTACGGCCTTGTCGGTGCACTCGAGAACCTGGTTCTGACCGGCACGGCGGACCTGAACGGCTTCGGCAACGAGCTGAACAACGAACTGACCGGCAATGCGGGCAACAACATCCTCGAAGGCCGAGCGGGTGATGACCGCCTTGACGGGGGCGCTGGCGACGATCAGCTCAGCGGCGGTTATGGCAACGACACTTACCTGTTCTCCCGTGGCTGGGGTCGGGACACCATTTTCGACAATGGTGACGGCCGCGATGTGATCCTGTTCGGCGCGGATGTCCTGCCGAGCGATATCCAGGCGGTGCATCTGGGCGACGACCTGATGCTCATCCTGAAGGGGGCGTCGGACTCCATCCTGGTCAAGGGCTACTTCCTCAATAACGGGGCGAGCGTCAACTCGATCGAAGAAATCCGCTTCGCCAACGGCGTGGTCTGGACCTTCGGGCAGGTGCGCAGCCTGGTACTCCAGGGGGGCGATGGCGATGACCTGCTCAATGGCTTCAGTACCGCCGATACGTTGAACGGCGGAGCGGGTAACGACACGCTCTTCGGCGCGGAGGGCAACGACCTGCTGATCGGCGGTGCCGGCAACGATGTGCTGAATGGCGGCACCGGCTCCGACACCCTGCGTGGCGGGCTGGGTGACGACACCTATGTGATCGACTCCCTCGGCGATGTGATCCAGGAGAACCCCAACGAGGGCATCGACACCCTGGAATCCAGCGTCAGCATCAGCTCGACGCTGAGTGCCAATATCGAGAACCTGCGCCTGACCGGCAGCGGCAACCTGACCGGCTTCGGCAACGGCGCGAACAACCTGATCACCGGCAACCAGGGCGCCAACTACCTGATGGGCAACGCCGGCAACGACACCCTCAGCGGGGAGGGCGGCAACGACACCCTCGAAGGGGGCGTCGGCAACGATGTGTACCGTTTCGCCAGGGGCTGGGGTTCGGACACGGTGCAGAACTTCGAGTCCGGCTCCAATGGCCTGGACGTCATCGAGTTCGCTGCCGATATCCTGCCGAGCGATATCCAGGTGTCCCGCAGCGGGGCCAACCTGGTGCTGAGCCTGGGCGGCAGCGGCGACCGCATCAATGTCATCAACTACTTCCTGAGCGATGGCGCCACCTCCAATGCGGTGGATGAAATCCGCTTCGCCAATGGCACCCGCTGGACCCTGACGACCATCAAGGCCCTGGCGCTGCAGGGCACCAGCGGCAACGACACGCTGACGGGCTACGCCACTGCCGACAGCATCAGCGGCGGTGCCGGCAATGACAGCATCCTCGGGGGCGATGGCAACGACACGCTCGACGGCGGCAGCGGCGACGATGTGCTCGAAGGGGGCGCCGGCAACGATCGGCTGGTCGGGGGCGCAGGCAACGACACCCTGAACGGCGGAGTCGGCAACGACGTCTTCGTGATCGAGTCCGCAGGCGATGTGGTGATCGACAGCAGCGGCACCGACACGGTGGAGGCCAGTGTTTCCTTCACCCTGGGTGCGGGCATCGAGAAGCTGACGCTCACCGGCAGCGCCAACCTCCAGGGTATCGGCAACAGCCTGGACAACACCCTGACTGGCAACACCGGCAACAACCTGTTGCAGGGCGGCGCCGGCAACGATGCGCTGAATGGCGGCGCGGGCAACGACCAGTTGCAGGGTGGCGAGGGCGACGACCTCTACAGCTTCGCCCGTGGCTGGGGCCAGGACGTGATCGAGGATACCGACGGTGCCCTCGACGCTATCGAGTTCGCCACGGGCATCGCGCCCGGCGATATCACCGTCGGCCACGATGGCGACGACCTGTTGCTGAACCTGTGGGGCAGCACCGACAGCATCCGTGTGGTGGGCTACTTCGGTGCGACTGGAGCCGTGGAGCAGATCCGCTTCGCCGACGGCACCCAGTGGCTGCCGGACCAGCTTCGCTCGCGGGTGCTGCAGGGAGACTCCACTGATGATCGTCTGGTCGGTTTTGCCAGCAACGACGTCCTCGACGGCAAGGGGGGCAACGACAGCCTGTTCGGGCTGGCCGGTGACGACACCCTGTATGGCGGGGCCGGCAACGACCTGCTCGAGGGTGGCGATGGCAATGACCTGCTCGATGGCTACACCGGCGTCGATACCCTGATCGGTGGCGCGGGTGATGACCGCTACTGGGTGGATGCCGGCGACAGCGTGATCGAAGGCGTGGACGGCGGTATCGACACGGTCGAGTCGCGGGTTTCCTGGACCCTGGGCGACAACGTCGAGAACCTGGTCCTCAGTGGCCCGGCGATCGAAGGCATCGGCAATGCGCTGAACAACGATATCCGTGGCGGCGACGGCAACAACCTGCTGCGCGGGGAGGCGGGCGACGACCGCCTGAACGGCGGGCAGGGCAAGGACACCCTGATCGGCGGCAAGGGCAACGACACCTACGTGTTCAACAACTACTGGGGGCAGGACGTCATCCACAACCAGGACGACGGTATCGGCAAGCACGATGTCATCGAGTTCGCCGACTTCAACACCGAGCACATCCGTTTCCGTCGTGTCGACGACGACCTGGTGTTCGAGCGCAACAACACTCTGGACAGCCTCACCGTCGTCGGTTTCTTCGCCGGTGATGGCAAGGGGCCGGCCTCCATCGAGGAGGTTCGTTTCCGTAATGGCGATGTCTGGACGGGCGACTTCATCCGCAACAGCCTGCTGCACGGTTCCTATGGCAACGACACGGTGCAGGGCTACTCCACGGACGACGCCCTCTTCGGCGATGACGGCCAGGACGAGCTGCGCGGCTTTGCCGGTAACGACACCCTCGATGGCGGAGCCGGCAACGACACGCTGTTCGGTGGCGCCGGTAATGACTCGCTGCTTGGCGGCCTGGGCGGCGACCGCATGGAAGGCGGTGCCGGCGACGACACCTACCAGGTGGACTCGCTGAGTGACCTGGTGATCGAGAGCGCGGGCGGGGGGATCGACACCGTTGAATCCAGCCTGACCCTGACCCTGGGCGCCAATGTCGAGAACCTCACCCTCACCGGCACCGCTGCCATCAACGGCACCGGCAACGATCTGGACAACCTCATCATCGGCAACGATGCGAACAACGCGCTGTACGGTGGCATCGGCAACAACAGCCTGTTCGGCAGGGGCGGTGATGACCTGCTGGTGACGGGCTCCGGGCAGGACTACCTCGATGGCGGTGACGGCAACGACACCCTGAACGGCAACCTCGGCAACGACACGCTGTTCGGCGGGGCCGGCAATGACGTCCTCAATGGCGGCGATGGCGATGACCGCCTGTACGGCGGCGAGGGCAACGACAGCCTCTATGGCGGCCGTGGCAACGACACCTTCGTGATCGACTCGCTGGGTGACAGCGTCTTCGAGTACCTCAACGAGGGCATCGATACGGTCGAGGCCTCCATCAGCCACAGCCTGGCCTTCGGTGTGGAGAACCTGACCCTGACCGGTGAGGTCGCTATAGACGGGACCGGCAACACCCTGGACAACCAGCTGCGGGGCAACGCGGCGGCCAACCGGCTGTCCGGCGGCGCGGGCAATGACACGCTGATGGGGGGGGCCGGTAACGACACCCTGTCCGGTGGTGCCGGCTCGGATACCTATGTCTTCGGCCTGGGCGACGGCCAGGATGTCATCCAGAACAACGACAGCGTGGCGGGCAGCCTGGACCTGTTGCAGTTCGGCAGCGGCATCTCGGTCGAGCAGCTCTGGTTCCGCCAGAACGGCAACGACCTGGATGTCAGCCTGGTGGGCGGCACCGAGCGGGTGAGCATCGAGAACTGGTACGGCGGCAGCGCCTACCACCTCGACCAGTTCAAGTCGGCCGACGGCAAGACCCTGCTGGACAGCCAGGTGCAAGGGCTGGTGGATGCGATGGCCGCCTTCGGCGTGCCGGCGGGGGCCGAGGGCAACCTCACCGCCGCCCAGCGCGACGAGCTGAACCTGGTGATCGCCACCAACTGGCAGTGACCGCCTGAACGCGTGACGAGGAGCCCCGCCATTCGGCGGGGCTTTTTCGTTGCGGGGTGGCGAATGAAATCACCTTCCAGCGCTCTACATATGCCGCAGGGCCAGGCTCCGGGCGGGGCCGCTGTGCTAACCTGCGGCAAGTTTTTTTCGGGCTCCGGCAGCCCGTTTCCAGAGGTATTCCATGCATATCCATATCCTCGGCATCTGCGGCACCTTCATGGGTTCGCTGGCGGTGCTGGCCAAGGAACTCGGCCACCGCGTCACCGGCTCCGACGCCAATGTCTACCCGCCCATGAGCACCCAGCTGGAGGCCCAGGGCATCGAGCTGATGCAGGGCTACGACCCCGCGCACCTGGACCCGGCGCCGGACCTGGTGGTGGTGGGCAATGCGCTGTCGCGGGGCAACCCGGCGGTGGAGCATGTGCTGAACAAGGGGCTGCCCTATGTCTCCGGCCCGCAGTGGCTGGCGGACCACGTGCTGCAGGGCCGCTGGGTGATGGCGGTGGCCGGTACCCACGGCAAGACCACCACCACCAGCATGCTGGCCTGGGTGCTGGAGCATGCGGGCATGAGCCCGGGCTTCCTCATCGGTGGCGTGCCGCAGAACTTCGGCATCTCGGCGCGCCTCGGCGGCACGCCGTTCTTCGTGGTGGAGGCGGACGAGTACGACAGCGCCTTCTTCGACAAGCGCTCGAAGTTCGTCCACTACCGTCCGCGCACGGCGATCCTCAATAACCTGGAATTCGACCACGCCGACATCTTCCCCGACCTGCCCGCCATCGAGCGGCAGTTCCACCACCTGGTGCGCACCATCCCCGGCGAGGGCCTGATCATCCACCCCACCACCGAGCCGGCCCTGGTACGGGTGCTGGAAATGGGCTGCTGGACGCCGGTGCAGACCACCGGTGAAGGCGGCCAGTGGCAGGTGCGCCTGCTCAGCGAGGATGGCTCGCGCTTCGAGGTGCAGTTCGACGGCAAGGTACAGGGCACCGTGGAATGGACCCTGACCGGTCAGCACAACGTGGCCAACGCCCTGGCCACCCTCGCCGCCGCGCGCCATGTGGGCGTGGTGCCGGAGCTGGGCATCGCCGCCCTGAGCGCCTTCCGCAACGTCAAACGGCGCATGGAGAAGGTCGCCGAGGTGAACGGCGTGACCCTTTACGACGACTTCGCCCACCACCCCACCGCCATCGCCACCACCCTCGACGGCCTGCGCAAGCGCGTGGGCGAGGCGCCGGTGATCGCCATCATCGAGCCGCGTTCCAACTCCATGAAGCTCGGCGCCCACCGCGACGGCCTGCCCGAAAGCGTGGCCCAGGCCGACCAGGTGATCTGGTACGCGCCGCCGAACCTGGGCTGGGACCTGGCCGCCACGGCCGCCGCCTGCCCGGTGCCGGCGGTGGTCTGCGATTCGCTGGAGGCGATCATCGAGCGGGTGAAGGGCCAGGCGCGCCCGGGCACCGAGGTGGTGATCATGAGCAACGGCGGTTTTGGCGGCCTGCACGGCAAGCTGGCCAAGGCGCTGGAAGGCTGAGGACTACGACATGAGCGGACCCGAACGCGTCACCCTGGCGATGACCGGCGCTTCCGGCGCCCAGTACGGCCTGCGCCTGCTGGACTGCCTGGTGCAGGAAGACCGCGAGGTGCACTTCCTCATTTCCAAGGCCGCGCAGCTGGTGATGGCCACCGAGACCGAGGTCACCCTGCCACCCAAGCCGCAGTCGATGCAGGCCTTCCTCAGCGAATACACCGGCGCCGCGCCGGGGCAGATCCGCGTCTACGGCAAGGAAGACTGGATGGCCCCGGCGGCCTCCGGTTCCGGTGCGCCGGGCGCGATGGTGGTGGTGCCTTGCTCCACCGGGACGCTGTCGGCCATCGCCACCGGTGCCTGCAACAACCTGATCGAGCGCGCGGCGGACGTGGCGTTGAAGGAGCGGCGCAAGCTGATCCTGGTGCCGCGCGAGGCGCCGTATTCCAGCATTCACCTGGAGAACATGCTCAAGCTCTCCAACCTGGGCGCGATCATCCTGCCGGCATCCCCGGGCTTCTATCACCAGCCGCAGACCATCGATGACCTGGTGGACTTCGTGGTGGCGCGCATCCTCAACCTGCTGGAAATTCCCCAGGACATGCTGCCGCGCTGGGGCGAGCACCATCTGCAGAGCAGCGATGACTGAACCGCGCCGCGCCCGCCTGGGCTTGCTCATCGGCCTGGTGCTGGTGCTCCAGGGCTGCGCCGCCGTGCGCACCCTGGACGCGGCCAAGCCCGGCGCGCCGATTATCTACTCCGGCACCCGGCTGGATTGGTATTCCCTCAATGGCGGTTGCTGCCCCAAGGACCGCTTCGGCGCTGAAGCGCCAGGCTGGGCGGCGCTCGACCTGCCGTTCAGCGCCGTGCTGGAGACGCTGTTGCTGCCCTTCGCGGTGGCGGCGGAGCTGGGCGTTGGGCTGGGTGTGACCGGGGGGAATTGAAGAACTCTGTAGGGGCGAATTCATTGGCTCTGTCTGCGTTAAGTGTTGCTAGAAGATTTGAACCCAGCTGATTGCCGAACTCTGATGATGTTTCTGGTTTCGCCCCCCCGGGCGAGTCCCTTTTTTCAATCGTCGGGATGCCGAACCACAAAAAAGGAACCAAAAACGCTTGCCCCATCATCCGGCCCCGGCTTCACCGGGGTTCCCTCACTCCATCGTCGTTACTCGCTACGCTCGCCCTTCGGGCCGCACTGAAGTGCGTTCGCCGCAAGCGTCGTCTGGGGGCCGGCGCGATGGGCCATCCATGGCCTGGCGCGCCTCTCGCGGCATCTATGCCGCTCGTCCCCCGGCGCAACGACTGCGTTCGGCCTCCTGGAGGGGCGTTGGCGGCTGCTCCAACTTTCTTCGTCCAGCGCATCACCACGTGGTGCGCACAGGCTTTCGTAGGATGGTGTAGAGCGAAGCGAAACCCATGCGGTGAAGGTGGCACAAACCCTCAAGCGCCCGGAAAGTACCGTGCTTGAGCGCCTGCATTAAAACCACAACAGCTAACGCAGACAGAGCCAATTCATTCGCCCAAGGATGCGCAGCATCCGCAACACACAGGTCCGCAGGTCGGCCCTTCGGACCGATTGGCGAATGAATTCGCCCCTACAGGTGAGCACGCAGAGGCGGACTTCAGGGGTGATGGGTTTCGCTTCGCTCTACCCATCCTACGGAGGTGGATGAGCCCCTCAGCGGCTCGGCGTCAGGTCGGGTCCTGGCAGACATCCACCCATTGCGCGGCGACCAGTTCGGCCATGTGCTGCGGGGCGATGCGTACGGCGCTGTGGATGGCGCCGGCGGCGGGGACCACTTCATCGAAGGCCTGCAACGACAGGTCGCAATAGACCGGCAGCGGGGTGGCCAGGCCGAAGGGGCAGACGCCGCCGACGGGGTGGCTGGTCAGCGCCTGCACGGTTTCGGCGTCGAGCATCTTGGCCTTGGCGCCGAAGGCTTCCTTGAACTTGCGGTTGTCGATGCGCGCATCGCCACGGGCTACCACCAGCAGGTGCTGCTCGCCGACGCGGAAGGCCAGGGTCTTGGCGATGCGGCCCGGCTCGACGCCGTGGGCCTCGGCGGCCAGGGCGACGGTGGCTGTGCTGGTTTCCAGTTCGATGATGGCGAGTTCGGGGGCCTTCTCGGCGAGGAAGGCGCGTACGGATTCGAGGCTCATTCGGGGCTCCTTGATTTCTGTCCGGCTGGCTCAGGCGGCCAGCTGGTGCACGGCGGCGAGGTTGTCGTCGAGGCCGTAGCGGCCCTTGCCGTCGCGGGTGACGCGGCCCATGGCGACGCTCGGGTCGTGGGTGAAGAGCAGGCGGCCATTGCGCTCCAGCAGGCTGGCGAGCAGGGCTTCCTTCTCCTCGATCAGGCCTTCGGGGAAGCGGTCGTAGCCCATGGTGATGGGCAGGTGCACCCAGGGTGCGCCGGGGATCAGGTCGCCGCTGAACACCACCGGGCCGTCGGGCATGGCGATCTCCGGCAGCAGTTGCCCGGGGGTGTGGCCGTCGCTCCAGTGCAGGCGCCAGTCGGGGCCGAGGATCTCGGCGCTGGGCTGCTCGTCGATCAGCACCAGGCGGCCGCTGGCTTCCAGCAGTTCGAGCATTTCCGGGATGTAGGAGGCGCGGTCGCGCGGGTGCGGGTTGCAGGCGCGCTGCCACTGGCGGCGGCCGGTGACGAAGCGGGCGTTGGGGAATAGCAGGCGCATGGGCTGGCCTTGCTCCCAGGCGGCGAGCAGGCCGCCGGCGTGGTCGAAGTGCAGGTGGGTGAGCAGCACGATATCGATGTCGGCATCGGACAGGCCCGCCTCGGCGAGGCTGTCGAGCAGCACGTGGTGCGCTTCCTGCACGCCGAAGCGGTGCTTGAGCTCGGGCGGGAAGAAGGCGCCGATACCGGTTTCGATGAGGATGTTGCGCTCGTCTTCCTGCACCAGCAGGGCGCGACAGCCGAGGTCGATGCGGTTCTGCGCGTCCGGCTGCATCCAGCGCTCCCAGAGGGCGCGCGGGGCGTTGCCGAACATGGCGCCGCCGTCGAGTTTCTGGCTGTTGCCGGTGAGCGAGGTGAGGGTACGCATGGGGCGGTTCCGGGCTGGCTTTCAAGCGCCCAAGGCTAACCCGGTTGCGGGGGCGCCGGTCAATCCGCCCAGCCGCGATAGACGAAGGTCATGGGGCGCGGGCCCTGCAGGTAGCCGGTGTGCAGCTCGCGGATGGCGAAGCCGCCGGCCTCGATCAGGCGCGGGATGTCGCGGTTGAGGTGGCAGCCGCCGGCGAAGGGTTTCCACAACGGCGTGAGGCGATGCTGCCAGCGCACCACCGGGGCGTCCGGTGCCAGGCCGTGTTCGGCGAACAGCAGGCGCCCGCCGGGCTTGAGCACGCGGCGCATTTCCTTCAGCGCCGCCGGTGCATCGGGGATGGTGCAGAGGGTGAAGGTGCAGACGATGCTGTCGAAGCTGGCGTCGCTGGCCTGGATCTCGCCCAGTTCCAGGGCGATGGTTTCCACCGGGATGGTGATGGCGTCGGCACGCTGGCGAGCCAGGGCTTGCATCTGCGCGGCGGGGTCGACGCCGATCACCACCTGCACCTTGGCCGGGTCATAGAAGCCGAGGTTGAGGCCCGTGCCGATACCGATCTCCAGCACCCGGCCTTCGGCCTGGGGCACGATCTTCGAGCGGGTCTTCATCACTTCGCCCATGCCGCAGGCGTAGTCGATCAGGCGGGGCAGGACGTGGCGATCATAGAAACCCATGGCGGGCAGTCCATTGCGGTTGACGAGGCATTCACGTTAGCAGGGCGCATCCCCGCGCGGCGCGGGGATTTCGGCCAATGGCGGGAGGATTCCCGCCCGGGTTCAGCGGCCCAGGCGGCGCAATTCGTCCGATTCGACGATGCGCGTGCCCTGGTCGGTTTCCAGGGCCAGGCGCCACAGGGCTCGGGCCAGGGTGCAGGCGCCGATGCCACGGTACTTGCCCGGCAGCCAGCGCATGAGCGGGGCGGCCAGGCGTTCGCCGAGGCGGAATTCGCTGCGCGGGCCGAGCAGCAGGGACGGGCGTACCAGGGTCAGCTGTGGCCAGTCCTGGGCCTTGAGCGCTGCCTCCATCTCGCCCTTGGTGCGGTTGTAGAACACCGAGGAGCTGGCGTCCGCGCCCAGGGCGCTGATTACCAGGTAGTGGCGGGCGCCGAGTTCGCGGGCGCGGGCGCCGACGGCGAGCACCAGGTCTAGGTCGATGGCGCGGAAGGCTTCCTGGGAGCCGGCCTGGCGGATGGTGCTGCCGAGGCAGCAGAAGGCGGTGTCCACCGGCCCCTGGAGGTGCGGCAGCAGGTCGGCGATCTCGCCCACCGGGTTGTCCAGGCGCTTGTGCTCGGCGAGGGGGCGACGGGTCGGCGCGAGCACCCGCTCCACCGTGGGTTCGTTGAGCAGTCGGTCGAGCAGGTGTTCACCGGTCAGGCCCGTGGCGCCGGCGAGCAGGATGTGCTGGGGCGTCAGATGCATGCTGTTTCTCCGCTGTTACAGCTTCAGCTTAGTGGCTGGCGGCGGTTTTGCCGCCGGCCGTTGCAGGTTGCGCGGCGAGGGCCTCCTGGGCCTGGGCGGCGCGCAACTTTCGCCAATGGGCGAGCACCGGTTTCGGTGCCCAGATCTGCGGTTCGGAGGGTTCGAAACCGTCGGCCTTCTCCCATTCGGCAACCTCGGTGCGGGCGAGTTCGAAAGCACGTTCCAGATCGTCGGTCTGGTTCAGGGCGTCGGCCAGCAGGGCGCGGCCGAAGTAGGTGAATTCGTTGTCGTCGGAGCAACCGAAGGACACCCGGTCGGCGCGGGCGGCAGTCATCACCAGGGTCTTGTCGTCCTTGAGCGCGGGGATGAAACCGCCGGAATAGCAGGCGGAGATCACCACCACCTTGTGGCGCTCCTTCAGCGGCGCCAGCACCGTGGCCAGCTCGCTGGCGGGCAGGTCGCCGAGCTGCAGGCCGGGCTGCTCGAGGGCCAGTTGGTGGTCGGCGGAGCCGTGGCTGGTGAGGTAGATGAACACCAGGTCTTCCGGCCCGCTGCGCTGGGCGATGCCCTGGATGGCGCGGGCCAGGCTCTCGCGGGTGGCCAGGGGGCGGTCGGCCATGTGGTCGCGGTGGTTGATCAGGGTGATGTGGCCGTGGGCGCCGAAGCGCTGATCGAGCAGCGTGGCGACGTAGTCGGCCTCGCGCAGGAATACGCTCTGGCGGCCATCGCCCCCCAGGCTCAGGGAGTACAGCTCCACCGCCGGGGTGGAGGCGGGCAGGGCGTCGATGGCGGCGTCGAGCAGGCGGCCTTGTTCCAGCAGGCCGACCTCCAGGGGGTTGGGTAGCGCCTTGCCGGTTTCATCGCTGATGCGCCGGCCACCGCGCCAGGTGCCTTTCTCCTGGCCGCCGTCGGCCAGGGTCAGGGTGCCCTTGCCGGCATAGCGCCCAGCGGCGAAACCGCCTTCGTAGCGGCTGCCATCGGCGAGGCTGAGGCTGCCTTCGCCCTGGTAGCGCCAGTTGCGGAAAGCGCCGGTGTACAGCTCGCCGTCCGCGCCCTTGTATTCGCCCTTGCCGGTGAGGCTGCCGCCCTTGAACTGGCCGCTCCAGACCGAGCCTTCGGCGTTCTGGTAGCGGCCCTTGCCGTCGAACAGACCGCCTTTGAAGCCACCGCTGTAGAAGCCGCCGTCGGCGCCCTGGTAGTCGCCTTCGCCATCGAGTTGGCCGGCCTTGAACGGGCCGGAATAGCGCGAGCCATCGGCGTCGGTGCGCACGCCCCGGCCGGTCTGTTCGCCACGTTTGAACTGGCCCTGGTAGCTGCTGCCGTCGGGCAGGGTGAGCTTGCCCTGGCCGTGGTAGCGGTCGTCGCGGAAGGTGCCGCTGTAGACCATGCCTTCGCGGCTGAGCGTGCCTTCGCCGTTGAATTGGTTGGCCTTGAAGCCGCCCTCGTAGAGCGTGCCGTCGCCATAGGTCATGTGGCCGTTGCCGTCGAACAGGCCGTTGCTGAAATCGCCCTGGTACTCGACGCCGTTGGGGCCGTGCCAGGTGCCGCGCCCATTGGGCTGGCCATCCTTGAAGGTGCCTTCGAACCAGGTGCCGTTGCTGTAGTCCAGGCGCCCCGGGCCCTGCAGCAGGCCATCGACCACCGCGCCACGGTAGCGCGAGCCGTCGGGCAGGCGAGCGTCCGGCGGGGTGAGGGGTTCTCCGTCTCCGCAGGCCGCGAGGAGCAGGGCGAGCGCGAGGGGCAGCAGCGGTTTCATCGACAGTCCCTTGAAGGTGGATACGGCTGGTGCAAGTGTGGCGTAAAAAAGCCCGCTATTGCGGGCTTTTCTTTTCATCCGTGCAGGGGCTCAGGTCCACTGGGTGATCTTGTTGCCCTGTTTGTCGGTGAAGGCGCCGACGATGATCATGATGAAGTCGATCAGGGTCCAGATGCCCAGGCCGCCGAGGGTGAGGATCTGCAGGATGGCGGTGCCGATCTTGCCGGCGTAGAAGCGGTGCGCGCCGAAGGTGCCCAGGAAGAAGCACAGCAGGAAGGCGGGGAGAATGCGTTTTTCGGTCATGGAACTGTCCTTGTTGAGAAGGCGGGTGCCGATTGGCGGCGGCATTCTAGCGAACGCGACGGCCTGACGGCGAGTAGCGGGAGGGATGCCGGCGGAGGGCCGCCGGCAGGGGCTTCAGACGAAGCAGAGGCTGAGGGATTCGGCGATGTAGGCAGGCTTGGCCTGGCCTTCGATCTCCAGGGTGGCGCGGGCCTTGATCAGCCACTGGCCTGGGTTCTTCTCGGTGACGTCCATGATGGTGAGCGCCAGGCGGACGCGGGAGTCCACCTTCACCGGCTGGATGAAGCGCACGCTGTCCAGGCCGTAGTTGATGCCCATCTTCATGCCTTCGGGCAGTACCAGCAGCCCTTCGGTGAGAACCGGGATCAGCGACAAGGTGAGGAAGCCGTGGGCGATGGTGGTGCCGAAGGGGGTGTGCTTGGCCTTCTCCGGGTCAACATGGATGAACTGGTGGTCGCCGGTGCACTCGGCGAACTGGTCGATGCGACCCTGGTCGATGGTCAGCCACTCGGAGTGGCCCAGGTCCTTGCCTATGTAGTTCTTCAGTTCGGATACAGGTACGAACGGCATGCTTCATCCTCCGTGGACGTGGTTTGTTGTTCTTCTTGCTGGGTCTTTGGCCGACCCTGGATTCATCGCCGTCTAGATCAGCATGGCCGGATGCCAGGGGTCAAGCTGGCATGCCCCCTGCGAATGGCGGGTTATAGCGAGGGTGGCGAGCGGGCCTATAATGGCGCGATCCTGGCAACGGCCCCTCTGCAGCGGGCCTTGCGCGCGGTTCGCCGTTTGCTTCCTCGACCTATCCGGAGATTTTCATGCTTTTGCGCGGCCTGACCTGGCTGGTGCTGTTCCAGTTGCTCGGCACCGGGATCAACGCCCTTTTCCTGCACATGCTGCCCGGCCCCATCATCGGCCTGGTGCTGCTGTTCCTGTTCCTCGTCGCCCGGGGCGAAGTGGGTGAGCCGCTGTCGGTGGCTTCCAGCAGCCTGCTGCGCTACCTGCCGTTGCTGCTGGTACCGCCGGCGGTGGGGGTGATGGTCTATGCCCAGGCGATCTGGGCGGACTTCTGGGCGGTGGTCGGTGCGCTGGCGCTGTCGGTGTTCTTCTCGATGCTGTTCGTGGGCTGGCTGATGCAGCGCCTGATCGACCGCAAGGCCCGCCAGGAGGGTCGCCCATGAGCATCGACTGGCACGGTGCCTGGCAGGCCATCGCCCACCATCCGCTGTTCGGCGTCGGCCTGACGCTGGCGGCCTACCAGCTGTCCATCTTCCTCTACGAGAAGACCCGGCTGATGTTCCTGCAGCCGGTGCTGGTGTCCATGGCCCTGGTGATCGCGGTGCTGGTGCCCCTGGGCATCGGCTACGAGGAGTACCGCCAGAGCACCACGCTGCTGACCTTGCTGCTGGGCCCGGCCACCGTGGCCCTGGCGGTGCCGCTGTTCCTCAACCTCAAGCGCATCCGCCAGTTGTTCTGGCCGACGCTGATCACCCTGTTCATCGGCGGCCTGGTTGCTACGGTTATGGGCGTGGGCCTGGCCTGGGCCTTCGGTGCCGAGCACATGATGCTGATGACCATGGCGCCGAAGTCGGTGACTTCGCCCATCGCCATGCTGGTGGCCGAGCAGATCGGCGGCGTGGCGGCGCTGGCAGCGGTGTTCGTGCTGATCACCGGCGTCATCGGCGCCACCCTCGGCCCGGAGCTGCTGCGCCGCATCGGCGTGCGTCACCCGGCGGCCCAGGGCATGGCGCTGGGCATCACCGCCCACGCCGTGGGCACCGCCCGGGCGTTGCAGGAAGGCGAGGAGTGTGGCGCCTTCGCGGCGCTGGCGATGAGTTTGATGGGTGTGGCCACCGCGGTGCTGTTGCCGCTGGCCGTTGCGATGGTCGTTTGAGGTCGTGTCGATGAATCTGCCGCTGTTTCCGCTCAATACCGTGCTCTTCCCCGGCTGCTCGCTCGACCTGCAGCTGTTCGAGGCGCGCTACCTGGACATGATCGGCCGCTGTATGAAGCAGGGCACCGGCTTCGGCGTGGTCTGCATCCTCGAGGGCGAGGAGGTGGGCGACGCGGCCAGCCGTTTCTCCGGCATGGGCTGCGAGGCGGTGATCCGCGACTTCAAGCAGTTGCCCAACAGCCTGCTGGGGATCCGCGTGGAAGGCGGGCGGCGCTTCAAGGTGACCCGCGCCGAGGTGCTGCCCGACCAGTTGACGGTCGCCGATATCGAGTGGCTAGACGAGGCCGAGGAGCGCCCGCTGCAACCCGAACACGCCGACCTCGCCGCGCTGCTCAATGCCCTGGCCGAGCACCCGCTGGTGCAGGGGCTGGGCATGGGCGGCCTGGCCAATGGGCAGCAGGAGCTGGCCAACCAGCTGGCCTACCTGCTGCCGTTCTCGCTCAAGGAAAAGCTCGAACTGCTGGCGCTGGGCGATCCCGAGCAGCGTCTGGGCCACCTGCAAGGCCTGCTGGACAGGCTGCAGGGCGACATGATCGCCTGAGGCGCCTGCTTCTCCCTTCCCGGGCTGACGCCCGGGCTACCGGCTCCCGGTCACTTGTAGCGGTACATGGCGAAGGCCTCGGGCAACGCCCAGGTGGCCACGCCGCCGAGCAGGGCGATACAGGCCGGGAGCACCAGCCACCAGACCCGCGCGCTCATCGCCGGCATCGGCTCGTCACGCTGCAGGATGGCCAGCCAGGCCGCGCAGATGCAGCCGGCCAGCAGGGCGCCGGCGAGGATGTCGGTGGGCCAGTGCACCCCCAGGTAGACCCGTGACAGGGCGATGGCCAGCGCCGGCAGGCAGGCCAGCAGCAGCCAGGTCAGGCGCATGCGTGCGGGCTGCGAACGGCCGGCCAGCACGCCCAGCACCAGGAAGAAGGCGAAGGCCGCCGAGCTGTGGCCGCTGGGGAAGCTGAAGGTGCTCAGGGGCTCGGCCAGCACCTCCGGCCGGGCGCGGGCGAACAGCTGCTTCAGGCCGCCATTGGCCAGCGCCGTGCACACCAGGGTGGCGCCGGCGAACACCGCGTGGCGCCATTGCCGGGCGACCAGCAGCAGCGAGGTGAGCAGGGCGCCGGCGAACAGCTGGGTGCGGAAGTCGCCGAGGCGGGTGACCAGCACCATGAAGCTGTCGAGGGTGTCGTTGCGCTGCTCCTGCACCAGCGCCATCAGGCCCTGGTCGAAGTCGTGCAGGTAGGACCAGCCGAAGAACAGCCCCGCCAGCAGCGCCAGGCTGAGGCCGGCGGCCAGGGGCGTCGCCCAGCGCTTCTCGCGCAGGCTGCCCTGGAGGATCAGCGCCAGCATCGCCAGCACGGCGACCACCACCACACCGGCTTCCTTCCAGAACCCCTCCGGCAAGGGCAGGCGGAAGGCCGCGCCCGTGGCCCAGCCGGGCAGCAGGTAGGCCACCGACCAGCCGGCCGCAGCGAGCATGCTCACGGCAATGAAGCGCGGCAGCGGCATGTCGAGCATGCCGGCCACCATGGGCAGCATCGGCCGCAGCGGGCCGATGTAGCGACCCACCAGCAGGCTGGCGACGCCGTAGCGGTTGAAGTAGTTCTCCGCCCCGGCCAGCCATTCCGGGTGGTGGCGCAGGCCCGGCAAGCGGCGGATGTTCTGGTGGAAGCGCCGGCCCAGCCCATAGGAGATGGCATCCCCCAGCAGGCCGCCGAAGTAGCCCAGCAGCAGGGTTTCCCAAAGCCCCAGCGCACCGCTGCCGGCCATCACGGCGACGGCGAACAGCAGCACGGTGCCGGGCACGATGATGCCGGCGATGGCCAGGCATTCGACGCAGGCGATGATGAAGATGGCCAGGCCGAGCCACTGCGGGTGGGCGCCGAGCCAGGTGGTGAGGGCGTCGAGCCATTCGCTCATGGGGTCGTTCCTTCGATCAGGTGATAGTGCTGCCCTTCGACCTGCCCACGGCGCAAAGGGTTGCGTGTGCAGTGCCGTGCATAGTCGGCGTCGACGAAGCGGTAGAGCAGGTGCTCGTCGCGGCCGTGGGGAATGCCCAGGCGGGTGGTCTGGATGATCTGTGTCGGCCGCTCGCCGACGTCTTCGACGAACAGCCGCGCGGGGTCGAAACGCTGCGCATCCCATTCCTTCACGCGCAGGCCCATGGCCTTGCACAGCAGGGTCTGGCCGGCGCAGAGGCGTTCGGGCGGGCGCGGGATACCGTTGGCGTCGGGGTTGTTGAGCTGCATGGCGGTCAGTGCTTCGGGGCCGGAGATCGCGTCCACCCAGGGGTGGCCGGACTTGATCAGCACGGCGTTGCCGGGCCCCTGGGCGCTGAAATTGAGCGAGTCGCCGCCGCGCGCGTAGTACATATAGATGTGGCCGCCATCGAGGAACAGCGCCCGGCGCTTCTCGGTGTAGCCGAGGGAGGCGTGGCTGCCCTTCTCGGCGCAGTAATAGGCCTCGGTCTCGATGATGCGCGCCGACAGCCAGTGCTCGCCGACCCGGTGGCGGATGACCTTGCCAAGCAGTTCACGGGCCAGCAGTTGTGCGTCGCGGTCGAAGAAGGCATCGCCCAGGGCGCGGTCTTGCGGCCAGGGCAAACTTAGGATGGGAACGGTGGGCATGGGCTGTCTTGGCTATCCGCAGCGGCTTAGGCTGGCGATTATACGTAAGCCTCGACGGCCGGCAGCTGAACGGCTGGATGGGAAACACCGAGAAAAACAATAAAGAGTCCTGCCATGTCCAGAACCGCCCGGGCCGACAGCGCCCACATCACGCCCAGCGCGCACTACACCGGTTATGTCTGGTACCGCCATCACCTGGCCGACCCGGCGTTCGCCACCTCCCTCGGGCGCTGGGTGCACGGCCTGCTCAGCCCCATCACCTGGGGCGCGCGGGTGGGCTTCGGCCTGGATATCGAGAACTTCCTGCTGCAACGCCACCTGCTGATCGACGCCCGGCTCGACGCTGCCATCGCCAGTGGCACAACCCAGGTGGTGGAGATCGCCTGCGGGCTGTCGCCCCGGGGCCGGCGCTTCTGCGAGCGCTACCCGGAGCTGCGCTACCTAGAGGCCGACCTGCCGCCCATGGCCGCGCGCAAGCGCCTGCTGCTGCACGGCGAGGGCTGGCTCAACAGCCGCCACCAGGTGCGCGCCGTGGACATCCTCGCGGGCGAGGGCGGGCAGGGGCTGGATGCATTGTTCGCCGGGCTGGACCGCCACCGGCCGGTGGTGGTGATCACCGAGGGGTTGGTCAATTACTTCGAGCTGCCGGTGATCGAGGGCTTCTGGCAGCGCCTGGCCGATCAGTTGCGCGCCTTCCCCTCGGCCACCTACCTCACCGACCTCTACCCGGACCTGCGCGAGCACCCGCGCTACCGCCAGGTGCGCTGGGGCGTCGACCTGGTCGGCCGCTTCACTCGCGGCAACTACCCGCTGCACTACCGCGACGGGGCGGCCATCGTCGACGGTTTCAATCGCTGTGGCTTCCCTCGGGTGCAGGTGCTGGACCCGCAGGTGGATGGCGCCGACCTGGGCTTGAGCATGGGGCGGTGGCCGACTCTGGTCCGCGTCGTCGAAGCTTCTATATGAAACGTGGCAAGCGGCAAGCGGCAAGCCACAAGTTACAAGCCAGAAGCCAGAAGCCAGAAGCCAGAAGCGAGAAGCGAGAAGCGAGAAGCGAGAAGCCAAAAGCTTCAAGAAAACTCCTGGCTTCCAGCTTCCAGCTTCCAGCTTCCAGCTTTCAGGCCGCTGCCGCCGCCATTTGCCAGGGTCCGACCTGGGCGGCGAGGGCGGTGCTGGCCTGGGCATCGACATGGGTGAACACCAGCGACAGCGTGTCGCCCTGGCGGCGCAGGGGCAGCAGCTCCAGCGCTGGCAGGTCGCCGGCGCGCAGGCTCCAGCCACGGGTGGGCAACGTGGCCGGCAGGTCGCCGTGGAGCAGGCCGCCGAAGAAGCCCAGCTCGCTCACTTCCACGCTTAGCTCTCCCAGTTCCGGGTGGAACAGGCGGCCGTTGCGGTCGAGCGGGGCGAGGCGGGGTTCCTGGCGCTTCTCCAGGTTGCCGAGCATGCCCCGCGCCAGGCGCGTGGCGCCGGGGGCCTGCTGCGGCAGCGGGTTGCCCTTGAAGAAGGGCACGTAGAGGCGCGAGCAGGCGTCGCGGCGTTCGAACTGGGCCAGGTGATCGCCGTTCTCGATCAGCGCGCAGTCGGCATCGTCGCAGGCGGCGGCGAACAGCGCGTGTTCCCAGGGCTGGGTGAAGTGGTCGTATTCGCCGGCCAGCACCAGGGTCGGGCAGCGCGGGTGCTGGGCGAAGCCGCCGAAATCCAGCAGGCGCCGGCTGTTCTGCCGATAGCGCTCCTGCTCCACCGGCGACAGGCGCTGCAGCTGGCGCAGCATGGCCTTGCGGAAGCCCGGGGTGATGCCGGTGGCGTCCAGGCGCAGCGGGTTGATCAGGCCGATCAGCACGCCCTGGGCGAAGGCCGCGAGGTTGCCTTCGGCAAGCATCAGCAGGCCTTCCTCCAGCAACGCGCGGGCGCCGTCGCGACCGAAGGCGGTGATGCCGGCCAGCAGCAGGCGCTCGCAGCGTTGCGGGTGGCGGCTGGCGAATAGCGCCGCCAGGGCCGAACCGTAGGAGAGCCCGATGGGCATCAGCGGGGGCAGCGCCAGTTCCTCGGCGAAGTCGGCGATCAGGTCGGCCAGTTGCTCCAGCCCCAGCTCGGGGGCCAGTTGCAGGTTGCCGCCCTGGCCGGGGAGGTCGAGGAGGATGACCGGGTGCTCGCCGAGCAGCTCCTCCACCTCGGCGGCGAAGGAGCGGAAGCTCTGGAAGGCGCCGCCGAGCATGAGCACCGGCGTTCGTGGGTCGTCTGGGTGGTGGGACCAGGCCTGGTAATGCAGGCACCAGGGGCCGATGTGGAGCCTCTCGGGGGGCGAGGCGAGCAGGTCTGCGCTGTATCCGGTGCGATAGAGCATGGCGATTCTCCGGCGCTCGGGCGCCTTGTTGTTGTTCTCGCCGCGAGTCGGGGCGCGGGGCACGACCTCAAGGT
>BATO01000085.1 GCA_000474255.1 Aquipseudomonas alcaligenes MRY13-0052
TTGAAATCCCCCTTCCCGTCATTCCCGTAGGAACGAATTCATTCGCGATGGAATACCCGGCCACTCGCCGCCACGTGCCGGCTGCAAGTCCTTCGCGGCTGAAGCCGCTCCCACAGGAGACACCAGCGACGCCGTGCCGTTGTAAGGTCGGGTGCGAACCCGACGAACGCGTCCTAGGCACAGACCATGCGCAATGCCACGCGGGGTTTTCACCCGCCCTACGGCGCTGACCGGTGTGTAGGGTGGATGGCGCTCTTTTTCATCCACCAAGCGACCTTCCAGCCCACACGCATGCCTCGCCTCGTGGGAGCGAATTCATTCGCGATGGGATATCCGACCACTCGCAGACTCGTGCCGACTGCAAGTCTTTCGCGGCTGAAGCCGCTCCCACGGGAGGCACCTGCGGCGCCGTGCCCGAAACGGACCATGGTGCAACCGGAAAACACTATGTCTGGGCAGCCCTGCGGGCTGCTTGGCGACTGAAGTCGCCCCTACACAGCAACCAATGACGCCGTGCCTTTGTAGGTCGGGTGCAACCCGACGGGCTATCCATCACTGCTGGTAACGCTTGCGGAAGTCCGCCTCCATGCTCGCGTAGCGCCCGCTCTTGTGCAGGGCCTGGAGGCCTGTTTCGAAGGCCTTGGCGATGCGCGCGCCGTCCGGGTGGGCCTTGGAGAAGGCCAGCCAGAAGCCGTCGGTCTGCAGCACGCCGGTGAGCTTCACCTTGCCGCGCAAGTGCGGGTCCTGGTTGATGCGCATGTAGCCCGGCATGGTGTTGAGCAGGATGTAGTCCACCCGCCCGGCCACCAGCATCTGCAAAAGCTGGCTGTCGGAGTTGGCGTTGTAGCGGTGGATGGCCGGGTCCTCCATGAAGGAGGTCGGGTAGGTGTAGCCATTGGTGATGCCCACCACCTTGCCGGCCAGGTCCTTGGCGCCCATGTCGGTGCGCGGGTCGTCGGCGGGGCCGAAGATCGCCAGCCCCTCTTCGAACAACGGCGTCGGGTGCCAGATGTACTGGTCGCGGTTGGCGTCGGTGATGGTCACGTCGAAACAGGCCACCGCGCGCGTGCCCTGGGCGTAGAACAGGCAGCGGGAGAAGGGCACGGTGAGGAAATCCACCTCGATGTCCTGGGTGCCGAGGGCCGCGCGCACCAGGTCCACTGCGAAGCCCTGGGCCGAGGAACCATCGGTGCCGATGGAGGAGTACGGCGCCCAGTCGTCCTCGGCGGCGATGGTCACGCGCTCGGCCCAGGCCGGCACGGACAGCAGGCTGCACAGCAGCGCGATCACCAGGGTTCTCATGCTTCACCCTCCACGGAATCGATGGACGCCGTGGCTTCATCGGCCATCGCCAGCCGGCGCGGCAGCCACAGCATGAAACGCACTCCCTCGCCCTCTTCGGAGTGGAACTCCAGGCGCCCCTGCAGTTTGCGGGTGACCAGGTTGTAGACGATGTTCAGCCCCAGCCCGGTGCCGCCGGTGCCGCGCCGAGTGGTGAAGAAGGGCTCGAAGATGCGCTCGTGCAGCTCCGCCGGCACCCCGCAGCCGTTGTCGCGGTAGTCCAGCTCGATGCCCTCCCCCTCGCTGCGCACCTGCAGTTCGATGTGCGCCTCGGGCGTTTCGGCGAAGGCATGGCGCACGCTGTTGAGAATCAGGTTGGCCACCACCTGGGTCAGCACCCCCGGCAGGCTGCGCATGTGCAGGCCCGCTTCGCAGTCCAGCTGCACCGCCACCGGAACCTTGCGCGTCTCCGGGTGCAGGCTGGCGATCAGCGCCTCCAGCACCTGGCGCACCTCGAATTCGCAGCGGGCCTCGGACACCTGGTCCACCGCCGTCTGCTTGAAATCGCTGATCAGCTTGGCGGCACGGCCGATGTTGTTGGCCAGCATGCCGTTGCTGTCGTGGGCCAGCTCCAGCAGCGCCTGGAAGCTGTCGCTGGTGAGGGTCTGTGCCTGGAACTGGGTGCGCAGGTCCGACAGCGCCTCGGAGAGCACCGAGGACGCGGTCACCGCGATGCCCAGCGGCGTGTTCACCTCGTGGGCCACACCCGCCACCAGCCCACCCAGGGCCGCCAGCTTTTCCGACTCGATCAGCTGCCGCTGCGCCGCCTGCAGCTGGCGCACGCTCTGGGACAGCTCGCGGGTGCGTTCGGCGACGGTGGATTCGAGCTGGTCGGAATAGAACTTCAGCTTGCCCTCGGCCTCGCGCACCTGGCGCAGGTTGTCGCCGATGGCCTGCAGGTGCTGGTTGGTGGAGCGCACCAGCACGCCGATCTCGTTGTCGGCGTGGCCGGGGGGCTCCTGCAGGCGGGTGGTTTCCGGTGCGTCGATGTCCACCCGGGCGATGGACAGGATCAGGCTGCGCAGCGGCCGCGTCACCCACAGGTAGAACACCAGCAGCAGGATGGCGGAAATGGCCAGGGCGTAGAACAGGCTGCCCAGCAGGGTAATCAGCGCACGGTCGAGAAAGTCCCGCCCATAGCGGTAGGTGTCCACCTCCACCTGCAGGGTGCCCAGCTCCTCGCGCTGGCCGGCACCGGGCAGGTCGGCCTGCAGGGGCCACTGGAAATGCAGGGTGGCGCCGAACAGCAGGTCGTTGAGGCGCCGCCCCTCCTGCCCCCCCAGCTCGCGGTGGTGCTCGGCGAACACCTTGCCCTCGGGCAGCAGGATGCGCGCCGAGGCCAGGGCCGGTTGCTTGAGCATGCCGCTGAGCAGGTCGCTGGCGGTGCGCGGATCGAGGCTGAAAACCACCGCCGTGACCGGCTCGCGCATCATGTCGAACAGGGCCTGCATGTCGCCATCCGGCTGCGCGCGGGCGCGGTAGTAGTCCAGGCCCACCTGCACCACGCTGATGGCCAGGCCGAGCAGGCAGGCGCACAGCAGGTTGATGCGCACCAGGCTGGAAGACAGGCTGCGGCCGATCCGCGACGGCGCGGGTCGCTGGAAGGCCGGGTTCATGAATGGGGCTCGTCCGGGTAGCGCTCGCGGATGGCCAGGAACTCCTCATGATTGGCCAGCAGCAGGTCCACCAGGTGTGGGTCGAAGTGGGCGCCGCGCTCGACGCGGATCAGCTCCAGCACCTGCTCGGGGGTCCAGGGTTCCTTGTAGCTGCGCCGCGACCCCAGGGCATCGAACACATCGGCCAGGGCGACGATGCGCCCGCTCAGGGGAATGTCCTCCCCCTCCAGCCCGCGCGGGTAGCCGCGGCCGTCCCAGCGCTCGTGGTGGCTGCCGGCGATCACCGCCCCCACGCGCATCAGCTCGCGGCGCGAACGCTGGAGGATGTCGACGCCGAAGTCGACGTGCTTCTTCATCAGCGCCCATTCGGCCTCGTCGAGCTTGCCGGGCTTGTGCAGGATGGCGTCGGGGATCGCCACCTTGCCGATGTCGTGCAGGGGAGACGCGTGCTGGATCAGCTGCACCTCGCGCTCGGGCAGGCCATGCAGGCGCGCCAGCAGCTCGCTGAACAGCGCCACCCGCTGCACGTGGGCGCCGGTCTCCTTGCTGCGCACCTCCACCGCGTTGGCCAGGGTGTAGACCAGCTCCTTGGAGGTGGCTTGCAGGTCCTCCATCAGGTGGATGTTCTCGAAGGTGATGGCCACGCTGCGCACGTAGATTTCCAGCAGTTGCCGGTCCAGGTCGCTGAGCGGCTCCACATGGGTGACGTAGAGCAGGCTCGCCCCGCCCCGGTCGTTGCGGCGGAACAGCACGTAGGCATCGTCGAAGTGCTGCGAAGCGCCCAGTTGCAGCACCTGGTCGAAACGCTGGACCACCATGGGCGGCAGCGTCTCCAGCGCCGAGTCCGGCTCGTAGTGGACGAACTCCCCGGTGGCCGCCAGGGTGCGGGTCTGCGGCTCGTGGTCGTCGGTGCGGATCAGGCAATAGAGCGCCGAGTCGCCCAGGCACAGCAGCGAGGTGAGCTGCTCCAGCACCGTAGAGGAGAACAGCTTGAGGGTGGCGGCGTTCTGCACCTGGGCGCAGGCCTCCAGCACATTGCTCAGGCCCTTGCGCTGGGCGTCGATCACCCCCAGGTCGCGGTAGGCGCGGAGCATGGAATACAGCAGGGTGCGCAGCTTCTGGGTGGTGAGCTCGGTCTTCTCCTTGTAGTCGTCCACCTCGTATTCGCGGATGACCTGGTCCTCCGGCGCCTGGCCTGCCTGGCCGGTGCGCAGCACCAGGCGCGTCATGCGGTTGTCGCACTCCTCGCGCAGGTAGCGCACCAGGTCCAGCCCGGCGTGCTCGGTCTCCATCACCACGTCCACCAGGGCCAGGGCGATGTCGCCGCGCTGGCGGAAGGTCTCCCGCGCCTCCGCCGCCGAGTAGGCCGACAGCAGCTCCAGCGGCCGCTGCTGGAACTCGAAGCCGCGCAGAGCCAGCCGGGTTACCGCGTGGACCTCCGGGTCGTCGTCGATCACCAGCACGCACCAGGGGGCCAATGACCGGCTAGCGGGTGAAGGGGACGGTGGCGAAGCGGGGGTGGCGAAAAAATCCATTGCTCTTACTCCTCGAACGAGCCCAAAAAGAGCATAGCTGCCGCCGAAAAGTACCAAGGCCCTATCAAGCGGTAACGTCTGAAAATGTTCGATGAAAAGGCTGAATAAGCCGAAATGGAATCATCCGGCTCCGCCGCGCGCCCATCGCTACGGGCCACGCCCGTAGGAGCGAGCTCTGCTCGAGAAGCGCCCATCGGGGCCTGTAGGCGCGAATTTATTCGCGATGGAATGCCCGACAACCCGTAGCCAGGTGCCGACGGTGGGTCTTTCGCGGCTGAAGCCGCTCCCACAGGGAGCAAGCCGAGGCCCACCCAAACCCTGAAGCCGACCGCTGCGTAGGGTGGATGGCGCTCTTTTCATCCACCGGCGGTGCCCCAGGCAAACGCGGAGCCAGGGCACCCCTGCGGGCTGCTGGGCGACTGAAGTCGCCCCTACAGGCATCAGGGATGCCGTGCCGTTGCGGGTCGGGTGCAGACCGTTTTACGGCCGTAGCGTCATGCGCCTGGCGCCATGGCCCTGGAGGGCGCTGGCGGTGGGTTGGCGGATGAGCGCGGCCTGCCACTCGGCGGCGCTGAAGCCATCGGCCGCCTGCAACAGGTTGACCTTGCCGGCCACCAGGGTCGCCACCGGCACGCCGTCGCGCAGCAGCAGGCGGTTGCCCACCACGGCGGGCACCTTGGCGCCCGGCAGCAGCGTGCCCAGCAGGTTGAGCGGGTCGCAGGCGGAGAACCCCACCAGCTCGCCCGTCAACGGCCGCTTGCGCACCTCGCGCAGCAGGCCGACCGCATCGGGCAGGGCGAACTGCTCGCCCGCTACCCCGGCGACGAATCGCCCGCCGCGCACCTCTCCCCGCGCCTCCAGGCGGTGATAGATGCGCAGCAGCTCGCGCCAGCTGGGCAGCCAGTCCGCCTCGCGCTCCAGCAGGCGCCAGCAGACCACGCCGTAGCGGCGCAGCAAGGTGCGGGCGACATGCTCCAGGGCCTCGGCGGGCGGTGCGCCACCCTCCTCGCCCCGGCCGCGCAGCAGCGACCAGCGCCCGGCGTCCTGCATGTTGGCCAGCGCCAGGCGCGCACGGCGGTCGTTGCGGCTGCGCCGTGCGGCGGGCAGCAGCAGCGAGCGCAGGCCGGCGAAGCTGTCGGCACTGGCCAGCCCCAGGGCCACCAGCTCGCCGAGGCAGTCCTCCAGCTCGCTGCGCAGCAGGCGGGTTTCGTCCAGCAATTCATCGAAGAACAACGCGCCCTGCCCGGCCAGCACCTCCCGCACGCGGGCCGCGCGAGGCGACGGCTCGGCCACCGGCCCGGCGCCGGCACAGGCCCGCCAGGTGCCCTGGCTCTTGCGTGGCAGCAACAGGATCGGCGTGCTGCGCAAGGGCCCGCTGGAAGCACGCGCCGGGGCGGCCAGGCGGCTCCAGGCGATGCGCCCGGAGCGGCACAGGTCGTCCAGCCAGTTGATGCCGTAGTCCGCCACCCGCGTCGGCAGCAGCTCGGCCTCCCAGGCCGCCGCAGCGGCCTGGTAGCCCTCCAGCAAACCCAACACCCCGCCCAGGGCTTCGACCCCGCGCAGACGGGTGCCCGCCGAGAGGTGCTGCCAATCGCAGAGAAAGCGCATGAAATCGGCCGGCTCCACCGGTTCGATCTCCCGCCGCAGGCGCTTGACCGTGTAGCGATGGATGCGCGCCAGCAGGTGCCGCTCGCACCACTCGTCCGCCGCCACACCCGGGCTGAAGCGGCCACGCAGCACATGCCCTTCGCGCTCCAGCGCGGCCAGGGCGAAGGCAATATCCCCCGGCGCCTGGCGCAAGTCGGTAGCCAGGCGTGCCAGGGTCAGCGGGCCGAACCCACCCAGGCGCGAGCGCACCAGCTCCACCAACGCCGCCTCGGCCTGCCAGGGCCGGTCATGGCCCGCCGGGGCGACGATGGCGGGCTTCAACGAGCCCAGCGGGTGCAGGGCCAATAGCTGTGGCAGGCGCTCGGCGGCGAGCCAGAACGCCGGGCGATCCTCCAGGTGCAGGCAGGCGGCGCGACGGGCCTTGGCCAGTTGCGCCAGCCAGCCCGCCCAGCCGTCGTTGGCCGCAATTTCCTCGGGGGTGATGCAGCCCAACGCCAGCAGCGCCTCGTGCATCTCGTCGGCATCACGCACCCGGGGCCAGGCTTCCTCGGCGACGGCAACGATGGCCTCGGCATCCAGGGCGCCGAGGTCGTCGGCGGATTCCGGGTCGCTCCAGCGGCGGTTCTGTACCGCCTGGGTACGACGCTCTTCCAGTGGCGCGTCGTCGAGAAAGGCGTAGGGCCGCGCACCGAGGATTTCCGCCGCCAGCGCCGAGGGCGCCGGCAGGTCGCGGGCCACCAATTCGACGGCGCCACTCTCCATGCGCCGCAGCAGGGCCAGCCAGGCTTCGGCGTCCATGGCCTCGTGCAGGCAGTCGTCGAGGGTCTGCGCCACCAGCGGGTGATCGGGCACCTCGCGCTCGCCCACCAGGTTCTCCTGGCAGGCCACCTGGTCGGGGAAGACGCTGGCCAACAGGTCTTCGCTGCGCATGCGCTGCAGCTGCGGCGCCACCTTGCGACCCCCGGAGGCACGGGGCAGGCCCAGGGCGCAGGTGGCGTTCCAGCGCCAGCGCACGCCGAACAGCGGCGCGTCCAGCAGCGCCTGGATCAGCAGGTGCTCGGCGCTGTTGGAATGCAGGTAGCGCCACACCTCGTCCAGCGGGAAGCTGTGGCTGGTGGACAGCGACAGCACCAGGGCGTCTTCGGTGGCGGCGGCCTGCAGCTCGAAGTTGAAGTTGCGGCAGAAGCGCTTGCGCAGGGCCAGCCCCCAGGCGCGGTTGACCCGGCTGCCGAGGGGCGAATGGATGATCAGCTGCATGCCGCCGGATTCGTCGAAGAAGCGCTCCATCACCAGGCAATCGCGGGTCGGCAAACGGCCCAGGGCGGCACGGGCGCGGGCCAGGTATTCCACCATCTGCCGGGCCGCCGCCGGGCTCAGGCCACGCTCGGCCACCAGCCAGTCGATGACCGGCTGCAGCTCGCCGTCACTCGCCACCAGCTTCTGCTCGATCTCGCCGCGCAGCCGCGCGACCCCGGCGGACAGCTCGTCGCTGCGCCCCGGCGCCTCGCCCAGCCAGAACGGGATGCTCGGCGGCTGCCCGGCGGCGTCCTCCACCCGCACCCGCCCGGCCTCGATGCGCAGGATGCGGTAGGACTGGTTGCCCAGCTGGAACACATCGCCGGCGATGCTCTCCACGGCGAAGTCCTCGTGCACCGTGCCCACCTGCATGCCCTGGGGCTCCAGCAGCACGTTGTAGTCGCCGGCATCGGGGATGGTGCCGCCGGAGGTCAGCGCCACCAGCCGCGCCGAGCGCCGCCCGCGCAGGCGGCGGTTGACCGCATCACGGTGCAGGTAGGCGGCGCGCACGCCGGCGCGGCCGTTGTAGCCCTCGGCGAGCATGGCCAGCACCGCCTCGTAGCTGGCCCGGCTCAGTTGCGCATAGGGCGCGGCGCGGGTCACCAAGGCGAACAGCGCATCCTCGTCCCACTCCTGGCTGGCCACCTCGGCGACGATCTGCTGGGCCAGCACATCCAGCGGCTGCCGGGGGATCACCAGGCTATCCAGCTCGCCGCGGCGCACGCAGTCGAGCAGTGCCGCGCATTCGATCAGGTCGTCCCGCGACTGCGGGAACAGGCGCCCTTTGGGCGTGCCGCCGACGCTGTGGCCGGAACGCCCGACACGCTGCAGGAAGGCGGCGATGCTGCGCGGCGAACCCAGCTGGCAGACCAGCTCGACATCGCCGATATCGATGCCCAGTTCCAGGGAGGCGGTGGCCACCAGCACCCGCAGCTCGCCGCGCTTCAGGCGCTGCTCGGCGTCCAGGCGCAGCTCGCGGGCCAGGCTGCCGTGGTGGGCAGCGACGGCGGCATTGCCCAGGCGCTCGGAGAGGTGCCGCGCGGCACGCTCGGCCAGGCGCCGGGTGTTGACGAACACCAGCGTGGTGCGGTGCTCGGCCACCAGCAGCGCCAGGCGGTCGTAGACCGTTTCCCAGGCGTCGTTGCTCATCACCGCTTCCAGCGGCAGCGGCGGCACCTCGATGGCCAGGTCGCGCTCGCGGCTGTAGCCGACGTCGACGATCAGGCAATCGCGGGACGGCGACGGGGCCTCGCCGCTGGCGGGGTTGCCGCCGAGGAAACGCGCCACCGCCTCGATGGGCTTTTGCGTGGCCGACAGGCCGATGCGTTGCAGCGGCCGGCCACAGAGGCTTTCCAGGCGCTCCAGGCTCAGCGCCAGGTGGCTGCCGCGCTTGCTCCCGGCGATGGCGTGGATCTCGTCGACGATCAGGCTGCGGCAGCTGGCGAGCATGGCCCGCCCGGAGGCGGAACCGAGCAGTACATAGAGGGACTCGGGCGTGGTCACCAGGATGTGCGGCGCGCGCTTGCGCATGGCCTGGCGCTCGCCCTGGGGCGTGTCGCCGGTGCGCACCGCCGTGCGGATCTCCACGTCGCCCAGGCCCTGGCGCTGCAATTCCTCGCGGATGCCGGCCAGGGGCTCGTCGAGGTTGATGCGGATGTCGTTGGACAGCGCCTTGAGCGGCGACACATAGACCACGAAGCAGGCGTCCGGCAGCCCGCCCTCGGCCAGGCCCTGCTCCACCAGTTCGTCGATGGCGGCGAGAAAGGCCGTGAGGGTCTTGCCGGAACCGGTGGGCGCGGCCACCAGGGTCGAGCGCCCGGCGCGGATGGCCGGCCAGGCTTGGGCCTGGGCCGGGGTGGGCGCGGCGAAACGCCCGGCGAACCAGGCCCGCACGGCCGGATGGAAGTCGGCCAGGGCGCTGGCGGCGGTGGGGGAAGTCGGCTTCATGCCGGCCAATATGCGGCCGGCCGGGCAGCCCCTCAAGGGCCGCCCATCGCAGGCCTGGGCTCAGCCCTGGCCGAAGCGCGCCAGCTGCATCTCGCGCAGGCGGCTGAGGGTGCGGCGGAAGGGGAACTCCAGCCAGCCTTCGGTATAGAGCTGCTCCAGCGGCACCTCGGCCTCGATATAGAGGGGCACGCGGCGGTCGTAGCACTCATCCACCAGGGCGATGAAGCGGCGCACGCCATCGTCCAGGGGCGACAGCTGCGGCAACTGGCGGTCACCGGCCGCCACGCGCTCGGCGCCATCCTCGGTGCCCCGGGCGATGCGCCCCTCACGGCGTGCCGCCCCCAGGCGCGGCACCGCGCCGAGGAGGATGGTGCTGAAGCGGTCGCACAGGGCGATGAAATCCAGCGCGGCCAGGGGCGACTCGCACAGGGCGGCGTAGTCGCACCAGAGCACCTGCGGGCCCTGGCGGTGCACGGGGATGTCGCGGTGGCCCAGGTGCAGCGGCGCGGCATGGCTCGCAGCGCCATCCTCGAGTTCGGCGAACAGCCTGGCCAGCACGCTCGGCTGGCCCGGCTCGCTCACCCAGTAGCGCTGCTGCGCCTTGCCGGGGTGCAGGCGGTGGTCCTGGCCGCCATCCACCCCGACCACCTGCATGTGCCGTTCGATGGCCTCGATGGCCGGGACGAAGCGCTGGCGGTTGAAGCCGTCGGCGTAGAGCTGGGTCGGCGGCTGGTTGGAGGTGGCCACCAGCACCACGCCTTCCTCGAACATCACCTGCAGCAGGCCGCCAAGGATGATGGCGTCGCCGATATCGCTGACGAACAGCTCGTCGAAGCACAGCACCCGCACCTCCCCCGCCAGCTCGCGGGCCAGGGCGCGCAGCGGGTCGGCGGTGCCGGTCAGGGCGAACAAGCGCTGGTGCACCCAGCGCATGAAGTGGTGGAAGTGCAGGCGCCGGGCGGGCACCTGCAGGCTCTGGTGGAAGCGGTCCAGCAGCCAGGTCTTGCCGCGCCCCACCGGGCCCCATAGATAGACGCCGGCGATGCCGTCCTCGCCCTGGTGCAGGGCCCGCTGGCAGGCCTCCAGCAACGTGGCCGCGTGCAGCTGCGCGGCATCGGGCGCGAACCCCAGGTCATCCACCGCGTGCCGATAGGCCGCCAGTGGCGATAAGCCTTCCATTCCCTCTCCCGCTCCGGTTGCGAATCGGGCGGCAGTCTACAAGGTTGCGGCAAGGGGGGCGGCAAAGGGAGGGGCGCGAGCGGCAATTCCTTGCCGCCCGGCCACCGCCATGCCGACGGCAGAAGGCCCTGGAACGGGCGTTCCAGCCCTTGGCACAGGCCTTGCTGCACAGCCGCCCACAAGGACTTCCTAGGGATGGATTCAGCATGAGCCTCTTCGGTACCGGCCTCTCCGGCCTCGATCGCTCCAAACTGCAGGACATGACGCACACGCTCAAACTCGTGCGTTATGGCGACGGTCGTCCGGTCCCCCCGCAAACCACACAACCTACCGCCACCCCGCAGCCGACCCAGGCCAAGCTCACGCCCAAGGTCGACCAGGCCGCCGCCCAGCGCGACGCCGCCTACGACGAAGCCTTCGCCCGCATGCGCGTGGGCATGCAGAGCGGCAGCGTGGATGGCAGCACCTCGGCCAGCGGCGCCGACACGCTCACCAACGACGTCTATGCCGATGCCGAAAGCGCCGCCGCCAGCGTGGGCACGCCCGCCCAAAGCGCCGCCGCCCAGGAATTCCATGACTACATGAACAAGTCCGCCGGCGAGAAGATGCGCGACAAGATCCTCAAGGAGCTGGGCCTGACCGAAGAAGAGATCGACGCCATGCCGCCGGAGCAGCAGGAGCAGATCGAGAAGCAGATCGCCCAGCGCATGACCGAACTCACCGCCATCCAGCAGGAAGAAGAGCTGCGCAAACGCGGCGTCGACCTGGTCTCCCTCAACACCGAAGACCCGCGCCTGCGGGCCATGCTCAACCCCTCCACCCGCGCGGGCATGCTCGGCGCCTGACGCCGAGCAATCCGCCCCATCCCAATCCCGTAGGGTGGCGTAGAGCGCAGCGAAACCCACCATCGCGCCCCCGCTAGGCACCGCCGTGCCCCCCCCCCGGTGGGAGCGAGCACCCGCCCACTCACCGCCCAGTGCCGGCGGCAGGTCTTTCGCGGCTGAAGCCGCTCCCACAAGGGCGCGCGCGCCGTAGGGTGGGCCGGGCGGCGTTCCGCTTCAGCCCACCAACTGGCCCACCCATGCGCAAAGCCCCCCCACCCCGCCTCGCCAGCCAGACGTACGGCACCCTCAATTCCGCTCTGCGGCTTGGATCGGGCGCCGCACTCTGGAATGCTATGCAGCCTCCGACCCGTCTCCCGCAATGGTTTCAAGGCTCCGAACGTTCCCATGAAGATGCGTTTTACCCTGCTTCTGCTCGCCGCCGTGTTCGCCGCCGGCTGCAGCTCCGGCTTCCAGCCGCTCAAATCCAAGCCCGCCGTCATGTCGGGCAATCACCCCTTGCCGCCGGAAGACCCGGTCTACGGGGTGCCCAGCTACGAGGCGCCGCTGGTGTGGGTCGCCGAAGACCCGGACGAGGTGCAAGGCAGCACGCGCAATATCGAGCCGCGCCCGGAACCGGCCCGGGAAATCCTCGCCCAGGCCATGGTCGCCGAGCAGATCGGCGACACCGAAACCATGCTGGCGCGCCTGCAGGAAGCCGCCGACGCCGGCAACGCCCGCGCCCACTACGAGCTGGCCCGCCACTACCTCAGCGGTGAAGGCGTGCCCACCGACCAGGCCGCGGCCCTCGACCACCTCAGCCAGGCCGATGCGCTGGGCAGCGCCGAGGCCAGCCGCGTGCTGGCCTGGAACTACCTGCGCGGCACCGGCGTGCAGCAGGACGTGGAATACGGCACGCGCCTGATGGAGAAGGCCGCCCGCAGCAGCGACCGCGCCCTGCGTGAAGTCAGCCTGCTCTACCTCAACACCTGCGAGCCCTTCCTCAACAACCCCGAGCGCGGCCTGGCCCTGCTCAAGGTGGCCAGCGACGCCGGTGACAGCATCTCCGGCCCGCTCTACCAGCTCGCCCTGCGCCAGCAGGAAGGCCAGCCCATCGAAGCCTCGGTGGCCCAGGCCCACGAGCCGCTGCCGTGCCTGGCGTCGAGCATCGCCGCACCGGCCGAGCGCGACGCCACCGCCATCGCCCTGAACGCCGAGCCGGCCGAAAACGAAGCCGCCGCCGAAGCCACCAAGCTCGCCGCCCTCTCCGGCGATCTCGACGCCATGGTCCTCTACGCCGAGAAGCTGCTCAGTGGCGAATACCCCTCGACCCAGCCGGAGCTGGAGTCCTACACCTGGTTCGCCGTGGCCGCCAACCGCGGCAGCGGCCCCGCCGCCGAGCGCATCGCCGGCCTGGCGCCCATCCTGCAGAACGCCGAACAGCAGCAGCCGGGCCTGGTGCGCTCGATGATCGCGGCGCTGGACAATGCCATCCAGCCGCCCCAGCAGCAGGTCCAGTAAGCGCTGCCCTCCCTGAAGGGCGTCGTCCCATTCCCGACGCCCATCACTTTTCCGTAAGACTTCAGCCCCTCGGTGGGAAGCGCCCGACGACAAATGTCGGATTGCTCCGATTCCTACCCAACTGCAGCCGGGGTCCGTTTTCTGCGTCCCTGCCATCCCTACCATGTGCGCCGCCCCCACCCAGCGAGCCCCGGTAGCAGATGCACAGACGTACCCTGATAGTCGACGACCACCCCATCACCCTGATCGGCCTGCGCGCCCTGCTGAGCCGCGAAAGCTCGTTGCAGATCGTCGGCGAAGCCCATAGCGCCGACGGCCTGCTGGACCAGCTCGCCAGCCACCCCTGCGAGCTGCTGGTCACCGACCTGATGATGCCGGACAGCCACCAGGCGGACGGCCTGCGCCTGATCGAGCAACTGCGCCGGCGCTACCCGCAGCTGGCGATCATCGTCGTCACCATGCTCGACAACCCGGCCCTCGCCGCCTCCCTGCTCAAGCTCGGCATCCAGGGCCTGGTGAGCAAGCGCGGGCTGCTCGCCGACCTGCCCCGCGCCCTGGCCGCCAGCGCCACGCGCCCCTTCGTTTCCGCCTCCCTGCGCCGCCTGTTGCAGATAGGCGAAGCCGCCCACGGCAAGCCCCTGGCGCGCTTCGACGAACTCTCCCCCCGCGAGGCGGAAGTGCTGCGCCTGTACGGCAGCGGCCTGGCCATCGGCGAAATCGCCCAGCGCCTGTGCCGCAGCAAGCAGACCATCAGCGCGCAGAAGACCAGCGCCATGCGCAAGCTCGGCCTGGACACCAACGCCGCGCTGTTCCTCTACATCCAGGAAAACGGCCTGGCCTGAGGACCACGACATGCCCACGCTCACCCTGCGCGCCCTGGCCCTGCTCGGCCTGTGCCTCACCGCCCTGTCCAACGCCTGGGCCTACTCGGTCACCTGGCCCCTGGACACCCCCGAGCCCTCACCGCCCCTGCGCCACGAGATGCCGGAGAACCTCGGCCACCTGCTGGTGCTGGTACTGGTGGTGATCATCCTCTCACTGCTGTGGAACTGGCGCCTGCAACGCCAGGTGCGCCAGCGCCAGGCGGCCCAGGCCCAGCTCAGCGACCAGCTGGCCTTCCAGTTCTCCCTGCTCAACGGCCAGCCCACGCCGCTCTACGTGCGTGACCTGCAAGGCCGCCTGAGCAGCTGCAACCGCGCCTACGAGCAGTTCTTCGCCAGCTCCCAGGAGGAAATGCACGGCACCACGCCGCGCCAGCAGGGCATGTGCCGCGCCCTGGCGGATGCCCTAGAAGGCGGCATGCTGGAGGTGCTGGAAAGCCGCCAGCCACGCTTCTTCGACAGCTGCACCGAGGAGGCCGGCGAGCCGCGCCACCTGTACCAGTGGCAGGTGCCCTTCTACAGCGCCCGGGGCAAGTTGCTCGGCGTGCTCGGCGGCTGGATCGACATAAGCGACCGCAAGGAGCTGGAAACCCGCCTGCGCGACGCCCAGCGCCAGGCCCTGGACGCCAGCGCGGCCAAGGGCCGCTTCCTCGCCACCATGAGCCACGAGCTGCGCACCCCGCTCAACGCCCTGGTGGGCCTGCTGGAGCTGGAAAGCCGCGCCCGCCCGGAGTCGAGCAACCTGCGCATCGCCCGCCAGTCCGCCGACGCGATGATCGACCTGGTGGGCGACATCCTCGACCTCGACCGCATCGAGAACGGCCGCATGCAACTGGCGCCGCGCCCGGTGGAACTGGCCGCGCTGCTGCGGGAGTGCCTGGAACTGTTCGCCGCCCGCGCCCGGGAAAAGGGCCTGGCGCTGCAACTGGACTGCCCCTTGCCGGCCCACCGCCTGTACCGCGTCGACCCCCTGCGCCTGCGCCAGGTGCTGCATAACCTCCTGGCCAACGCCATCAAGTTCACCGGCGCCGGCAGCGTGCGTCTGCAAGGGCACCTGCGGGACACCACCCCGGGCAGCAGCCTGCTCACCCTTTATGTGGTGGACGACGGCATCGGCATTCCCCACAGCGTGCAGGCGCGGATCTTCGAGCCCTACCGCCAGGGCTGCGCCGAAGTCACCCAGCTGCATGGCGGCTCGGGGCTCGGCCTGCACATCTGCCGCCAGCTGGTGCAACTGATGGGCGGCCGCATCGGCCTCGACAGCGAACCCGGCCAGGGCTGCCGCGTCACCCTCGAACTGCCTCTTGACTGGCGCCCCGCCCCCTCCGGGCAGCATCGCCCGGCGTCCCGACCAGCCGGTGAGCACAGCCCACGGCTGCGGGTGCTGGTGGTGGACGACCTCTCCATCAATGCCCTGGTGCTGCAACAGCAATTGCACAGCCTCGGCCACAGCGCCCAGGTGCTGACCGACGCGCGCGAGGCCCTGGCCACCTGGGCCGCAGACGACTTCGACTTGCTGATCACCGACTGCAACATGCCCGACATGGACGGCTACCAACTGACCCGCGCCGTGCGCAAGCATGAGCGTGAGATCGGCCGCGCGCGCCAGCGGATCATCGGCTACAGCGCCAGCGCCCTGGCCGGCGAGGCCGAACGCTGCCGCGAGGCCGGCATGGACGAACTGCTGGTCAAGCCCGTGACCCTGGCGCGCCTGGAAGCCGCCCTCGCCGGGGGCGACCCGGCTGCCATCAAGGCACAGCCCCCTGCCCCGGCCTTCGACCTCGGCCACCTGGAAGGCCTCGACCCCACGCTCGCCAAACGCCTGCTCGGCGAGCTGGCACGCAACCTCGAAGACGAGCTGCAGCGCCTGGCCACGCCCCTGTCTCCAGAGCGCCAGGACCTTATCGGCCAATGCGTGCACCGCCTCTCCGGGCTCGCCTGCACCGTCGATGCAACGGGGCTGCTGCGCGCCTGCAACGCGCTGCGCCAGGCCGGCGACGACGCCCCGCGCCTGCTGCGCTGCCAGGCGCTGCTGGTGGCCGAACTGCAGCGCATGCTCGGCGAGGTGCGTGAACGCAACGCCGCCTGAACCGCGTCGACTGCGTCGTGCTCCTGACGCGCCGCGATTGCCGCGAGTCGGTGGTTGCGGTAAGAGGTGCTCTTTTCGCAGTCGCCGTCACACACGATGAAAAACTGGATCGCCACCTTCTTCCGCATCGTCAGGGACGACAAGGGCCAGACGCAGGGCTACCCCATTCCCTGGGCCATCGAGCGCCCCAGCCTGTACGCCTTCCTCGCCGCCTATGCCGACAGCCCCGAGGGCCTGCCGGACAGCGAGCTCACCCTGCCCGACGAGGCGCCGCCCGGTGAAGGCAGCGAACTGCGCTGGGCACCCGGTGCCCTCGACGGCGTGCTCGGCCACCATGCCTCGGCCGATGACATGGACACCGCCAACGAGGTGATGGCCGCCCTGCTCGCCACCCTCGACGACCCCACCCGGCACATGGCCCGCCTCTACCAGCTGGTGGCCGACGGCAGCGTGCTCGGCTTCATCGACCAGCTCGTCGAGCGCCTGCAGCAGCGCCCCGGCCTGCCCCGCGCACGGCTCCACGCCCTGGCCCTGTGGCTGGCGCGCAGCAGCCCGGACCGTGGCGCGGTGAAGTTCGCCCTGGCCCTGCTCGGCGTGCTCGACAGCGGCAGCCAGCGCGAGTTGTTCCTCACCTTCGGCCAGCACGAGGAATTCACCCTCTTCGCCACCATCGCCCTGGGCCACACCCTGGCGCCGCCGGAACGCGAACGCGCCTGGTGGGCGCTGGCGCGCAAGGTGCGGGGCTGGGGGCGCATCCACCTGGTGGAGCGCCTCGCCGAGAACCCCTCGCCCGCCGTGCAGGACTGGCTGCTGCGCGAGGGCTACCAGAACTCGGTGATGGTGGAATACCTCGCCTACCCCTGCGCCGTGGGCGGCAACCTGCTGGCGGCCCTGAGTGGCCAGGACGTGGACGACGCCCTGCTCGACGGCGCCGTGGAAATGATCGAGGCGCTGATCAACGGCGGCCCCGCGCGGGACATCAACGACTACGCCGACGGCACCGAAGCGGTGCTGCACCTGCTCGACCACCTGGCCCGGCGG
This sequence comes from Aquipseudomonas alcaligenes MRY13-0052, assembly GCA_000474255.1. Taxonomy (GTDB): domain Bacteria; phylum Pseudomonadota; class Gammaproteobacteria; order Pseudomonadales; family Pseudomonadaceae; genus Metapseudomonas; species Metapseudomonas solani. The sequence continues at coordinate 16,876 of BATO01000085.1, forward strand.
CCGCCGCGCCACCTGGGGCACTTCCTCGCGGTGGAGGGCATCCTCGATTTCGTCCGCGACCCCAACCAGGACTGGGACGGCCTCGCCGGCCACGGCTGGACCCAGGCCAGCCGCGACGACATCGCCCGCCGCGCCGAGGCCATCCGCAACGACCCGCACTGGTCGGCGCTGGTGCACGCCGGCCTGGAGCAGGAAGAGGAACGCGCCTTCTGGCTCGCCGCCCACGCCGGCAAGCGCCTGGACATCGACCCCTGGGACGCCTGGTACGAACGCCAGCGCAGCCAGCGCTCCTCGGCCTGGTACCAACTGATGCAGACCAGCGACCCGCAGCGCATCACCCGGGTCATCGACCTCGCGCGCCAGCAGCTGGACCTCGAACACATCGCCAGCGGCCCGAGCAACGCCCTCGGCCTGGGCCCGGAGTACCGCCAGCACAGCGCCCTGGACTTCATCCTCCAGGACCTCGGCCGCTTCCCCGTGCAGGGCTGGGACCTGGTCGCCACCGGCCTCGCCAGCCCGGTGGTGCGCAACCGCCACATGGCGCTCAAGACCCTCGCCGCCTGGGGCCGCAACCAATGGCCGGCGGACGCCCTGCAACTGCTGCGGCGCACCCTCGACCGCGAGCCCGAACAAAGCGTGCGCGACCGCATCACCGAGCTGCTGCAGCCGCAGCTGGTGGAAGCCCCGCCCCGCGACGCCGACTGACGCCCTCCCCGCACCTTGCAAATTGCCAAGGCCCGAAGGGGCCGCTCATGCACTTTGCACGGGTGCCGGCGCTGCGCTTATAGCCAATGGCCTGATTCTGCTGGGCTGGCGGCCCGTGCCCGGTTGGCACGGCCGCTGCAACAGGCTGCTCCGCTGACTAAAACAATGGAGGCACAGCCCATGTTCACCGCCATCAAGGAAATCTACGAAGCCTTTCCCGACCACGCCGTCGCCATCACCCCGCGCAGCGACGGCAAGTGGCTGCTGACCCTGAGCAAGGGCGGCGTGCAGGAGCTGAGCCGCGAGTTCGATGGCGAGGCGGCCTTCAGCCAGCGGCGCATCCGCTGCCTGATCCGCGAGGTGGCCGAGGAGATGCTCCTGGTGGCCTGCGTGGATGCCATGTGCAAGCAGCGCAAGCTGGGCGAGCTGCCCGGCTTCATCGGCTCGCCGCTGCAACTGGGCAACGCCGCACGCGGCATGGAACGGCGCGGGCTGTCGCGCTGACCGCCAGCACCAGCGGCGGCACCCAGGCGGGGCCCGCAAGGGCCCGACGCCAGGCCATGGGGTAGCGAACCCGGAGATCAGGGCAACGACGAAGACGGATTGCGGGGTGTAAAGCCGATCCGTATAGTTGCCACTAATTCTCATTCGCGAACGAGCGCATCCCGCGCCGGACACCCCGCTCTCGATGCCGTCGACCAACGCCCCCTTCCACGATTTCTACCTCAGCCATTCCGCCTGGCTGCTGGGTTTTCTGCGCCGTCGCCTGGGCAGCGGCTTCGATGCCGCCGACCTGATGCAGGACACCTTCCTGCGCGTACTGCTGCGGCCCCGCACCTTCGACGGCGCCACGGGCGAGCGCTCCTACCTGGCCACCATCGCCCGCGGCCTGTGCATCGACCACTGGCGGCGCCGGCAGCTGGAGCAGGACTGGCTCGAGGCCATGGCCGCCCGCCCGGAACCGCTGCAAGCGTCCCCCGAGCAGCAGGCGCTGATCATCGAGACCCTGCACGAAGTCGACGCCATGCTCCTGCGCCTGCCGCACAAGGTGCGCCGCGCCTTCCTCATGGCCCAGCTGGACGACATGCCCTACCGCGAGATCGCCCTGGCGATCGGCGTCTCCGAACGCATGGTGAAGAAGTACCTGGCCCAGGCCTTCCTCCACTGCGCGGTGCTGGAGGCAGAGCTCGACGGCCTGCTGGTGGAATGAGCGGCATGGCCAGCCCGGACCTCAGCCACGCCAGCCTGCAACAGGCCGCCAACTGGTATGTGCTGCTGCACGACGACGCCCCCAGCGCCCAGCTGCGGGCGCAGTGGCAGGCCTGGCTCGACCAGCAACCCGAACACCGCGATGCCTGGCGCTACGTCGAGCGAGTGGGCCAGCGCTTCGCCCCGCTGCAAACCGGCGGCGAACGCGAACTGGCCAGCCGCATGCTCCGTGACGACCCGCGCCGCATCAGCCGCCGCCAGGGCCTCAAGACCCTGCTGGTGGTGGGTGCCGGTTCGCTGCTCGGCTGGGGCACCTGGCGCACCACGCCGCTGCCGCGCCTGGTGGCCGGCTGGTCGGCGGACTTCGTCACCGGCACCGGCGAAACCCGCGAAACCCTGCTGGCCGACGGTAGCCACCTGTGGCTGCGCGCGCAGAGCGCCGTGGACGCCGCCTTCGACACCGAGCAGCGCCTGCTGCGGCTGCGCTTCGGCGAAGTGCTGATCGACACCGCCAAGGATGCGACGCGGCCCTTCCTGCTGGAAAACCAGCACGGCCGCCTGCGCGCCCTCGGCACCCGCTTCGGCGTGCGCCAGGACGACGGCATCACCCGTCTCAGCGTCTACCAGGGCGCGGTGGAAGTGCGCACCGCCGACAGCGGCCAGCTCAGCGTCATCGAGGCCGGCCAGCGGGTCGACTTCGACGGCCTGTCCCTCGGCACCCCGGCCCCGGTGCAACTCGCCGGCGAATCCTGGACCCGCCAGGTGCTGGTGGCCGACGACATGCCCCTGGGCGAGCTGATAACCGCCCTCTCTCGCTACCGCCACGGCCACCTCGGCTGCCACCCGGCGGTCGCCCAACTGCCGGTGATGGGCGCCTTCCCCCTGGGCGACACCGAGCAGGCGCTGGAACTGCTCAGCGCCGCCCTGCCCATCCGCGTGCACCGCCTCACCGACTGGTGGCTCAGCGTCGAGCCCGCCTGAACACCCCGCTGAACCCGTCGCGCCGACGCCCCGGAAAATAATGTTCAGCGAGCGGTTCCCTTTTCCATTTCTCGTTCGGTTCAACCAGACAACAACGCCATCCGCCACCGAACATTTCCAGGGGACACCATGCAACTGCTCGCCAACCCGACCCTACGTTTCGCCCTGCGGCCGCTCGCGCTCGCCATCCCGGTCGCCCTGCTCGGCGCCGCGCAACTGGCTCTGCCCACCTCGCTGGCCCAGGCCGAAACCGCGCAACAGGGCGTCGCCGAGCGTCAGTACAACATTGCCCCGGGCCCCCTGGTCGCCTCGCTCAACGAATTCAGCAGCCAGGCCGGCATCTACCTCGCCGGCCACAACAGCCTGGCCGCCGGCAAGACCAGCGCCGGCCTGCACGGCCGCTACAGCGTCGCCCAGGGCCTCGCCCTGCTGCTGCAGGACAGCGGCCTGCGCGCCATCGACCAGGGCAACGGCGGCTACGTCCTGCAGCCGGCTCCCCAGGATGGCGTGATGCAACTGGACCCGACCTCCATCGTCGGCGCCGGCCTCGCCAACGGCCTGGGCCAGGCCGACCGTGGCTACCGCGCCGAAGTCAGCAGCACCGCCGGCAAGACCGCCACCGCCCTGGCCGACACGCCGCGCTCGGTGTCCGTGGTCACCCGCCAGCGCATGGAAGACCAGAAGTCGCAGACCCTCACCGAGGTGCTCGGCTATGTGCCCGGCATCTTCGCGCCGCCCTTCGCCGCCGGTGACGGCCAGGCCGGCGACCTGTTCTTCGTCCGTGGCTTCAACGCCACCGACTGGGGCTACGGCCTGCTCCGCGACGGCCTGCGCGTGCAGGGCAACCGCTACGACACCAGCAGCGAGCCCTACGGCCTGGAGCGCGTCGAAGTGTTCCGCGGCCCGACCTCGATCCTCTACGGCGAGAACGCCCCGGGTGGCGTGGTCAACATGGTCAGCAAGCGCCCCACCGCCAACCCGCGCGGCGAGGTCGAGCTCACCTACGGCAGCAACAACCGCCGCCAACTGGGCATCGACGTCTCCGGCCCGCTGAGCGAAGGCGACAACGTCCTCGGCCGCCTGGTGATGCTCGGCCGCAACGCCGACAGCCAGGTCGACGACCAGCCGGATGATCGCCTCTACATCGCCCCGTCCATGACCCTCAACCTCAGCGACGCCACCTCGCTGACGCTGCTGTCGACCTACCAGCGCGACCGCACCCTGATGGAGCTGGGCTACCCCGCCGCCGGCACCCTGCTGCACAACCCCAACGGCAAGATCGACAAGGACACCCTGCTCGGCCACCCGGACTGGGACAAGTTCGAGCGCGAAACCTGGACCCTGGGCTACGAGTTCTCCCACCAGCTCAACGACACCTGGCAGTTCCGCCAGAACTCGCGCTACATGCAGTCGCGCATCGACCGCCACGAGATGTGGCCCGGCAACCTCAACGCCGGCGGCTTCGGCACCACCCTCGCCTACACCGCCTACGACCGCACCAACAAGTCCATCGCCTACTCCCTGGACAACCAGTTCGAAGGCCACTTCGCCAGCGGCGACTTCGACCACACGGTGCTGCTCGGCGCCAGCCTCGACCGCACCTCGTTCAACCAGAACTGGGATGCCGGCGCCGGTGGCCTGATCAACGTCTTCAACCCGGTCTGGACCAGCACCCCGACCACCCCGGTGCACATCCAGAACGCCCAGCTCGACCAGTCGATGTACGCCGCCTACAGCCAGCTGCAGACCCGCTACGACAACTGGGTGCTGCTGCTCGGTGGCCGCCTCGACCGGGTCAACAGCCAGTACCGCAACAAGCCCGGCACCACCAACGCCGCCGCCGACCTCGACTACTGGGACACCGACTTCACCTGGCAGGCCGGCCTGATGTACCAGTTCGACAACGGCCTCTCGCCCTACGTCAGCTACTCCACGGCCTTCGCCCCGACCCAGCAGACCTCCAGCCGCTCCGGCCCCCTGGACCCGACCACCGCCGAGCAGTACGAAGCCGGCATCAAGTACGAGCCCAAGGGCTGGAACACCTCCTTCACCGCCTCCGTCTACGACCTGCGCAAGACCGATGACGTGATCTTCGACAGCGCCGCCAACGACTACCGCCAGGTGGGCGAGAGCCGCGCCAAGGGCGTGGAGCTGGAACTCAACAGCGACGTCACCGAGAACATCAACCTCACCGCCGCCTACACCTACACCGACTCGCGCATCACCAAGGACGCCCAGGGCTCGCTGCTCGAAGACCACCAGATGACCGGCGTACCGCGCAACCAGGCCTCGGCCTGGGCCAGCTACCGCTTCCTCGACGGCGCCCTCAAGGGCCTGCGCATCGGCGGTGGCGTGCGCCACTTCGACAGCACCTTCGCCTACACCGCGCCCTCGCTCTACGGCCGCCTGGACACCGGCGACGTCACCCTGCTGGACGCCGCCGTCGGCTACACCATCACCGACAACTGGTCCGCCGAGGTGAACGCCAAGAACCTCCTCGACAAGGAATACGTCGCCGGCTGCAACAACGCCGGGCGCTGCTACTGGGGCGAAGAACGCAGCCTGCTGGGCTCGGTCTCCTTCCACTGGTAAGCGGCCCACCCAAGCCACTGCGCCGACCGATGCGGAGGGTGGACGACGCTCTTCTCGTCCACCAATCGGTGCCGCCAGGGAGCACGAATGCCCGTAGGTTGGGCTGAGGCACGAAGCCCAACGCAACAAGGCCGAACCCCGCCCCGTTGGGCCTCGCTGCGCTCGGCGCCAACCTACGGTGCCGAGTGCACCCAAACCACCATGCCGACCCATGCGTAGGGGGGACGACGCTCTTTTCGTCCACCAAGCGGTGCAGCCGGGGAACACGGAGCCAGGGCAGCCCTGCGGACTGCTTGGCGACTGAAGTCGCCCCTACCAATGGCTGCTACCCGGAAGCGCGGAGCCTGTAGGTCGGGTGCAACCCGGCGATCAATTCCAAGCCACCCCCTTGCCGGCGAACGATGGCTCATGCCAAGATTCGCGCCATGAACAGCTTCCCGAGCAACCGCATCCATCATCACGGCACCCCTTCCGGGCGCCGTGATTGCTCATGCCCGTTGCAAGCCGACTGACCGGCTGCGATGGACACGCAAAGGCGCCCAAGGGCGCCTTTTTTCATGCCTGTAGAAAACCAGAGAGGAACCAGAAATGACCATGCTACGAGGAACCCGGATCATCACCGGCGAAGAAGCCAAAACCATGCGCGAAATCGAGGGCCGCTTCCGGAGCTGGCTTCATCGACGCCGGGGCTGAGGAAGCGATAGTCCCCGCGCTGTGGGGCCAGGACACCTTCATCGAGAAGACCGGCGGCAGCGAGGTCATGGGCCAGATGTGGGCCTTCGATGACAAGGCCGGGCGCCCCTGCTGCCTGATCCCCGAAGCCACCGCGCTGTTCCAGGAGCGCAGCGCCCTCCTGCTGGCCGGGCGCCGGGAAGCCACCTTCTTCTACGCCGCGCGCTGCTACCGCTACGAGCGCCCCCAGGCCCTGCGCTACCGCGAATTCACCCAACTGGGCGTCGAGGTACTCGGCGACCCCGAGCGCGGCCTGGCCCGCAGCCAGGCGCTTTGCATCGGCTTCCTCGACTCGCTCGGGCTCGCGTATGAACTGGACCTGCGTGCCAGCCGCGGGCTGACCTACTACCTGGGTGGCCAGGGCTTCGAAGTGCGCTGCCCGGTGCTCGAGAACCAGCGCCAGGTGGTGGGCGGCGGCGCCTATGCCGAAGGCGCCGGCTTCGGCATCGGGCTCGAACGCCTGGCCATGGCACTGGCCCTGCAGCGAGCCCGGGAAACACCCACCTCTTCGTAGGTTGGGCTGAGGCACGAAGCCCAACGCGACACGGCCGAACATCGCTGCGTTGGGCCTCGCTGCGCTCGGCGCCAACCTACGGTGCTGTGCCGACCCAAACCACCGCGCCGACCCATGCGGGTGGACGACGCTCTTTTCGTCCACCAAGCGGTGCAACCGGGGAGCGCGGAGCCCGGGCAGCCCTGCGGCCTGCTTGGCGACTGAAGTCGCCCCTACCGCCGTATGCGGAATGCCTTGGGCGATTGCCCGGTGCCGCGCTTGAAGAAGCGTGAGAAGTAGGCCGGTTCGGAGAAGCCCAGGCTGTCGGAGACCTGGTTGATGGTCATGGCCGTGTAGACCAGGCAGCGCTTGGCCTCCAACAGCAGGCGGGCGCTGATCATCTGCAAGGCCGATTGCCCGGCCAGGCGCCGGCACAGGGCGTTGAGGTGGGCGGCGCTGATGCCGAGGGCGGCGGCGTACCAGTCGATGGGGCGGTGCTCGCGGTAATGGGCTTCGAGCAGGCGGGTGAAGCCCTGCAGGTGCTCGCGGCCACGGTCCTGCACTGGCGCCTCGGCGCGGGAGAGATCCAGCGAGCGGCGCCCCACCCACACCAGCAGCGCGCTGATCAGCGATTGCAGCATCAGCTCGCGCCCCGGTGCCTGCTCGGCGTATTCCTGGGCCAGGGATTCGAACAGCGCATCCAGGTAGCGCTTCTGCCCCGCCACCGGGTAGCAGGCGGCGCGGGCCAACGGCGGCTCGTCGAGGGCCGCGCCGAGCTGCTCCACCAGCGGCAGCGCCAGGCTCAGCACATAGCCGCGGATGTCTTCCGAGAAGCGGAAGCCGTGCACGCAGAGCGCCGGCACCACCTGCAACGCGGCCACGTCCACGCGGCTGACCACGCCCTCCACTTCCAGCTCCGCGGTGCCGCCCTGCACGTAGAGCAGTTGCACCAGCTCGCCATGGCGGTGGGGGCGGATGTCCCAGTCGTGCAGGGCACTGCGCGCGGGAATCGACTCGCAATGGATCAGGTCCGGCGTCGGCCAGACATCGGTCTCGCCGTAGAGACGGAACACCGGGACCGGGGAATGCTGCGGCATGACACCCTCGGAAAGTCCATGAAACCAACTGGATAGTGCCTTCAAAGGCACCCGCCATCCACCAAAAATACAGGGGCACACAACAACAAGCGGGCCCGGCGGCGTGTCGACCGAGGCCCCATGAGGACAACAACAATGAAGACTCGAATCGCCATCATCGGCGCCGGCCCCTCCGGCCTCCTGCTCGGCCAACTGCTGCACAAGGCCGGTATCGACAACGTCATCCTCGAACGCCAATCCACCGACCACGTGCTCGGCCGCATCCGTGCCGGCGTGCTGGAACAAGGCATGGTCGAGCTGCTGCGCGAAGCCGGCGTCAGCGCGCGCATGGACCGCGAAGGGCTGGTCCACGACGGCTTCGAACTGGCCTTCGACGGCCGCCGCGAACGCATCGACCTCAAGGGCCTCACCGGCGGCCGTACGGTGATGATCTACGGCCAGACCGAAGTCACCCGGGACCTGATGGAGGCCCGCCAGGCCTGCGGCGCACCGACCTTCTACAGCGCCACCGACGTCGCCCTGCACGACCTGCAAGGCGACAGCCCCCACGTCACCTTCACCCACGGAGGCGAGGTACACCGCCTGGACTGCGACTACATCGCAGGCTGCGACGGCTTCCACGGCGTGGCGCGCCAATCCATCCCCGCCGGGGTGCTCAAGGTGTTCGAACGGGTCTACCCCTTCGGCTGGCTCGGCGTGCTGGCCGACACCCCGCCGGTGGCCGAGGAGCTGATCTACGCCGCCCACGAACGCGGCTTCGCCCTGTGCAGCATGCGCTCGCCGACCCGCACCCGTTACTACGTGCAGGTGGGCATGGATGAACGGGTGGAGGACTGGCCCGACGCGCGTTTCTGGGAGGAGCTCAAGCGCCGCCTGCCCGCCGAGACGGCCGCGAGCCTGGTCACCGGGCCGTCCATCGAGAAGAGCATCGCGCCCCTGCGCAGCTTCGTGGTCGAGCCCATGCAGCACGGCCGGCTGTTCCTGGTGGGCGACGCCGCGCACATCGTCCCGCCCACCGGCGCCAAGGGCCTGAACCTCGCCGCCAGCGACGTCAGCACCCTCCACCGCATCCTCCTGGCGGTGTACCGCGAAGGCCGCCACGCCCTCACCGCGCGCTACTCGGAGATCTGCCTGAAACGCATCTGGAAGGCCGAACGCTTCTCCTGGTGGATGACCTCGATGCTGCACCGCTTCCCCGACACAGACGCTTTCAGCCGGCGCATGCAGCAGGCCGAGCTGGACTACTTCGTCGGCTCCGAAGCCGGGCGCACCAGCATCGCCGAGAACTACGTGGGGTTGCCCTATGAGCCGGTGGAGTAAACAGCGAGCGGGTTTACAGGCCGTTGAAAAACGTAGGCGAGGCAGCCGATGCAAGGCGAAAACGGCCGAAAAAACGCAGTTTACGTGGGGTAAATGAGCATTTTGATCGGACTCGCGCACGAGGGCGTTTTCAACGCTGCAGCGGCAACGCAGCTAGTTTTTCAACAGCCTGTTAGCGTTTCTCTACGGTGATAGGGATAGCGCGGAGCCGATAAGCGTCGACAATGGCCTTGGCCTCCGCCTTCGACAGCACGTCGAGCTGCGCCTGGCGCAGGGTCTCCTCGGAGCTGTACATCGAGCGCAGCAGCACCAGCCGGTAGACGTCCATGCGTTCCTCCGGCGTGCTGCAGCGGCTGGCGCAGAACTGGCGGTAGACCCGCGCCATCTCCTCGAAGATGACCAGGTTGGCCTCGGGGTCGGCGTCGCGCTTGTAGAGGTCCACCGCCCGCTCGTAGCTGATGCCGTCGATGGGCTCGAACACCTGCGTCACCGCACGGATGCGCGCCAGCAGTGGCGCCGGCAGTTGCTCGTGCACGCGGTCGTTGAGGCGCACGCTGTTGGGGTCGACCGTCTGGGCCGCCGCTACCGGGCCGCTGATGAGGAGTGCCAGGCAGGTGCCGATGAGTGTCTTGAAGCGCATGGGAAAGGTCCGTCTCTCGGGGAGCGTCATCCTAGCGCGCGAAGCCCGGCGCCGCACCGGGCTGCTGCACAGCGGAAGGAAAACCGGCGACGACCGCCCTGCCCTAGCCGATCTGCCGCGCCCGGCCCGCCAGCAGCCCGGCCACCGCCATGGCCAGGGACAGCGCCAGGCACAGGGCCAGCGCCAGGCCCCAGCCGCCGGCGGCGTCGTGCAGGCGGCCCATCAGCGGTGGGCCGAAGGCGGCCAGCAGGTAGCCCACGCACTGCACCATGCCGGAGAGCGCCGCAGCCTGCTGGGGGTTGCCGGCGCGCAGGCTGATGAAGGTCAGGCCGAGGATGATCACCGCCCCCGCACCGGCGCCGAAGAGCATGGCCCAGAGGATCGACCAGCCCGGCGCCAGCATCAGGCCGAGCAGCCCGACGGCGGCCAGCAGCGCCATGGCCAGGGCGATGAGGCGCTGGTCCTTCATGCGGTTGACCAGCGGCGCCAGCACCAGCCCCGGCAGCGC
>BATO01000084.1 GCA_000474255.1 Aquipseudomonas alcaligenes MRY13-0052
CTTCAGCCCACCGTTTATCGAAGCGTGGGTCTATTGCCGAACACCCCCCCTGCACCTGATTGCCGAGCAAATACCCTGCACCCATGCCGGGTTGCACCCGACCTACGAAAGCGAAGCTCCGTCTGCCCGGTGGGAGCGGTTTCAACCGCGAAGAGCTGATCGCCAATGAATTCGCTCCCACTGGAAGAGGGTGGTGCAGGTAGCACGCTTGCCTGGCGCTCCCACCCCCACAAAAAAAAGCCCCGGCGCTTTCACGCCGGGGCTTCTTGTTCACGAGGGCTCGATCAGAAGATGTTGACCGGGTACTCGACGAATACGCGGACTTCGTTGCCGTCGTCGACGTAGCTGCTGATGTTGTTGGAGGCACGCAGCATGGAGCCGCGCAGCTTCATCTTCAGGTCCTTGGCCGGGCCTTCCTGGACCACGTACTGCACCTGGTTGAAGATTTCGCGCTCTTGGCCGCGGCCGCCCTGGCCGGCGTCGATGTTGTCGCCGCGCACGTAGGCCACGCGGTAGCTCAGGCCGGGTACGCCGTATTCGGCGAAGTCCAGGCCGTAGGCAACCTGCCAGGAGTTCTCGTCCTTGCCGTTGAAGTCGGACCAGTAGGAGTTGGCCAGCCAGATGGTGGTGCCGCCGTCGCCGATGTAGTCGCCGCTCTGGTAGCCGCCGTACAGGTAGCCGATGTCACCGCTGCTGCGCTGGTGCGCCAGGGTGAAGGAGTGGCCGCCCAGGGCGTAGGTGGCTGCCAGGCTCCAGATGCGGTTGTCGCGCGCGTCGCTGGCGGCGAATTCCTTGTCCAGGCGGGTCTTGTAGCCGTTGAAGTCCAGGGTCACGGACTGGTCGTCGGCCACCGGGATGATGTAGTTCAGGTTCAGGTACTGCTTCTTCAGCACGTCCTTCACGTCGGAGGCGTAGAGCGAGGTGCTGAACTGGTCGTTGAACTTGTAGCTGCCGCCGTACACGTCGATGCGCTTCAGGCCGCCGCTGTCGCGGGCCTCGGCGCTCTTCTGGGCTTCGGCGTTGAAGCGGCCGACGTTCAGTTCCAGGCCTTCGATCTCCTTCGAGGTGATCAGGGTGCCGGTGTAGCTTTCCGGCAGCAGGCGGGAGTCGTCGTAGCTCAGTACCGGCAGGGCGGGCATCTGGTCGCCGACCTTGATCACGGTGTTGGAGATGCGGGCCTTGATGGCGGCGCCGGCACGGGCGATGTCGTCCTGGGCGTGGCCGCTGTCACCGGGCTTGAAGAAGTCGATGCCGGCAGCGCCGACGCGGCCTTTGCCACCGTCCAGGCGCAGGGCGTACAGGCCGAAGGCGTCGACGCCGAAGCCTACGGTGCCTTGGGTGAAGCCGGAGCTGAAGTTACCGATGAAGCCTTGGCCCCACTCCATGCGGTCGGACTTGGTGTGCTTGTAGTCACGGTTCATGTAGGCGTTGCGCAGCAGCACGTTCAGGCTGCTGTCTTCGACGAAGCCCTTGGATTGCGCCTGCTCATTGGCGAAGGCGGGGGCAGAGGCAGCGATGCAGAGGGCGATCAGGCTCAGGTTTTTTTTCATTGTAGGTACTGCTCGGTTTTCGAAAGGCGGCGATTCTGAACAAGTCGCACGGTGGGTTCAAGACCGTCGAAGAGCCGGGTGGCGTGCACGTGACGACCTGTCGTCGGCACGTCGCACCAGCAGGGGGGATAACCGCCGCGTCGCGCGGTCCATTCCAGGTCGGCCCAGGGAAGGGCGGCTCCGCACGATTCCAGCCCCCGAAGAAGGACTCCTCCATGGCGACCGATCCGTCCACCCGCACCGCGTTCCTTTCCCTGCTACTTGGCCTCGCTTCCCCGGCGGCCCTGGCCGAAGACATTCGCGTCAGCAAGACCGGCGACAGCGACGACGGCGTGTGCAACGCCGATTGCTCCCTGCGCGAGGCCATCGCCTACGCCGCCGCGCAACCCGGCAGCCACCGCATCCAGCTGGCGGATGGGCGCTACGTGCTCGACGCCATTGATGCGGCCCGGGGCACCGCCGACGAGGGGCTGGTGGTCAGCGGCGAGCTGACCCTTATCGGCGCCGGCACCGGCAGCACCGTGATCGACGGCGGCAGCAACGGCCGCCTGTTCAGCGTCACCGAGGGCGCGCGGCTGCACCTGGAGCAACTGAGCCTGCGCAACGGCCGCAGCGCAACCCGGGGCGGCGCGCTGCTCAACCAGGGCGAGACGACGCTGGAGCACGTCGAGTTGCGCGACAACCACGTCTACGCCATCGACTCCGGCCCCGACCATGGCTGGGGCGGCGCCATCGCCAACTACGGCTGGCTGGACATCCGCTCCTCGCGGCTCATCGACAACCAGGCCTTCTCCGAAACCACCGATGAAGTCCGGGGCGGCGGCCTCTACAACGCCGGCCAGCTGCGCATGCGCAACTCAACCCTGGAGCACAACAGCAGCTCCAACGGCGTCGACAACGGCTTTGGCGGTGGCCTCTACAACCAGGGCTACGCCGACATCGCCCGCAGCGCCCTGGTGCGCAACAGCCAGGGCGAAGGCGGGCTTGGCGCGGCCATCCTCAATACCGGGGTGCTGCGCCTGGTCAACAGCACCCTCAGCGCCAACCAGACCTATTTCGGCCGCGGCGTGCTGGTCAACGGCCGGCCTCAGGGCCAGGGCGGGGAGGGCGCCCAGGCGCTGCTGGGCAACGTCACTGTCGCCAACAACGGCAACTACGGGCTGATGAACTTCGCCTCGATGGCGGTGCGCAACAGCCTGGTGGCCGGCAACCGCTACATCAACGACGACAGCGAGGTGTTCGTACGCAACTGCCTCAACCAGGGCAGCTACTTCAACGTGCGCGGGCTGATGCTGGGCAGCGACGGCCACGGCTGCGGCGCCGACTTGCCGCTGGACGACGCGCGCACCTTCACCGAGGTGCTCGAAGCGCTGAGCGCCGCACCCGGGGCGCCGGCCCTGCACCCACTGCGCCCGGGCAGCCCGGCCATCGACGCCGGGGTCGGCACCTGCACCGCCAGCGACCAGCGCAAGCTCCCGCGGCCCCAGGACGGCAATGGCGACGGCGTCGCCGGCTGCGACCTGGGCGCCTACGAGCGCGCGGCGCCCTGAGGCGCGTCGAGCCCAGTGGGGATCTCCAGCCCCACCTTGACGTTGCTCATGGAGACCAGGGTCTTGAAGCGCCGTACGTTGTTGCTCTCGAAGAACAGGCTGCGGGTCAGCTCGGTGTACTGCTCCATGGTGCGCACCGCCAGGATCAGCACGAAATCCCACTCGCCGGCGGTGTAGTAGCACTGCTGCACCTGGGGGCAGCGGGCGAAGCTGCGCTTCATCGCATCGAGCAGGTCGATGCGCTCGCTCTCGACCTCCACCTGCACCACCAGGGTCAGCGGGTGGCCCAGTTGCTCCGGCTCCACCAGCGCCACCTGGCGGCGCACGATGCCCTCGTCGCGGTAGCGCTTCAGGCGTCGGTTCACCGCCGCGGCGGAGAGGTTCACCCGCTCGCCCAGCTCGCTTTGCGGCAGCGTCGCATCGCGCTGGATTTCCGCGAGCAGGCGGTGGTCATAGTCATCGAGGGTCATGGTTGCAATTCCGTAGTCAGGAAGCGCCGGCAGGTGAAATGAAATTCCACTTGAGCGGCTGATAACGCAAAAGAACGGCGGTGAGTGGGAAATATTATTTCACCACCTCGGTATTTCCCACCCAACCCGGAGCACCCACACATGGCAGCACACCGCGAAGCCCCCTTGCCCCGCCTCGATGGCGAGCGGCTCCTGGCACAACTGGCCGAACTGGGGGAGGTGGGCGCGGACGACAGCGGCGGCCGTACCCGTATCGCCCTCAGCGACACGGAAAAGGCCGGCCGTGACCGGGTGGTGGGCTGGATGCGCGAGCTGGAGCTGGAGGTGCGCATCGATCGCATCGGCAATATCTTCGGCACCCTGCCGGGCGGTGCGGCGGGGACGCCGACATTGATGATCGGCTCGCACATCGACAGCGTCGCCAACGCTGGTGCCCTCGACGGCTGCTACGGCGTGCTTGCCGGGCTGGCGGTGGCGCGGGCCTTCCGCGAAGCGGGAATCGAGCCGGTGCGGCCGATCACCGTGGCCGCCTTCACCAACGAGGAAGGCGTGCGCTACCAGCCGGACATGCTGGGCTCCCTGGTCTACGCCGGCGGCCTGCCCGTGGAGCAGGCGCTGGACATCACCGGCAGCGACGGCAGCCACCTGGGCGACGAGCTACGCCGCATCGGCTATGCCGGCGACATGGAGCCCGGCGCCATCCCCGTGCACGAGTACCTGGAGCTGCACATCGAGCAGGGCCCGGTGCTGGAGGCGGAAGACCTGGAGATCGGCGTGGTGGAAAACCTCCAGGGCATTTCCTGGCAGCAGGTCACGGTGCGCGGCCACGCCAACCACGCCGGCACCACGCCGACCCGCCTGCGCTACGACGCCGGGCTGGTGGCCGCCACCATCGTCCAGCAGCTGCGGCTGATCGCCGACGAGGCCGGCACCACCCTGGCCACGGTCGGCTGCATGCGCTTCGAGCCCAACCTGATCAACGTCATCCCACGGCTGGCCAGCTTCAGCGTCGACCTGCGCGACCCCGACGAGCAGCGCCTGCAGAGCGTGGAGCGGCGTCTGCAGGGCTACCTCACCACCCTCGCCGAGCACCGTGGCGTGCAGATCGACAGCCAGCTCCTGGCCCGCACCCAACCGGTGGTGTTCGACCCGCAGCTGGTCTCGGCGATCGAGGCCGCCGTGCAGCGCCAGGGGCTCAGCTACCGGCGCATGACCTCCGGCGCCGGGCACGACGCGCAGATGATCGCGCGCATCGCCCCGGCGGCGATGATCTTCGTGCCCAGCCGTGGCGGTGTCAGCCATAACCCCCGCGAGTTCACCGAGGACGGGCAATTGCTGGCCGGCGCGCAGGTGCTGCTGGACGTGGTGATCGACCGCCTCGGCGCTGCCCGCCAGGCCCAGCGTCACCCGGCCCGGAGCCCCGGCCCCGAGCTGCCGGACCCGCAGCAGGTCGCGCCCCTGGAACTCCTGCTCAACCGCCGCGCGGTGCATGGCGGCTACCCCACCGACCTGCGCGCGCTGATGAACATCAACCAGGCCAGCCAGGACCGCGCCTGGCTTGCCAACTGGTCCGAACTGAGCACCCGCGCCACGCCGTTGTGGAGCCTGCCCGACCTGGCCGCGCGCCTGGGCATCGCGCGGTTGTGCATCAAGGACGAATCCCTGCGCTCGCCGCTGGCCAGCTTCAAGGCCCTGGGCGCACCCATCGCCCTGGTGCGCCTGATCCTGCGGCGTTTCCCCGCCCAGGACTTCGACGCCGCCAGCCTTCTGGCCGGCGAGCACCGTTCGCGTCTGGCCGGCTTCACCGTGGTCAGCGCCACCGACGGCAACCACGGCCGCGCCCTGGCCGCCGCCGCCCGCAGCATCGGCTGCGACTGCGTGATCGTGCTCCACGCCAACGTCAGCGAGGAGCGCGAGCGCGCCATCGCCGCCTACGGCGCACAGGTGCGGCGCATCACCGGCAACTACGACGATTCGGTGGAAGAGGCCGCCTCCCTGGCGGTCGCTTATGGCTGGCAGGTGGTGGCCGACACCTCCTGGGAGGGCTACGAGGAAATCCCCCGTGACGTGATGCAGGGCTACGGCATCATCGCCGAGGAAGTGATCGAAACCGCCGGCGTCGACGCCTACACCCACATCATCCTGCAGGGCGGCGTCGGCGGCCTGGCGGCGGGCATCGCCAGCTACTACTGGGAGCGCTGCGGCGCCACCCGGCCGACCCTGCTGGTGGTGGAGCCGAGCCAGGCCGACTGTCTCTACCAGAGCGCCCTCGCGGGGGCGCCGGCACGGGCCACGGGCTCGGTGGATTCGGTGATGGCCGGGCTCGCCTGCGGCGCCACCTCGCCGCTGGCCTGGCGCTTCCTGGAGGGCAGCATCGACGCCTTCCTCAAGGTCGAGGATGCCGACGCGGTGACCGCCATGGGCGTGCTCGCCACCGGCAGTGCACGGGACATCCCGGTGATCGCCGGCGAGTCCGGCGCTGCTGGTCTCGCCGGGCTGCTGCGCCTGCTGGCCGAACCCGAGCGCGCCGCCGAACTGGGCCTGGACGCCAACGCCCGGGTGCTGCTGATCAACACCGAAGGCGCCACCGCCCCCTCGGTCTACGAGGAACTGGTGGGCGAACCCGTCGCCTCGGTGCTGGCCCGTCAGCGCGACTGGGCGGCGGCCAATCTGGGGCGCTGAGGAAGCTGTCGGGTTGCACCCGACCTACTGGGAGATGCGGCCTTGCATCAGGGAATCGAACAGGCCGCACCAGCCAGCAGCACCCGGCCGAAACTGGCGCCGGGGTCCAGCGGGGTGATCGCCAGCAGCCGGTCGAGACGCACCTCGCGCTGGTCATCGAAGCGGAGGAATTCCTCCTTGCTCGCGGCGGTGCGGGTGGTCAGGGCGCGGGCTTCGAAGGGCTCGCCATCGCTCAGCTCCACCCGCAGCCGGTAGCCGTGCAGGCAGGCGATCTCCAGGTAGTCGTGGAGATCGCAGTGCAGCGGTTGGTAGGCGTTCACGATGCCGCCTCGAAGCCTTGCAGCGGGATGATGAAGTAGCCGTCGCGCGCGATGGCCGCGGCCACCGGCTCCGGGGCCGACTCGCTGTGGCAGTACAGGCACTGGCTCTGGGCGATGTCGGCGTCGGCCAGGCCGAGGCTACCCAACCAGTCGCGGGCGAAGCGTTCGGCGCGGGGTTGCTCGGCCGAGTCGATGAGCACGTCGAAGTGCAGGTAGCGCCCGTCGCGGGTGCGCACGTGGGTGTCGAATACCTTGATTTGCATGGTGGCTTGCTCCTGGGTGAAGCGGGTCGCGATGGCGGCCGCGACCCGCCGGCGGGTTACTTGAGGTCGGCGATGGCGGCGCCGAAGTTCAGGTGCAGCACCTGGCCGTCCACCACCAGGGCGGGGACCGACTTCACGCCGGCGCTTTCCGCCTCGGCGACACGGGCCGGCACATCGCCGAGGTGGACGATCTCGACCTTCACCTTCGGGTCGAGCAGGCCGATGAGGGTGCGTTCGGCTTCGACGCAGACGGGGCAACCAGCGTGGTAGTAGCGAGCTTGGGTCATGGCGTTTCTCCGGTAGTTGGTATCGGATCGATACTGTTAGAGAGCAAGGCTACGACCAATGAGGTTTTGTCGATATAGTTTTTATTCGATACTATCTATCGACGAAATCAATGGAGGGAAACGCCGTGCTGTTCGACCTGCTGGAACGCCTCTCCAGCCTCACCCGCGTCTGGTTCCGCCAGCACCCGCTGCTGGCCGAGCTGCAGCCCATCCAGTTCAGCGCCTTGCTCTACCTGGCCCGCTGCAACCGCTACTCCGACACGCCCCTGGCGGTGACCGACTACCTGGGGCTGACCAAGGGCACCGTGTCCCAGTCGCTCAAGGCCCTCGAAGCCAAGGGGCTGCTGGTCAAGCGGCCGGACCAGCAGGACCGCCGCAGCGTGCACCTGGAGCTGACTGCGCCGGCCCGCGAGCTGCTGGGGGCGGTGCTGCCGCCGGACTTCCTCGCCGCCGCTACGGCGCGCATGGGCCCCGCCGCCGGGGACCTCGAAGCACTGCTGGGCGACCTGCTGCGTAATGTGCAGCGCAGCGTCGACGTGCCCTCGTTCGGCCTGTGCCGCACCTGCCGCTTCCACCGCACGGTGGACGGCCTGCCCTTCTGCGGGCTGACCGAGGAGCCCCTGGCCGCCGGCGACGAGGCGCTGATCTGCCGCGAGCACCAGGAGCCCGCCTAGCGGCGCGGTTGAACCCCGGGCGCGGCGGTGGACTCCACCCTCTGTGAGCCCGAGGAGAGCGCCATGAACCCCGCGCCCATCGAGGCCGGCCGTCGCCCGGCGCGCCGCCCACCCGACCCCCTGCCCGACGGTGGCAGCGCCCGCGACCCGGAGCCCGATCCCTTCCTCAAGGACCCGGAGCGACCAGTGGGCGAAATCCACCGGAACCAAGGTCGAAAACGCCCGGTCCATCACTAGCCGCGTAACGAGGCGTTGCGCGGCTGGAGCGGAAGCTGCGTCGTGTCCGCGCCCCAAGGAATCGACAGGGCAGGGCCGCCGTGCGTCCCGTGGACGCCCTGTCCTCGACACGCAGGACAGCTCATGCACAAGCCGCTCATCTCCCCCCTCGCCACCGCCACCCTCGTCGCCCTGGTACTGGGCAGCCAGGTCGCCCACGCCGCCGACTTCATCGTCAACCAGACCGAAGACAGCTATGACGGCGTCTGCGATGCCCACTGCTCGCTGCGCGACGCCATCTCCGCCGCCAACGCCGCACCGGGCCCGGACCGCATCGTCCTGCAGGCGCAGACCTACCGCCTGAGCCTGCCGGCCGGCCGCGACGAGGAGGGCGACGTCGTCGACGAAGACGACAACCTCAATGGCGACCTCGACATCCATGACGCCCTGGAAATCATCGGCCAGGGCCCGGCCGCCACCGTGATCAGCGGCACCCCCCAGGCCAACGACCGCCTGCTGGAAGTGTTCGACGGCGCCCGCTTGGTGCTGGAGCGCCTGCGCCTCACCGGCGGCCACAGCTCCACCTACGGTGGCGCCCTGGAGAACCACGGCGAGTTGGTACTGCGCCAGGTGGAGGTGAGCCGCAACAGCTCCACCGGTGCCTTCAGCCCCGGCAATGGCGGCGGCATCGCCAACGACGGGCGCCTGGCCGTGCACCGCTCGGTCATCGCCAACAACCGCGCCGGGGCCGGAGAGGGCCACTTCGGCCTGGGTGGCGGCATCTACAACACCGGCGAGCTGCTGCTGCGCGACAGCAGCGTGCAGGGCAACTCCGCCAGCGACGACGATGACGCCGGCTACGGCGGCGGCCTCTACAACCGTGGCACGGCCGACGTGGCGCGGACCACCTTCAGCGGCAACGGGTCCAGTTTCGGCTCGGCCATCGGCAACGACGGCAAGCTGACCCTCGCCAACTCGACCCTCAGCGGCAACACCCAGTACTACCGGGCCCAGGCCACCCTGAACAACGGCCAGCCCTGGATCAGCGCCACACCGGAAGCGCTGCTGGTCAACGTCACCATCGCCAACAACAGCGGTGGCTACGGGTTGATCAACACAGGCTCGGTGACCCTGCGCAACAGCATCATCGCCGGCAACCTCGACGAGGGCCTGGAAACGCCGATGAACTGCGACAACCAGGGCGCCCAGGCGCAATACAGGGCCATCGGCCTGTTGCTGGGAACCGGGCCCGGCAACTGCACCGGCGACCTGTACGTGGAACAGACCGACGTCTTCACCAAGGTGCTCTACCCCCTGGCGGACAACAACGGCCTGACCCAGACCCACACCCTGCGCCCGCGCAGCCCGGCGGTGGACGCCGGCATCGGCAACTGCACCGCCCACGACCAGCGCGGCTCCAAGCGCCCCCGTGATGGCGATGGCGACGGCGTCGCCCGCTGCGACCTGGGTTCGTACGAGCGGCCGAAGCCGTAGGTTGGCGAAGCGTGCCGGGCCCCTGCGCGGGGCTCGGCATTTCGCGAATGAATTCGCTCTGTGTTGTGGTTTTAAAGCAACCGCCCAAGCACGGTCCTTTCCGGACGCCGAAGGGGTTGTGTCACCTCCGCCCCATGGGTTTCGCTCCGCTCTACCCATCCTACGAAAGTCCGTGCGCACCACGTGGCGATGCGCTGGACGAAGAAAGTTGGAGCAACCGCCAAGGCCCCTCCAGGAGGCCGAACGCAGTCGTTGCGCCGGGGGACGAGCGGCATGGATGCCGCGAGAGGCGCGCCAGGCCATGGATGGCCCATCGCGCCGGCCCCCAGAGCGACGATGGAGTGAGGGAACCCCGGCGAAGCCGGGGCCGGATGATGGGGCAAGCCCTTTTGGTTTCTTTTGGGTGGTTCGGCACCCCGACGACTGCCAAAAGAGACTCGCCCGGGGGGGCGAAACCAAAAGTCCACCAAAGCTCGGCAATCAACTGGGCTCAAATCCTCTAGCAACACTTAACGCAGACACAGCCAATGAGTTCGCTCTTACAGGTGACGATCGGCTGCCGGTATCACCCGTAGGTTGGCGCCGAGCGCAGCGAGGCCCAACGATGCGATGCCGTGTCTGGATGCATCGGCCCTAGGAATTTCTCAGCGCCTCCAACGCCAACGCCCCCACCGCCAGGTCGATATCGGCATCTGGGTCATCGTCGTCGAGGAACCAGGCGGCGGAGAGGCCGCACCAGGCCACCAGCCATTGCAGCAGGCGCTGGCGTTCCAGGCCGGACTCGTGGCAGACGATGGCCAGGCGCCGCTGGAAGCGGGCCGGGTCGGTGCCCACCGGGCGGCTGGGGTCGCAGAGGTCGGGGTTGGCGAAGATCACCGCATAGTCCAGCGCTCGGTCGCCCACCAGGCCCTTGGGGTCGATGGCCAGCCAGCCGCGCGGGCCGAAGTCGAGGAGGTTGCCGTGGTGCAGGTCGCCGTGCAGCAGGTGCTGTTCGCGAGGTGCGGCCAGCAGTTGGCGGGCCAGGGCATCGGCTTCGACCAGGAAGCCGCCGTGGCGACGTGCGGCCGGCGCCAGGTCGGCGAACCAGCTGTGCAGGTCCTTCAGCCCTTTGGGCCGGGGGCCGTCGTAGGCGTGGAGGCGGGCCAGGGCGCGGCAGAGCAGGGCGGTGGCCAGGTCGTCGTCACCGTCCTGGGCCATGGCGATCAGCGGGTCGCCGCCGCGCTCCAGCAGCAGGCCATCGCCGTCGATCTCCAGCACCCGCGCCGAGCCGGCACCCTTCCAAGCCTGCATCACCTGGGCGCCGAGGCGTTCGTCCTCGTTCTGGCTGACCTTGAGCATCGCGGCCTGCCCATCCTGGCGCACCGGCAGCAGCGCGCCGCTGGGGGTGAGCAGCGCCTCGCCGTCCGGCGTCAGCTGCCAGCGTTGCAGGTAGGGGGCGAAAAGGGCTTCGGCCTCGGCGAGGGAGGGGGCGGGGGGCATGGCGTGGCCTCATGGCTGGAAACGGGCCAGTCCAGCATGTTCACGCGTGATGCGCCAGGGGATCAGGGCAGGCTGGCACCGTCCCCGGTGAAACTGATGGTCTGGCGCTGGCCGCTGGCGTCGAGGAACTCCAGCTGTTGCTGCAAGGGCGTGTCCACGCCGCTGCGGCCGTCGATGACGACGTCCAGGTAGTCCGAGTAATAGCTGATGCCCGGGTAGGTCTCGGCGTTCTTGTCGAACTGCATGCCATCGACCACGCCTTCGGAGAGGGTCTGGGTCTTGCAATCGAACTTGTGAATCTTTCCGGGCAGCTTCGGGTCGAGTGCCTGCGCGGCCGGGAAACTGGCCAGCAGCTCGCACTGGGTCAGCACGCGGATGTTCAGGCCGCTGTCGGCAACCACTTCGCTGTAGACCTTGAAGCTCTTGGCCGGCCAGGCGCCGCTGGACTGGAACTTCACCACCCGGGTGCGCATGCCGCTACCGCTGCTGATGGCGGCGAAGCCGTGGTAGGCGTAGAGGTGGTCGGCCCAGCCGGCCGAGCCACCGGCGGGCGCACCGTTGCTGTACTGGCGCAGGACCGCATTGCCCTTGAAGGTCTGGGTGGTGGACAGCAGCTTGGCGCTGATGGCCCCAGCGGCCGGGTCGTATTCGTACTGCTCCTTGAGGGCTGCGTCGGGCACCTTGATGCTGGCGGGCCAGTCGCGCTGTTTCTTCAGCGTCTGTGCCTGGAGGGTGGGGACGATGGTGAGACCCAGCAGGGCGGCGATCAGGATTGGCTTCATGCGGTTTTTCACTCCCTGGCGCAGACGTCGCAGCGCTCGACCTCGAAGCTCTTGGCGGTGATCGAGCCAAGGCCGGCGGAATGTTCGAGGGCGGCGTTGCGGTTGTTCAGCACGGTGATGTACGGCGTGTTGTCGATGTAGTAGCTGACCTTGGAGCAGCTGGGCTCGCTGGAGGTGACGCGGTAGTCGACTCCGGTCTTCTGCTTGGCCACCAGTTGGATGCTGGCGGTGCAGCTGTCCACCACGCGGCGGCAGTTGCAGTCCAGGGCACGCTTTGCGGGTTTGTCCTTGCCGCCTTCGGCGCGGCTGCGCCAGTCGTTGCCTTCCATCGCTGCCATGGAGGATTCCAGGTCCTGGATCTGGCTGTTGCTGGCGGCACGCTGGGCCGCTTCTGCCTGGCGCTGGGCTTCGAGGGCCGCCTGGCGCTGCTGCTCGGCCTGCTCCTCGGCGGCGCGATTGGCGGCATCCTGGTTGCCGAGCATCTCGCCGATGGCGGTGACGGCGTTGATCACCTGCTCGGTGCGCTGCATGTCGATATCGCTTTGGGGGGCGCTCGCCGCGCTGCCGCCTCCGGCGTCGCCGCAGACCAGGGCATTGGAGGTTTTGCTGCAGTCCAGGCACTGGCCCTGCCAGTTCATGCCGTAACCGGGTGGGCAGGTGCCCGCGGCGAACGCGCCGCTGGCGCCGAGGAGCAGGGCGAGGAGGGGAAGCAGGTGTTTCATGGAGAGTGTCCGCAGTGCTGTCAGCTGGCCATTACGGGATGCAGGATAGGCATCCGCTCGGCTGCGCTCAACGCGGCTCCACGCGCCCGTCGGGCCAAGCCGACGGGCGGTCGGGGGTGGGCTCAATCGTCCCGGGTCAGCACTTCCAGCAGCTCGATCTCGAACAGCAGGTTCGAGTTCGGCGGGATCTTGCCGACCTGGCGTTCGCCGTAGGCCAGGTGCGCGGGGACCTGCAGTTTGCGCTTGCCACCCACCTGCATGCCCATCAGGCCCTGGTCCCAGCCCTTGATCACCCGGCCGGTGCCGATCACGCATTGGAAGGGCCGGCCTTTCTCGATGGACGAGTCGAACAGGGTGCCGTCCTCCAGCCAGCCGTTGTAGTGAGTGGTGATCAGCGCGCCCTTGACCACGGCCTTGCCGTCGCTCGGGTGGATGTCCTCGATCTTCAATTCGTCGCTCATGGCTGCTCGCTCGCCGTTGGGGTGCCGCGTTTTCGCAGGAAGCGGGGTGTTTGGCAAGGGGTCAGGAACCACGGTCCAGGCCCATGGCGCGGATGGCCTGGTCGATGCGCTGCACCGTGGCCTCGGGCACGCTGCGGCTGCACATGAGGTGGCGCGGGCGGCCGGGCGGCATATCGGGGAAGACCAGGCTCACCAGTTCACGGTGGGCGTAGCTGGGGTGGCTCATGGCCCAGCGGAAGTCGTAGGGGTCGGCCAGGGTGTAGTCGAAGCGGTTGGAGGCGAGCAGGCGCAGCTGGTTGATCGGCGCCTGGCTGTTGGGAAGGGCGGCCTCGCCCATGTCGGCGATGCGCCGGTCCAGCTCCTCGCCGTAGGAGAAGCCGTCGGAAACGCCGAGGCGCAGCCCCGGCGCCGCCATCAGTGCGCGCAGGCTGGCGTAGCGGGAGACCTGGGGCAGGGCGCGGCGGTTGGTGACTACTTCCAGGTACAGCGGCGGGCGGATGGGCAGGCTGAAGCGGGCGAAGCCCTCGCGCTCGCGGGTGCGTATCCAGCCCACCGAGCAGTGGGGGCCGGGCTCGTACTGCATCTGCCAGACAATGCGCTTGGCCGGCAGGGTCACCACCTCGGTCGCCACCCCGGCGCTGGCGAACAGCCGCGCGATCTCGTCGCGGCCGCCGTCGTCCTCGTGGAACAGGGTGGAGTTGGCGATGAAGCTGAGCCGCAGCGGCGGGTCGGCCTCGGCTATTCCCGCGACCAACAGCAGGGCCAGCGACGCGGTGCGCAGCCACGGTGAGTGGAGCAGGGCCTGGCGGATGATGGCGGCGGCCTCCATGTCGGGTGAGCGGCTTCTTTCTCTGACCGGGCGCGCCGGCCACCGTTCGACCCAGCTGATGGAGCCCGCTGCTCAGTGGTCGCGCAGCACCTTGCGCTCGCTGTCCTGGGGATCGAAGCCGCGTTCGAGCTTGATTTTCAGCGACAGGTCGGTGCGCGAGTCGGCGAACTTCAGCGCTTCGGAGAGGCTGATGCGCCCGGCTTCCACCAGCTTGAACAGGCTCTGGTCGAAGCTGCAGGAGCCGCTTTCCAGGGCGTTCTCGATGGCGCTCTTCAGCTCATGCAGCTCGTCACGCAGGATCAGGTCACGCACGTGGGGCGTGCCCAGCATCAGCTCCACCGCTGCCACGCGCTTGTGGTCGATGCCCGGTACCAGGCGCTGGCCGACCATGGCCAGGAGGTTCTGCGAGAGGTCGCCGAGCACCTGGCGCCGCGCCTCGTCGGGGAAGAAGCGGGTGATGCGTTCCACCGCGTGGCGGGCGCTGGTGCCGTGCAGGGTGGCCACGCACAGGTGGCCGGTCTCGGCGTAGTGCAGGGCGTGCTGCATGGTTTCGGCGTCGCGCACCTCGCCGAGCATGATCACGTCCGGCGCCTCGCGCAGCACGTTGCGCAGTGCGGCGGAGAAACTGTGGGTGTCCAGGCCGACCTCGCGCTGGTCGATGATCGAGCGGCGGTGGCTGTGGAGGAATTCGATGGGATCTTCGATGCAGACGATATGGCCGCTGCGCTGGGCGTTGCGGTGGTCGAGCATCGCCGCCAGCGTGGTGGACTTGCCGGAGCCGGCGGCGCCCACCACCAGGATCAGGCCGCGATCCTGCAGGGCGAGCTTCTCCAGCAGCAGCGGCAGGCCGAGGCTTTCCAGGCTGGGGATGGTGGTCTTGATCAGGCGCACCACCATCGAGACCTCGCCGCGCTGCAGGTAGAGGTTGAGGCGGAAGCGGCCGCTGCCCGACAGGCTGATGGCCAGGTTGAGTTCCAGCTCGCGGTCGAACTCTTCTTGCTGGCGTGGGCTGATCAGCTGCGCGGCCAGCTGGCGCACTTCGCCCGCCTGCAACACACGCTCGCCCACGGGGCGCGCGTGGCCCTCGATCTTGATGTGCGGCGGTGCGCCGACGCTGAAGAACATGTCCGAGCCGGCGTGCTGGTGCAGCAGCTCCAGGTAGGGGAAGACGCTGGGCGTCGTCTCGTTCGGGTCGCTCATCCTGCCTCCTTTCATCGAGGGGCAAGCCTAGCAGTGGTTCCGGCCAGGAGGCTATTAGGGGAAATTGCCGCAGGTTCGCGACCTGGTCGGGGGCAATCCTGCCGTGTGGCCGTGAAGTGGGGTGGAGCGGAGGCGTAACGGGGAAGGGCGCCGCGATGACGACGCCCTGGCCGGGAATCAATCCTGGCGGCTGGTGACTTCCACCAGGTGGTAGCCGAACTGGGTCTTCACCGGGCCTTGCACGACGTTGACCGGGGCGCTGAAGACCACGGTGTCGAACTCGCGAACCATCTGGCCGGGGCCGAAGGAACCGAGGTTGCCGCCGTCACGGCTGGACGGGCAGCTGGAGTTGTCCTTGGCGACCTGGGCGAAGTCGGCGCCCCCTTCGATGGCGGCTTTCAGTTCGTTGCACTTGGCTTCGCTGGAAACCAGGATGTGGCGGGCGGTTGCACGGGGCATGGCAGGACTCCTCTTGAAGAAAGCGCAGAGCCTACCGGAATCGAATGAACCGTCAACGGCCGGTGGCGTGGGTGGTATGGCGCAGGGATGGAGGTCGGGTGAAACCCGGCAGGACGGACAGCAGGTGTGGTCTGGGTGTGGGAGCGGTTTCAACCGCGAAGGGCATTGAGCCGCGGCCGATCGCGAGTAAACATCCAGGTTCTTAGAACGTGGCTTTGCTTTTGGCTCTCTAGAAGGGGGCGCAATCAGACCTCGGAACATGCAGCCGCCACTCACTCCGGATGTAGGGTGTGCTGCGCGCACCTGGGCGTCACATGCAGCACCTTGCGGCGGTGCGCACGGCACACCCTACGGCATGCGTCATCCTGCTGGGTTCTCAATTCAAATCGTCACAGGCAGAGCCGATGACTCATGACCACGCCCTAAGGACGTGGTTTCCCACGTTCAAATTATTCCCTCGATGGGGCGGCGCTGCGCGCCGCTTGGCGACTGAGGTCGCCCCTACAGGTCGGCCCCTACAGGTCGCCTCAAATACTGCGCCTACGGTGACGAATAACGCTGTTTGCCGTTGTCTCAATGGCGCCTATCCACCACCATCGCCGCCTGGCCTTTCGAGAACCCTCCATGCCCCGCGCCTTGCCCGTTTCCCTGTTGCTGGCCCTGTTCGTAACCGCTGCCCCGCACCTGGCGTTCGCCTGTGCGGAGGGGGAGACCGAGGTGTGCCTCGGTGGCTGCATCTGCGTGCCCGACCCCAATGGCGTGCTGGCGCCTTACCAGGAGCGGGCCGGCGCGGTGGCGGCGTCGGCGCTGGAGGGCTGGCTGCTGCGTTCGCGGGAGTCGGCGGCGCGGCAGGGCACCTTGCCGATCCCGGCGGAGATACGCCAGCGCCTGCTGCCCTGGTACCCGGCCGAGCTGCTGGATGCGGTGCGCTACAAGGTGGGTGACAGCGACGAGATGAACGCCGCGCGGACCATGCTGCAGAACCCCGATATCAAGGCGGTGACCCTGGTGGACATCATCGTCTTCCGCACCGAGGACGCGGCCCTGCACGACGTGGCGCTGTGGGCCCACGAGCTGTTCCACGTGCAGCAGTACCGGGACTGGGGCAGCGCCGGTTTTGCCCAGCGCTACAGCCGCGATTTCAACGCGGTGGAAGCGCCGGCCTATTCCCGGCAGCTGGAGGTGAGCCGCGCCCTGCGGCGCGGCGAGTGAGGCCGATCAACGCTCGCGCATGGCTTCCGAGCGGGCCTTGAGCACCGGCTTGAGCAGGTAGTCGAGCACGCTCTTCTCGCCGGTGATGATGTCCACCGTGGCGATCATCCCGGGGATGATCAGCAGCGGGTGGTCGTCCTTGCCCAGGTGGCTTTTGTCGGTGCGCACCTGGATCAGGTAGAAGCTGTTGCCCTTGTCGTCGGTGATGGTGTCGGCGCCGATCAGTTCCAGCTTGGCCTTGAGGCCGCCGTAGATGGTGTAGTCATAGGCGCTGAACTTGACCATCGCCTTCTGCCCCGGGTGGAGGAAGGCCACGTCCTGCGGGCGGATGCGCGCCTCGATCAGCAGGTTGTCCTCCAGGGGCACCACTTCCACCATGTCGTTGCCGGGCTGCACCACGCCGCCGATGGTGTTGACCTTCAGTTGCTTGATCACGCCGTTGACCGGGGAGACCACGGTGGTGCGGGTGACGCGGTCGTCGATGGCCTTGCCAGTGGAGGTGATCTTCTGCAGCTCGGTGCGGGCTTCGTTGAGTTCCTTGAAGGCATCGGACTGGAACGACAGCTTGCTTTCTTCCATCTTCCGCTCGATTTCCTTCACCGCCGCCTCGGCCCGGGGGATGGCCAGGTTGGTGCCGTTGAGCTCGCCGCGCATTTCCACCGCGCTGCGGCGCAGGCGCAGGATCTCCACCTCGGAGATGGCGCCGGTGCCCACCAGCGGCTGGGACATGTTCAGTTCCTGCTGCAGCAGCCCCAGGCTGGAGGCGTACTGCTGCGACTTGGAGCGGAATTCGGCCAGTTCCTGCTGCTTCTGGCGCAGCTGCTCCTGGAGGATGTGCTGCTCGCTGTCCAGGCGCTGCAGGCGTTTGCGGTACAGCGCCATTTCGTCCTCGGCCAGTTGCGGCGAGGCCTTGGCGATTTCCGGCGGCAGGGTGAAGGGGCGATCCTCGGCCTCGGCCGAGAGCCGTTGCACGCGGGCCATGAGCGCCAGGCGGTCGGCTTCGGTCTCGCCCTTGTTGGAGAGGAAGCGGGTGTCGTCCAGGCGCAGCAGCACGTCGCCCTTGCTCACCACCTGGCCCTCGCGCACGAAGATCTCCGAGACGATGCCGCCCTCGAGGTTCTGGATCACCTGGATCTTGCTGGAGGGGATGGCCTTGCCTTCACCGGTGGTGACTTCCTCCAGCACGGCGAACTTGGCCCAGACCAGGGCGACGATCAGTAGCGTGCAGGCCACCCAGACGGTGATGCGGGTGCCGGTGGGGGAGTCCTCCAGGGCGGCGCCGTCCACCTCGGGCATGAACTCGGTGTCGGGCTTGCTGCCCAGGCCGCCGAAGTAGTCGCGGACCGATCGGGTGCTTTCCATGTTCTGCTCCTAGACGGCCGCTGGGCCGACGCGGCCCTTGCGCAAGGCTTCGATCACCGCGTCCTTCGGACCGTCGGCGACTATGTGGCCGCCATCGAGCACCACCAGGCGTTCCACCAGGCTGAGCATGGAGGCGCGGTGGGTGATGAGCAGCACGGTCTTGCCCTGGGCCCAGCCGTGCAGGCGGTTGCGCAGGATGTCTTCGCTGGTGTTGTCCATGGCGCTGGTGGGTTCGTCCAGCAGCAGGATGGGCGGGTCCAGCAACAGCGCGCGGGCCAGCAGCACCGCCTGGCGCTGGCCGCCGGAGAGCAGCTGGCCACGCTCGCCCACCGGGCGGTCGAAGCCTTGCGGGTGCTGGCGGGCCAGTTCGGTGACGCCGGTCAGCTCGGCCACTTCCAGCATCCGCGCGTCGTTCACGTAGCGCGCGCCGAGGGTCAGGTTGTCGCGCAGGCTCCCGGCGATCAGCGGCATGTCGTGGGTGACGAAGCCGATCTGGTGGCGCAGGTCGGCGACGTCCAGCTGGCGCAGGTCGATGCCGTCCAGCAGCAGCTGGCCCTGTTCGGGGCTGTAGAAGTTCATCACCAGGCGCGCCAGGGTGCTTTTGCCCGAGCCGCTGCGGCCGATGATGCCGACCCGCTCGCCGGCGTTCAGCCGCAGGCTGACGTTGGCCAGCGCAGGCGCGGCCTGGTCGGGGTAGCTGAAGCTCACCCCGCGCACGTCGATGGCGCCCTTGATGTGGGTGCGCTCCAGCGGTTGCTGCTTGTTTTCCCGTTCCTGGGGCAGGCCCATGAGCATGTCGGTGCTCTTCATGGTCAGCTGCGCCTGCTGGTAGCGGGTGATCAGCCCGGCGATCTGCCCCAGCGGTGCGAGCACGCGGCTGTTGAGCATGTAGCTGGCCACCAGGGCGCCGACGCTGAGGTTGCCGGCGATGATGCTGTAGACCCCGGCGATGATCATCGCCAGGCCGGCGAACTGCTGCAGGAACATGGTGCCGTTGGTGACCACGGCGGAGAGGAAGCGCGCATGGCTGTCCAGGCGGGTGAGGGCGCCGTGGGTGCGCTCCCAGCGGTGCTGGCGCTCGCTCTCGGCACTGCAGGCCTTGAGCGTCTCCAGGCCCGAGAGGGTTTCGATCAGCAGCGCCTGGCGTTCCGCGCCCAGGGCCAGGCTGCGTTGCACGGTGTCGCGCAGGCGGGTCTGGATGATCCAGGCGAAGATCGCGGTGATGGGGAAGGCGAGCACCGGGATCACCACCAGCCAGCCGCCGAGCAGGCCGATCACCAGCAGCATGAGGATGGAGAAGGGCAGGTCGATGAGGCTGGTGAGGGTCACCGCGGTGAGGAATTCCCGCAGGCCCTGGAAGTCGTGGATGCTCTGGGCGAAGCCGCCGATGGTGGTGGGCCGCGCCTTCATCGACATGCCGGTGATGCGCTCGAACAGCGTGGCCGAGAGCACCACGTCGGTCTTCTTGCCGGCGGTGTCCAGCAGGTGCGCGCGCAGCACCCGCAGCAGCAGGTCGAAGCCGGTGCCGATGAGCAGGCCGATGGTCAGCACCCAGAGGGTGGAGGTGGCCTGGTTGGGCACCACGCGGTCGTAGGTCTGCATGACGAACAGCGGTACCAGCATGCCCAGCAGGTTGATCAGCAGGCTGGCCAGCACCGCATCGGTGTAGAGCCAGCGCGACAGCCGCAAGGTGTCGCGGAACCAGGATTTGACCCGGGGCACCAGGGGCGCGCGGGTCTCTTCCAGTTCATGGCGGGGGCGGGCGAAGAGGGCTTCGCCGCTGTACGCGGCGGCCAGCAGCTCGGGGTCGATCCACTGCTGGCCACCGTCGGACTCGCAGGGCAGGATCAGCGCGCGGCCGTCCTTGCCCCACTGGTTGAGCACCGCGCTGCGGCCGTCCTTCAACAGCAGCAGCACCGGCAGGTTGAGCGGTGAGATGGCCCCCAGTTCCCGGCGCAACAGGCGCCCTTGCAGGCCGACCCGTGCAGCGGCACGGGCCAGCAGGTCGGGTGTCAGTCGCTGGTTCGCCAGCGGCAGGCCGGCGGTGAGGCTGCCCCGGCTGGCGGGGCACTCATGCAGCCTGCAAAGAATCAGCAGGCCGTCCAGCAACGGGTCGTCGTGGCTCTGCCGAGGGTCGACGGCGGCACCCGCCATTTCCATGGTGGTCATCTACTGCTACTCCCGAACCGCGGCTACTTCATTTCCGGCAGACGGGCTTCGCTCTTCACTTCAGAAGCGGCGATGGCCTCAGCCGGGACTACGACGTTCTGCCGGCGCAGCAGATCGCCCATGGCGGAGATCACGCGGAACATGGCGAACTCTTCGGTGTAGCGCACCTCGACGTAACGCCGGTTGGCGGTGAAGAGTTCGTTGTCACTGTCGAGCAGGTCGAGCAGGGTGCGTTGGCCGAGGCCGAACTGCTGCTGGTACGCCTCGCGCACGCGCTGGGTGTAGTCGGCATAGTCACGCGCCTTGGGGGTTTGCTGGCGGGCGTTTTCCATGGCGTTCCAGGCCAGCGAGAGGTTCTCGTTGAGCACCCGCAGGGCGTTGTTGCGGATGTCCATGGACTGGTTGATCGAGTGCGCCGCCGCTTGCAGGCGGGCCTTGTCGCGCATGCCGTTGAACAGGTTGTAGTTCATCACCACGGCGGCTCGCCAGGTGTTGTAGTGGCCTTCATCGCCTTGCACGTTGTCGTCGGCGGTGGTGGCCAGTTCGGCGTCGAAGCGCGGGTAGAACGGCGACTTGGCCGACTCGTATTGCTTCTCCGCCGCCTGCACGTCGGCCTGGGCCGATTTCAGGAAGGGGTTGTTGTCCATCATGGTCTGGCGGGCGGCGAGCAGGTCCGCCGGCATTTCGCCGCGGATGGTCGCCGGGGTTTCCAGCTCGTCGGCCGGACGGCCGGTGGCGCTGAGGAAGTTGGCTTCGGCGTCGGCCAGGTTCACTTCCTCGGTGTAGAGGTTGTTCTCGGCCAGGGCCAGACGGGCGGCGGACTGGTCGGAGTCGGCCATGCTGCCGACGCCGCGCTGGCTGCGCAGGTTGATCTGGTCACCCACGCGCTGGTGCGACTGCAGGTTGTTGCGGGCCAGGGCCACCATTTCACGACGCTTGAGCACTTCGAGGTACACCTCGATGGTGCGCAGCGCCAGGCTCTCGGATGTGCCCAGGGTGTAGTAGGCGCGGGAGTTGATCACCGCCTCGGTACGGCCCACCTCGTTAGGGGTGTTGAAGCCGTCGAAGAGCATTTGCCGCAGGCGCAACTCGGCGTTGCGGTAGTTCATCGTCTCCGTGTTGTGATCGCCCAGCGCGCGCGTGCTCGGACTATCGGTGTTTTCACGGCCCACGCCGGCTATCAGATCGACGGTCGGTAGGTAGCCGCCCTTGGCGACCTTCTTCTCTTCGTCGGCGACGAGCCGTGCGTTGGCTGCTGCCCGGATCTCCGGGTGGTTGTCGAGAGTGCTCTGGATGGCCTCGGTGAGGTTCATCGCCTGG
This sequence comes from Aquipseudomonas alcaligenes MRY13-0052, assembly GCA_000474255.1. GTDB lineage: Bacteria > Pseudomonadota > Gammaproteobacteria > Pseudomonadales > Pseudomonadaceae > Metapseudomonas > Metapseudomonas solani. The sequence continues at coordinate 21,502 of BATO01000084.1, forward strand.
ACCTGGGCGCTGGCGAGTGCCAACAGCATGCTGCTCCAGAGTGGGGTCATTGCTCGCATGAGAGGGTGTCTCCTTGTTCGATGCTCTTTTTACGGATCGCCATTTTTTTGGCGAAATCGCCTGTTCAACCGTTTCAGGCTTGTAACATCAGAGCTAAGAACATCTTTTGGAGAACCTAAGAAATTTTTTTCACATGGTTTATGCCGAAAAAATCTTATGCACTCCTCCGAATCGAGCACATCTTCTTTCCCTGTCAGCCGCGTTTATTGAGGCCTGCAGGGCCTTTTCGGCGAACGGCTTGGGTGGTCAAACCAGTTTCAGAGCCAAAGGGGCGGGGATGTTCTGATGGAGTAGTACGACACGGAGAATGAGTGACGATTTTTTGTCGCGAATTTTTTGACCTGAATACTGTCGTTCCATTCCGCTTCAGTTTTTCCTTTTTCCAGTCCCCGGTGCAGAACGGTCTTGGCCCTATTGCGATAGGTGTCGGCAGTGGTCGGCAGCGTGGTGGAGGAAGGATTCATGGCTACGGTAATCGGTGTCGTCAGTCGGGTAGTAGGCGAGGTGTTCGCGGTAGCAGGCGACGGAACGCGCCGGCCCCTGGTAGAAGGCGACAGGCTGTTCGCCGGCGAGCAATTGCTCACCGGTGCTGAAGGTGCGATTTCGGTGGCGCTGGCCAATGGCGGCGAGCTGACCCTGGGACGCGACAGCAGCATGAACCTGAGTACCCAGTTGCTGGCTACCGGCAACGGCGATGCCCCGGTCGACCCCACCGCTGACGCGCAGCAGCCGCAGCCGCCGAGCCAGCAGGACCTGACCGACGTGCAGCAACTGCAGGCCGCGATCGAGGCCGGCGCCGACCCGACCCAGACCGGTGAAGCGACCGCAGCAGGCCCCGGTGCCGGTGGTGCAGGCGGTGCAGGGGGGGTTGGCGGTGGCCACTCCTTCGTGCTGCTGTCGGAAACCGCCGGTGCGCTCGACCCGACCATCGGCTTCCCCACCGGCCCAATCACGGCCGGCCCGCTGTTCCCCGAGGCCGAGATTCTCGCGCCCACCGACTTCAGCCCCGAACTGACTGTGGTCTTCCTCGATGAAGAAGGCAGCGTCGTCACCGGCCCCGGTGTGGTGGACGAAGAAGCACTGGATGGCGGCGAGAGCGGTGGCGGCAACCCGGGCAGCAACCCCGGCAGCAACGCCGAGAGGACCTCGGGCACCCTGATCATCAATTCCCCCGACGGCATCGGCCGCATCGAAGTACTGGACGCCGCCGGCAACTGGATCAATGTCGCCGGTGGGGGCACCGTGCAGGGCACCTATGGCGTGCTGGTGTTCGATGCCGCCGGCAACTGGACCTACACCCTCACCGACAACAGCCTGGATCACAGCAACCCCAATGCCACCGGGGCCGAGGACCAGCTGTTCGATAACTTCAGCGTGCGCGTATTCGACCTCGACGGCGATGTATCGCCCACCGTGCCGCTGACCATCGCCATCAACGACGACGGCCCCAGTGCCGGCCTGGAATTCTCCCGCGAAGGCGGCGATGTGATCATCGACGAGAGCGCCGGCCTGCAACCGGGCAGCCATGACGTCGCCGGCCCGCTGGCGGTGTTCGATGGCGTTGCCAACCCTTCGTCGGATATGCGCGCCTACGCCCAGGGCACCGCCCCGGCGGTGATTGCCAACTATGACTTCGGCGCCGACGAAGGCGGCGCCACCGCCGTCTATTCCCTGGCCCTGATCGAAGGCGAGGGCGGCGAAGGCCAGGAGGGCCCGCAAGCTCAGGCCGCCGGTCTCACCACCACCAGCGGCAGCCCCATCACCCTGAGTGTGGAAGGTGGCCTGGTGGTCGGCCGCGACGCCGACGGCAATGCCGCGTTCGCCATTTCCATCGACCCGGATACCGGCGTCATCAGCGTTGCCCAGTACCAGTCCCTGCATCACCCCGACGGCAGCGATGCCAATGACAGCATCGACCTCAGCGGCCTGATCCGCGCGGTGCTGACCGTCACCGACGGCGACGGCGACAAGGCCGTGGCCAGTGCCGACATCGGCCAGCTGATCCGCTTCGTCGATGACGGCCCCACCGCCAGCATCCAGACCAACGAAGGCGGGCGCGTCAGCCATGACGAAAGCGCCGGCCTGCAGAACGGCACCGTCACGCCCACCCCCGGCGGCGACGCCAACGACAACGACACCAATGCCCCATCGGTGGTCAGCCTGTTCAGCGGCGTCAGCAATACCGGCACCGACCTGTCCAGCACCGGTTACGCCACCAGCAATGGCGCGGTGGTGGATATCTCCGGCAGCAGCACGGGTGAGGACAACGAAGGCGCCACCACCGTGCTCAGCCTCTCCATCGTCGACGGCAACGGCAGTGACTCCGGCCTCACCACCACCGATGGCCAGACCATTCGCCTGTACCTGGAGAACGGCCTGATCGTCGGCCGCGTGGACGGTGGCGACACCGGCCCCGGCGCGGCGGCCTTCGCCATCGCCATCGGCCAGGACGGCAGCGTCAGCGTGGCCCAGTACATCTCCCTCAACCACCCCGACACCGGCAGCGCCGATGATGCCGTGACCCTGTCCGGCAAGGTCCGCGCGGTGGTCACCGTGACCGACGGCGACGGCGATGTGGACACCGCCCAGGTGGGCATCGGCGGCGCCATCCGCTTCGAGGACGACGGCCCCACCGCCGTGATCGAGCGGCTGGAAGGCGTGCGCGTCACCCATGACGAGAGCGCCGGGCTGCAGAACGGCACCGCGACCCCGACGCCCCAGGGCGATGCCCTGGATGACGACACCAGCAACCCGGATGTGATCGCCCTGTTCGCCGGCGTGAGCAATGTCGGTACCGACCTGTCGGGCTATGCCACCAGTGCCGGCCCCGTGGTCAGCACTGCCGGCACCAGCACAGGCGAGGACAACGAAGGCGCCACCACCGTATTGAGCCTGGAGATCACCGGCGGCGACGGCACCGATTCGGGCCTCACCACCACCGATGGCCAGGTCATCCGCCTTTATATGGAGAACGGCCTGATCGTCGGCCGCGTCGACGGTGGCGACCAGGGCCCCGGCGACGCGGTGTTCGCCGTGGCCATGGGCCAGGACGGCACTATCAGCGTTGCCCAGTACATGTCGCTGAACCACCCGGACACCGGCAGCCGCGATGAGGGCGTCGACCTCGGCGGCCTGGTCAGGGCCGTGGTCACCGTCACCGACGGCGATGGCGATGTGGACGTGGCCACGGTCAACATCGGCGGAGCCATCCGCTTCGAGGACGACGCCCCCACCGCCAGCATCCAGGCGGTCGAAGGTGCGCGCGTCACCCACGACGAGACCCCCGGCCTGCAGAACGGCACCGCCACCCCGACCCCGGGCAACGACGCCAATGACAACGACACCAACAACCCCAGCGTGATCGCGCTGTTCAGCAGCGTGGCCGATGCCGGCACCGCGCTGGCGGCCGGCTATGCCACCAGCAACGGCCCGGTGGTGGACGCCTCCGGCAGCAGCACCGGTGAAGACCAGGAGGGCGCGACCACCGTGCTCAGCCTGGAAGTGCAGGACGCCGACTCGGGCCTCACCACCCTGGACGGCTCGTCCATCGTGCTCACCGTGGAGAACGGGCTGATCGTCGGCCGCGTGGACGGCGGCACCTACAACGGCCAGGCCGCGTTCGCCGTGGCCATCGGCCAGGACGGCAGCATCAGCGTCGCCCAGTACATTCCGCTGCAGCACCCGGATACCGCCAGCCATGACGACGCCCTGAACCTCTCCGGCAAGATCCGCGCCGTGGTCACCGTCACCGACGGCGATGGCGACGTGTCGACGGACTCCGTCGGCATCGGTGGCGCCGTGCGCTTCGAGGACGACGGCCCCACCGCCACCCAGGTGACCGCCACCAGCGTGCTGGACGACGAAGGCCTGAACGGCGGCATCAACGGCGGCCCCGGCGATGTCGCGGACGCCCACACCAGCACCAGCGGCAGCCTCGGCTACGACGCCGGCGCCGATGGCCTGAAATCCATCGAGCTCACCGGGCCCACCAGCCTGGGCAGCGAGAGCGTGACCTCAACCTGGAACGCCTCGACCAACACCCTGACCATCAGCAGCGCCCGTGGCGACCTGATGACCGTGGTGCTGACCGACCTGGCCACCGGCGCCTATACCGTCAATCTGCTGAAACCGCTGATGCACACGGTGAGCGGCACCGAGGACAACATCACCCTCAACGTCGGCTACAAGGTCACCGACGGCGATGGCGACACCGCCGACGGTTCCCTGGCGGTGACCATCAACGACGACACCCCGACCTTGCAGGTGGGCGCTCTGGACCTGAACTCCTCGGTGACCTTCGTCGGCACCGATGCCGGCTACAGCAACAGCTATGGCTACTACATCAAGGGCGACGACGGCACCCCGCTCAGCGGCAAGGTGATCTGGGCCAACGTCCATGACCAGGGCAACGGCGACACTTTCGACCTGGGCAACCTGGACCCGGCCAGCACCGGCTTCTTCATCATCCCCGACGGCGGGGCCAATGGCGGCCTGGCCAACGGCGCCGACATCACCTTCCAGTTGGTGGGCGGCAAGTGGCAGGCTTTCATCGGCAGCACCCCGCTGACCGGCGCCGACGGTGCCAACGTGCTGTTCAGCGACGCCACCCTCAACCCCGGCGGCTCGCACCTGCAGGACACCGGCAACGCCGGCAACCAGAACTGGGAAGACAAGACCGCCACCTCCGATTACGACTACAACGACGTCAGCACCAGCGTCACCTGGGGCTCGACCCTGCAACTGCAGGTGGATGAGACCAACCTCGGGCTGGGTGCCACGGCCACCGCCAGCGCTGATTTCAGCGGCCTGTTCAACGTGCAGCCCGGTGCCGATGGCCTGGGCAGCCTGGACTACGGGCTGGAAGTCACCAACCCGGCCTCCGGGCTGGTGGACACCGAGACCGGCGATGACGTGGTGCTGTTCCTGGAGAACGGCCAGGTCGTGGGCCGCGTCGGCGACGCCAGCGGCGAAGTGGTCTTCACCCTGACCGTGGGCGCGGACGGCAAGGTCACCCTCGAGCAGCTGCGTGCCATCGAGCACCCGACCTCCGACCCGGACGAAGCGGCCTTCCTCGGCTCCGGCCACGTCAAGCTCAACCTGACGGTGACCGACGGCGACGGCGACACCGCCAGCGGCGGCCTGGACATCGGCAAGGTCATCAGCTTCCGCGACGATGCCCCGAGCATCAGCGCCGGCGAGATCGCCAGCGGCGAGCTGCAGGTGGATGAAACCAACCTGCTGGTGGACAAGACCGTCGACTACAGCACCGCCTTCACCTCCAGCTACGGCGCCGACGGTGCCGGCAGCATCAGCTACACGCTGGCCATCAGTGCCACGGGTGCCGACAGCGGCCTGAAGGACACCGCCAGCGGCAGTGACATCAAGCTGTACCTGGAGGGCGGGCAAGTGGTCGGCCGCGTGGGCGGCCCGGCCGGGGCGATTTCCTTCACCGTCACGGTGGACGCCGACGGCAAGGTCACCCTCGACCAGAAACTGGCCATCGTCCACCCCACCAGCGACCCGGACGAGGCCACCGGCCTCTCCGCCGCCGACCTGGTGAAACTGGTGGCGACCATCACCGACAAGGACGGTGACTCCAGCAATGCCACCCTCAACCTGGGCAACGCCATCAGCTTCAAGGACGACGGCCCGAACATCGACCCGGGCCAGGTCGCCAGCGGCAGCCTGCAGGTGGATGAAACCGTCCTCGGCACCGATGCCACCCGTGACTTCAGCGGCTCGTTCACCCACGCCTTCGGCAACGATGGCGCCGGCACCATCACCTATGCGTTGACCATCAGCGCACCGGGTGCCGATACCGGACTGAAGGACACGGCCAGCGGCAGCGACATCAAGCTGTACCTGGAGAACGGTGA
>BATO01000083.1 GCA_000474255.1 Aquipseudomonas alcaligenes MRY13-0052
CGTCGAGTTCCGGGTCGCCGGTGGAGCGGGTCAGCTCCACGCGGGTGACCTGGCCGCTCTGGTTGATCCACACCTCCAGGTTCACGCGGAACGCCAGCGAACGCAGTTCGGGGCTGTCGCGCATCAGGCGCTGGAAGGCATAGGAGAGGAACTGGCTGTAGGTGCCGTTGCCCAGGCGCCCACTGCCGCTGCCGGCCATGCCGCCACCCTGGCCGGCGCCGATGTTGAAGGCGTCGGAACCGGCCTGGGCGTCGCCATCCATCTGCATGGGGTTGGCCAGGTCGTCGGCGGGTGTCGGCGGTGCTTCTTCCTCCGGCTTGACCTCTTCGGGCTCGGGCGTGGGCTCCGGCTCGACGATCTTCTCCTCCACCGGGGTTTCCGGCTCCGGCGGCTTCTCCTGCACCGGCGGTGGGGGCGGCGGCGGTGGCAGCGGGATGATCGCGGGGATCTTCGGCGCCTCGCGGCGTATGCCGCTCATGTCGTTGGCCCACTGCCAGAGCAGCCAGGCGAGGCCGGCGGCGACCAGCGCCCCCACGCCCCAGACCAGCGGCCGGCGCCATTTCGGCTCGGCGCTGCGGACTTCGGCGAGCCCGCTGTCCGGGCCCTTGCTGGGAAAGGTGGTCATGGTCAGCCCTGGTTCGGTTTGCCGGTGACCAGCCCGACCTGGGAAAGCTCCAGGCGCCGCAGCAGGTCGAGCACTTCGATGACCTTCTGGTACTGCACCGTGGCGTCGCCGCGCACGATCACCGGGAAGTCGGGGTTCAGCGCCTTCTCGGTGCGCAGGCGGTCCTCCAGCTCCGGCAGGGTCACCGGGTAGGCATCGAGGAACACCTGGCCGCCGTCGTTGACCGAGATGGCCTTGGTCTTCGGCTGCGCCAGGGAGATGGCCGCGCTGGCCTTGGGCAGGTTGATCTGGATGCCCGAGACCTGGGCGGTGGCGGTAAGGATGAACATCACCAGCACCACCATCAGCACGTCCACCAGGGGTGTGATGTTGATGCTGTCGACGGCGGCGTCTTCGTCGTCGTCATGGCTGCTGCTCAGGTTGGCCATGGCTGCGTCCTCAAGCGGTCAGCGGCGCGCTGCCGGCGTGGAAACCCCGCCGGTGTGCCGCTTCGCTGAACTGGGATTCGCCATGCACTTCGGCCAGGCGGGTGACGAATTCGTCGACGAACACCCGCATGTCGGCGCTGACCTCGCGGTTGCGGGTGGTCAGGCGGTTGTAGCCGAACAGCGCGGGGATGGCGACGAACAGGCCCATGGCGGTGGCCAGCAGCGCGGCGGCCATGCCGGGGGCGATGGCGTTGATGTTCACATCGCCGGCCATGGCGGTGCCGAGGAACACCACCATGATGCCCAGCACCGTACCCAGCAGGCCGATGTAGGGGCCGCCGGCGATGGCGTTGGACAGGGTGGAGAGGCGCGAGGACAGCTGCTGGTTCTCGCGGGTGCGCACGCCGTCCATGGAGGCGCGGATGGCTTCGATGGTGGCGGCGGAAATGGACGAGGTGTCGGCGCCCTGGTCGCGACGGGTGCGGATTTCCTTCACCGCCACCAGGTACAGGCGCCAGAGCGAGGAATTCACCAGCCCCTCGTTGAGGGCGCGGTCGTCGGCGAGCATTTCCAGGCGGGTGCCGACGCGGGCGAACTGCTCGCGGAACAGCTGGTTGGCGCGGGTCACGCGGGCCACGCTGCGGCTCTTGCGGATCATGATCACCCAGGACTGGATCATCATCAGGATCAGGACGGCGATGATCACCCAGGCATCCACCGGCACCGCCTTGAGCAGGAAGCCGAGGCTGCCGAAACCGAAGCCGGACTGTTCTTCATCGACGCCGTAGACCACCAGGCGCGACTCGGCGCCCTGGGCGGTGGCGTCGGCGAGGATCAGCGCCGCCGGGCGCGCCACCTTGGACAGGCGCAGCTCGTCGATGGCGCCGGCGAAGGCGCCGAAGGCAGCCGGGGCCGGGGTCTCGGCGGTGGCGCCTTCGACGGGCGCTGCCGGCGCGGCCTGGGTGTTCGGCAGGTCGGCGCCGATGGCGATCACCGAAGCGAAGGCCGGCAGCGACAGTGCCAGGCTGCCGGATTCGCGACCATTGACGTACAGGCGCAGGGCGCTGCCGTCGGCGCTCAGGGCCAGGTGCTGCCACTGCCCGGCGGCCAGGGCCTGGGTGGCCTGGGCGCGCTGGCCGTTGACCTCGACGAAGGGCAGGCCCTGGGCCAGGCCCAGCAGCAGCGTGTTGCCGCCGTCGCGACGGGCCAGCAGCAGCTGGTCACCGGCGGACTGGTCGGCGCGCACCCAGGCGCTGAAGGTGAAGGCGCCACCGGCCGGCAGGGCCAGGGACGGGCTGGCCGGCAGCATCAGCGGCTGGCCGTTGAGCTGGGCGGCGCGGCCGATCACCCCGTCGATGCTGCTGGCGGGCGGCGTCTGCCCGTGGTTGCCGTAGGCGGTGGTGTCACGGGGGGCGCGCCGACGGCGCCGTCGAAGTGGTAGACCAGGCTGTAGTCGGGATCGAAGGTCAGCTGGCCGTTGCCGGTGGCCGGGGCCTTGGCGTTGCCGTAGTACATCCAGATGTCCTGGCGCTGGCCGCCTTCCACCTGGGGCACGTCGACCCAGATCAGCGCCATGCCCATCAGCGGGTCGAAGCTTTCCACCTGGTGGTTGAGCACGGTCTTGTCATCGGCGGCGACGAAGCGGATGTCCGAGCCGTTCTCGTTGACCCCGTCGAAGCTGAAGTTGCCGGTGTGCAGGCGCACCAGCAGCGGCGTGCGCCCGGCGGCCTGGTCGATGGCCGCGCCCTGGGGCGTGGTGTCGACGGAAATCTGCTTGCGGTAGAGCCAGTCGTCCTGCCACCAGGCACTGGCGATCGCCGGGTACATAAGTCCCAGGCTGATGAGCGCGGTGAAGATCAAGCGTTGCATGTGTGTCACTCCGGAGTCTGTGCCTGTGGGGGTCAGAAATTCGCCTGCACGCTGAAGTGCACGCGCGGGTCTCGTTTTTTGGTGTTGGGGCCGTCTTTCAGTGGGTAGCCCCAGTCGAGGCTGCCGGACAGCCACTCACGCAGCGTGGCGCGGGTACCCAGGCCCACGCTGGCGAGGCTGTAGCTGTCTTCCTGGTCGGGCAGCGGGTCCTGCAGGGAGAGGTGCGCGCCCTCGGCGAAGGCGTAGAAGCGCCAGTCCTCGACATGGCTGCCCAGGCCCTTGCCGAGGAAGCTGACCAGCGACGGCGTGCGCAGCTCCTGGGAGAGCAGCCAGCCGTCGTCGCCGGTGCGCTCGGCGGCCAGGTAGCCGCGCACGCTGGTGGCGCCGCCGGCGGAGAACTGCTCGTTGGAGACCAGCGGCCCGGAGGCCAGCTGGAAGCCCAGCTTGGAGGCCGACTGCCAGTCAGCGCCGAAGCCGAAGGTGTAGGTGGCGTCGCCCTTGAACACGGCGAAACTGGGGTTGGCGCGGTAGCGCTTGTAGTCGAACTCCTCGGCGTCGCTGCCGTAGCCGAGGAACTCGCGGGTGCCGGCCACCAGCGCCAGGCCGAGGCCCAGCTGCGAGGCCTCGGTGTAGCGGTAGCCGTTGTAGCCCAGGGTGATGGGGGCGTACTTGAGCGGCACCTTGTCTTCGGCGCCGCCGAATTGCAGCGACTCCTCGAAATCCTTGAAGTCCACGCCCACCGACAGCGAGTGGGCCCAGGGGCCTTCCGGCGGCAGGCCGTAGATCAGCGAGGCGCCGTAGGAATGGCCCTTGCCGAGCACGTTGCTGCCGCCGATGGTGGCCACGTCGCTGTCGGACTGGTAGCCGGAGAACTGCAGCGTCCAGCGCTCGTCCAGGGGCGCGGCGTAGGAGCCGGACCAGACCTCGGCGTTGTTGCGGTCCTCGGGGGCGGTGAAGTAGGTCAGCGAGGCGCTGTGGCCGCGCTGGAAAAGGTTGTTGTAGCCGAGGCTGACCACCGAGCGCAGCTTCTCGGTGTCGGCGCTGTAGTCGTTGTTCAGGCCGACGCTGGCCTGCCAGGGGTTCTTGTCCTCCACCTGCAGGTCCACATCCATGGTCCCCGGGCGCTGGCCCTCGCGTACCAGTGGCACCACCTGGCGCCCGGGGTTGCGGTTGATCGCCGCCAGCTCGCCCTGGACCTTGGCGAAGTCGGGCACCTTGCCCTCCTCCAGCGCCGGTACGTCATCGAGGATGGCCACCGGCGAATAGTGCTTGGCACCGACCACGCGCACGCGGCCGACCTTGGTTTCGCTGACCTGCAGGTAGACCAGGCCGCCTTCGACCTGCTGCTCCGGCAGCTCGACGAACACCGACTGGTAACCCTTGCCCTGGTAGCGCTGCTGCAGGGCGTCGCGGGCGCCTTCGATATCGGCGAGGCTGCGCTGCGGGCCGAGGAAGGGGTAGACCGCCTCCTCGATGTCGCGGGCCTCCAGCACCGTGTTGCCGCGCACCACGTATTCGTTGACGTCGACCAGCCGCGCCGGAGCGTCGGCGCTGGCCGCCGGCTGCGCCCCCTCCTCCGCGAACGCCGGCGCGGCGTGGATCGCCAGGGCCAGGCAGGCCGGCGCGAACGGCAGGCTCAGGGCCGCAGCGACGCCTCGTTGGTTGAATGACAGATGACCCACACAGCCCCCTCGTGAAATGGCGCCCGGCATCCCCGGGCCACCTTCCGTGCAGGCGCGGCCGCGCCGAACGCGCGTACCCCACCGCATCAGTGAACGTTTCGTTGTTGGTTCGCAGGCCGCCTCAGCGTTGCCTTGCGCCGGCTGCAGGCCGGGCCAGCCAGGTGTGCAGCTGGGCGAAGTTCAGCGAGAACTCCGGCATCTGCATCAACCCGCCGGAGAACACCTCGCCAATCACCCGCTCGATCAGGCGTACCGCCTGGGGGTTGTCCAGCACCACGCCGAGATCACGGACGAAGGTGGCGAAGCCCCAGACCCGCTGGTTCAGCTCGAGGCCGACGAACCAGCGGAACAGCAGGTTGTAATTGAGCTGCTCGTAGAGCTGCTTCTCGCTGGGCAGCGAATAGAGCAGTTGCAGCAGCAGCGCATGGAGCAAGGCCGGCAGCGGCACCTGCAGCTGCTGGGTCGCGGCCCAGCCCTGGAGTTCCGCCAGGGCCTTGCCCATCACCTCGTCGATCTGCGGTCGCAACAGGACCAGCGAATGGCCGGGCGGGATGTAGCTGGACACTTCCTTGAGGGCGCTCTGCCAGTCGTCCTGGGACACGATCCAGACCCAGGGTGCGCCGTAGCGGTAGACCGAGACCGGCTTCTTGCGCGCCGCCTCGACTATCTTCGACAGCCGCTGGTCGAGCTCCTGCATCCCCACTTTCGAGTAACCGTCCATATTCCCCATCGCCCTTGTTCCAGTGGCCTCGGCACGCCCGCAAACCGCGGGCGAAAGTCGTCGCCATCCCTGGCGACTTGCTCCCTCTCGGCGATATCCCTCGCCGTTGACGCTCCGTACATCACCTTGACCGGGGCCGGACGGCACCACCGAACTTTTGTCATCGAATCTTCATGAACGGAGGACGGCGGGAAGGGCCTGGCGGGGTGAAAAGCGTCTGGAATGGGCATTACAGGGAAGCCACGCCCACCTCCGCCCGGTGGATGCGAAGAGCGGCATCCACCCTACGCACGGCCCTGCCCCGCGCCTCGCTCAGCTTTTCGTAGGATGGGTAGAGCGCAGCGAAACCCATGCGGCGGATCTCGCAGCACCTTCCAGGATCGCCAAGGGCTGCGCTCGGAAACGTGCTGTCCGGGGCACCCGGAACCTCTGCCATCTCGGCCGAAACGGCTCGCCTGAAATGAAGAAGCCCGGCTGATGCCGGGCCTCTTCTTCTGGTCACGCTATTCATGAGTGAGCGGGTGATCTGAACGTTTTTGATCGGTTTGCTGCTTTCAATATCAGCGAAGTCTGAGGTCGGTGGAAAATGCCGGGCTCATTCAGGCCGTTCCTGGAATGTACTGATGTTTCTGAACTCATCCGTTATCAATTCTGCAAAGGCATCCCGTGCTCGATGCAATCCAATATTCTTGTTCCAGATGAAGTAATTCTGTATTGGCGTCAGGTCGTCGAAGGCATAGCCTTTTATATTGCCAATCTTCTTGTATTGCTCGAACACGCCAGATGGAACCAGAGAAACCCCGGCGCCTGCGCTGACGCAGCCAAGAATGGTTCCATAGCTCGCGATGCTGGTTATCGGTGTTGATACCTGTGCGGCCTTTAGCCAGCGTTCAAGGGCGTGGCGATAAGGGCAGCCTTCAGGCCACATAAAAATATTCAGATTGTTGACGTCAGCAGCAGAGGTGATTTCGCCTATGGAGTCTGATGCGATCAGTATCAAGGGCTCTTTGTATATTTCCAGCTGGGCAATGTCGGCGTGGTCGCTCTTTACGGCGATGATTGCGCCATCCAACTTGTGCCCGATAATCTCCGCTACCAATTGCGACCACGTGCCGGTACTGAACTGCATGTGCACACTCGGGTAGTGCACATGGTAACGGGACAGTAGAGCAGGTAGGCGGCCAGTCGCGGCTGATTCGATAGCGCCTATCTTGAGCACCCCGGCTGGTGTCGCCTCAGGGTCAAGCGCTCTTTTCGCCTCTTGGCAAGTATCGAGAATCTTGTTCACGTAACCGAGAAGCAACTCACCGGAAGGGCTTATGATCAGCCCCCGACCTTTACGTATAAAAAGACTCACTCCAAGTTCCTGCTCCAACAGCTTTATCCTATTGGTAATATTGGAGGGGACGCAGTGCAATATCCTGGAGGCTTTGACAATACTTCCTTGCTCTGCAGTCACTTTAAACATTTTGAGTTGCGACAGTTCCATTGCTGCACCGACGATTCATTTAAAGTGAATAGTGGCGTGATTATAAATTACTTGTTTGGCGCGTACAAGTGACCTAGCTTCGTGCCCGCCCTTAACTTGAAACGACAACACGTCCGCTCACACACTTTATGGAAGAAGGTTAAGCAATGAATTCTATTGTTATGGAAAGCAATATAGTTGTGCCCCAGCACCAACTATCCATGCAGCAATTTGGCGAGGCATTTATTGAAGATCTTCCCAAGCACTTCGCAGCCTTGAAGATTCCTGGTCGGGTGATTTGCGGCGATCAGCGCAAAGCTGCAATTCCTGCACACGTGGACCAGGTTCCCGCTATCCAGTTGGCGATGCATGAAGTGCTAGGCCATGAAACAACTCAGGCGTCGCAGGGGTGGACAGAGAAGAGCTTCAATGCGTTTCTAGAGAAAGCGGTTGTCGATGAAGGTGTGTTGAAGTTCTTCAATGGCTGGAATGAAACCCATAAGACCACAAGTTTGGTTTCAGCAAAAATAATCATGCGACTGGCTGCTGACGCAGGCGCGATTCCTACTCACCAGCAGTCCCTGTACAACAATGTCATGGCACATATGCATGAAGTGGCCAAGGATGACTTCGGTCTCGGCCATGAAGGGCACGATGGCATGTACGGATACATGACGTCCGCGTTCGGCGCTTCGCGTTGGGTCGAAAGTCAATATGTCGTACCCGGGTGCAATGAGTTTTCAGGCTTCCTCTACAGAGTAGGCATCGCAGAAAACAAATCGCCTTTGAATTCCCATGAATACAAGCGATCCATGTTGGAGGCCATGATGACGTCGGTGGCGTCAGAGCTCTGGAATGGTCGCGAATACAACTATATTGCGCAATATATCGAAGAGAAGCTAAACGCCGTCAATCCAGATCTTCGCACTGACGTAAAGGCGCTTCGGAATGCCAAGGGTTATGTCATGGGCCATTCAGGAGAGGTGGAGAACAGGCATGGGTTGCATGCATTGGCCGCCGCTCAGGCCTATTGCCGATTCGCCGACTTGGAGTTTGATATCCATCGTTTGAAAGAAATCATGATTGATTATAACGGCCGTGTTGGAAAGGCATTCCGTAGCTTGCACGAGGCCTTGACTGCTTGATCGTGTTTCAAAACTGCTTGCCGCTGATGCGATGCGGCTGCGCATCAGCGGTTTCGCTCATCTGATCTCTGCATGGATACGGCTTCGGGAGATGATGTGAACAGTGGAAGGTGAAGAGATGTTTTCATGACCGTTGAATACACCCTCGTCGCATTGGGTTTTTTTGCATTCTGCGGCGGTTTGATCGATGCAGCAGTTGGAGGTGGGGGGCTTGTTCAGGTGCCTGCCCTGCTTCATGCACTCCCTCAGCAAAGCCTGGCGACGGTCTTCGGGACCAATAAGCTGGCCGTGCTGCTAGGGAATTGCTTTTCCATATCCCGCTATTTGAGGCGCATACATATTGCTTGGACGTTAATTCTTCCAACCATGATCGCTGCCTTTATTTTCTCTTTTCTAGGTGCTTTCTCTGTTTCATTGATACCTAAAGAGGCAATGGAGTACGTCGTCTTTGTGGTGTTGATAGTGATGGCTGTCTATACCTTTGCCAAGAAGGACTTAGGCCGAGTTCATCGATCTGTCGAACATGGGCCAAAAGAGATTGTGCTGGGCGTTTTCTTTGGCGCGTTATTGGGATTCTATGACGGCGTATTTGGCCCTGGCAGCGGGAGTCTTTTGCTGTTTGTTTTCGTAAAGTACTTCGGCTTCGATTTTCTTAATGCGTCGGCTTCGGCCAAGCTCGTTAATTTGGGCACCTTCAGTGCTGCGCTCTTCTTCTTCGTACCCTCAGGTAATGTGCTCTGGCTTATCGGTGGCATGGTGAGCCTGTGCAATATCGCCGGCGCCCTCACCGGCGTGTTCTTAGCACTTCGTTATGGAAGTGGATTCATTCGGATTTTCTTCCTGGTTTTATTGGTGTTCCTGATAGGGCGCATGGGGTTCTCAATTTTTATTGAGGCCCCGTGACATAGACGACCCCGTTCACGCAGCTCGCTACTGGCGATAGCCGTAACCCCCTCTCCTCACTATGGCGCCGGGAACTTCGCTCAAGCCCTTTCCCGACCATGCGCCCCCGTCCGTCAGGCCAGCGAATAGCCAACCAAGCAGACGTTAGAGGCCGAGCAAGGCCTACCTTCTCGCCGTTAAAAAAAAGAGCGGCAGTCGCCTGCCGCCCTCGGGAAAGGGATACCGCCCCGCAGGGCGGTGAAGGAGTGGGATCAGAGGGTCAGGTTGCGCTGTTCCTCCGGGGTCAGCTGGTTGCGTGCCTGGTCGTCCAGTTGGCCGGCGCCGAGCACCTGCACGCTGCTGCCGGGGTCGTAGGTCGGCGTGCGGCTGGCGCCCTCGTTGGTGGGCTCCACCCGCTCGTTGCCGAAGCCCAGTACCTGCACCGTGAAGATCGACGGCTGGCGCTGGCGCGAGGCGGCCTGCTGGTCGCGGGCCACGCCTTCGGCGGCGTCGCTGGCGGAGCTGGCCGCCGAACTGGCCGAGGACAGCGCGCCGGTGTTCACCGCAGCCACCACCGGCACGCCGTTGGACTTGCCCTGCACCTGGATGTTGGCGGCGTTGACCACCTGCAGCGCGGCGATGTTGACGTTGCCGGAGACGCGGATGCCCGCCTCACCCGCATCGATGGTGCCCAGGGGCGCCAGCAGGTCGATGTCGCCCGACGGCACCTCGGCGATGGGGGCCAGGGTGGCGATGCCGGCGCCGGTACTGGGCACGCTCGGCGACAGGGTGACGTTGCCCCAGTTGTCGTAGACCCGGCGCGGCGGTGTGTACACCAGGGTGGTCTTGGAGCCACGCCCGGCGTTGATGTCACCGGCCGAGGACCAGGCCAGGATGTCGCCGCCGAAGGTGGTCATGATGCGGCTCTGGCCCAGCAGCACGCTGCCATTGGCGAACAGCTGGATGTCCCCCGCGCCCTGGGTGATGACCCCGGCGGTGGACGGCGGCGCCTCGCCCTCGATGCCGAACACCTGCTGCCCGCCTGGGGTGAGCATCTGGATGTTGCCGCCGAAGTTGGTGTGCACCCCAGCCCCGCCGTACATCGTGATGTCGCCCTGGTAGAGGATCGGGTTGCCGGCCACGTCGTGGGTGGGGAACAGCGCGGCGATGGCGTTGCGGCCCCGCAGGTAGCTGCCGAAGCGCGGGCTCTCCGCGTCGTTGTATTCACGGCCACCGGCACGCAGCTCGGCGAAGTAGATCTCCCGGGCGAACACCCGCTGCTGCTCCGCCGGCAGCGCGGCGTAGTAGGCGCGTGCTTCCTCGCTCGTGCCGCTGAAGCCGAAGCGCTGGGCCAGCCAGGCCGCCAGTTCCACCTCGTAGGTCTTGGCCACGCCGCCACCCGCCAGGCTGCCACCGACCTCGACGCGGTTGGCCGGGTCCAGGTAGCGCTGGGCGAAGGCCAGGTAGTCCGGGCCGCTGCCGACGCCGGCCTGCATGACGATATCCGCCCCCGGCCGGTTGTCGCCCGGCACGATGGCGCCGAGGCTGGTCACCGCGGCCTTGTCTTCCATCAGGATGTTGCGCCCGGCACTGATCTCCAGGGTGCCGGGGCCGGCGACGTTGAAGGTGCTGTAGAGGATGTCGCGGCCGGCCGAGACGATGGAGATGTCGGCCGGGTCGTCGTGGATGAAGAGGTTGCCGGTGCTGGTGGCCAGGCCTGCGAACTGCGGCAGCAAGGTGCCGGTCAGTTGGCCGCTGTTGACGATATCGCGGCCGGCCATGATGCGCGCCGGCCGAGACGCTTCGTACCAGGTCTCGCCCGCCCTCGGTGCACTGGCGAAGGTGATGATCTCACCGGTACGCAGGCCGATGATGTCGCCGTTCAGGGCGTAGAAACGGGCCGGCTCATCGGCACCGCGGTAGGCGCTGCGGGTCCCCGTGCCACCAAAGGCGAACAGGCTGCGCCCGAGGACCCCGGCACCCGACAGGTCTCCTTGATTGGCGCCTCTGGAATCGAGGTAGTAGAACGCCGGGTTGAAGGGAGTGGCCAGGCTGGAAACCGGTGCATTGCTGGGCGTGACGGCATAACCGCCGGCATAGATCGAGTCGCCTGCCAGGAATTCCAGCTGCGCTCGGCTGCCGGGTGCCAGCAACAACGAATAGTGGGTGGTGTTCAGGCTGTTGTCCGTCCACAACGCCGATGGGCCGTAGTAAAAGCTGCCGCCCGGTGCTGTGGCACGCAGGATCGACGGGTAGACGAAGCGGCCATCGGTGGCGGAGAAGTCCAGGCCGCTACGAACACTGTCGTTGGAGCCCGCAGGAAGCTCACCGACCTGCGTCGAGGGGGTGAGGTTGCCGCCTGCGGAGAACAGGTCGATGGCCGTGTGGTCGGTCCACAGGCTGAACCAGGAGCGGCCAATGCTCTTGCCGCCATCGAGATCCACCGGCTGCCAGTTGCGTGCCTGGGTCCGCCCTGCATCGGACGCCGCGCCAAGCACCAGATCACCCCGTGCGTCCAGGCTGATGGTGGCGTCTCCCGGCACCAGTATCAGGCCGCCGGTGGCGCTGGCCATGGTGGCCTTGAAGGGATCGTAGGCACGGCTTTCGCGGGGGTCCTGCAACATCTGCATCGGCCCAGTGACCTGCTCGATGCCGCCGAAGGAGCCCGCACCGGCACGCACGGCGCCACGCAGGTTGGCCAGGCTGCCGTTCAGGTCATGGCGTTGTGCGACCGGGCGGCTCCGGTCGTCCAGCATCGCGCGCGCCGTCAAGGCCGGGTTGAGCCCACCGCCGACCTTCAGATCGAGGTCGCCACCGCCGGTAAGCACCAGTTCACCGTCCACCATGCGCCCGGTCGAGCCCACCGCCAGTACCAGCCCCTGGCTGCGGGTGGCGATGAGGTTATACAGGGTGCCCCGGGCCGCCAGCATGCCGGCGTCGCCGCCGACACGTACATCGAGGTTGCCGCCGCCCAGGGTTCCGAACCCGGTGAAGCCGGTGAAGGCGACGTTGTCCTGGAAGGGCATGTAGGTGCCGAAGTTGATCCACCAGGCGGTGGGCACCTCGCCGTTGACTCCACCGCCCTGGCGCCACAGCCAGCTGCCGACGCTTGAGCTTTCAGGCTGGTCGAGTCCGCCACTGCCCACCAGCTTGGAACCGAGGATATCGCCGGTCAGGTCGCCGCCGACGGAAAGCAGCAGGTTGCCGCCATGATCGGGGTACCAGGCGCGATAGAGGCTGCTGGAGCCGCCATTGACCAGGGCTTCGTAGCTGCCGCCGTTCTTGCCCAGTACCGTCGTATCGAGCGTGCCGTTAGAAAGCTGAGTGAAGGCCCGTGGCTGATTGAAGACTGCTGACGCTGCCAGATCCAGGGAAGAGGTGCCGGCCGTATAGATGCCGTACAGGGACTGCATTTTGAAATCGCCAGCACTGATCAGGTCCAGGTCGCCGGTACCGACCCGGAGCACGCTGAAGCGACTGGTTCCCAGTGCGTATTCATATTCCGTTGGCGCCTGCGTATTTCCACCGCTACACAAACTGGCCCAGGCGCAGACCTCGTCCTCGGAGATGGCGAACTCCAACGCGACTTCCGCCACGGGCCTCCCTGCCTGGGAAGCGTCCCCATAGAACACCGTGGAGCCCTCGGCAGTCAGCAGGCGCGGTGACGCCGCTGCATTGCACAGGCTGGCCCAGGCACAGACCTCGTCCTCGGTGATGGCGAATTCGGCTGCCACGTCCGCCACGGATTTACCGGCGTGGGATTCGTCCCCGTAGAAGGTCATGGAGCCTTCGGCCGTCAGCGTGCGCGGAGCGGTCGTTGCCTTGCACAGGCTGTCCCAAGCGCAGACCTCATCCTCGGAGATGGCGAACTCCGCTGCCACGTCCGCAACGGGCTTGCCGGCATGGGACTCGTCGCCATAGAACACCATCGAGCCTTCTGCCGTGAGCACTCGCCCACCTGTGGGCTGCCCGGGCTTGGCGGTCACCAGGTAGCCGTAGTGCGTATCAGCCACGCGAAGCTCACCCCGCTCGGCGTAGGGGTCCACCAGGCGGGTGTCTGCCGCCTGCAGATCGGCGCCTGCCACGGCGCGCAACGACCAGGACTGAGTGCCTTCGGCCAGCATCTGCGCGGCGGCCCAGTTGCGCCCTTTGCCATCCCCGCCACGCAGGTTGATCTTCTCCACACCGGCGGCGAGCTTGACGTCGGTTCCGGCTGGGATGAGCGCCCCCAGGGCCAGGGTCAGGCTGCCGGCCTGGATCACCACATCCGGATGGCTGCTGTTGACAGCGCGCAGCGGATTGTTCGGCAACGCCACGCCCTTGGGCCAGTTCATGCCCGTGACCGCCGTGTCGCCCACCAAAAGCGTGCCGGCGCCGAGGATCATGTCCTTGGCCAGGGTGATATCGGCGGAGAGTCGCGTACCTGCCGCATAGGCCAGGCTGTTGTCGGCGTTGCGTATATCACCGGAGAGCACGGTGCCGGCTGCCAGCGTCAGGGGCTGATCCAGCGTCGCAGCGATCGGCAGGCGCGTGCCGGACGCCAGGGTCATGGCCTTGATGGGCAGGTCGTAGTTGAGCACGGTCCCCGCCGGGAAGGCGGTGCCATCCTGCAACTCGATACCCGCGCGCGGCACCACCACATCGCCATTGAACATCTGCTTGCCGGGCGTCAGCACCCAGCCGGCGTCGTCCTGGGTTTCCGGCGGCGGCATGAAGCCGTCGTTGACGCTGCCGAACACGGAGAGGTCGCCACCGGCGCGGATCACCAGGTTGCCCACCTCGCCCGAGCCGTAGACGCCATTCAGCTTCTGGGTATGGGGATTGAGGCTTTCGTAGCGATGGCCAGAGAGGTCCAGATCACCCTGCACCACCAGGTCGCCATCAGCGGTCTTGCTGACGATCTCGACGCCCGGGCGCAGGTGGAAGGCATCGGCATAGGTGGCGTTGTTGAGGCCGGCCAGCTTGCCGTTGACCAGCGCGCCATTGGCCAGGGCGTTGCCGATGAAGGCCAGGCTGTCGGTGTGCTTCTGGTTCAGGTAGTCCTGGTCGATCTGCTGGTATTTGTGCCCGTTGACGGGATCGGTGACCTCGCGTGCGTCGTCGTAGCGCTGCACGCCGTTCACCGCGATCAGCCTGGCGCCCTGGATGTCCAGGCTGCCGCTGGCGTCAATGGCGATATCGCCGGCGGTGGCGCCACCCAGACGCGGCGCGTTCAGTTCCAGGGTGCCACGGGCCTTGCCATCATGGCCGCTTGTAGCGGCGGTGCCGTGGCGCAGGTCGATGCGCGCGCCATCGGCCAGGGTCAGCAAGCCGTCGCTGGAGCCCAGTTCCACTGTGGCGCGGTTGGGTGAGTCGATGATCTTGCCGTAGCTGTCCACCCGCAGGCGGGTGCCGTGGGCGTCCAGCAACGCCGTGCCGCTGATGGTCAGGCCCTGCTTGCCGGCCAGGCGGATGGAGCCCACCCGCTCACCGCTGGCATCCACGGTGCCGTTGACGGTGAGCGTGCCGCCATCCACCGAGACGTTGATCTCTCCGGCCCTGAGGCCATCGCCGATCACCAGGTCACCCTGCTTGAGCTGGAAGCTGCGGGCCCCGAATACCTGGCCCTGGTTGAGCCGCTGGTTGAGGGAGGCGAAATCGTCGCTGAGGCTGCCAGCGCCTAGACGCTGCGCACGGATATCGACGCTGCCGGCCTTGAATGGCACCAGGGTGCCGCCAGCGTCGTAATAGCCGCTGCTACCACCGAGGATGCTGCCGCGCAGGTCGACGACCCCTGCATCGGCGGCCAGGGCAGTGGCCTTGAGGCTGCCGCCCTGGTTGTTTTTGGCCGACAGGTCGATCACCGAGCCGGCGGCCTGGCGGATATCGCCGTTGCGGCTTTCCAGGATCAGGTCGCCGCCCCAGCTGTACTTGTTCACGTCGTTGAAGGTGACCTTGCGCCCGGCCAGGTCGATGCGCGCGGCATCGGTGAGGGCCAGCTGTTCCTCGGCCTTGAGGCTCAGCTTGCCGCTGGGCAGCACCACGGCGCCCTCCAGCAGCAGATTGCGGCCGCTGAGGGACAGCTCGGCACCCAGGGCATCACCGCCGATGCTGGGCACTGCATTGCCGTTCGGCGCACTGACACGGATATCGCCGCCGGCAGTGATGTGGTTGACCGAGCCCGCACCGCCGGTCATCACCGGGGTGCTGATGTTCAGGTTGCCGCCGCTGTACTGGAAGCCCTTGCCGGTGACGTAGCCGTCCTGGCGCTGATACACCGACAGGCCGCCCTTGTGGTTGGCGGTGATGCGCTCGCTGGCGTTGAGGTTGACGTTGGCAAAGCCCACGGCCAGACGGTCGCGGATCGTGGCAGCGGTGGGTTGCGTATCCGGCTGATAGCCGAACTCGATGCGCTCGGCGTCGATCACCAGGTTGCCCGCACCGGTGCCGGCACCACCGGCGATGATGGAGCCGGCCTCGTTGTGGGCGCCGTTCCAGATCAGGTTGGAGGTGTGGATGCGCGCAGTGTCCCCCGCCTCGCCCTTGCCGTAGAGGGCCGGGGTGGTCAGCACCAGTTCCTTGAGCCGCGACTTGCCGTCGGCACCGTAGGTATCCAGGCTGGCGTTGCCGAAGAAGTTGAGCGAGTCGCGAGCGCCCAGCACCAGGGTTTCCAGGGCCGGCGCGCCGGTGCTGGTATCACCGCGCAGCAGGCGGTCGAGCACCTGCTGGTTGAGGGTCAGGCCGCTGGGCAGCAGGTTGCGGGCGGCGAGGTCGGCCAGCGCCTCGGCGCTGCCGACGTTGATGCCGCCCACTGCCAGGGTCAGGTTGCGGGTGCCGTAGTTGACCGCTTCGCCCAGTTCGAAGGCGTTGTCGGTGGCCGTGGCGATGGTGCCCTCGGAGTAGAGCCCGGTGGTACCGCTACAGATGCCATCGCACACGCCGATGCGGATGCTGCCCGGGGCTTTCTGTGGCTCCTGCGGGTTGGCAGCGTCCGGGGCCAGCATGTTCAGGTAACCGTTGGAAACCGCCAGCACGCTGTTGCGCCCCGGCTTGTAGATGTAGCCATCGCGGGAGTCGCGGGGTGCATCGCCCTGGCCCAGGGTGTTGATGCTGGCGCCCTGCTCCACCGTGATGCCACCGGTGGGCCCGGCGGTGACCAGGAAGACTTCCGGGGCCTTGAGGGTCGCGCCGCTGCGCAGTACCAAGTTGGCGGTGCGGGCCACGCTACCGCCCGTGCTGCTGGCACCGTCGTCGAACTGGATGAAGTTGCCGCCCTGGCCGTAGAAGGAGCGCGCATAGGCGCCGATGTTGAGGCTGCCGGCACCGATGGCGTTGAGGGATTCATCGGTCAGGGTCACGCCGTTGAAGCCGGCGGTGGCGCCCTGCCCGGCCCTGACGATCTCCAGGTTGCCCGTGGAGGTCTGGGTGATGCTGGAGGTGCTGCCACGCCCGCCCTCCCCGCGCGCCTTGAGCAGTTCGCCGGCGAAGCTGAAGCTGGGCCGGTCGGTGGTGTTGTTGGCAAAACTCAGGTTGAAGGCCTTGGCGTCCCTGGGCATCAACGCGGCGGGAATGCCGAGGCGCGCCGCGTCGGCCTGGAGGAACTGGCTGAAGCGGGTCTCGTTGTACTGGGAGTAGCGGCGCAGTACATCGGCCGGGGTGAGGATCACCTGGCTGGCCAGGCTGTCCCGCGCGCCACTGGCCAGGCCGAGGGTACCGGCGGTGGACCAGGAGCCATTGCGCATGGCCTGGGTGGCGATGACGCCGCCCTGCCCGGCCAGGCCGTTGACCTCCACGCGGAAGGCCCCCGGCAGCAACGCATAGGTGGATGGCAGCAGCGTATAGGTGCCCGCCGGCAGGCCCGGCACGCCGGCGCCGAGGGTGATCTGCTGGCCTACCCGGGGGTCGACCGCGCCGCCCTCGCCGCCCTGGGGTGCATAGCCGGCCTGCACGCCGGGGACGATGGCGTAGACCGGGTTGCTGCCAAGGGCCGGCAGCAGGAAGCCATCGGCGCCGTACTGCATCAGCGGATTGAAGCGCGCATCGGTGGAGCCACCGCGCCCGGAGACGAAGCCCGCGCCCACCAGCTCGCCACCGCCGGATACATCCACCACCGCGCCCTGGGCGACATCGATCACCTGCCCAACGAGGTCGACCTTGCCCGGCATCAGGCTCTGCCCTTCCTTGAGCAGGCTGTTGGACAGGGAGACACCGTCGTAGAGCCAGGTCTTGCCGTCCACCGTGCCGCCGTAGGGGATCACCAGGCCGGCGCCGCTGACAGAAGTCAGGCTGCCGGGCAGCAGGTTGACGATGCTGGCAGGACGGGTGGCGTCGCCCTGATAGCCGAGTATCAGGTCGCCCAGCGGCGCGCGCAGGATGCCGCCCTGGTTGATGACGTCCGCCTGCAGGCTGATCGAGCCGAAGGCCGAGTAGGGAACGGACGGCAGGCCTTGACCGCTGCGGGCGATGTCGATCCTCGATGCACTCACCTGCCCTTTGACACCGGTACCCGGATAGATCTGGGCGGCGCTCATGGCCAGGTTGCCGGGCACTTGCAGACGCATGGCGCGGGCGTCCTCCGTGCTCAGCAGCCGCAGGTCCCCCTGGCTGCTCAGGTGCACATCGGAGAAGGCACGGCGGTCTACCACCTGTGCGCCACCCTGCAGCATCAGGATGTTGCCCCGGGCGCCGAGCCTGACGGCATCACGCACATCCAGCAGGCCTCGGGCCGACAGGTTCAACTGCCCCGTGGCAGGGCGCTGCGAACTGCCGACGCGGATGGCGGTGTCCGTACTTGCGCTGTCAGCAGGAGCCCCCAATGCCCCGGCCAGGCGCAGGTAACCACCGCGCAGATCGACCACGGAACCTGCAGCGGCGGTCTCGGCCAGGCCGTAGGTACCGGCATAGAGGTTGAGCGCATTGGCCATGTCCAGGTTCAGCGCCCCGTCGAAGCTGAGCAAACCGGTGCTGAGCAGGGAGAGGTTATCGAAGCCGCCGCCCACCACCTGATCCACGCCCAGCCGGCCATGTCCGTATTGCAGCCAGGTGGCGCCCTGGCCCGGCTCAACGCCGGTCGGCAGCGATTCGCCCTGGTGTTGCGCCAGGACCAGCTCCCGCGCCTGACGTACCGCATCGGTCGCCCTGGGGTCGTTTATCCGATAGGACGGGGCACCGAGTGCAACGGAGAGGCTGCCCCCCGATGCCCCTGCGCCACCGGCCTCGGCCTTGAACTGGCCATCCAGATAGAGCCCGCTGGTGGACGCGAAGGCGATGCTGCCGCCATGGCTGGCCACGGGGGTGGCGCCCTGCCCCGGGATGTCCAGCACGGCCTGGGCACCGGATGCGTCCAGGCGCGCGCCCTGGCGTACCACCACGAAGGCGTCGGTGGCGGTGAGGCCGCCCTTGGCGTGATCGATTTCCCCGCCGACGACGATGCTGCCGCCGTTGCGCACCGTGCCATAGCGGTTGCCACGACTGTCCACGGCCGTGACGGCGCGTGCGGCGGCATCCAGCACGGCGTTGTCGCCGATCCAGATGGACTGGTAGGTCTCCAGCGGTTTTTGCAGCTCGGTATCCGGGGCCGAAACGATGATCGAGTTGACCGAGATCCTTCCGCCCCAGGCGTTCAGGGTCCCGTCCACCGTCACCTGGCCGATGCCGGCCAGGCCGATGGATTGGCCCGGGTCGACGTTGAGTATCGCCCCCTTGCCCACCAGCAGAGGGGTGGTGGCGATATCACCCGCCGCCGTGATGCCGCTGCCGGCGCGCAGCGACAGGCTGGCGCCCTGGCGCTGGGTCAGCACGCCCTTGGCGGCATCGTCCAGATAGACCGGGGGCGTCCAGGTCTCCAGGGCATCGCGGGGGGCGCCACCGGTGGCCAGGTTGGTCGCCCCATCGCCCTGCCGGTACACCGGCATGCTCACATCCACCCGGGTGCCCTCGGCCACTTCCAGGCCACGGTTGCCCGCCACCTCGTAGGCGGAGAAGCCCTTGTCGAAGAAGTCGCCACGCAGCAGCAGGGTGCCGGCATCGGCCGAGGTGGCGCTGTCGCTGATCAGCACCTTGCCGGCCTGCAACGCCAGGGTGCCACCGCCCTTGACGCCCTGGCCGCGCAGCTCGCCGCCCAGGCCCAGTACACCTGCGCCACTGGCGGTGTTGGCGTTGGCCGCCAGGGTCAGGTTGCCGCCCTTGCCGCCTTGCAGCTTGCCGCTGGCCAGCAAGGCGGCGCCGGAGGAGACGTCCACCAGGCTGCCGCTACCCAGCAGGGTGCTGCCGCTGCTGCGCAGGGAGACGCTGCCGCCATCGAGGTACGCCAGCGCACGGCTGTCGTTCGGGTCCAGCAGCAGGTTGCTCCACAAGCCGCTGGCATCGAGCCTGGCGCCAGCGCCGAGGGTGACGGACGCCTCTCCGCCCAGCGTGGTATCGGCCTTGCCGTTGGCGGTGATCTGGTTGAGCACGTTGCCCAGTTGGATGCTGCCGCCATGGGCGGTGATGTCGGCATTCACCTCCACCTTCGGACCGAACAGGGTGACGTTGCCCGCCGGGGCCACCTGCAGGTCGCCATCGACGCGGATGCCCTCGCTGGCGGCCACCTTGATCGCCCCGAGGTTGAAGCCGTTGAGCTGGGCACTGTCGAGGTACAGGGTGCCCTGGCGCCCGGCCGGCAAGGCCGAGCCAAGGTCCAGCCCATCGGCGATGCGGGTGCCGCCCTCGCCGAGGATCACGTTCTTCAGGGTGTTGGCATCGGCGCCCAGGGCGTACTCCAGGGTGCCGCTGCTCTTCACGTACCAGGGGGTGTAGCTGCCCACCACCAGCTGGGCGCCACGGGCCACGGCCTTTTGCGACTGGCTGTAGCCATCCAGGCCGGCCTGGGCGCCCTGGGTCTGGCGCTCACCCTGGTAGGTGTCACTGGCCAGGGTGCCTTCCAGCACGGCGTTGCGGGTGCCGATCACCAGGGTCCCGGCGTCACGGCCCACGGTGTAGCCGCCTTCCTTGCGTTCGTTCGAGGCGATCAGCGGGTTGTAGTAGTAATCGGTCTGGCCCCAGCGCTGGCTATGGTCTTCGTAGCCTTTGTAGATGCCGGTGTAGAGGATGTCCCCCGGTGCACTGGAGAGCTCGTAGAGGCGCCCGTCGGCGCCCTTGAGCCAGGTCTGCTTGAGGGTGCCGGCCTGCACATCCAGGGTGCCGCCGGAGAGGTTGATCTGCGAGCCCGCCTGGGTCACCACCTCGTTGCCGGTGAAGCTGACGGTGCCGCCCTGGGCCATCCATTCCGCCACGCTGTGGCCCTGGGTGCCCAGGTAGCCGCTGACCTCCAGCAGGCCGCCGGCGGTGTACCAGCGGTCGGTGGCGTAGCCGTTGGTGCCGGCGGGCACGAACACCAGGTCGCGCACATCAACCCAGACATCGTTGTTGTTCAGGCCGCCACCGTCGCGGTTGACCGAGGAGTCGCGCTGTTCGTTGCCCTGCAGGTTGACCTTGACGCTGTTGGACTCCATCGCGACCTTGACCCCGGTGGCGCCGGAGACGTCGATCACCGCGCCATCGCGCACCAGGCTGCGCTGGCCGGCGTTGACCGCCACCTGGCCACCGGTGGCCAGGGTGATGGAGCCCTTCTGGAAGTCCACGGTGCCGCTGCTGTCGATCTGCACCAGGGACAGGTCGCGGCGGTAGGCGTCGCCGGGAATCACCTTGCCGTCCTGGATCACCGCCGGGGCGATCAGCGCATCGCGCTGGCTGTCCAGGGCCGTGGCGCTGGCGTCTAGCAGGATGGCGGTGGTGCTGCCCTCGCCAAGGGTCACGCTGCCGTTGGCGCCGGTTGCGGTGAGGTGCACCGTGCCACGGGCATCGGCCGAGGTGCTGGCCAGGGCCGCGCCGTTCTGGCGCACCTGATTGCCCGCCAGGGTCACATCGCCGCTGGCGGCGAGGATCACCCCGCTGTTGGTCACCGTGCCCGTGCCGCCGATGGTCACCTCGTTGCCACGGGTGGTGGAGGTCGGGCTGCCATCGGTGCCATAGCCCTTGCGGATGGTGAAGCTGTCGCCCGCCGCCAGCAGCGCCTGGCCCTTGGGCGTGGCGATGGTGCCGGCGTTGTCCACGTCCTTGCCCAGCAGCAGCACGTAGCCGCCACCGGCCGTGGAGGTGGCCGGCGCGGCGGTGTTGAGCTGCGCACCCTGCTCCACGCGGATGGCGCCCTGGGCGTTGGTGAAGGCCGGGTTGCTGCCGCTGTAGAGGCCGCCGGTCCTGAACTGCTCGTCGCTGAAGTCGGTGGCCGCGGCCACCAGGTTGCGCACGTTGACCTGGCTGCTGCCGCTGAACACCACGCCGTTGCCGTTGAGGATCATCACCGTGCCGTCGCCCTTGATCTGGCCCTGGATCTGGCTCGGCGCCGTACTGTTGTTGACCTTGTTCATCAGGGCCCAGCTGGCGTCCTGCTGGAAGGCCACGGTGGTGTCGCGGCCGACGTTGAAGGTCTCCCAGTTGAGGATGGCCTTGTCGGCGGTCTGCTTGATGGAGACCAGCACCTTGCCGTTGGCGTCGGTCTGCACCGGCCCCTCGGCGTTGACGAACAGCGGCTTGCCGTCCGGGCCGATCACCACGTTGAGACCGTTGCCGCCCAGGCCGTTATGCAGGGTCTGCGGCCCGCTGGAGGCGGCAGCGCGCCCCGCCGCCTGGGCGGCCTGGGCCGCGGCGATGGCGGCCACCGTGTTGTTCATGTTGGCGAATGTGCGCCCCAGGCGTTCCTGCACCCTCTGTTGCTGGGCCAGGGGCGGCGGCGAGCCCGGCACCGGCGTGGTCGGCCGAACGGCGCCCGATGCCTGCGCAGCCCCCTTGGACGCGAACCAGGCGGAGCTGAACGCCTGCTCCGCCTGGGCGCCACCAGCCAGCAGCATCAGGGCGATGGCCTGGGCCAGGGGCTTGAGCGGCAGGAAGGTGTCGTGGCGGGTGGCGGTGCGGGAAGCGGGCTTGCTCGGCTGGGAACGCATCACTACGGATCCTTGTGTTCTCGCGAAAGACGGGCGCATCGCCCTCCCTTGAGGTGCGCGCCATGGCTATACCCCAAGGCGGTGCCAGCGGCCTCCGACCGAACTTTTGTCATGCAAAGTTCATCTGCCCGGCAGGCGGCTGAAACAGGAAAACCGGCAATGGCGCGAGGCCATTGCCGGTTCATTGGATCGGTGCCTGGTGAGAGGCTTAGAGCGGACGGCCGATCTGGTTGCAGGCGGTGGTGTTGCCGATGGCCAGGGAGTTGGTCGGGGTGTAGAAGGTGCTGCGAACAGCAGTCTTCCAGTCGTCGGTCAGCGGGATCAGCTTGTTGGCGATGATCTCGTCGTCGTTGTTGTTGAGGTCATCGGTGTTGTAGTGACGGCCAACGAAATCACGGATGGAAGTGCGGTCGGCGGTGTCCTTGTAGCACTGGCTGAACACCAGGTTGGTGTAGCCGACGATCTTGTAGCCGCTGGCGGGGTTGGCCAGTACCGGTACCCATTTGGAGGGGTCGGCACGGTCAGCAGCGGTGGACGGCGGAGCGATGGTGCTCAGGGCGGTGGTGACGTTGCCGATGGTGGGCAGCAGGCCATTGACCTTGGCCACTACGGCGTTGTTGGTGGCATCGACGTCTTCCGGGCCGACGTAGCCGATGGCGCCTTCGGTGGAAGCGACGGTGCTGGCCAGGTTGGCACTGCCGGTGGCAGCGATCCAGGAAGCCGGCTCGGCACCGACGTTAGCGGTGGTGAAGGTGCTGTTGGTGGTGAACTTGGCCGAGCACTGGCTGTTCAGGTGACGGGTGAATATCTCGGTGGTGCCGCTGCTGCCGGCACGGTAGACGACCGTGATGGCGGTAGCCGGGTAGCTGGCGTTGACCTGGTTCCAGGTGGTGATGGTGCCCGAGAAGATGTCGCACAGCTGAGCACTGGTCAGGTCCAGGTTGTTCAGCGCGGCGCCACCGGCAAGGGTCAGTTTGTAGGGGATGGTCACCGAGGTGGCGGCCGAGGGAACCTGGACCAGCGGGCCCCAGTTGGCGGCGCTGCTGGTGGGAACGGCCGGGGACTGGTGAGCGGCCTGGTAGGTGGAGATCTCGCTGGCGGACAGGATGGAATCGCTGCCGGCGTAGTCGACGGTGATGCCGGAAGCCAGGCCCAGCTTGGTGGAGTCGTTGGTCAGCACGGCGGATTTGCCAGCGCCGCTGCCCACGCCGATGTAGGCGTTGAAGCCCGACGACAGGACGGTAGCGGTGTTGTACAGGTTCTGCGGCAGAGTGGCGCCGCCACCGACTACGGCAGCCATGGCCTGGGCGGAGCACAGGCCGGCGACGGCCATGGAAACAGCGAGAACATTGCGCTTGAACATGAAGAATCTCCTTTCATCGTGTCTGGACGTTGAGTGGTTCGCTCTTGCATCACGCTGCGGCCTGGCCCCGAGCAACATTCCCCTGCTCGTCGGTGGGCTGGCCACGAGATAGACGTTCTCAATTTCCGGTGACAGAGAAAGGAAAAAACCTCGGGAGCTTGCGCAGATTTTTTCCAGTATTTCTCGGGAGTTAGCGAAACTTTCCTGACATGTCGGCCAGTCCCTCCAGCCATTTCCCATGGGGTGTGGATCGCCCTCTCCCGCCATTGCTGAGCCGGGCTGTCGTTGCATGACGGAAGGATGAACCCGAGTGAAGGAAAAGCAGGGCTCAGGTGTGGGTGGCGCAAGAGTGACCATTGGAGAGGTTCACGCGCAGCAGCCTGTGGTACGAGGCTGGAGAATGTACAAAGAAGGAGGAAGCGGTTAGCCCATCCCGACTCGGGGGCGTCGAAGAACCATGACTCGGCGCTTTGGGGCAGTTCCAGAGCACGTGCTTGATGCGTGAGAATATAAGAACGGCCCTGAAAGGGCCGTTCTGAACAGTGAATTACCCAATTTCAGGTTAAATTTCGATCTCGTAAATCTCCTTACCCAAATCGTAATCCTTCATAAAGTTCGCAATGGTCGAATACGTTGCCGTCTTGATTTCTCCGCCATGTTCCTCGGGAAAGAAGTCCTGAACGAACATAGAGCCAAGCACTCGCTTCACGCTGCCGATTTTTATAGCCTGCGGCTTGAAATAGGTTCGCTTGTTTGCAGTTAACTGCGCGCGATCACTCGTGCCATAAATAGCACTAAAAAGAACGTTCAGCGTGAACCCCGTACAGTTCTGATACCGCTCAGAATCCATCTTCGCAACAACGGAGTAATTGGAGTTATGCAATTTTCGATAATCGGAGGAATCGATTATTTGCAGCAGCTTCTCCTGGAGTGATGGCTTTGGAATTATCACGCCCGACTTCAATGAGTAGACTCCAGCATAGAAGTCCAAAGGAAAGTCACTTATCAAGTCGCTGATATTTTTCTGACCTTCGCGCTGATACAAATTATAAACCTGGTAGCCTTTCAGCTTCCGACCGTCTTGGGCGGTGATATCCGAATAGACCCAGAATGCCACATGAGTATATTTGACCCCCTCGGGCAGCTCGCTTTCCGGCCTACCGACCCGAGATACGATCGCAACTCTAGCCCCTCTTTCAGCAAGGCTTTTTTCCACTTTCTTAGAAAAGGAAATCAGTTGCTCGGCCGTGTACTGGTCATTGTTTTCAGTCGCATCACCCTGGTTGGAGAAACCTTGTGCAATGGCAAGGTATGGAAACAATAACGCCAAGAAAGGCAACGAATATTTTTTGAACATTGAACTCTCCTACTCCGCCTTCGGCGCAGGGCCCGCTGAAACCGTCTCGTCGGAGACGTGCAAAGGTTTGGAATCACCAGTAGCGTCCAACAGGGTATCGCCGGCTGTGTCCGCTGCCTTTCCAACGGCGCCTACAGCTTTCAACGGCAAGGCCACGGCACCCGTGACGACTTGGCCTGAAGCCACCGCCCCGTGAGTTGCTGCGGAGGCGGCATGTCCCGAGGCAGCGGCTGCATGCTGAGTAGAGGCTGCGGCATGTTGATAAGGCCCGCCTGAGCAGCCCAACAACACGAGCGAGAGTGCGGTAATACTTACTTGATTGGCATTCACTTCGATTATTTCCTTTTGCTGTTAATTTAGCTCCGCACCAAATTCTTGATGATTATTGCTCGCACAGAGCCACCATGATGCGATAATTAATAAACCAACTTGTAACATTCAAGGAAAGAGCAAAAAGCAGGCGCATAATACGAATTAGCTCGCACCCCTGCGCCAACTCGACCACCTATCCTCTCTCACTCATGAACTTATGAACTTATGAAGCGAGACTCTAAGTCATACCCAGAACAGAAAATAGACGGCACGCGCCTGATTTGCGTACGGCGCCATCTTGATTTGGCAATGGAAATTTCCTAACACCAAGGAGGCCGGCGTAAGACTCTCTGACCTCCATTACCCCCCCTGAGCAACCACAACACCAAGGACAATAGAAAACAGCAGCCACACCCAACCAGCCTCGACCAACCAGCGGAGTTGACGATATGAATTAAACCTATTGTGACGCCACACAGACAAAACGCTTAATTGCTTCGCCAGCAGAAAAACACTTCACATTTATACTTGCCCCGCAGGGGGCAATGACGTGAATCCAATTTCAAAATACAAATTTTCCGCCCCAAAACTCCATCGCTCAAATCAGCAACTGCAAAATCGCAATTAAAATCCCTTCCATCTAGCGAAAAATGCTGTTTTTTTCCGAATCCGGATCACCGCCTCCCAACCCTGAACCCCACAACTGTTAACATTAAAGTCGCCCCCTGGGACCTGAATCACTTCCTTCCTCATGAAGTCATAAACAAGCAAGAGTAATTTGTACTACTGCTCCCAGCGCTATTATCACCACCAACAAAATCCCCTACGGCCATACACGGCTCCTTCAGAGCTGCAGGAACCTTATTAAACTGGACCGGCATACTCAGCTCGCGGTCGCTCCAGGCAATGGCGTGAGAAGTACGCAGCAGCAGGCGCAACGATGGCCATGAAAGGCAACCGGTACGCCATGATCCTTGAACACTGGGTATCCCTCAGCGACCACCGTCGAACCGTGGCCGGGAAAAGACAAGTGACTGCATCGCCAACGCGTGCCACCGCTATTCCGAAAAATTTCATGTCAGCAGAGCGCTGATATAACCGTACCGTCGCCAGTGGTATTGGCGCCTAGACAAATGATTCCGTTCATCAATTACGTCCCAAGAACTAGTTTAGCTAAACCTCCAAAGAGTTTCATATCTAATGGAATGCGCACGATTCAACATCACTGCAGCGCAACCAGCCTTCAGTTACCACCTTTCCTTTATAACGAACTTTCACCCACGACCCGTAGGTATTCTTTGAAAAGCTGAGAACCAAATATTTATCATCCTGCACTAGGTATTTTTTTGAGAGCTGCTGTACAAACGGTTCGGAATAGACAAAAGCACGCCTGGACAAAACAGTTCCAACAATGGGTGTTCGACCTTTAAAATCTTCACTATCAGACACCAAATAATCAGAAACCACCCCATCAAAATCGAACGCCCGTCTAGATATATACCCGCAACCAATACACGCGTCTTTAAACGCCAGACCGAATACCCCCCTCTCAAATTTATATATATCCTCTACCCATGCCGACCCGCCTCTATATGAGCTGATCAAGTACCCATCCTCTTTACGATAATTACATATGCTCCCTTCGGAAAACACAACCTCAGACAGAGCATTACCTTTCAGATCGTACCTAAAAACCTTCGAACAAGAATTAACCCCTCCGCCCGCTGGAATAGTCATCACCACTTCATCCACACCATCACCATCAATGTCATCCAGCGTGACCGACGTATATATATCCTCCGTATCCTTTACAACAGCCAAAGGAACTATCACGGACATTTTACGCCCAGCCTGCATGACAGATAGCGTGAGTGGACTGACAGACTCTACATCTAGCAGAATTTGACTATCTGAATTAGCCGCACCTGAAGAACATATCAAAGCAAAAAAAATCAATAAAACTTCAAGATATCTCATCCCAACCCCCACTCACTTATTATTCTCCCAAATATTTTTTCCCTCTCCGCAAGCCCATTATCCCCACCATTAACCGCCAGAGTTACTAGCCTCACGTTCCGAGGTTCATTTTCTATCAGAATATTTATATCTCCCTTGGCGTCGTATTTTTTATGTACACCGCCATTTTTCCTCCAGAACCAGCATGAAGCATCCACTGCCAGATACATATCCTCTGCAAGAAGATATGGATTAGACACGAAATCAAAGCCCTTAAAATCCGAGTACAACTTATAGTTTTTCTTCCAAGTCAATTGAATCAGGCCTTTGCCCTTGTATTTCGGACCATCGCCCAGCTCTGTATTACCATTCTCAACAGCATCGGGATGATTGCCAGGGTTGTATCTTTCTCCAGACCCGAACTCAACCGCAGTCTCAAAATGCGCACACTCATGAAAGCACTGAGAAATAAAATGCGCTTGCTGGTAAGGAGTTTCTATTCCATATCTTCGAAGAGCACCATTTAAAATATCTATAAAATCATATTTATTGAATTTATAAATATTCGGGTATCTCTCAGGAAATGCGTTAACAAAATTCGCACCACCTCCCACCCCCGTAAACCAGTCCCCAATTTTTCCGGTGACTTCTTCCAAAAACTCAACTGTAATTCGATCTCTGGAAGCTAGAGAAATACCGAATATTAGAGGGTGCAAACACGAAACGGTCCCAGAGGCTGGGAGTTTTCCGCTAGTCACAATATCTCCCCACCACCCTAACTCTCTTATCCGCTCCTTCTCCGCCACCCAATTCAAGATAGGTGTCGATCCCGTATGCCCCAGCACCTTATCCAGTGCATCCCACTTCCGTTGTTGATAGAACCACTCACTTTCGTAGTGAATGACCAATTGAGAAATGGACTGGGCGTAGGCGGGAACCTTGAGAGCCTTCTGAATCTCGTCAGTGGTGATCTTCCCATCACGATCTGCATCGATGATTTCGAAGAGCCGCTCTCTTACGGGTCC